>NZ_JALXKS010000025.1 GCF_025144725.1 Brevibacterium sp. p3-SID960 | reverse complement strand
ACGTCGGCGGGGGGGGGGCCACCCCCCCCCCCCCCCCCGCCCCG
Organism: Brevibacterium sp. p3-SID960; assembly: GCF_025144725.1. Taxonomy (GTDB): domain Bacteria; phylum Actinomycetota; class Actinomycetes; order Actinomycetales; family Brevibacteriaceae; genus Brevibacterium. The sequence continues at coordinate 43,154 of NZ_JALXKS010000025.1, read as the reverse complement.
TTGGCATTCACCCCCGGTTTCCCACAGCTGGCAGCAACTGTGCACATCTCTGTGGACAGTGCGCATCATGCCCGGTCTCACGCGGTTTTCGGCCCCGTTCCCGAGGTGGGAATCGCCACTGCTCGTTCCCGCGGCCTACGTTTCGGTAACCCGTCTGCATGCCTTGTGTGACGGGGGAGGGCGGGGAGTGCGACGGTCGCGTAACGGAGCGTGAGTAACCTCCTGCACATCTGTGGACATACCTGTGGGCAGATTGCGGCTTTTCCACAGACCGCGGCAGCCTCTGGCCATCGTGGGCCGTGGGCAGCAGGGTGGCAGCATGGACACGACAACACCGCTCCGCCGTTGGGAGCCGACAGCGATCACGCACACTGCAGCAGCAGTGCTGCCCGAGCCCCTCCCGCCCCTGGCGCCCTCTGACGTCATCTCGCATGAGACCGCCGCACGTCTGCACGGCATGCCTGTCATCGGTTCGGCCGACGAGGCGCCGATGCATGTCTCGCACCCGCGCAAGGGGGTGGAGTCGGCGCTCCTGCGGCGCTGGCGCAACCCGGTGCTGCCTGCCGACCGCCTGACGATCGGCGACCTGCAGATCACCAGCCCGGTCCGCACGGTCATCGACGTGGCCCGCGACGTCGGGATCATCGCGGGGGTGCTGGCCGCTGACCATCTGCTGCGCGGTGCGCACGACCGGGAGCACACCCGGCGAGAGCTGCACACCGTGGCTGAGACGCAGCAGCGGCGCAACCGCTTCGCCCAGGTCCGGATGGTGCTCCGCACCGCCACCGGCGAGGCGGTGATACCGGCTGAATCGGTGCTGCTCGCCGTGCTGCGGGGTCTGGGGATCACCGGTTTCCGCCAGCACGTTGTGCTGCCGGGGGCCGAAGAGCCGGCCGAGGGAGCGGCAGTGTCGTTCCTCTTTCCCCGCCCGCGTGTCGTCGTCGACGTCTGGCGGCCAGGGGAGAATATGCAGGTGCTCGAATCGGCCTATGAGTCGATCCGCGCACTCGGCTACGAGGTCGTGGCCTTCGATGCGCACGAGCTGCTGGCACTGGCAGCAGACCCCGCGGCAGCCGGCCAGCTGCAGGATCAGGTGGCGGCGCGACTGGCGCCCACCCTGCTGGCTGACGAGTTCAGCCGAGCAGCGCCTGGACTTCATCCCACCTGTGCTGCGGGACGAACTTGAGCCGGTCGACTGCCTCGGCCATCGGCACCCGGATGATGTCGGTGCCGGTCAGACTGGCCATCTGACCCCAGTCGGCGTCGTGACACAGATCGACTGCCGCCATTCCGAGCCGGGTGGCGAGCACCCGGTCATAGGCCGTCGGGGAGCCGCCGCGCTGCAGGTGGCCGAGCGTCACCGCCCGGGTCTCCAAGCCGGTGCGCTCTTCGATGATCGGGGCGAGGTGGTTGCCGATGCCGCCCAGACGCACCCGCCCGTGCTTGTCGAGACCGGCATCTGAGACCTGGTCGTCACGCCCCTCGGGCACGAAGCCCTCCGCCACGACGACGAGCGGGGCGCGGCCGCGATCCCACGCTGAGCGCACCCAATCGCAGATCTGCTCGTAGCCGACCGGGAACTCCGGGATGAGGATGGCATGCGCACCACCGGCCATGCCGGACTGCAGCGCGATCCAGCCGACGTTGCGCCCCATGACCTCGAGCACCATGCAGCGGTGATGGCTTTCGGCTGTCGTGCGCAGACGGTCGATCGCCTCGGTGGCGATCTCCTGGGCGGTGTCGAAGCCGAAGGTGTAATCGGTGTTGTCCAGATCGTTGTCGATCGTCTTCGGCACGCCGATGACCGGCAGCCCCTCGTCATCAGCCAGTCGCGAGGCGCCGGCCAGCGTGCCCTCGCCGCCGATCGCGATGACGGCGTCGATGCCGCGCGCGGCCATCACCTCGTTCATCTTCTCCGGCCCGCCGCCTGAGTACGGGTGCGTGCGCGAGGTCCCGAGAATGGTGCCGCCGCGCGCGCCGATGCCGCGGACATCGACCATATGCAGCGGATGGATGTCGTCTTCGAGCAGCCCGCGCCAGCCGTCGCGGATCGCGGAGAAGCTGTAGCCGTACTGGCGGATGCCCTTGCGCACCGCGCCTCGGATGACAGCGTTGAGTCCGGGACAGTCGCCGCCGGAGGTCAGAATGCCGATGTTCACTGCAGGTCCTCTCGGGTCGGTTTCAGGTTCGGGTCAGGTCGGTTCACGCGAGCGCTCAGCGGTCCTCGGGTGTCCAGTTCGGGTCGAGCTTGACGTCGTGGCCGGCCATGAGGTTGAAGCCGTCGAGGATGAGGGTGCCGTTGGAGCCGTCGCCGCTGGCATTGCGGGCAACGTCGTTGCCGGCGAGGAAGTTGACGGTGTTGTCGATGACCTTGACGCCGGCCGGCACGTAGATGTCGTGGCCGGCCATGATCGCGACGTTCGTGAGCCTGAGCTCCACGCCGGGGCCCATCACCTCGTGCAGGTAGATCTCGCTGCCGCCCATGAGCGCATACGTCTCGACCTTCGAAGTGCCGGCGACGATCGTCTTCGCGGAGCCGCCGAGGACTGCGATGTCGTAGACGGGTTTGCCGGTGCCGGGCGTAGCTGGCGGAATATGCTTGCGGCGGTGCGACAGCGCCGTGCCCGAGGCGCCGTGCCCGTGGTCGATTCCGGCCTCGGCACGCAGGCGGGCCAGCAGCTCATCGCCTTCGGGCAGGTCGTCGATGAGCTCGGGGAGCTCCGCAAGGAACTTCGTCGCCATTGTCGCCTCCTGCCGCTCATCGAGTTCTGTGGGGTCGAGGCGACCGGAGGCGTGGGCGGCGGAGAGGACGTCGAGGACGGCGTCGCGGTCCTGATCGCCGGCGCGCAGCTTGCGGGGCCGGTCGCTGTCTCCGGCGCTGGGTACGAGGTCGGACATGTGCCCAGCATAACCAAGTCCGGCGAACGGAACGTGACCTGCGCGTAACGCCGCCGATTGGGAGCATTCGCGGCGCAGCCCACCGCGCGAGTCGAAGCGGATTCTCCGCACGGAACCAGGCGCTGAGGTCGTTTTGACCGGCGGCGCCGCCACCGTCTAGGCTGTACTGTGACTGATTGTGATCAGATCGTGTCCGCATGCGCGCACGAGGCTGTGTCACCCGCTCCGCACCGGGTGACGAGGAGCAGCCGCGGGCGGTGTCATGCAGGCCGCAAGGCCCCATCGGTTCTCTGACTGGCTGTTTCGGCAGCTCGACAAGGGCGCCCTGCCATCATGGCACATCCGGTTCCGGATGCAGCGGGGAATCGCGGGGACTGGGGACGGGCAGGCAGCTTCACCCGCTCCCAGCAGGACATGTCCGAGGGTGCGGACGGCACAGCAGGCGCTGTGATCGCCATCGGACTTAGGTATATCGAGAAGCATCGGAGAATATTCAGTGCCTACAATCCAGCAGCTGGTCCGCAAGGGCCGGCACGACAAGGCCGCGAAGAACGCGACGCCTGCCCTCAAGGGCAGTCCGCAGCGCCGCGGCGTGTGCACCCGCGTGTACACCACCACTCCCAAGAAGCCGAACTCGGCACTGCGCAAGGTCGCACGTGTCAAGCTCTCCAGCCAGATCGAGGTGACCGCCTACATTCCGGGCGAGGGCCACAACCTGCAGGAGCACTCGATCGTGCTGGTCCGCGGAGGCCGAGTCAAGGACCTCCCCGGCGTGCGCTACAAGATCGTGCGCGGATCGCTCGACACCCAGGGTGTCAAGGGCCGCCAGCAGGCACGCAGCCGTTACGGAGCCAAGAGGGAGAAGAAGTAATGCCACGTAAGGGTCCCGCCCCCAAGCGACCGGTCGGCATCGACCCGGTCTACCACTCGCCGCTGGTCACCCAGCTCATCAACAAGGTGCTCCTCGACGGCAAGCGCTCCACCGCTGAGCGCATCGTCTACAGCGCCCTCGAAGCCGCCGCTGAGAAGGCCAACACCGACGCGGTTTCGCTGCTCAAGAAGGCCCTGGACAACATCCGCCCGGCGCTCGAGGTCCGCTCGCGCCGTGTCGGCGGTGCGACCTACCAGGTGCCGGTCGAAGTGCGTGCAGCGCGCTCGACCACCCTCGCTCTGCGGTGGCTCGTCGGCTTCGCCCGTCAGCGCCGTGAAAAGACCATGACCGATCGCCTCCAGAACGAGATCCTGGATGCGAGCAACGGTCTGGGCGCCGCTGTGAAGCGCCGCGAGGACATGCATAAGATGGCCGAGTCCAACAAGGCCTTCGCCCACTACCGCTGGTAAGCGACGCTGGGCCGGACCGGCCCGACCCGGTCCGGCCCGCTGTCCAACTCAACGAGACGGAAGAGAGACACCGTGGCACTCGACGTGCTGACTGACCTCAAGAAGGTCCGCAACATCGGCATCATGGCTCACATCGATGCCGGTAAGACCACTACCACCGAACGCATCCTGTTCTACACCGGTGTGAACTACAAGCTCGGCGAGACCCACGACGGCGCCTCGACGATGGACTGGATGGAGCAGGAGCAGGAGCGTGGCATCACGATCACCTCGGCTGCCACCACCTGCTACTGGGAAGACAACCAGATCAACATCATCGACACCCCGGGCCACGTCGACTTCACCGTCGAGGTGGAGCGCTCGCTGCGCGTGCTCGACGGTGCCGTTGCCGTGTTCGACGGCAAGGAAGGTGTTGAGCCGCAGTCCGAGACCGTGTGGCGTCAGGCTGACAAGTACGACGTTCCGCGCGTGTGCTTCGTCAACAAGATGGACAAGCTCGGTGCTGACTTCGACTTCACCGTCAAGACCATCCGTGAGCGCCTCGGAGCCAAGCCGCTGGTCATCCAGCTGCCGATCGGTGCTGAGTCCGACTTCCGTGCTGTCATCGACCTTGTTGAGATGAAGGCCTGGGAATGGCCCGACGAGTCGAAGATGGGCCAGGACATGGCCGAGATCGAGATCCCCGAGGAGTTCAAGGCACGCGCCGAGGAGATGCGCGCGAACCTCATGGAGGATGTCGCTGAGGCCAGCGAAGAGCTCATGGACAAGTACCTCGAAGAGGGCGAACTCACCATCGACGAGCTCAAGGCCGGCATCCGCCAGCTGACCATCTCCTCTGAGGCGTTCCCGGTGATGTGCGGTTCGGCGTTCAAGAACAAGGGCATCCAGCTCGTGCTCAACGCCGTCATCGACTACCTCCCGAGCCCGCTCGACGTCCCGGCTGTCGAGGGCTACGCCCCCGGCAAGGAGGACGAGGTCGTCACGCGCGAGCCGCGCAAGGACGGACCGTTCGCCGGCCTGGCCTTCAAGGTCGCCAGCCACCCGTTCTTCGGAACGCTGACCTACGTCCGCGTGTACTCCGGAACCGTGAAGTCGGGTGAGCAGTTGCTCAACACGACCAGCGGCAAGAAGGAGCGCGTCGGCAAGATGTTCCAGATGCACTCGAACAAGGAGAACCCTGTCGAGGAAGCAGTCGCCGGACACATCTACGCATTCATCGGCCTCAAGGAGACCACCACCGGCGACACCCTGTGCGATGCACAGCAGCCGGTCGTGCTCGAGTCGATGTCCTTCCCAGAGCCTGTCATCTTCGTCTCGATCGAGCCGAAGACCAAGGGCGACCAGGAGAAGCTCTCGACCGCGATCCAGAAGCTGGTCAAGGAGGATCCGACCTTCACCGTCAACCTCAACGAGGAGACGGGCCAGACCGAGATCGGCGGCATGGGCGAGCTGCACCTCGATGTGTTCGTCGACCGCATGAAGCGCGAATTCAAGGTCGAGGCCAACATCGGCAAGCCGCAGGTCGCCTACCGCGAGACCATCCGCCGCAAGGTGGAGAAGGCCGATTACACGCACAAGAAGCAGACTGGCGGTTCCGGCCAGTTCGCCAAGGTGCAGGTCACCATTGAGCCCATGGAGGTCACTGGCGACCAGATCTACGAATTCGAGAATGCCATCACCGGCGGCCGCGTGCCGCGCGAGTACATCCCGAGCGTCGACCAGGGCATCCAGGATGCCATGCAGATGGGGGTGCTGGCCGGCTACCCGCTGGTCGGCATCAAGGCCACCCTTGTGGACGGCCAGTACCACGATGTCGACTCCTCGGAGATGGCGTTCAAGATCGCCGGCTCGATGGTCCTCAAGGAGGCCGTCCAGAAGGCGAGCCCGGCTCTGCTCGAACCGCTCATGGAGGTCGAGGTGCGCACCCCTGAGGAATACATGGGTGACGTGATCGGCGACCTGAACTCGCGGCGCGGACAGATCCAGTCGATGGAGGATGCCACAGGCGTTAAGGTTGTCCGTGCGCATGTTCCGCTGTCGGAGATGTTCGGCTACATCGGCGACCTGCGGTCGAAGACCCAGGGCCGCGCTATGTACTCGATGCAGTTCCATAGCTATGCGGAGGTCCCGAAGGCTGTCGCCGACGAGATCATCCAGAAGACCCGCGGCGAAGAGTAATCTCGCCCGTTGCCGCCGGCGCCAGCCGGCAGCTGTCAACAACAGAAAAGGCGCGGGGCATGAACCGCATGTCCCGAACCAACCACGAGGAGGAACCCAGTGGCAAAGGCTAGTTTCGACAGGACTAAGCCGCACGTCAACATCGGTACCATTGGTCACGTTGACCACGGTAAGACGACTCTGACCGCGGCTATCACGAACGTTCTGGCAAACAAGTACCCGGACCTGAACCAGGCTCAGGCCTTCGACCAAGTCGACAACGCGCCGGAAGAGAAGCAGCGCGGCATCACCATCAACGTCTCGCACGTTGAGTACGAGACCGAGAAGCGTCACTACGCACACGTCGACGCCCCGGGCCACGCTGACTACATCAAGAATATGATCACCGGTGCCGCTCAGATGGACGGCGCGATCCTCGTGATCGCCGCCACCGACGGCATCATGGCGCAGACCCGCGAGCACGTCCTGCTCGCCCGCCAGGTCAACGTTCCGTACCTGCTCGTCGCTCTCAACAAGACCGACGCGGCACTCGCTGAGTACGGCGACGACGCTGATGAGATGCTCGAGCTCGTCGAGATGGAGATCCGCGACCTGCTCGGTTCGCAGGACTTCGACGAGGACGCCCCGATCGTCCGCGTCTCGGCTCTCAAGGCTCTCGAAGGCGACCCGGAGTGGGTCAAGACCGTCGAGGCGCTCATGGACGCCGTCGACGAGAACGTTCCGGAGCCGGAGCGCGACATCGACAAGCCGTTCCTCATGCCTGTCGAGGACGTCTTCACCATCACCGGCCGCGGCACCGTCGTGACCGGTCGTGTGGAGCGCGGCGTGCTGCTGCCGAACGAGGAGATCGAGATCGTCGGCATCAAGCCGCAGTCGCAGAAGACCACCGTCACCGCCATCGAGATGTTCCGCAAGACCCTGCCGGACGCTCGCGCCGGTGAGAACGTCGGCCTCCTGCTCCGCGGCACCAAGCGCGAGGACGTCGAGCGCGGCCAGGTCATCTGCAAGCCGGGCTCGATCACCCCGCACACGAAGTTCAAGGGCCAGGTCTACATCCTGCAGAAGGAAGAGGGCGGACGTCACAACCCGTTCTACTCCAACTACCGCCCGCAGTTCTACTTCCGCACCACCGACGTCACCGGTGTCATCGAGCTGCCGGAAGGCACCGAGATGGTCATGCCGGGCGACAACGTTGAGATGACCGTTGAGCTCATCCAGCCGATCGCTATGGAAGAGGGCCTGCGCTTCGCCATCCGCGAAGGCGGCCGCACCGTCGGTGCCGGCCGTGTCACCGAGATCATCGCCTGATCACTGATCAGATGATGTGATCGACACACGATCACACTGAAGCCCCGGGAGTCATTGCGACTCCCGGGGCTTCGTGCATTCAGCGCCCTGAACTGGTCTTCTGGTCGGCTCTTCCCGCACATTCGCCGATTCTCCGCTAAGGTGAGACCAGAATTGTGGTGTGTCTTGCAGGATCCCTCAATGCACCGCACAGGGCTGCACGGCACCGGCGAGGTTCGCAAGAACCGCGAGACGGAAGGCTGGAGGAGCGCTGATGACGGATCCATCCCGCCGCCGCAGGACCCGGCTGCTGGCCGGAGCGGCGATGGCGACAGCGACGCTCATGGCCCTCAGCGGCTGCGGCACGCAAGAGGACGCGAAGACGCTGACGTGGTACATCGACCCCGACAACGGCGGCAAGGCGGCAATGGCCGAAGCCTGCACCGAGGCCTCCGGGGGCAAATACACGATCCAGACCTCGATGCTGCCCAGCGACGCCGCCGGTCAGCGCGAGCAGCTCATCCGAAGGCTTGCCTCCAAAGACGCCTCGATCGACATCATGAGCATCGACACCGTCTACGTTCCTGAGTTCGCCAACGCCGGCTTCATCGCCCCGGTGCCTGAGGAGTACGTCGACGAATTCACCGATGACGTCGTCGAGGCGGCAGTCGAGTCGTCGATGTGGGAGGACCAGCTCGTCGTCGCCCCCGTTCAGGCCAACACCCAGATCCTGTGGTACCGCAAGTCCGTCGCCGAGGCGGCCGGCCTCGACATGGAGAAGCCGGTCACCTGGGATCAGATCATCGAAGCGGCCAAGGACCAGGACAAGGAGATCGGCGCCCACGGCATCCGCGCCGAATCGCTGACCGTGTGGGTCAACGCGCTCTACGAATCCCAGGGCGAGGCGATCGTCAAGGACCCCGAAGCCGAACCCGAGGACACCGAACTCGGCCTCGACTCCCCAGCAGGGGAGAAAGCCGCGCAGATCGTCGACACGATCGGCTCGGAGGGCCTGGGCGGCCCGAACTTCTCCAACCTCGACGAGCAGGGCGCGATGCTGCGCTTCCAGGGTGAGAACGGCGGGTTCATGGTCAACTGGCCCTTCGTCTACCCAGCCATGAAGGCCGCCGTCGAGGACGGCAGCCTCGACCAGGAGGTCTTCGACGACGTCGGCTGGGCTCAGTACCCCGCGGTCGAAGAGGGCACACCGGGTGCCGCACCGCTCGGCGGTGGCAAGCTCGCCGTCGGCGCGTTCTCCGACCACCAGGACGAAGCCTTCGAGGCGATCAGCTGCATCCGCGAGACGCAGAAGCAGGCCGAGTACTACATCACCGACGGGCTGCCGCCGGCCACCCGCGCCGCCTTCGACGACCCGAAGGTGCAGGAGGAGGCCCCGTACTCCGAAGCGATCCTCGACTCGCTCGACGTGGCGAAGCCCCGCCCGCTCTCGCCGTACTACAACGGCATCACCGGCGGCATCCAGCGATCCTGGCACCCGCCGGCTGACGTCAGCCCCGAGAGCACACCGAAGACCTCAGCCGATCTCATCCTCGAGATCCTGCGTGGAGAGGCGCTGCTGTGACCAACGACGACACACACCTGCTCACGACCTCCAAGACCGAGGCGACGGACGCCGCGGCAGGACAGGGCGCCTCGGCGACGGGCAAGCGGAAGGGCAAGGCGCACAAGTCCCAGCGCACGAAGGACGAGGCGCGCTTGGGCCTCATGCTCGCCTGGCCGGCCGGTGCCGTGCTGCTGCTGGTGACCGGCTACCCGATCCTCCAGGCGGTCTACCAGTCGTTCTTCAACAAGCGGCTGACCGACCCGGACAACGCCTACTTCAACTGGGGTCTCAACTACGTCACCGTGCTGACCGACCCGCTGTGGTGGCAGACCCTCGGGTTCACGCTGCTCATCACCGTCTTCACCGTCGCCGTCGAACTCGTCCTCGGCTTCGCTTTCGCCGTCGTCATGCTCAATGCGCTCAAGGCGGTGCGCGGGCCGATCCGCACGATCATCCTCATCCCCTACGGCATCATCACCGTCGTCGCGGCGTTCTCCTGGAAGTACGCCTTCGACCTGGGCACCGGCTTCGTCGGCACCTGGCTGGGGATGGAGAGCTTCGACTGGTTCGGCAACTTCTGGTCCTCCTTCGCCGTCATCTCCCTGGCCGAGATCTGGAAGACCACCCCGTTCATCTCACTGCTCATGCTCGCCGGGCTCGCGCAGATCCCCGGCGACATGCTCGAAGCGGCCACCGTCGACGGCGCCAGCCGCTGGCAGCGCCTCGTGAGGGTGACCCTGCCGAACATGAAGGCCTCGATCATGGTCGCGCTCATGTTCCGCACCCTTGAGGCCTTCCGCATATTCGACTCGGTCTTCGTCATGACCGAGGGCGCCAACGGCACCGCCACGGTCTCCTCACTGGCCTACGACCAGACGATCTCGCAGCTGCAGACCGGCCTCGGCTCGGCAGTCTCCGTGCTGCTGTTCATCGCTGTCGGCCTCATCTGCCTGCTGTTCATCAAGGGCTTCAACGTCAACCTCGGTGCAGGGAAGGAGTAGGACATGAATTCCGGCAAGAAGACACCGCTGGCGACCTTCGGCTGGATCGCCGCCTTCATCCTCATCGGGCTGTGGGCGCTGTTCCCGGTCGTGTGGACCCTGTCGCTGTCGCTCAAGAGCTCAGCTGACGTCTCCAACCGTCAGTTCTGGCCCACGCAGATCAGCTGGGAGAACTACGACCTCATCATCAACGGGGCGGCGCGCGACCTGTTCCTGCCGGCGCTGCGCAACTCGATCGCGATCTGCCTCATCGCCACGCTCATCGCCGTCATCCTCTCCACCCTGGCCGCCTACGCGATCGCCCGGCTGGAGTTCCCCGGCAAGCGGTTTGTGCTCTACATGTCGCTGGCGGTGACGGTCTTCCCGGTCATCTCGCTCGTCACCCCGCTGTTCAACCTGTGGTCGGTCGTCGGGCTCTACGACACCTGGCTCGGCCTCATCATCCCGTACCTGTCGCTGACCCTGCCGATCTCGATCTGGACGCTGACCTCGTTCTTCCAGCAGATCCCGTGGGAGCTCGAGCAGGCCGCCCAGGTCGACGGCGCGAAGTCCTTCCAGGCCTTCCGCAAGGTCATCATCCCGCTGGCCGCTCCCGGCGTGTTCACCACGGCGATCATCGCCTTCTTCATCGCCTGGAACGACTTCCTCTACGGCATCTCGCTGACATCGACCTCAGCGGCCCGCCCGGTCCCGGCGGCGCTGTCGTTCTTCACCGGCGCCAGCCAGTTCGAGGAGCCGGCGGGCGCGATCGCGGCCGCCGCGATCGTCGTGACCATCCCGGTCATCATCATCGTCCTCGCCTTCCAGCGCCAGATCGTCTCCGGCCTGACCTCGGGTGCGGTGAAGGGATGACCCGCACCACCACCTCGGCAGCGGCCAGCGACCGCGCGTCACGCACAGCTTCGGCACCCCATTCAGGAGATCAAGATGGCTGAAATCGACCTCAAGAACATCGTCAAGCGCTACGGCGACGGCTTCCCTGCCGTCAACGACGTGTCGCTGAGCATCGACAACGGCGAGTTCGTCATCCTCGTTGGGCCCTCCGGCTCCGGCAAATCGACCCTGCTGCGGATGATCGTCGGCCTCGAGGACATCACCGAAGGCGAGCTGTTCATCGACGGCAAGCGGGTCAACGACCTGCCGCCGCGCGACCGCGACCTGTCGATGGTGTTCCAGAACTACGCCCTGTACCCGCACCTGACGGTCTACGAGAACATCGCCTTCCCGCTGCGCCTGAACAAGGAGCACTATGACGAGAACGAGGTGAGCGCGCGCGTCGAGCGGGCCGCGAAGATGCTCGAACTCGGCGAGCACCTGCAGCGCAAACCGGGCAACCTCTCCGGCGGCCAGCGTCAGCGCGTGGCGATGGGCCGGGCGATCGTCCGGGATGCCAAGGCGTTCCTGTTCGACGAGCCGCTGTCGAACCTCGACGCGAAGCTGCGCGGCCAGATGCGCACGGAGATCGCGCGCATGCAGCGCCAGCTCGGCGTGACCACCGTCTACGTCACCCACGACCAGACCGAGGCGATGACGCTCGGCGACAAGGTTGCAGTGCTCAAGCGCGGCGCACTGCAGCAGTACGCCAGCCCGCAGGAGCTCTACCGTGAGCCGCTCAACCTGTTCGTCGCCGGGTTCATCGGCTCCCCGTCGATGAACTTCCTGCCCGTCGAGTACACCGACGGCCGACTCAGCTCGCCGTTCGGTGACTTCGAACTGCCCGGCAAGCGGGCCAAGGGGCTCAAGGACGCCCCGCAGCTGCTCATCGCCGGCATCCGACCCGAGGCCTTCCGCGATGCGACCCTCATGGACGCTGATGAGCGCGACCGCGGCGCCGTCATCACTGCGAAGGTCGACGTCACCGAATGGCTGGGCAACGAGATCTACGCCTATCTGCCCTTCGAGCCCAAGCCCGAGGTGCAGGAAGCGCTCGACGAGCTCGACCGCGACCTCGACGGCGAGGGCATGCGCCCGCAGGTCGTCGCCGCGCTCGAGCCGAGCTCGCAGGTCCGTGAGGGTGATGACGTCGAGCTGTGGTTCGACCCGGCCGACGTCATGGTCTTCAACCCCGAGACAGGGGAGAACCTCACCCGCGACGAGGACCGCGCCCGCGAGATCGGCAAGCGCGTGGAGGAGCAGCGCAAGCGCGCACTCGAGCGGGCGCAGTCCGAAGAGGGCTCGATCGTCTCGAACTGACACCCGTGCAGCCGGCAGCGGCTGCGATTGCGTGAGCGCACCCGGTTATCGTGCCGGGTGCGCTTCGCTGTCCGCTCCCGAGGCGGTGACGCGCCTGCGTGCGGAAGCTCACGCGGCGCTGCCAGGTGTGCTTGGGTGCCCGATTTGCCTCTCGGTGAGCGGCTGTGACAGTATAGACAAGTTGCGTTTTGGGCAGATGACCCCTGCACTGCGGCCGCTGTGCCGCGAACAGCCCAGAATCGACCGGAAGAATCTGGATGATCCGGGTTCGTCTGCACCGGGCAGCCATTTGATGATGTGTGTGCGTTCGGCCGGAAGGCGAGAGCGACACGCCCGACCTCGGGGGTCGGTCACAGCAAGCCGGCGCAGACCATGCGATCCGTACGGACCATGGTTGATGGCCGGAGGACCAACAGAAAGAGACGAAGCCATGGCGGGACAGAAGATCCGCATTCGGCTCAAGTCGTACGACCACGCCGTCATCGACAGTGCAGCACGCAAGATCGTGGACACTGTGACGCGCGCGGGAGCTACGGTTGTGGGCCCAGTGCCGCTGCCGACGGAGAAGAACGTGTACTGCGTCATCCGTTCGCCGCACAAGTACAAGGACAGCCGCGAGCACTTCGAGATGCGCACGCACAAGCGCCTCATCGACATCGTTGACCCGACGCCGAAGGCCGTCGATTCGCTCATGCGCCTCGACCTGGCCGATGACGTCAACATCGAGATCAAGCTCTAAGGGGGAGTAATGGCCAACACCCGTTCACAGCCGCTCCCCACCACACGTGCCGTCAAGGGCCTCATGGGCACCAAGCTCGGCATGACCCAGGTGTGGGACGAAAACGCCAACCTTGTTCCGGTGACTGTGGTCAAGGCTGACGCCAACGTCGTCACCCAGATCCGCAGCGAAGACGTCGACGGCTACTCGGCCGTCCAGCTCGGCTTCGGTGAGATCGACCCGCGCAAGGTCGACAAGCCGACCTCCGGCCACTTCGAGAAGGCCGGTGTCGCTCCGCGTCGTCACCTCGTCGAACTGCGCACCTCCGATGCTGCCCAGTACGAACTCGGCCAGGAGCTGGGCATCGAGGTGTTCGAGGCCGGCGCCAAGGTCGACGTGACCGCCACCAGCAAGGGCAAGGGCACCGCTGGTGTCATGAAACGCCACAACTTCGCCGGTGTCGGAGCCTCGCACGGCCAGCACCGCAACCACCGCAAGGCCGGCTCGATCGGCGGGGCTGCCACCCCCGGTCGCGTCTTCAAGGGCATGCGGATGGCCGGACGCATGGGCAACGTGCGCCGCACCACCCAGAACCTGACGATCCACGCTGTCGACACCGACAACAACCTGCTCCTCATCAAGGGCGCCGTCCCCGGCCCCAAGGGAGCAGTCGTGCTCGTTCGCTCCGCAGCGAAGGAGGCCTGAGAGAGATGACTGAAACCAAGACCATCGACGTCCTCGACGCCGCCGGCAAGAAGTCCGGATCCGCTGAGCTGCCCGCAGCAGTCTTCGGCATCCAGACCAACGTGCCGCTCATCCACCAGGTTGTGGTGGCTCAGATGGCTGCCGCACGTCAGGGCACCCACAAGACCAAGACCCGCGCTGAAGTGCGCGGCGGCGGCCGCAAGCCGTACCGCCAGAAGGGCACCGGCAACGCCCGCCAGGGTTCGATCCGCGCTCCGCAGTACGCCGGCGGCGGCATCGTCCACGGCCCGGTGCCGCGCGACTACTCGCAGCGCACCCCCAAGAAGATGAAGGCCGCGGCCCTGCGCGGCGCCCTGTCCGACCGCGCCCGCCTCGACCAGATCTTCGTGGTCAGCGCTCTCGTCGACGGCGAAAAGCCCTCGACGAAGCAGGCACGCGCAGCCCTGGAGAACATCTCGACACGGCCGAACAAGCTCGTGGTGATCGAGCGCGGTGACGACCTCACCGAGCGCAGCGTGCGCAACCTGCCGAAGGTTCACGTGCTCACTGCCGAACAGCTCAACACCTACGACGTCCTCATGGCTGATGACATCGTCTTCACCGAAGCCGCTCTGCAGCGCTTCCTCGACATGTCGTCGGTTCAGAAGAACACGGCTGAGTCCGGTGAGGAGGAAGCCAAATGAGCGTCACGTTCAAGGACCCACGCGACATCATCATCGCGCCCGTCGTGTCTGAGAAGACCTACGCGCTGATGGACGAAGGCAAGTACACCTTCCTGGTGGACCCGCGTTCGAACAAGACTGAGATCAAGTACGCAATCGAATCGATCTTCGGTGTCAAGGTGGCATCGGTGAACACCCTCAATCGCGAGGGCAAGCGCCGCCGCACCCGCACCGGCTGGGGCAAGCGCAATGACACCAAGCGTGCCATCGTCGCCCTCAAGGACGGTTCGATCGACATTTTCGGCGGATCGCTCTGAGAGCGGTCAGACCTGAAGAAGGATAGAGACTCATGGGAATCCGTAAGCACAAGCCGACGACCCCGGGCCGCCGCGGCTCATCGGTCGCCGACTTTGTAGAAGTGACCCGGTCTACGCCGGAGAAGTCGCTTCTGCGTCCGCTGCCCAAGAAGGGCGGACGCAACAGTCAGGGACGCATCACCACCCGCCACCAGGGCGGAGGCCACAAGCGCCAATACCGTGTCATCGACTTCCGTCGCCATGACAAGGACGGCGTGCCGGCACGTGTTGCGCACATCGAATACGATCCGAACCGCACGGCTCGCATCGCGCTGCTGCACTACGCGGACGGGGAGAAGCGCTACATCATCGCCCCGGACAAGCTCAAGCAGAACGACCGCATCGAAGCCGGACCGACGGCTGACATCAAGCCGGGCAACAACCTCGCACTGCGCAACATCCCGGTCGGCACCGTGGTCCACGCAGTCGAGCTGCGTCCGGGCGGCGGTGCGAAGATCGCCCGCTCCGCCGGCGCATCGGTTCAGCTCGTCGCCAAGTACGGCCCCTACGCTCAGCTGCGTATGCCGTCGGGTGAGATCCGCAACGTCGACGCCCGCTGCCGTGCCACGGTCGGCGAGGTCGGCAACGCCGAGCAGTCGAACATCAGCTGGGGCAAGGCCGGCCGTATGCGGTGGAAGGGCAAGCGCCCGACCGTCCGCGGTGTCGTCATGAACCCGGTGGACCACCCGCATGGCGGTGGCGAGGGCAAGACCTCCGGTGGCCGTCACCCGGTCAGCCCGTGGGGTCAGCTCGAAGGCCGCACCCGCCGCCCCAACAAGGAAAGCGACAAGCTCATCGTGCGTCGCCGCCGTACCGGCAAGAAGCGTTGATAGGGAGCCTGAAACATGCCTCGTAGTCTGAAAAAGGGCCCCTTCGTTGACGAGCACCTCTTCAAGAAGGTTGATGCTCAGAACGAAAAGGGCACCAAGAACGTCATCAAGACGTGGTCCCGTCGCTCGATGATCATCCCGGACTTCCTGGGACACACGATCGCCGTGCACGACGGACGCAAGCACGTTCCGGTGTTCATCACCGAATCCATGGTCGGGCACAAGCTCGGCGAATTCGCCCCGACGCGGACGTTCCGCGGCCACGACAAGGACGATCGGAAGGGCAAGCGCCGCTGAGGCGCTGCCTGACGATCGGCAGAGAGAGAGAAGGAAACGATGGAAGCCACGGCGAAAGCACGCTACCTGCGTGTCACGCCTCAGAAGGCTCGTCGCGTCGTTGACCTCATTCGTGGTCAGCAGGCGACCGAAGCCCTCGCGGTGCTGAAGTTTGCAGAGCAGTCGGCCTCCGAACCGATCTACAAGCTGGTCTCCTCCGGCATCGCCAATGCGCGTGTCAAGGCAGACAAGCTCGGTGAGGCCTTCAACGAAGACGACCTGGTCATCTCCGAAGCATTCGTAGATGAAGGACCGACCATGAAGCGGTTCCGCCCGCGTGCCCAGGGGCGCGCCGGTCGCATCAACAAGCGCACCAGCCACATCACCGTGGTGCTCGCATCCGGTGATGACGCCAGCGCTGACGGACGGAAGGAAGACCGCTGATGGGCCAGAAGATCAATCCCAATGGATTCCGTCTCGGAATCACCACCGACCACAAGTCCAAGTGGTTCGCCGACTCGACCAAGCCGGGTCAGCGCTACAAGGACTACGTCGGTGAAGACGTCAAGATCCGCGCGATGCTCTCCGACGGGCTCGAGCGCGCCGGCATCTCGAAGGTCAACATCGAGCGCACCCGCGACCGTGTGCGCGTCGACATCCACACCGCCCGCCCGGGCATCGTCATCGGGCGTCGCGGCGCGGAGGCCGACCGCATCCGCGGCAAGCTCGAGAAGCTGACCGGCAAGCAGATCCAGCTCAACATCCTCGAGGTCAAGAACCCCGAGATCGACGCGCAGCTCGTCGCTCAGGGCGTGGCCGAGCAGCTCGCCAGCCGCGTGGCCTTCCGCCGCGCAATGCGCAAGGCGATCCAGTCGGCCCAGCGCGCTGGTGCCAAGGGCATCCGCGTGCAGTGCTCGGGCCGTCTCGGCGGCGCTGAGATGAGCCGCTCGGAGTTCTACCGCGAAGGCCGTGTGCCGCTGCACACCCTGCGTGCGAACATCGACTTCGGCCTGTACGAAGCGCACACCACCTTCGGCCGCATCGGCGTGAAGGTCTGGATCTACAAGGGCGACATGACCGACAAGGAGCTCGCCGCACAGGAAGCTGCGCAGCCGAGCCCCCGCGGAGGTCGCGGTGGTCGCGGCGGTCGCGGTGGTCGCGGTGGACGCGGTCGCGGCGGCGAACGCCGCAACGACGCCCAGCAGAAGACGAACGACAACACTGCCGACGCAGCTCCGGCTGCACAGGCCGGATCGGAGGGCTGATCTATGCTGATCCCTCGCCGAGTGAAATACCGCAAGCAGCACCACCCCAGGCGGCGTGGACTGGCGACCGGCGGCACGACCGTGGCGTTCGGTGACTACGGCATCCAGGCTCTCGAGCCGGCGTACGTCACCAACCGTCAGATCGAGGCTGCGCGTATCGCCATGACCCGTCACATCAAGCGTGGCGGCAAAGTCTGGATCAACATCTACCCGGACCGCCCGCTGACCAAGAAGCCTGCCGAAACCCGCATGGGCTCCGGTAAGGGCTCGCCGGAATGGTGGGTTGCAAACGTCAAGCCGGGTCGCATCATGTTTGAGATCGCCGGCGTTTCGGAAGAAGTGGCACGCGAGGCACTGCGCCTGGCCATCCACAAGCTTCCGCTCAAGGCTCGCATTGTGTCGCGTGAAGGTGGTGAATGACAATGGCGATCGGTTCCAAGGAACTCAACATGGACGCCCTCGACGGCTTCGACAATGACCGTCTTGTCGAAGAACTGAAGAAGGCCAAAGCCGAACTGTTCAACCTCCGGTTCCAGTCCGCCACTGGTCAGCTCGAAAGCCACGGACGCCTCAAGGCCGTCCGGCGCGACATCGCACGGATCTACACCGTGCTGCGTGAGCGCGAGCTCGAGATCCGCTCGAACCCGGCAGCTGCCAAGGAAGAGGATAAGTAATGGCCGAGCAGAAGACTCAGCCGGCACAGGCTGAAGCCGCTCCGGAACGCGGGTCGCGCAAGACCGCTCGCGGCTACGTCGTTTCGGACAAGATGAACAAAACCATCGTCGTCGAGGTCGAAGACCGCAAGATGCACCGCCTCTACGGCAAGATCATGCGCACGACGAGCAAGCTCAAGGCACACGACGAGGACAACACCGCCGGCATCGGCGACCTCGTTCGGATCGCCGAGACCCGTCCGCTGTCGGCCACCAAGCGCTGGCGTCTCGTTGAAATCATCGAGCGCGCCAAGTAAGATGGTGTGGTTTGCTCGACGAGGCACCGGTTCCACCGGTGCCTCGGCGGGCGTCCAGCTCAGCTGACGCCCCATCACCCTCCCGGTCCCGTCTTATCCGCGGCGGCCACCGGGCCTGGGGCGGACATGAAGAATACAGACGTTCCGTCAGGCTCATCAGATCGGTGAGAACCGACGCGACGACAGGAGAGAACAAGTGATCCAGCAGGAGTCGCGACTCAAAGTCGCCGACAACACCGGTGCCAAGGAGATCCTGGCCATCCGGATTCTCGGCGGTTCAGGTCGACGTTACGCCGGAATCGGCGACACCATCGTCGCCACCGTCAAGGACGCTATTCCCGGTGGCAACGTCAAGAAGGGCGATGTGGTCAAGGCCGTCATCGTCCGCACCCGCAAGGAACGCCGTCGCAACGACGGCTCGTACATTTCATTCGACGAGAACGCAGCCGTCATCCTCAAGACCGACGGCGAGCCCCGTGGAACACGTATCTTCGGACCGGTCGGTCGCGAGCTGCGCGACAAGAAGTTCATGAAGATCATCTCGCTCGCTCCGGAGGTGCTGTGAGTATGGCGAACAAGCTCAAGATCAAGAAGGGCGACCTCGTCCAGGTCATCTCGGGTGCTCGTCAGGAGCGCGGCGGCGACCGCGGCAAGCAGGGCAAGGTTCTGGCCGTCTTCCCGGATACCAACCGAGTTCTCGTCGAAGGCGTCAACCGCGTGAGCAAGCACAAGCGCGCCGGACAGACAGCCTCGGGCGCAACCGCCGGAGGCATCGAGATCCACGAAGCGCCGATCCACATTTCCAACGTCATGCTGGTCGACCCGACGGACAACAAGCCGACTCGCGTGGGATACCGCGAAGAGGTCGTTGACCGCGACGGTCGCAAGCGCACCGTGCGGGTCCGCATCTCGCGCCGGACCGGGGAGGACATCTGATGACTGACACCACTGTGCAGAACCGTCCCCTGCCGCGTCTCAAGCAGGTCTACCGCGAAGAGATCGTGGCGAAGCTGCAGGACGAGTTCGGCTACTCGAACCCGATGCAGGTTCCGACCCTGACCAAGGTCGTCGTCAACATGGGTGTCGGAGACGCCGCCCGCGACTCGAAGCTCATCGAAGGCGCGATCCGCGACCTGACCCTCATCACCGGTCAGAAGCCGGTCGTGACGAAGGCCAAGAAGTCGATCGCCCAGTTCAAGCTGCGTGAAGGACAGCCCATCGGCGCACACGTCACCATGCGCGGCGCCCGCATGTGGGAGTTCCTCGACCGCGTCGTCTCGCTGGCACTGCCGCGTATCCGCGACTTCCGCGGACTCTCGGACCGCCAGTTCGACGGCAACGGCAACTACACGTTCGGCCTGACCGAGCAGTCGATGTTCCACGAGATCAACCAGGATGCCATCGACCGCGTGCGCGGTATGGACATCACGGTTGTCACGACCGCCAAGACCGACGACGAAGGCCGTGCGCTGCTCCGCCACCTCGGCTTCCCGTTCAAGACCAATTAAGCACTACGTTGCAGGTCCGGCCGGACGCCCGGCAGGAAACCGCAACGAGGAAGGGCAGAAGCCCACATGACAATGACTGATCCCGTCGCAGACATGCTTACGCGTCTGCGCAACGCCAACTCGGCGTATCACGAGGATGTCAGCATGCCGTACAGCAAGCTGAAGTCCAGCATCGCCCAGATCCTCAAGGCAGAGGGCTTCATCGCCGACTGGAGCGTCGAAGACGCCGAGGTCGGAAAGAAGCTCATGCTCGACCTGAAGTTCGGTCCGAACCGTGAGCGTTCGATCGCCGGTCTGCGCCGCATCTCGAAGCCGGGTCTGCGGGTCTACGCCAAGTCCACCAACCTCCCGAAGGTCCTCGGTGGTCTGGGCATCGCGATCCTGTCGACCTCCTCGGGTCTGCTGACTGACAAGCAAGCCGCAAAGAAGGGCGTGGGCGGAGAAGTCCTCGCCTACGTCTGGTAAGGGAAGGAGAGCAAGCAATGTCACGCATTGGCAAGCAGCCGATCTCCGTTCCGTCTGGTGTTGAGGTCAACATCAACGGCCCCGAGCTCGACGTCAAGGGACCGAAGGGCAATCTCTCGGTCACCATCCCGGAGCCCATCTCGGTGAAGCTCGACGACGGCACGCTGACCGTCGAGCGCCCCAACGATGAGCGCGAGTCCCGTGCCCTGCACGGCCTGACCCGCACCCTGATCAACAATCAGATCATCGGCGTCACCGATGGCTACTCCAAGCAGCTCGAGATCGTCGGCACCGGTTACCGTGTGCAGGCCAAGGGCCAGAACCTCGAGTTCTCCCTCGGCTACAGCCACACGATCACCGTCGAACCGCCGGAGGGCATCACCTTCCAGGTCGAGGGATCGAACAAGGTGACCGTCACCGGCATCGATAAGCAGCTCGTCGGAGAGACCGCAGCGAACATCCGCAAGCTGCGCAAGCCGGAGCCCTACAAGGGCAAGGGCGTGCGCTACGCCGGCGAACAGATTCGCCGCAAGGTTGGAAAGGCTGGTAAGTAATCATGGCCTTCGGAATGAAGAAGAGCTACGGCAAGGGCAAGGCTGCCGCTCGTGCCCGCCGCCACGCTCGCCTGCGCAAGCACATCTCCGGCACCGCCGAACGTCCGCGCCTCGTCGTGAACCGTTCGTCGCGGCACATGTTCGTCCAGGTCGTCGACGACTCCGTCGGCAAGACGCTCGCCTCGGCCTCGACCATGGAAGCCGATCTGCGCGCATCGAGCGACGACAAGACCGCAAAGGCTCGCAAGGTTGGCGAACTCGTCGCCGAGCGTGCGAAAGCAGCCGGTATCGAGGCTGTCGTGTTCGACCGTGGCGGCAACGCCTATCACGGACGCGTGGCAGCGATCGCCGAGGGTGCCCGTGAAGGAGGACTGTCCCTGTGAGCACTGAAGAGAACAAGGACCAGCAGGTCACCAGCACCGAGAACACCGCCAAGCAGGACGACCAGCGCGGCCGCGGTCGTGGCCGCGGACGCGGTGAAGGCGGCGGACGTCGGGGCGGTCGCGGAGACCGTGACGACAAGAACCAGTTCATCGAGCATGTCGTGACCATCAACCGTGTGTCGAAGGTTGTCAAGGGCGGGCGTCGTTTCTCGTTCACCGCTCTCGTCGTCGTCGGCGACGGCGACGGCATGGTCGGCATGGGCTACGGCAAGGCGAAGGAAGTTCCGGCCGCCATTGCCAAGGGTGTCGAAGAGGCGAAGAAGAACTTCTTCCGCGTCCCGCGCATCCAGAAGACCATCCCGCACCCGGTGCAGGGCGAAGACGCCGCCGGCGTCGTCCTCCTGCGTCCGGCCGCACCGGGCACCGGTGTGATCGCCGGTGGTCCGGTCCGCGCCGTCCTCGACTGCGCTGGCATCCACGACATCCTCTCGAAGTCCCTGGGCTCGGCCAACGCGATCAACATCGTGCACGCGGCCATCGCCGCCCTCAAGGGCCTCGAGCGTCCTGAGGAAGTGGCAGCACGCCGCGGCCTCCCGGTCGACGAAGTTGCGCCGCGCGCCATGCTGCGGGCAGCCGAAAGCGGGGCGAAGGCGTGATGGCACAGCTGAAGATTACCCAGGTCAAATCGACAATCGGTGGCAAGCAGAACCAGCGCGATACGCTGCGGACCCTCGGTCTGAAGCGGATCAACGATTCTGTCACGCGTGAGGACAGCCCGGAAGTCCGCGGCATGGTCAACGTCGTGCGCCACCTGGTCACATGTGAAGAGGTGGACTGAAATGGCAGATGAGAAGGCACTCAAGCTCCACCATCTGCGTCCTGCTCCCGGCTCCAACACCGCCAAGACCCGCGTGGGCCGCGGTGAGGCGTCGAAGGGCAAGACCGCCGGTCGCGGCACCAAGGGCACCAAGGCCCGTTACCAGGTGCCGCACGGCTTCGAAGGTGGACAGACCCCGCTGCACATGCGCCTGCCGAAGCTGCGCGGCTTCAAGAACCCGAACAAGGTTCACTACCAGGTTGTCAATCTCGACAAGCTGTCGTCGCTCTTCCCTAACGGCGGAGACGTGACGGTTGAAGACCTCGTCGCCAAGGGCGCAGTGCGCGCCAACCAGCCGGTCAAGGTGCTCGGCACCGGAGAGATCTCCGTGGCCGTCAACATCACCGCTGACAAGTTCTCCGGCTCTGCAGCCGAGAAGATCGCAGCGGCCGGCGGCTCGACCACGACGCGCTGAGGATCTGTCCTCACCGTCTGCAGAGCCTCGCTCTGAGATGAAGAGGGAGGTCCGTCTCGTGCGGGCCTCCCTCTTCGCATCTCCGGCCACGGCAGCCGAGCCCCGTCTCCGCGCCGAAATTCTCGCTTTCCGATTGCTCTCTGGCAGGCGAGTCCTGATAAGGTCGGTCAGGTACTCAAAGACTTGAACGAATTCTCGGGCCCTCGAGCAGCCACCGCTGCCTGCCTGCCCGAGGTGAAGATCCCCAGGAGGACGCTTGCTCGGCGCAATTGGGCGGGCTTTCAAAACGCCCGATCTGAGGAACAAACTCCTCTTCACTCTCGGCATCGTTGTGCTCTACCGCATCGGCGTCTTCATCCCAGCTCCCGGCATCGACTACGGGCAGGTGCAGGAATGCGTCGCCTCCCCGCAGATGACGCAGGGTGCCTTCGGGCTCATCAATCTCTTCAGCGGCGGCGCGCTGCTGCAGCTGTCGATCTTCGCGCTCGGCATCATGCCCTACATCACCGCCAGCATCATCACCCAGCTGCTGCGCGTGGTCATCCCGCGCTTCGAGGCCCTCCACAAGGAAGGTGCCTCCGGTCAGGCGAAGCTGACCCAGTACACCCGCTACATGACGATCGGCCTCGGCCTGCTCAACGCGACGACTCTCGTGACGACCGTGCGCTCCGGTGCGCTCTTCGGGAACGTCGCAGCCTGCCAGAACCTCATCGTCAACGACACCTGGTGGGGCATCGGCATCATCGTGCTGACGCTGACCGCCGGCACCGGCCTCATCATGTGGATGGGCGAGCAGATCACCGAGCGCGGTGTCGGCAACGGCATGTCGCTGATGATCTTCACCGCCGTAGCCGC
The DNA here is from genome assembly GCF_025144725.1 of Brevibacterium sp. p3-SID960. Lineage (GTDB taxonomy): Bacteria > Actinomycetota > Actinomycetes > Actinomycetales > Brevibacteriaceae > Brevibacterium. Next base: position 19,853 of record NZ_JALXKS010000025.1, on the reverse strand, counting down.
TGGCTTCCCGGCATCCTTCGGCGGCATCCTGCGCACCCAGGGCATCGACATCTTCGCCATCGTGATGCTCGTCGGCCTGGCGATCGTCACCCTCGTCGTGTTCGTCGAGCAGTCCCAGCGCCGTATCCCGGTCCAGTACGCCAAGCGGATGGTAGGCCGCCGCATGTTCGGGGGCACCTCCACCTACATTCCGATCAAGGTCAACCAGGCCGGCGTCATCCCGGTCATCTTCGCCTCCTCGGTGCTGTACCTGCCGAGCCTCATCTCCCAGTTCGGCGACCCGGAGTCGGCGTGGGTGCAGTGGATCAACAAGTACTTCACCTCCGGTGACCACCCGCTGTACATGGCCGTGTACTTCCTGCTTACGATCTTCTTCGCCTACTTCTACGTCGCGATCACCTTCAACCCCGAAGAGGTCGCCGACAACATGAAGAAGTACGGCGGCTTCATCCCCGGCATCCGCGCCGGCAAGCCGACCGAGCGCTACCTCAGCTACGTGCTCACCCGCATCACCTTCCCCGGTTCGCTCTACCTCGCGGTCATCGCGATGATCCCGCTCATCGCGCTTGTCCTCATCGGCGCGAACCAGGACTTCCCGTTCGGCGGCACCTCGATCCTCATCGTCGTCGGCGTCGGCCTGGAGACGGTCAAGCAGATCGATTCGCAGATGCAGCAGCGCCACTACGAGGGCCTGCTGCGCTGATCGCCGCGGGTGCCGCATCCCCCCGGGCTGCCGGGCCCGAGGCGGTGGGCACCCAGGTGCCCCCGCCGCCTCACCGGCCGGCTGGCCGGTCGTAGAATGGGGGCACACTCCTATGAAAGGAAGCACATGAGCGTACGCATCATCCTCATCGGCCCGCCCGGTGCCGGCAAAGGCACCCAGGCCGCCAAGCTGAGCGAGAAGCTCGGCATCCCGGCGATCTCGACCGGTGACATCTTCCGCGCCAATGTCGCCGGAGAGACCGAACTCGGCAAGACCGCCAAGCGGTACATGGACGCCGGCGAGTACGTGCCTGACGAGGTCACCAACTCGATGGTCCAGGACCGCCTCGGACAGGATGATGCGCAGGCCGGCTTCCTGCTCGACGGCTACCCGCGCACCGAAGCGCAGGTCGCCGAACTCGACCGCATGCTCGAGGGCATGGGGGAGAAGCTCGACCATGTCGTCGAGCTCACCGCAGACACCGATGAGGTCGTTGAGCGTCTGCTCGCCCGCGCCCAGCTGCAGGGCCGCAGTGACGACACCGAAGACGTCATCCGCCACCGCCTCGACGTCTACGCCGAGCAGACCCAGCCGCTGACCGACATCTACGCTGAGCGCGGCCTGCTGCGTCAGGTCGACGGCCTCGGTGACGTCGACGCCATCACCGAGCGCATCGTCAAGGCCATCGACGTCTGATGTTCGGACCGCGCCTGGAGCTCAAGACCCCGGCACAGATCACGACCATGCGCAAGGCTGGTCTCGTCACACGGGCGGCCCTGGAGGCCGCCCGTGCGGCGTGTGTGCCCGGTGCCACCACCGCCGATGTCGACGCCGCCGGCGCCCGCGCGATCGCCGAGGCCGGCGCGCGCTCGAACTTCAAGGGCTACCACGGCTTCCCCGGCACCCTGTGCGTGTCGGTCAATGAGGAGATCGTCCACGGCATCCCCGGCGACCGGGTGCTCGAAGCCGGAGACATCGTCTCCATCGACGGAGGCGCAATCGTCGGCGGCTTCCATGGAGACTCGGCGATGACGGTCTTCGTCGGCGGCGAAGAAGCTGCCAGTGCCGAGGACCGGCAGCTCTCCCGGGTCACCGAGGCGGCCATGTGGGCGGGCATCGCCGCCTTTGCCACTGCGACCCGCGTCGGCGAGATCGGTGCGGCGATCGAGGAGACCGTCGACGATCTCGGCAGTGCAGCCGCCCTGAGCGAATCGCTCGGCACGCAGCGCTCGCGCGGTTTTGGTCTCATCATGGAGTACACCGGCCATGGCATCGGATCCCAGATGCACATGGAACCGGAAGTGCTCAACTACGCAGCCAAACAGCTCGGTCCCAAGATCAAGCCCGGACTCGTGCTGTGCATCGAACCGATGCTCACCGCCAGCGGCTCTGCCGCATCCGAGGTGCTTGACGACGACTGGACCGTCGTGACGAAGGACGGCTCGCACGCCTCGCACTGGGAGCATACCGTCGCGCGGCACTCCAAGGGCATCTGGGTGCTCACCGCACCCGACGGGGGAGCCGCGGGCCTGGCGCCCTACGGCATCACACCGGCGCCGCTGGAGGGCTGAGACCAACGGCACCGTGACTCATCGCCAACTGGGCGACATGACCGCTGAGCTCGTCGACGGTCCGCGCCCCGGACAGGAGCTCGGTGCACTCATGGGCCAGCTCCTCGACGTCTTCGGCCGACGCTGCTCAGTCGACGGCCAGAAGGCGGCCCAGCAGGGTTCCGGCGCTGACCTCATCGACTGCGTGCCGTGGGGTGAGCCGATCAGTGCGGCTGACAGGCCTTCGCAACCCGTTCGACGATCTCGGTGAGGATAGCGCTGGTCGTCGCCATGTTCACGCGCACGCAGCCAGCACCCACACGTCCGCATTCCTGACCGTTTGTGAGCGCGACCTTCGCGTGCTCGCGCAGGAACGCTGCGGCGTCCTCGCCGATATCGTAGGCGCGCAGGTCGAGCCAGGCGATGTAGGTGCCCTGCGGCACAAGGTAGGACGCCTGAGGCAGATGCCTGTCCACCAGCTCGGCCATAAGCTTGCGATTGCCGTCGAGGTAGTCGATGAAACGGCCGAGCCATTCGTCGCCGTCGCGGTAGGCCGCTGTCGTGGCCACCAGTCCCGGGTTCGCTGCAGCACCGGAGACGAAGCGCGCCCGATCCCGGTAGACATCCCGGTGCTCGGGGTTGGTGAAGAGCACCTGCGCGCATTTGAGCCCGGGGATGTTGAAGGCCTTCGAGCACGAGGTTGCAGTGATCGTGTGCCGGCCCGCCGCCTCGGACACGGTGGCGTAGGGAACGTGTTGCTGGCCGTCGAAGACGAGCTGGGCATGGATCTCATCGGAGAACACGCGCGCGTCGTTCTTCTCGATGAGTTCAGCGATCCGCTCGTGCTCAGCGCATGTGTAGACCTTGCCGACCGGATTGTGCGGATTGCAGTGCAGGAACACGGCACCGGGTTCGAGAGCGGCATCGAGGGCGTCGAAGTCGATCTCCCAGGCATCGGACGTGCGGATGAGCGGCACCTCGCGCACCACGCGGTCGCGGGTGGCCGGGGCGGTGAAGAACGGCATGTACGCCGGCGTCAGCAGTACGACCGGGGCCTCCGGCGGCGAGAACAGATCGAGGGTTGCCAGCAGCGCTGAGAGGACATCGGGGGCGAAGTCGATGTCGCCGGGGGAGATGTCCCATCCGTAGCGGCGGGCATGGAACTCAGCGGTGGCCTGACGGGCCTCAGCGTGCATTGCCTGGGGAGCGTAGGTGAAGAGCTCCTTGGCGGTCAGCTCCTCCAGCGCATCGTGCACACAGGGTGCCGTGCCGAAATCGGCCTCGGCGATGAACGCCCCGAGCGTTCCGGGGAATGTCGTCCACTTGACCGATCCGCGGTCGACGAGCTCCGCGGGCGTATATTCCTTCACCTGATCTGTCCTCTCTTCGGCGTCATTGCCGACATCCAGCCTCTCTTCGGTGTGGTTGCCGACATCCAGCCTAGCGCTGACAGCGCACGCGCCGAAAACGCGGACTTCAGCAGCGGAATCCAGACCCAGATGCGCAGAAAACACTACTACTTTCGTCATAGATCGATTCGCTGACCAGCGGCGATGTTCGCACCTCCACAAAGCATGAGAGAAAGGTCACAAGTCGCACACTTTTCGCAATAGGCTCTCGGGTATGACTGATTCACCACAGACACCGCCGGCGCTGCGCAGAATGCGCACCGCCGGCGTCGCTACGACTGTGACTCTGGCGATGACCCTTGGATTCGGCACCTCTGTCCTCGCTGCACCGTCGCAGCCGGCAGAGAGCGCGCCCCGGACGGCCCCCGAATCGACGACGAACCCCACCGACATGGTCGACAAGCTCACCATCGCCTACACCGGTGAGACGACGATGGCCGAGGCAGAGACACTCGAAATCCCCGTCACCGTCAAGGGCGAGGCCGGCGATGTCCTCACCCTCAGGCTCAAGCACGCCCAGAACAGCGAAATCGTCGAGGGCACCGACACTGACGTCACGATCGGGGAAGACGGGACGGCAGAGGAAACCCTCGAAGTCGAGGACCTCGCGCCGGGTGTCTACGCGATCACCGGCGGCGACGACAACCTCATGAGCTCCGATAAGACCTTCACCGTCGAGGAGGAGGAAGACGCACAGGCCCCGGACGCTGGCGAGGAGTCCGACACCGATGCAGACGGTCCAGATGCCGATGAGGAGCAGAGCGGTGTCCGCGAGGACGGCCTCGACGAGTACTACCCCCAGCTGGCCAAGGAGCTGTTCGACGCCGACGGCGACGGCACCTACGAGATCCCTGAGCCGGCCGCCGGTGGCACGAGCACCGGAAACGTCCCGAAGGGCCTGGAGAAGCATTACGGCCAGGCGCTCAACCTCTCGGCAGGCAACTGCGAGAAGCTCGGTCAGCCTGACTTCGAAGAGCGGATCGGCCGCGCGCCTGAATGCGGTTACGTCATCATGCCGATCGATGCCGAGGACCCGAGTGCAGGCAACATCGCGGTGTCGGTCATGAAGGTCAGAGCCGGCAAGGTTGAGAACGGCACGTTCGTCGAGAACGAGAACCCGCGCGGCACCGTGCTGTGGAACCCGGGCGGCCCGGGCGGCTCCGGCATGACCCTGTCGGTCGCCGGCGCGCTCTACGAGCCCGACCTGGCAGCCGAATACGACATGCTCGGCTTCGACCCGCGCGGCACCGGTGCCTCGATGCCGTTCTCGCAGTGCTCCTCTGATGAGCAGATCGACAAGGACCGCGAGTCCAACCCGCACGGCAAGGAGACCCGCGAGGAAGTCGAAGATGCACTCAAGGAGCAGACCGAGCGCTTCGCCGATGACTGCTTCGAAAACACCGGCAAGGCCTTCGATCTCGGTGAGGCTGGGCAGAAGAAGCTCATGCAGCACCTGGGCACCTGGGATGCTGTCGGCGACATGGACCTCATGCGCTCGGCATTCGGCGATGAGAAGCTCAACTTCATCGGCTTCTCCTACGGCACCCGCCTCGGTTACGTCTACTCGCAGAAGTTCCAGGCCAATGTCGGTCGCCTCGTGCTCGACGGCGTCGTCGATCCCGGCAAGGTCGACGAGCTGGCTGCGATGAAGGCGATCAACGCCGCCTCCGAGAACTACTTCGATCCCAGCGGCACCGCCGACAGCGACGATCCGGCTGATGACGAGGACAAGACCATCAACCAGGGTGCTGGCTTCCAGAACACCTTCGAACAGTTCGCCAAGGACTGCACCGCCAAGGGCGCGCAGAACAAGACCTGGGGCGAGCTGTGGCCAGAGGTCTTCGGTGACAGCCCGATCGCTGACGAGACCTTCAGCTGTGCGCTCGGCGATGGTGTCGAGGATGTCGATCAGCTCACCGATGCGAACGCCAAGCTGCTGCAGACGCTTGAGTCCAAGCCTCTGCCGACCGGTCAGCCGAACGACGAGCGGATGGTCTCCTTCGCTGATGGCCGCACCGGTGTCTTCCAGGCACTGTACTCCGAGACGCTGTGGCCGCAGCTGGCCTACGGGCTGGCCGAGCTCAAGCAGGGTGAGACTGCCGGCATGCTCATGCAGCTGGCTGACGAATACAATGAGCGCGATGAGAGCGGCCACTACGCGCCGATGCTTCAGGCATTCACCAACATCCGCTGCACCGATGCCAACAGCTACGGCGACATGCCTGACATCGAGAAGGCACGTGACTTCGCTGAGCGCTACGACGAGGCCGCTCCGTTCCAGCGTTCGTCGAAGACTCCGGGTGAGTACGACTACTGCGACTTCTGGCAGTTCAAGGGCACCCTGCCCGCTCCGGAGAAGCTGACGAAGGTGCCGAACATCCTCGTCGTCTCGACGACGCATGACTCGGCCACCCCGTACCCGGCTGGCGTCAAGCTCGCCCGCGTCATCGACGGCACCCTGCTGTCTGCCTCAGGTGCTTCGCACACCTCGTACATGAAACGCGACCCGAACATGACCTGCGTCGACGACACCGTCAACGACTTCCTCATCAACGGTGACGTTCCGAAGGACGGCGACTACGGCAACACGCTCGACAAGCCCGATACCGTCAAGGATGATCGCGGCAACGACGTGACGCTCACGACTCAGTGCAAGGTCGAGACGTTCCGCTCGTCTGGCTTCTCGATCTCGACCGGCAAGGCACACGCTGGTGAGAAGCTGCTCTACACCGCTGAGCACCAGGACGATGTCGATGACTACACCATCGCCTTCGACGGCACGAAGGTCGCTGAGGGCACGATGGACAACGGCGGCAACGCTGCCGGTCAGTTCACCGTCCCGGAAGACGCTAAGCCCGGCACGTACGAGGTCACCCTCGTCAACGCCGCCGGCGATGTCGTTGCCGCTGACTTCCTTGAGGTCATGCGCGATGACAACCCCAAGGGCGATGACGACGATGACTCCAACGGCGGTGGCGACACCGACAAGGACGACAAGGGATCCGACGACGACGGCAATGGCAAGAAGGACGACGGCCGCGATAAGAACGCCGACAGAGACGGCAAGCTTCCGCGCACCGGTGCCGAGATCATGCCGTACCTGCTGCTCATCCTCGCTCTCATCGGCGGCGGTTCCGCAGCACTGTACAAGTCGCGCCGAATCTCCTCGGACGGCTGAGTGATCAGCTGACACCTGAGCCGCACGGCTCATGGTGAGCGATCCCAGGGGCGGTCTCTTCGGAGGCCGCCCCTGCGGCGTGTCTGGAATCGGCCGCGTGCGTGAGTCCAGCAGCAGGGCAACAGCGCCGCTGTCAGGGGTCGGTGAGTACTGGCCCGACGTTGACCGACAGGAATATCCGCCGGAACTGCGCCTGGGACAGGTACAGGTCGGTGCGCCGCGGATGACGGGAACCCGGTCGCGGATCGGCGCCGCCGAGCGGGTTGCGCAGATGGATGCGCAGCGGGCCGGCACCGTCGGGCAACGGCCGGCCGTCCTCATCGACCCGAGCGATGCCGCATACGACGTAGACGTGGCCATTCATGACCGCGATCTGCCGGGCGGGGTCATCCTCACGTGGGATGAGCCGGGTCGGCTTCCGGCGCAGCAGCGTGGAGGCTACCACCGGCCGGTTCGCCTCCTGCCAGGAGGCCACGGTGGCGAACCGGGGAATCGGGCGGGCCGGAGTGACCTGACCGGTGAGCAGATAGAAGGCGTTTCCGGAGAACCCGTGCTCGATCCCGGTGTAGCTGCCGCGCCCGAAGGTGACCGCGGCCGCCTTCTCGACAAGACTGGCGAGATTCGCCCGGCCCCGGGAGTCCCCGGTGCGGTGCTGGGCGGGCACGACCGGGGAGATCGTCACCGCCCGCGGCCGCAGCCCGGTGTGCAGCCGCACCTGGATGAGCCCATTGGGCAGCTGGTCTATGAGTGAGGCGGTGAAACCGGGCCGGGTGTGCTCACAGGCGGCGAGGGCCGCGATGAACCAGCAGTCGCCCAGCCTTCCCTGCTGCACCTCGACAGGAGACTCGACGACCCGGCCGTCCGAGCCCGTCGGCACCTCGACGCCGGCGTCGAGAGTCTGGGATCCGCGCGCCCGGGGCTCCAAGGCGGGCAGCGCTGCCAGGGCGGCTGCCGCCTCGGGCGCGGAGGCGGGAATGAGCGCCTCGATCGCACGCGCGGCGCGGTGGTGATAGAAGCCTGCCCGGCGCAGCAGGCGGGGGAGAAGCATGAAACGGGAATCCGGTTCGCCTGACAGCTCGGCATTGAGCGCACCGGCATCAGCGGGCGTGAGGAAGGGCGCAGTCGCGGGCGCAGAAATCAGTGGCACGAACACGCGGTTTCGTGTAGAGTGGTGGATTGGTCTGTGACCTCTGGACATGCCAGTTCCGTCTTTCTCCGGGTAGCTTAGCCCATCCGGTGAGCCGTGCGGAATCGGACACTCCGGGTCAGGACTGCCGGTCGAATCAGGTCCCACCCGGGCAGCCGAAGCGGGCCTGAGACACGAACGAACGCAGCATGTCTGCGGGAAAATGGGGTTGACGAACGATATGGCCAAAAAAGAAGGGGTCATTGAGATCGAAGGAACCGTTGTCGAAGCACTCCCGAACGCCTCGTTCCGGGTGGAGCTGACCAACGGGCACAAGGTTCTGGCGCACATCTCCGGAAAGATGCGCCAGCACTACATCCGCATTCTCCCCGAGGATCGCGTCGTGGTGGAGCTCTCTCCCTACGACCTGTCCCGCGGTCGCATCGTCTACCGGTACAAGTAACAGATCTTTTCGACCGCTATTCTGCGTCGCCCCCAGGGACCCTCCTGGGGTTTTCGCAGTCAGCAAGAAGGACTCACGATGAAGGTTCACCCCAGCGTCAAGAAGGTCTGCGAGAAGTGCAAGGTGATTCGGCGTCACAGCCGCGTCATGGTGATCTGCGACAACCCGCGCCACAAGCAGCGCCAGGGCTGATCGCTCACTTCACGCAGACTCCCGTTCGCTCCTGCTGAAAGCAGCTGCGAGCACCACACCCAAGCAGACCTCGCCCCCTGCGGCAGGCCAGGCCCAGCCTGACAGGCAGCAGGACGACACCCCCGGTTCGGAGGCCGGGGACCCGGGACACCCGGGACAGGTCTGAGCAAGCACCTTCGACAACGAAAACACGGAGTAAGAACTTATGGCACGTCTTGCCGGAGTCGATCTCCCGCGTGAGAAGCGCGTGGAAGTCGCCCTGACATACATCTATGGTGTGGGCCGCACTCGTGCGAGCCAGACCCTGACCGAGACCGGGATCGACCCGCACACCCGCGTCAAGGACCTCAGCGATGATGAGCTCGTGCAGCTGCGCGACTACATCGAGGGAACGTTCAAGGTGGAAGGCGACCTGCGCCGCGAAGTGGCCGCCGACATCCGCCGCAAGGTTGAGATCGGCTGCTATGCAGGCCTGCGCCACCGCCGCGGCCTGCCGGTGCGCGGTCAGCGCACCAAGACCAATGCGCGCACCCGCAAGGGCCCGAAGCGCACGGTTGCCGGTAAGAAGAAGTAATCCCGCTTTCACCGAACACCCTCGATCAGGAGTTTGAGATCTATGCCTCCCAAGTCACGCGCAGGAGCAGTGCGCAAGCCGCGTCGTCGCGATAAGAAGAACATCGTCAACGGCCAGGCCCACATCAAGTCCACGTTCAACAACACGATCGTTTCGATCACCGACCCCACAGGAGCTGTGATCTCCTGGGCTTCCGCCGGTGAGGTCGGCTTCAAGGGATCGCGCAAGTCCACCCCGTACGCCGCACAGATGGCCGCTGAGTCCGCTGCCCGCCGCGCCATGGAGATGGGCCTGAAGAAGGTCGACGTCTTCGTCAAGGGCCCGGGATCGGGACGCGAGACCGCGATCCGCTCGCTCCAGGCCGCCGGCCTCGAGCTGGGCACCATCCAGGACGTCACCCCGACGCCGCACAACGGCTGCCGCCCGCCGAAGCGCCGCCGCGGCTGAGCCTCTCCGGTTCTCCCTCCCGAGGCGGGCCGCCTGCTGGCAGGTGAGCCGACGCCTCGGGCACGGGGGACCGGACGCACTGTCCACCACCCGCAAGCGTTACGAGTACTGAATTACTCAACTAGTGCATGCGAGCGTCATATAGCGGATGCTCGCTGAAAGGAAGCCCACGTGCTCATTGCACAGCGCCCCACGCTCACGGAAGAGGCTGTATCAGCCAATCGATCGCGCTTCGTCATCGAGCCGCTCGAGCCCGGTTTCGGATACACCCTCGGCAACTCGCTGCGTCGGACCCTGCTCTCGTCCATCCCCGGTGCCTCGGTTACGAGCATCCGCGTCGATGGCGTGCTGCACGAGTTCACCACGGTGCCCGGAGTGAAGGAGGATGTCACCGAATTCATCCTCAACCTCAAGTCCCTCGTCGTCTCCTCGGAGTTCGACGAGCCGGTCGTGGCCTACCTGCGCAAGCAGGGCCCGGGCACGGTCACCGCTGAGGACATCTCGGCCCCGGCCGGTGTGGAGATTCACAACCCCGAGCTCTACATCGCCACGCTCAACGAAGACGGCCGCCTCGACATGGAGCTGACCATCGAGCGCGGTCGCGGCTACGTGTCTGCTGCGCAGAACAAGAACGCCGACGCCGAGATCGGCCGGATCCCAGTCGACTCGATCTACTCGCCGGTGCTCAAGGTCACCTACAAGGTCGAAGCCACTCGTGTCGAACAGCGCACTGACTTCGACCGTCTCATCGTCGATGTCGAGACGAAGCCGTCGATCGCCCCGCGCGACGCCGTCGCCTCGGCCGGCAAGACCCTCGTCGAGCTCTTCGGCCTGGCCCGCGAGCTCAACGTCGAAGCCGAAGGCATCGACATCGGCCCCTCGCCGGTGGACGCTGCCCTGGCCGCCGATCTCGCTCTGGCGATCGAGGACCTCGACCTCACCGTCCGGTCCTACAACTGCCTCAAGCGTGAAGGCATCCACACCGTCGGAGAACTGGTCGCCCGCAGCGAAGCAGACCTCATGGACATCCGCAACTTCGGTTCGAAGTCCATCGACGAAGTCAAGGCCAAGCTCAACGAGCTCGGACTCAGCCTCAAGGACAGCCCTGCGGGCTACGGCGAGGCTGGCGAAGAGATGAGCTACGTCGACGACGAGCAGTACTGAGCGGCTGACCGAACAGAGATTTCAAGGAGATAAACAATGCCTACGCCTACCAAGGGCAACCGCCTCGGCGGCTCCCCGGCGCACGAGCGGGCGATGCTGAACAACATGGCGTCCCAGCTCTTCGAGAACAAGTCCATCACCACGACGGTGACGAAGGCCAAGCGCCTGCGCCCGGTCGCCGAGCGTCTCATCACCTTCGCCAAGCGCGGTGACCTGGCTGCTCGCCGCCGTGTCATGCAGCAGATCGGCGACAAGTCCGTCGTCCACGAGCTGTTCACCTCGATCGCCCCGGCTGTCGCTGAGCGTCCCGGCGGCTACACCCGCATCACCAAGATCGGCCCGCGCAAGGGCGATAACGCCCCGATGGCCGTCATCGAGCTCGTGCTCGAGGCCTACTCGCCCAAGCAGGCCACGGTGAAGGAAGCCGAGGAGGCCACCAAGGCCGCCGCTGCCGATGAGCCGAAGGCCGAAGACACCACGGCTGAGGGCGCCACCGGTGACGACGAGACCCCCGAGGTCGAGCCGGACGTCACCTCCGGTGCCCAGGACGACGAGGCACAGGAAGCCGCCGAGCAGTCTGAGGATGCTGAGAAGGCCGACGACGTCGAGAAGGCAGACGACGAGAAGTGAGTCGCTGAGCGTCCCGCAGCGTCCCGCTGAGCATCGCAGGCCCGGAACCGCTGAGGTTCCGGGCCTGCAGTGCATTCATACCGCAGGTGCAGGCCGCTCTGGACGAACCGTCAGGGTCGGACGCTACCATCAAGGGACATTGACGCATACCGGCCTGTCATCACATGCGGGCCGCGTCCGGAAAGGAGCGCACATGTCGCTGAGGAACAGGAAGAAGCGCAAGCAGCAGGGCCGTTCGCCGCAGGAGGGCCGGGCACTGCTCGTCGGCCTGGCCAGCACTCTGCTCGGTGCAGCCGTCACCGCGGTGACGCGCAAGATCGCAGGCAGCCGCCGCCGGCGCAGGAAGAAGAAGTGACTCGTTCAGCGCAGCCGCGGTGAGCGGGGCACGGAGCCGGTCGACCGTCCCACCGAGAAAGCGGTGAAAGGCTGGTAGACCGGCTTCCCGCCATCGCGGGCCGGTGCCGTGCGGCGCAGCACATCGGCAAGCATCGCCGCCGGCAGCTGCACATCCTTCAGCTGCGACTCGACTGAGACCCGCAGGCCGTGACGGGCGAAGACGAGCCACAGCCGCATGAGCTCCCGGCCCAGCAGCACCCAGCGTTGAGCGCTGACCTCACTGGGATGCCGGGCCTCGATCGCCAGCGCCAGCCGGTCCGGGGCGCGGCGAGTGATGAACGTCGGCAGCATCGTCGACCAGGCACTGGCGGTCACGAGGATGGCGCGCAACCGGTCACGGGCCCCATCCGGTGCCTCATCTCCGCCGAGCAACCGGGCCGCAAGCCGGCCAGTCCGTCGCGGCAGGCGCAGGGTCTCAGCCGTCAGCCCGTCCTCCTGATAGCGGGGATCACGGTCATCGAGCCGCAGCCAGCGCACAGTCTCATCGAAGGCCTCCCGCGGCTCGAACGGCGCCGACTGCGCATAGCGGGCGGCTTTCACCCAGATCGCCTCCGGCACCTGCGCGATGACGATGCCAGAGATCCGGTCGTCGGGTTCCTGCCGATGCACCTCGCCGTGGGCGGTGCGATCGAGGATCGCCTGCGGGCGCAGCGCGGCATACTCGGCCACGGCCGCCTCGACCGCTGCGGTGTCGCGGCGCAGCCGACCGCGATCAATCTGCCGGGTCAGCACCTCGGCGACCGCGAACCCCGCCGAGACCTCCGCATCGGACGGATCCGGCGCATCGGAAGGATCCGGCGCATCGGAAGGACCCGCTCCGTCGGCCGGGGGCGCCGCATCGCCTGCGGGCTCGGACCCGGCGGGTGTCAGCAGGAACGTGATCGTCACGTCATGCCGCTCACCGGTGACCGTGAGCTCACACAGCCGCAGGCCCTCCTCGGCCGCAGCGATCGTACACGCCTCGACCCAGCAGCCGAGCGACATGCCCAGGTCCGCGCCGTGCTCATCGCTGACCGGCAGGGTCCGCTCGGCATCAGTGCGCACCCGGATCCTGGCCCCAGCCTCGGTGATCTCCAGCAGCCGCGGCAGCCACGGCTGTGTGTTGTGAGCGCTCGGGGCGCGGGAGGCGATGTCGAAGAGACCCTCGATCGTCTCGGCGGTCAGCGGTCGGGTCATGCATGCACCTCGCGGAAGAAGAAGCGGAGTTCGTGAAGCCAGTGGCCGCCGGCCCTGCCGGGCACGGCCGAAGAACCGAGATTGTCATCACCGACGAACGTCACGCGCAGCCGCCGGTAGCCCTTGCGCACGAGTTCAGAGTACATCTTCCGCGCCAGCAGCGACACGAGCCCGCGGCCCTGCGCCTCCGGGTGGGCGGCCTGGACGATGAGCACCGCATCGCGTCCCGTGCCCGAGGCGGCGCGCCCGGTGAGCTGCTGACGCGCCAATAGTGCTGCAGCCGTGGCATTGAGGCGCCCGCCGGTGGCTCGCAGCACGCGGACCGGGTCGGGCACGGTGAGGATGAACGCAGCCGCCGGGTCGGCTGAACCGGCATCGAGGTCCTCGGCGGTGACGATGAGGCCGGGATCCATGAGCAGCCCCAGCCCCTGGACCTGGGAGGCGAACTGAGCGTCCGTGATCTGCGTGTAGTAGGCCAGCACATCGAAGGCGGCGTTCATCGTCGGGCGGATGCGGCCGAGTGCGCGGGCGAGCCCGAATCGGGACGGCGTGGTGATCCGCACGCCGGCGGCCGCGCACTCGGCCTGACTCGGCGCGGTCGCTCGGGCGGCGGGGACGTCAGCGAGCTCGACCTCCCAGGTGTGTCCGCCGCCCCAGCGGTGGAACCCGGCCGTCTCATAAGCCTTGGCAGTGGCTGCGGTGTTCCAGGCGGTGTCGAAGAAGCCGGGGTGCTGGTGCCCGTTGACCACCACACCGCCGGTCTGGTTCGGCAGCAGGGACACCGGCCCGAACAGGTGGGTGCAGCCGGCCGCCTGCGCGCGGGCCTCGAGCTCGGCGAAGAGCGCCTCAGCTGCTGATGGGGACTCGAACTCGGTCGCGCCGAACAACTGGGCGCGCACCTGCCGGTGCTGCCAGTCGTCGACGACGCCGGCCTGCACCTCCGGCGGCGTCAGCCTGCGGCGCAGTCGGCCTGAGAGCCGCTCATCGAGTGCCGGATACCGGTGGGCGGTGGTGCGTCCGACGACTCGGCCGCCGGGATCCTTGGCGATGAGCAGGGTGACATCATCGGGAAACCAGGAGCGGCCGGTCCACCAGGCGGTGATATCCGAGCGCAGCAGCGGCACCCAGTGATCGGCCCCACCCTGGCTGGCTGCCAGTGTGGCGGGGAAGTCGAGGAATTCGCGCAGCTCAGCCCGGGTGGAGACTTCGGAGACGGTGATGAGCATCAGCGACTGTCACCCAGGTGCGGGCCGGTGCCCGCGGTCACCGGCGCCTCGGCGGCGGTCTCACCGGCAACAGGGGAGAACCGGTCGATCATCCCGGTGGCTGCGTCCTCGGCGCGGAAGATCCCGTTCGTGTATCCCCACTCCTCGGCGGTGAGGATGCGGATGAAACCGCCGCGAGCCGGGGACTCATCACCGCGGCCCACCAGCCAGCGCATGATCTCGTGATGCTCGTGCGTGCGGGCGAACCGCATGAGGTCGTCCTGGGACTCGAAGGCGACGACGAGCCCGATGCGGTTGGGGAACTCGTAGTAGCTGCGATGCCACAGGTAGCCCGGCGCCCGTTTGAGGGCGCGGGCGAGCTTCGGCCAGCGCCGCAGCTGACCGGCGATCGCCGTCAGGGAGCGGTATTCGTTGCAGCCGAGGAACACCGAACCGGCCCGGCCCTGCGGCGGCGTGCGGGAGAAGTCAGTCGTGCGCATGATCAGTCCTCCGTCATGAGGTAGACGTTCTTGATCTTCGTCTGCCCGCTGGTGAACGGGCCGGTGCCGTGGTCGTGGAGCTCCAGGTGGATCTCCGCCGCCGAGGCGTCCTCCTCCAGGGACTGCTTGAAGTCCCGGGACACCTCCGTCAGGTGGCCGAGCACCCCCGAGGTGAGTGCGTGGGCCATCTCGGTGCGCTCGCCCTCGCTCAGCGCCCGGGCCTCAGCTGTGTCGCGCAGCTGCACATGCAGGGCCGGGCGGACCTCCAGCTCGCCGTGGTCGCGCAGTTCGATGCGGAAGGACTCGATGAGTCCGGCGAAGCGCTCATCGCGGTACAGGCCGTTCTCGACATCGAGCGGGTAGATGTTCGCGCCCATATACGAGATCGTCGAATCCGCCCGGCCGTACAGCAGCACAAACGGCAGCCGCATCCCCTGCCGGCGAAACGCTGCCGACAGCCGGGCGGACAGCTCGGGGAACCGGCGGGTGACGGCGACCATATCGGGAAAGTCGATGAGTGTGGCCTCATCGCCGATGTTGTAGCGCAGCCTGGGGCTCATGACCGAGGCGGAGTTGATGGTGACGACGAGTTCGCCGTCAGCGGTGGTCTCCAGGTAGGTCTCCAGGGGGTTGTACTGGAAGATCATCGGGGTGCGGTCTTCGCCGGTGCCCAGCAGGGCGGTGCGGAAGGCGTGGTTGCGGGTGAGTTCGCGGCGGATCTCGACGGCCACATCGGTCTCACCGGCCATCCCGATCGTCAGATCCGAGGCGCCATAGCCGGAGTAGACGCGTTCGAAGCGCTTCTGCACATAGTCGCGCAGACCCTCGGTCATCGCCTCCCCGCCGACGAACCCGTTGAACCGGAACTCATCCCAGTACGCGGGGTCCTCCGCGTCCATCCGGTCGACGAGGTGCTTGAGGAACGGGGGATAGGCGCTGATGAGGTAGGTGTGGCGTGGGCCGAAGTGGCGCAGCGTGTCGAGGATCTTCTCCAGGTCGGGGCCGGTGTTCTTCACCATCGCGACCTTCGCCATCGCCAGGCCAGTGTTCGTGCCCGTCGCCCAGGCGCCCATCGAGAAGGCGTTGATGCAGAAGAGGTCTTCGGCTCCGAACAGGAACGTGACATAGCCGGCGACGTTCTTGTGCACGGTCGCCAGCTCCTTCTTCGAACGCATCCAGTTGTACGGTGTGCCCGAGGAGCCGGAGGACTCGTCGACGACGGTGCCGACCATGTCGATGCGGCCTTTCCAGCACCGGTCCTCCTCGGAGTAGGCGCTGACATACCCGGACTTCGAGGTCTGCGGGTAGCTGTCGAGGTCCCACCAGCGGAACGCGTAGCCGTTGGCGACGAGATGGTCCTGATAGGCCGGCACATCGAGGCTGGCCTGCTGGCAGATCATCCACGCGTTCAGCTTCGCGAAGCGCTCCAGACCCGGTCGATAGTTCCGGGCCGTCAGCCGCCACAGCGCCGGATGCGCCCGATAGGCGGTGTAGGCGGTCGTCAGGCCGAGGTTCGTCAGCCGCAGCAGCGCCTGGCGGGCGAGGTTGACCGGCCCGCGCTTGATCACCGGCTGCCGGAGGGAGTCACCGCTTCCGAGATTGCTCATAGAGTCAATCTACGGCTCCGCGCGCGCCGGCGACAGAGTCTGCGTGTGACCGTTCGGCAACATCCCCGCGATGTGCCCGTAACCGAACCCGCTTTCCTGCGGGCAGCCGAACTCGCTTCCACCCCGGCGGGCAACAGGGTCCGGGTGACCGAACCGAACCCGATTCCACCCCGGTGGTCGAGCCGAATTCAGTCGAAGACGACGGTGCGGTGCCCGTCGAGGAGCACCCGGCCCTCGGCATGCCAGCCGACGGCTCGTGAGAGCACTGCTGCCTCGACGTCTTGGCCGAAGCGGATGAATTGGGCCGGGGTGTGGCGGTGCTCGACGCGCACGACGTCCTGTTCGATGATCGGGCCCTCATCGAGGTCGTCGGTGACGTAGTGGGCGGTCGCACCGATGATCTTGACCCCGCGGTCGTGGGCCTGATGGTAGGGGCGGGCGCCCTTGAAACTGGGCAGGAAGGAATGGTGGATGTTGATGATCCGCCCGGCCATCCGCTCGCACAGGGCGGGGGAGAGGATCTGCATATAGCGGGCGAGGACGACGAGTTCGATGTCGAGCTCATCGACCAGCCGCAGCAGCTCCGCCTCGGCGGAGGCCTTCGTCTCAGCAGACACGGGGATGTGGTGGAAGGGCACCCCGGCGTGCTCGGCCATCGGGGCGAGCACCTCATGGTTGCCGGCCACCGCAGCGATGTCGATCGGCAGTGCCCCGGACCCGGTGTGGAACAGCAGGCTGTTGAGGCAGTGGCCGGCCTTCGACACCATGACGAGTGTGCGCAGCCGCCGGTCGGCCCGGTGCAGCTCAGCGGACATGTTCAGCCGCTGAGCGACCGGGGCGAGCGCTGCCCGGATGGCCTCCTCACCGGTGCGGGTGCGAAACTGCAGACGCAGGAAGAACTGGTGGGTGTCCGGTGAGCCGAACTGCTGCGATTCGGTGATCGTGGCATCGATCCCCACGAGCATCCCGGACACGGCGTGGACGATGCCGCCCTGGTCGGGGCAGGCGATCGAGAGCACCCATTCAGGAGCCGTGTCCGCGCCCGAGGCGGGGGATGGGCTGGCGGCTGGAACCGCGGTGGCGGGCGTGCTGAGCGAGGCGGAGGTCTGCATAGCCCCCTAGTGTAGGCCGGGCGCGCGTGCGCCGGCGCCTGATCTCGACCTCGCCAGCTGGGTGCGTGTGCTGATCCGGTGTGGGAGTGTGCATGAGACGCCCGCCCTGGGGCGGTTTCCGGCTGTTAGAGTTGTCCCTGGCGAGTACCATGCCGGCGGTGGAGCCGGGCCGCCCGCTATCGAATCCCAAATAATTCCCGTCTTGCAAGGAGTCGCCGGAATGAACGATGCGTCGACCATGAACGCCTCGATCGATCAGATCGACCCGGAGATCGCTTCCGTCCTCGACCAGGAGCTCGACCGCCAGCGCGGCACGCTCGAGATGATCGCCTCGGAGAACTTCGTCCCCACTGCAGTGCTGCAGGCGCAGGGGTCGGTGCTGACGAACAAGTACGCCGAGGGCTACCCGGGCCGTCGCTACTACGGCGGCTGCGAAGCCGTCGACATCGCCGAGAACCTCGCCATCGACCGTGCCAAGAGCCTGTTCGGCGCCGAGTACGCCAACGTCCAGCCGCACTCGGGTGCCTCGGCCAATGCCGCTGTCATGCACGCCTTCGCCCGCGCCGGTGACGGACTGCTCGGCCTCAGCCTCGCCCACGGCGGCCACCTGACCCACGGCATGAAGATCAACTTCTCCGGCCGCCTCTACGAGGTCTCAGCTTACGAAGTCGATCCCGACACCTACCGGGTGGACATGGACAAGGTCCGCGAGCAGGCGCTCGCCAGCCGCCCGAAGGTCATCGTCGCAGGCTGGTCGGCTTACCCCCGCCAGCTCGACTTCGCCGCCTTCCGCGAAATCGCCGATGAGGTCGGTGCCGCCCTGTGGGTCGATATGGCACACTTCGCAGGCCTCGTCGCCGCCGGCCTGCACCCCAACCCGGTCCCGCACGCCGATGTCGTGTCCTCGACGGTGCACAAGACGATCGGCGGCCCGCGCTCGGGCTTCATCCTCTCCCGCGACCCCGAGCACGCCAAGAAGCTCAACTCGGCGGTGTTCCCCGGTCAGCAGGGCGGGCCGCTCATGCACGTCGTCGCTGCCAAGGCCGTGGCCTTCAAGCTGGCCGGCGCCGAGGAGTTCAAGGAGCGCCAGGAGCGCACCGTCGAAGGTGCGAAGATCCTCGCTGAGCGTCTCCTCGAACCCGATGTCGCCGCCGCCGGCGTCTCCGTCCTCACCGGCGGCACCGATGTTCATCTCACGCTCGTCGACCTGCGCGACTCCGCTCTCGACGGACAGCAGGCCGAGGACCTTCTGCACGAGGTCGGCATCACCGTCAACCGCAACGCGGTGCCCTTCGACCCGCGTCCGCCGATGGTCACCTCGGGACTGCGCATCGGCACCCCGGCGCTGGCGACCCGCGGTTTCGGGGCGAACGAGTTCACCGAGGTCGCCGACATCATCGCCGAGTCGCTCAAGCCCAGCCCGGACGTTGAGGCCCTCAAGGCCCGGGTGGCGAAGCTGACCGGGGACTTCCCGCTCTACGAAGGACTGAGCCAGTACTGATGACTGCGCAGAGACTCGACGGCAAGGCAGCAGCTAAGGACATCAAGGATGAACTCGCCGGACGGGTGCGCACGCTGGCTGAGTCAGGGCACACACCCGGGCTCGGCACCGTGCTCGTCGGTGAGGATCCCGGCTCCCAGTCCTATGTGGCCGGCAAGCACCGCGACTGCGAGCAGGTCGGGATCCGCTCGATCCGCCGCGACCTGCCCGAGGACATCAGCCAGGCAGACCTCGAAGCGGTCATCGACGAGCTCAACGCCGATGACGAGTGCACCGCCTACATCGTCCAGCTGCCGCTGCCAGGTCACATCGACACCGATGCGATCTTGGAGCGCATCGACCCGGACAAGGACGCCGACGGCCTGCATCCGATGAACCTCGGCCGGCTGATGCTCAACGTCAACCGTCCGATCGACTCGCCGCTGCCGTGCACTCCGCGCGGTGTCATCGAGCTCATCGACCGGGCCGGCATCGACCTGGCCGGCCAGCACGTCGTCGTCATCGGCCGCGGCGTCACCGTCGGTCGGTCGATCGGCTCGCTGCTCACCCGCCGCGATCACAACGCGACGGTCACCCTGACCCACACCGGCACCCGGAACCTCAATGAGCTGCTGCAACAGGCGGACGTCATCGTCGCCGCTGCCGGCTCGGCCCACCTGGTCAAGCCCGGGGCGGTCAGGCCCGGTGCCGTCGTCCTCGACGTCGGGGTCTCCCGCGTCGTCGACGAGGAGACCGGCAAAGGCAGGATCACCGGTGACGTCGACCCCGCTGTGGCCGAGGTGGCCGGCTGGCTGTCGCCGAACCCCGGCGGAGTCGGGCCGATGACCCGCGCGCTGCTGCTGCGCAACGTCGTCGAGATCGCCGAACGCCAGGCCGGCCAGCAGAACTGACCCGCACACCGGCAGAACACAGTGAAGGGC
>NZ_JALXKS010000024.1 GCF_025144725.1 Brevibacterium sp. p3-SID960 | reverse complement strand
TCGGATCCGTCAGAGCTTCTCGACCGGGGCATAGCGCATGAGCAGCCGTTTGGTGCCCAGCGACTTGAAGTCGACGACGGCGACGGTCTTGTCACCGCTGCCCTTGACCTCGATGACGGTGCCGAGGCCGAAGGAATCATGCGAAACCCGGTCGCCGGCAGCGACCTGGACGACCTCGCGGTTGGGCCGGATGCGGTTGGGGAACCCGGTGCCCGGTGACTTCGACGCCGCACGCGACGACGAGCTGCGCCCGGCCGCCGAGTTGGAGCGGAACGAGCCCGACCCGCCGGTGAACCCGCCGCCGTAGGAGCCGCCGGTGGACCCGCCGCCGTACGAACTGCCGAACCCGCCGCCGTACGAACTGCCGAACCCGCCGGCACCAGAACCCCCGGAGGCAGCGGTGAGGGCCTCGGCTGACAGGGTGCCGGTGCTCTCCCACTCGATGAGCGAGGCGGGGATCTCGGTGAGGAACCGGCTGGGCGGGTTGTACTGCGGCTGGCCCCACATGCTGCGGGTCTCCGCGCGCGTGAGGATGAGCCGCTTCTGCGCACGTGTCAGCCCGACGTAGGCCAGCCGGCGCTCCTCGGACATCTCTGACGGATCGTTGAAGGAGCGCTGGTGCGGGAAGCTGCCGTCCTCCATACCGGTGAGGAACACGGTCGGAAACTCCAGACCCTTGGCCGTGTGCAGGGTCATGAGCGTGACTTCCCCGGACTCCTCATCGGGGATCTGGTCGGCATCCGAGGACAGCGACACGAGCTCGAGGAAGTCATCGAGCGTCGCCCCCTCACCGCGGGCATCGAAGGCCTCGGCAACGGCGACGAGTTCGGCGAGGTTGTCCACCCGCGACTCGTCCTGCGGATCTGTGCTGGCCTGCAGCTCGGCCAGATACCCGGTCTGCTCGAGCACCGATTCGAGCACGCGGGCGACCTGCGCGCCCTCTGCCGTCGACTGCAGGTCTGCGAAAAGCGCCCGGAACTTCTCCAGCGGGCCCTTCGCCCGGCTGGAGAGCCCCGGCACCTCGTCCGCGCGTTCGAGCGCCTCGAAGAAGGTCACCCGCTCGCGTTCGGCGAACGCACCGAGCATCGCGACCGTCCGGTCGCCGATCGAGCGCTTAGGCACGTTGATGATGCGGCGCAGGTTGACGTCATCGGCCGGGTTCGCCAGCACCCGCAGGTAGGCGAGGGCGTCCTTGATCTCCTTGCGCTCATAGAACCGGGTGCCGCCGACGACCCGGTAGGGCATGCCGGCGCGCACGAGCGCATCCTCGATCGCACGGGACTGGGCGTTCGTGCGGTAGAACACCGCACAGTCGCCGTAGACGGTGTCGCCTTGGTCGATGAGCTCATCGATCCGGTCGACGATGAACTGCGCTTCAGCCTGCTCGTTCTCGGCCACCCAGCCGACGACTGGCGCACCGTCACCGGCAGCCGTCCACAGCCGCTTGTCCTTGCGGCCCTCATTGTTGGCGATGACCGCATTCGCGGCTGAGAGGATGTTCTGCGTCGACCGGTAGTTCTGCTCCAGCAGGATGGTACGCGCCTGCGGGAAGTCCTTTTCGAACTCGACGATGTTGCGCACCGTCGCCCCGCGGAAGGCGTAGATCGACTGATCGGCATCGCCGACGACGGTCAGTTCCGCCGAGAGATGATCGGCATCAGCCCCGGCCAACGCCCGGATGAGCGCATACTGGGCCGGGTTCGTGTCCTGATACTCATCGACGAGGATGTGCTGGAACCGGCTGCGGTAGTAGGCGGCGACGTCGGCGAAGGCGCCGAGCAGATGCACCGTCTCCATGATGAGGTCATCGAAGTCGAACGCATTGGCCAGCCGCAGCCGCTCAGCGTACCGGCGGTACACCTCGGCGACGGCCTGATCGGCCGGATTGTCCATCCGCGCCTGCCCGGCATAGTCCTCAGCGGTGATGAGGTCGTTCTTCAGCGCTGAGATCCGGTGCTGCAGCGACTTGGGGGTGAAGCGCTTGACATCGACATCGGCCTCACGGGCGACCTGCGTGATGAGCCGCAGCGAATCCTGCGCATCGTAGACGGCGAAGTTCGACTTCATGCCCAGCGTCTTCGCCTCCCGCCGCAGGATCCGCACACACGCCGAATGGAACGTCGACACCCACATGCCGCGCGCCTGCGGACCGATGAGCGCACCGATGCGCTCCTGCATCTCCTTGGCGGCCTTGTTCGTGAACGTGATCGCCAGCACCTGACCGGGATGGGCGCGCCCGGTGCGCAGCGCATAGGCGATCCGGCGGGTGAGCACCGTCGTCTTGCCCGAACCGGCACCGGCGACGATGAGCAGCGGTGACCCAGCATGGGTGACCGCAGCAGACTGTTCGGGGTTGAGCCCATCGAGCAGCTCAGCCGGGTCGCCGGCGCCGAGGCGGTGGGCGCCTGCAGCACCCGTCTCACCTGCCGCTTCAGGCGCGCCGGGCCCACCGTCGGCACCCGGGTCGTCGGCCGGGTGGGCGATATCAGCGAAGTCCGCTGGCGCCTCGGGCACGGGCATCTCCGGCAGCGCAGCGTGCGGCGGAGGAGAATCCGGGGCGATGTTGAGAAACTCGAAGAGTGAAGACATGGTCTTAGCAATCTACCAACCGGGTCAGACGCGGCCAAGGTGCCGACCGCCTCGGGCGCGGGGGAGACGACGAAGATGCCGGCACCCCGTGACGGGGCGCCGGCATCTCCTTGCGCGGCAGTCGGCTCAGACGTTGACGAACACGGCGACGAGCACAGCCAGCAGGGCGAGTGCGAATGTCGCGTGGGCAAGGCCGGCGCTGGGCTCCGGTCCGGTCGCAGCGGCCGGTTCGCCAGCACCTGCGGTGGCGTGGGCGCGCTTCTGCTTACGGTTGCCGATGAACGCGGTGACGGTCACGGCGATGGCCAGCAGGGCCTTGATGCCGACCTTCATGTGGAAGGCGGCAGACGGGTCACCGGCCATCTCGATGATGCCGACGAGGCCGATGCCGGTGATGAGCTGGAGGTAGGCGGCGTGCAGCATGCCGGGCATGACACGGGGTCGGCGGATCGTGGCGAAATAGCCGCCGATGATGATCGCCATGCCGAGCAGGTGCAGGAACAGGAGAATATCGCGAAGAATTTCCATAGGCTTCATTCTAGTGGCAAGATTGTGCCCGAGTAATCGCGGCCCCGGGGTCTGCGGGCGGCCGGGACTGCATGATCCGCCCTGGTGTAATGGCAGCACGCCGGCCTTTGGAGCCGTGCAGTATAGGTTCGAATCCTATGGGCGGAGCGCGTCGACGATCCGGCCACCCGGATGAAGACGATCCGGCCACCCGGATGAAGGAGTGAACATGACCGTCAACCGCCCCGCAGCCGTCATCGTGCTGGCCGCCGGCGAAGGCACGAGAATGAAATCCGCCACACCGAAGGTCATGCATCCGATCGGAGGGCGGTCGCTGCTTCACCACGCGATCAACGCCGCCGCCGGTGCCCAGCCCCAGCATCTCGTCGTCGTCCTCCGGCACGCCCGTGAACAGGTCGCCGAGCATGTCTCGGCCATTGCCGAGGCGATCGACCGGCAGGTGCTCGTCGCTGACCAGGACGACATCCCCGGCACCGGACGCGCCGCCGAATGCGCGCTCACCCAGCTGCCCGAGGACCTCACCGGCACCGTCGTCGTCACCTACGGCGACGTGCCGCTGCTGACCGCTGAGACGCTTTCGGATCTCGTTGGCTTCCACGAGCAGCGCTCCGGCGCGGTCACCGTGCTCTCCGCCGAGGTCGCCCGCCCGCACGGCTACGGGCGCATCGTCCGCGACGCCGGCGGCAACCTCGAACGCATCGTCGAGGAGAAGGACGCCAGCGACGAGGAGAAGCAGATCACGGAGATCAACTCCGGTATCTACGCCTTCGATGCGACCGTGCTGCGCGAATCGCTTGCTCAGGTCTCGACCGACAACGCCCAGGCCGAGAAGTATCTCACCGATGTCATCGGCATCGCCCGCGCCGCCGGCGGGGCTGTCGCCGCCCGGGCGATCGAGGACTTCTGGCAGGTTGAGGGAGCCAACGACCGTGTGCAGCTCGCCCAGCTTGGCAAGGAACTCAACAAGCGCGTCATCGAGAACTGGATGCGCGCAGGCGTCACCGTCGTCGACCCCGACACCACGTGGATCGACGCCGATGCGGTGCTCGCCGCCGACGCGACCATCCTGCCCGGCGTGCAGCTCTACGGGGCCTGCGACATCGCCTCGGGCGCGGTCATCGGACCCGACACCACGCTGACAGACACCGAAGTGCGCGCCGGCGCCCAGGTGATCCGCACCCACGGCCAGCTGGCCGTCATCGGCGAGAACGCCAACGTCGGGCCCTTCGCCTACCTGCGCCCGGGCACCGAGCTGGGCACCGAGGGCAAGATCGGCACCTTCGTCGAGACGAAGAACGCCAAGATCGGCACCGGCTCGAAGGTCCCGCACCTGTCCTATGTCGGCGATGCGACGATCGGGGAGCACACCAACATCGGCGCTGCCTCCGTGTTCGTCAACTACGACGGCATCAACAAGCACCACACCACCATCGGCTCCTACTGCCGCACCGGCTCGGACACGATGTTCGTCGCCCCCGTCACAGTAGGCGACGGCGCCTACTCGGGAGCGAGCACCGTGATCCGCAAGGATGTTCCGCCTGGGGCGCTGGCCATCACGGTCGCCCCTCAGCGTAATGTTGAAGACTGGGTAGTGAAGAACCGTCCAGGTACGCCTGCCGCCCAGGCTGCCGAGGCTGCTCAGCAAACGCAGAAGGAGTCGGAGTAGTGAATAAGATTACGGCAGCCGGTGAGAAGGAGCTCGTCCTGGTCACCGGCCGGGCGAACATGGAGCTGGCCGAGCAGGTCGCCGAATGTCTGGGCACTGAACTGCTGCCCTCCGACATCTACAACTTTGCCAACGGTGAGATCTACGTCCGCTACTCCGAGTCGGTGCGCGGCTCGGATGTGTTCGTCATGCAGTCCCACTGCGCGCCGATCAACGACTGGCTGATGGAGCAGCTGCTCATGGTCGATGCGCTCAAGCGCGCCTCGGCCAAGCGCATCACCGTGATCGCCCCGTTCTTCCCCTACGCCCGCCAGGACAAGAAGCACCGCGGCCGCGAGCCGATCTCCGCGCGTCTTGTCGCGGACATGTACAAGGCCGCTGGCGCCGATCGGCTCATCGCCGTCGACCTGCACACCGCGCAGATCCAGGGCTTCTTCGACGGACCGGTCGACCACCTCGTGGCCCTGCCGATCCTGGCCGACTACGTCAAGCAGAACCATCCGGGCGAACTGGCTGTCGTGTCCCCGGACGCCGGCCGCATCAAGGTCGCCGAGAACTGGTCCTCAGCTCTCGGCGGCGTGCCGCTGGCCTTCATCCACAAGACCCGCGACATCAACCGGCCCAACCAGACGAAGGCCAACCGCGTCGTCGGCGACGTCGAGGGACGCACCGCAGTGCTCGTCGATGACATGATCGACACCGGCGGCACCATCGTCCAGGCAGCCGATGCCTGCATGGAAGCCGGTGCGAAGGGCGTGGTCATCGTCTCGACCCATGCCGTGTTCTCCGGCCCGGCTGTCGAGCGGCTGAAGAACTCGTGCGCCTCTGAGGTCATCGTGACGAACACGCTGCCGCTGGAGGACTCGCAGAAGTTCGACAAGCTCACCGTGCTCTCGATCGCCCCGCTGCTCGCCCGCGCCGTTCACGAGGTGTTCGAAGACGGCTCGGTCACCAGCCTTTTCGAGATCGAATGAGCTTCGTCTGAGTCTCAGGCTTCCTGCGGCGTCCCGGCACCGGCGGGGGCGCCGCAGTCGTTTTGCCGCCGAGGCGCCAGGCGAGTATCCTTGATGAGTTACCTCGGCGAGGGAAACCCATGTTTCCGTGATCGACGCGGTTCTCGTAAGCCCCCTTCTCCGGCGCACAGCGCCACCGCCACCACCTCGGTGTCGGCCCGGGAGCGACCACGAGGCTCGTCCGCCGTGGTGCTCACACCACGAAGGAGAAGAAAATGGCTGATTTCAAGCTCATCGCAGAACGCCGCGAGGACTTCGGCAAGGGCGCTGCCCGCCGGCTCCGTCGCGCAGACAAGGTTCCCGCCGTCCTCTACGGCCACGGTGAGGACCCCATCCACTTGGCACTCGACGGCCACGCCACCATGATGGCGATGAAGATGCCCAACGCTCTGCTCGAGATCGAAAGCCCGGACGGCTCGAAGAACCGCCTGGCCATCGCCCGTGACATCCAGCGTCACCCGGTGACCTGGAACATCGAGCACCTCGACCTCATCATCGTCAAGCGCGGCGAGAAGATCGAGGTCGAGGTCCCGGTCGTCGTCGAGGGCGAAGCCGCACCCGGCACTGTCGTCTCGATCGACAATCAGGTCATCCGCCTGCTCGCCGAAGCCACCAGCCTGCCGGAGTCCGTCGAGGTCTCCATCGAGGGCCGCGAGGTCGGCGAGCACGTGTACGCCTCCGACGTCACCATCCCGAAGGGCACCGAACTCGTCGACGATCCCGAGCTGCTCATCGTCAATATCTCCGCTGAGCTCTCCGAAGAGCAGCTCGAGGCCGAACTCGAGTCCGACGCGGTGGATGAAGAGGTCGCTGCGGCCACCGGTGCTCCGGCTGAGAGTGACGCCGAGGCCCAGGGCGACGCCGAGGCCCAGGGCGACGCCGAGGCTGAGGGCGACGACGAGGAGTGATCCTCTTACTCAGCTGAGACGCCGGGCTGACCGCCGGCTCACCTCTGGGCATGCAGCGGCAGGTTCCCACCCGGGGACCTGCCGCTGCGGCATTCAACCCGCCGCCTCGGGCCCGGTCAGGCACGACAGGTAAGTCTGATCTAAGCCACGCGACGCTCACTCACTCGCTACCGTAGACATGACCGGCAGGATCGAGGCCGGCGATCATGAAGGAGGACGGCGATGGCCGATGAGACGTGGCTCGTCATGGGCTTGGGCAATCCTGGGGCGCGGTATGCCCCGACCCGGCACAACATCGGCCAGATGACCGTCGACGAACTCGCCGACCGGATGAGCCTTAACCTCACCAAAACCAGGCACGGCGCGGTCGCGGCGATGGGCCGGCTCGGCAGCATCGGCGGGAGGCCTGGACCGCGCGTGGTGCTGGCGAAGTCGCTGGGTTACATGAACGTCACCGGCGGGCCGACGCAGGCGCTGCTGAAGTTCTACTCAGTGCCCGCGGCCAACCTCATCGCCATCCACGACGACGTCGACCTCGACTTCGACGCCATCAAACTCAAACGCGGCGGGGGAGAAGGCGGGCACAATGGGCTGCGCTCGATCACCCAGGTCCTCGGCACCAAGGACTATCTGCGGGTGCGCGCCGGGGTGGGCCGACCGCCGGGCCGCATGGACACTGCATCGTTCGTGCTGCGGCCCTTCAGCACCGGTGAGAAGAAGACCCTGCCGATGTTCATCAGCGATCTCGCCGATGCCGTCGAGATGCTCGTGACCGAAGGGCTGACGGAGACGCAGCAGAAGTACCATTCCCGCTGAAGCGCCTGAGACCGCGCCTCTGGCCAAGGCCGCTGGGTAGTGGGAGCCGCTGGATAATGTGGGCCGCCGCGAAAGATGGCCGCTGCGAAAGTTAGCCGCTGCGAAAGTCAGCCCCCGCGGAAGATGACCGCGGCGAAAGTTGGCCGCCGCGAAAGTTAGAAAAGTTATTCATGGTTTTCGGCGCCAAAACCGTGAATAACTTTTCTAACTTTGGTCAGCTCTGCGTTTTGCTCAGCTTTAGCTCTTCTCACCATTGACTTTGCTCAGCTTTAGCTCTGCTCGGTGTTGACTTTGCTCACCTCTAGCCCTGCTCAGTGGCGGCGGGCTGCGTGTGCGAGGGGGAACTTCACTCGGCAGTGGGCGGGTGTGAGAACGTGGCCCTCAGTACAGTCCGCCGGTGCGGCGCGGGGCGGCGGTCTCACCACTGAGGGACCGCCAGCGCGGCTGCCCTGCGATCCAGGCCGCCAGCCCGCCGCCGATCGCACCGAA
This sequence comes from Brevibacterium sp. p3-SID960, assembly GCF_025144725.1. Classification (GTDB taxonomy): domain Bacteria; phylum Actinomycetota; class Actinomycetes; order Actinomycetales; family Brevibacteriaceae; genus Brevibacterium. Next base: position 35,522 of record NZ_JALXKS010000024.1, on the reverse strand, counting down.
GAGGTGGCCCTGCCAGGAGATGCCGGGGAACAGCGGCAGCACACCGGTGAGCATCGAGCCGCCGTAGAGGATGATGACGAGCAGGGCGATGACGCCGAACATCAGCCGGCGCAGGATCGAATCGGTGAAGACCGCGCGCATGATGAGGTAGCCGAAGTAGCCGAACACGAGACCCGAGGCGCCGACGGTCAGCGTGCCGGGAAAGTTGACCGCCCAGGCGCCGAGCCCGCTGACAACGGCGATGACGGCGGTGACGAACCAGTAGCGGCGGATGCCCTCGGCAGCGACGAGCAGCCCGAGGACGAGGAACGGGATCGTGTTGGCGATCAGATGCGGCCAGCCGGAGTGCAGCAGCGGGGAGAAGACGATGCCGATGAGACCGGTCGGATTCCATGAGCGGACTCCGAAACCGTTGAATGAACCCGGCAGCACGAAGTCGGCGGCGGCGATGACCCACATGAGCCCGAGCAGCACGATCGGCTGCAGCAGTCGGGGTCCGACATTCGAACCGGGCAGGTCGAGATCGGACCGGGTTCTCGATCCGGTCTGCCGGGAACGCGTGCGGTTGAGGTCAGAGGGCTCGAAGCTCATGGGCTCATTCTCGCAAGCGAAACTGATAGGGCCCTCCACAGCGGACCCGTGTGGCGCAGGCCGCAGGTTCCGTGCCGGTGTCATGAGCCTCACCGCCAGAGCGGGCCCGCCGGACGCGGAAGCCGAGTAGACTTTACGGCGTGTCTGTGACCGGAATCTCCCGCCTGCTGCAAACCAACTCCGCCTACAGTGCTGCCCTGGCAGCGCTCGCTGACACCTCGACGGCAGGCGGTTCGATCAGCGCGATCACCGGGCTGTGGCCCTCGCTCATGTCCGAGGCCGCCGTGGCCGGGCCGCTGCTGGCCGTCACCGCCACCGGCCGGGAGGCCGATCACCTCGAACGCGCACTCGCCGACTACCTCCCTGCCGGTTCTGTGGCGGTGTTCCCCAGCTGGGAGACGTTGCCGCACGAGAAGCTGTCCCCGCGCTCGGACACCGTCGGCCGCCGGCTGTCGGTGCTGCGCCGCCTCAGCCACCCCGGCGATTCACCGCTGAGCGTCGTCATCACCCCGATCCGGGCGCTGCTGCAGCCGCTTGTCACAGGGCTCGGCGACCTCGAGCCCGTGCAGCTGAAGGTCGGTGACGAAATCGCACTCGCCGACCTCGCCGAACAGCTCTCCGACCTCGCCTATTCGCGCGTCGACATGGTCTCCCGGCGCGGTGAGTACGCGGTGCGCGGCGGCATCCTCGACATCTTCCCGCCGACGGATGACCAGGCACTGCGCATCGAGTTCTTCGGCGACGAGGTCGATGAGATCCGCCCGTTCTCCGTCGCCGACCAGCGCTCCCTGCCCACTGCTGACGACGCCGTCTACACCCTATGGGCCCCGCCGTGCCGCGAAGTGCTGCTGACCGCCGAAGTCCGCGAACGCGCCCGCAGCCTCATCCCACAGCTGCCGCAGGCTACTGAGATGCTCGAGAAGATCGCCGACGGCGTCGCTGTCGAAGGCATGGAGTCCCTCGCCCCGGTGCTCGCCGGAAAGATGGAGTCCTTCGTCGACACCTTGCCGGCCGGCACCCGGATCCTCGTGACCGCCCCGGAGAAGGTTGCGGCCCGGGCCGAGGACCTCGTCGCCACGACCGAGGAGTTCCTCGCCGCCGCATGGACGTCTGCCGCTGCAGGCGGGAAGGCGCCGATCGACCTGTCGCCGGCCAGCTTCCGCACCTTGGAGGAGACCCGCGAGGCCGCCGCTGCGCGCAGCCTGCCGTGGTGGGAGATCGGCGGCTTCGCCCGCGATGCCGAACTGGCCGAGTCCACCGGTGAGACCGTGGTCGAGGTGCCCGGCCGGCAGCCGCGCGGCTACGCCGGCGACGTCGAGGCGATCCTCACCGATGTGCGCGCTCTCGTCCACGACAGCTGGGACGTCTTGGTCCTCACGGAGGGCCGCGGTCCTGGTGAGCGGATGGTCGAGGTGTTCTCCGAAGCCGATGTGCCCGCCCGGTTCGTCGACGATCTCACCGAGCCCACCACCTCGGGCGCGGTGACCGTGACGACGGCCGCGGACTTCGGCGGGTTCGTCATCGACGAGATGACGCTCGCCGTCCTCACCGAGGCCGATGTGCTCGGCCGCGCCGCAGCCACCTCGACCCGCGACCTGCGCCGCCTGCCTGCCCGCCGCCGGCGCCACCAGGTCGACCCGCTCGACCTCAAACCCGGCGACTACGTCGTCCACGAACAGCACGGCGTGGGCCGGTTCGTCGAGATGGTCACCCGCACGACGGGCCGCGGGCCGCAGGCCCACACCCGCGAATACCTCGTCATCGAATACGCGCCCAGCAAGCGCGGCCAGCCCGGCGACCGCCTCTACGTGCCCTCTGACTCCCTCGACCAGGTCACCCGGTACGTCGGCGGGGAGTCACCGTCGGTGAACAAGATGGGCGGTTCGGACTGGGCGAAGACGAAGTCGAAAGCCCGCAAAGCGGTCAAGGAGATCGCCCGCGAGCTCATCCATCTTTATTCGGCCCGCCGCGCCTCCTCCGGGCACGCCTTCGGCCCGGACACCCCGTGGCAGCGGGAGCTCGAAGACGCCTTCCACTACATGGAGACCCCCGACCAGCTCACCACCATCGATGAGGTCAAGGCCGACATGGAGAAGCCGATCCCGATGGACCGGCTCATCTGCGGTGACGTCGGCTACGGCAAGACCGAGGTGGCGGTGCGCGCGGCGTTCAAGGCGATCCAGGACGGCAAGCAGGTCGCCGTGCTCGTGCCGACGACCCTGCTCGTCCAGCAGCACTTCGACACCTTCTCCGAACGCTACTCCGGCTTCCCGGTCACCGTCGGCAAGCTCTCCCGCTTCCAGTCCCCGGCCGATTCCGAGAAGACGAAGCAGGACCTCAAGGACGGCAGCCTCGACCTCGTCATCGGCACCCACCGGCTGCTCTCCGGTGAAGTGCAGTTCAAGAACCTCGGACTCGTCATCATCGACGAGGAGCAGCGCTTCGGCGTCGAGCACAAGGAAACACTCAAGGCCCTGCGCACCAACGTCGACGTGCTCGCCATGTCCGCAACGCCGATCCCGCGCACCCTGGAGATGGCCGTCACCGGTATCCGGGAGATGTCGACCCTGGCGACCCCGCCGGAGGACCGCCACCCGGTGCTGACCTACGTCGGCAAATACGAAGACAAACAGGTCACCGCTGCGATCCGCCGCGAGCTGCTGCGCGAAGGCCAGGTCTTCTTCATCCACAACCGCACCCAGGACATCGAGAAGACCGCCGCGCATCTGGCCGAACTCGTGCCCGAGGCGCGCATCGCCGTCGCCCACGGCAAGATGAGCGAGCAGCGCTTGGAGCAGGTCATCGTCGACTTCTGGGAAAAGCAGTACGACGTGCTCGTGTGCACGACGATCGTCGAGACCGGCATCGACATCTCGAATGCCAACACACTCATCGTCGACCGCGCCGACCGGATGGGCCTGTCCCAGCTGCACCAGCTGCGCGGCCGCGTCGGCCGCTCCCGCGAACGCGCCTACGCCTACTTCCTCTACCCGGCCGACATGACCCTGACCGAGACCGCCCACGACCGGCTGCAGACCGTGGCTGCCCACACCGAGCTCGGTGCCGGCATGCAGGTGGCGATGAAGGACCTGGAGATCCGCGGGGCCGGCAATCTGCTCGGCGGCCAGCAGTCCGGGCACATCGAAGGGGTCGGCTTCGACCTCTACGTCCGGCTCGTCGGCGAGGCGGTCGCGAACTTCCGCGGCGAAGGCGAAGAAGAGGTCGCGGAGATGCGCATCGAACTGCCCATCGACGCGCACCTGCCGACCGACTACGTCGAACACGAACGCCTCCGCCTCGAGGCCTACCGTAAGCTCGCCGCCGCCACCGACGACGCCGAGATCCAAGAGGTCCTGGCCGAACTCACCGACCGCTACGGCCCCTACCCGGAGGCGGTCGAGGTGCTCGCCGAGATCGCCCGCCTGCGCATCCGCGCGCGTGCCTCCGGCGTGCAGGAGATCCTGTCGGTGGGCAACACGATCCGCTTCGCCCCGGTCGAACTGGCCGATTCGCAGATCGTGCGCCTCAAGCGCCTGTACCCGAAGTCGCTCATCAAACCGGCCCTGCGCGCCATCCAGGTGCCCAAGCCGCAGGCCGGCGTCGGATTCGACAAGAAGGACCTCGTCGACCGCGAGCTCATCGACTGGGTGCACCAGTTCCTCGACGCGATCCTGCCCGTCCCCGAGGCGGAGGTGAGGTCCGCAGAGAACGCCGGGTCGGCAGAGGAGGCCGGCTCTGAGAAGAAGGCCGGTGCGAAGGTGGAGACGAACGCATGAGCACCCCGCGCTGGCAGCGTCCGGACACCACCGGCATGACGGCGGCTGAGGCCGTCGCCTACCTGTTGGCGCGCTGCCCGTGGGGTGCCGCCCAGACCCACACCGGGCTGCAGAAGCACCTCATCGAGGAGACCCACGAGCTCATCGGCGCCCTTGACGACTACGCCGCTGACCCGCACGAGCAGACCGCAGCCGAGGTGGAGGGCGAGCTCGGTGACGTGCTCTACCAGGTGCTCTTCCACGCCGCCCTGCTCGACCGTAAGGCCGCCGGCGGGCAGCCACTCGCCTCGATGCGCGACCACGAGGATCTACCGGGCGAACCCCTGACGCCAGCGGCGATCCAGCGCGTCGATGCGCAGCTGACGGAGAAGATCATCCGCCGCCACCCGCACGTCTTCGACTCGACTGCCCCAGTCGACATCGACGAAGTCGAACGCCGCTACGAAGCGATCAAGACCGCCGAACGCGCAGCCGCCCGGCAGCAGGCCCCCGGCCCCGATGCCCCAGGAGAGCAGGCCGCCGCCCCGCATCCCGCTGGGGAGCACGCCGCTGGCCAGCAGGCCGCGGCCGCCGCCCGCGCCTCGTTCGACTCCCTGCCCGCCAGTGTCCCCGCCCTCACCCGCGCCCAGGCGGTGCTCGGCCGGATCGAACGCCTCGCACTCGACCAGCCGGACCCCTCGGACCCGGACACCTCGGACCCGGACTTCTCGGGCCCGGACACCGCCCCAGGCCAGGCGCCCACCGCCTCGGGAGCGGAAGCCGAACTCGGACAGGCGCTCTTCGCGCTTGTGAGCCAGGCCCACGCTCAGGGCCTCGACGCCGAGGCCGCGCTGCGTCGGGTAACCTCCGAAGTGGAGGACGCAGCCGTCGAGCAGGCCCGCAGGCAGGCCGTGGAGGGTGGAGATGACACAGCAGATGCATGTCGCTGAGCGGATCCCGATCCCAGGCACGTTCAACTTCCGCGACATCGGAGGCTGGCCGACCAGCAGCGGCACCGTCTCCCGCGGGCTGCTGTACCGCTCCGACGGCCTGCACAACCTCACCGACGCATCCCGGGCCGCGCTGCGTGAGCTGAACCTGCGCACCGTCATCGACCTGCGCGAAGAGCGCGAATCCCACCGCGCCCCCGATGCCCTCGACGGGCTCGACGTCGAGCACATCTCACTGCCGGTCTTCGACAACCGCTACTATCCGCTCGACCCGAACGCTGCGCGCGTCCAGCTGCCCGATCACACCCTGCCGACGATCTACCAGACGATGATCGATGAATTCGGGCCCCGCCTCGCCGCCGGTGTCGAGACGATCGCCGCACGCGTGCGCACCCCGGTGCTCATCCACTGCTCTGCCGGCAAGGACCGCACCGGCGTGCTCTCAGCCTTCGTGCTCAGTCTGCTCGACGTCGACCGCGAGCACGTCGTGACCGACTACACGATGACCGAGCGCTACCTCGGTGCCGAATTCGTCGCAGCCCTCGGTGCGAAGTTCGCCCAGGCCGGGATCGTCGCCGACATCTCGAAGACCGCCACCCAGGCACCGGCCGGGCTCATCACCGCAGTGCTCGATCGGCTTGATGACGAGTACGGGGGAGTGGCCGGCTACCTGCGCACCCACGGCATGAATCCCGAGGCGGTCGACGAGCTGCGCGCCGGTCTCGTCCGCCCCGCGCGTGTCGACTAAGCTGATTCGCGTAGACCCCGTTCCCGCCCCACAGCCGATGCATCAGGCTTGAAGGAGACCACAGTGGCTGAAATCATCGCTGCCAATGCCCGCGAGATCCTCGACTCCCGCGGCAACCCGACCGTCGAGGTCGAGGTGCTGCTCGAAGACGGAGTCGTCGGACGCGCCGGCGTGCCCTCGGGTGCCTCGACCGGCGAGTTCGAAGCCGTCGAGCTGCGCGACTCCGACCCCGAGCGCTACCTCGGCAAGAGCGTCCAGCAGGCCGTCGATGCCGTGCTCGACGATCTCAACAACGCCATCGCCGGCTTCGAAGCCGAAGAGCAGCGCCTCATCGACCAGGCGATGATCGACACCGACGGCACCGACAACAAGTCCCGGGTCGGCGCCAACGCCATCCTCGGTGTCTCACTCGCCGTCGCCCGCGCCGCCGCCCAGTCCGCCGACCTGCCGCTGTACCGCTACCTCGGCGGCCCGAACGCCCACATCATGCCGGTGCCGATGATGAACATCCTCAACGGAGGTTCGCATGCCGACTCGAACGTCGACATCCAGGAATTCATGATCGCCCCGATCGGGGCTGCCAGCTTCCGCGAAGCCCTGCAGTGGGGCACTGAGGTCTACCACGCACTCAAGGCCGTGCTCAAGGATCGCGGCCTGTCCACCGGCCTGGGAGATGAGGGCGGATTCGCCCCGAACCTGGAGTCGAACTCCGAGGCCCTCGACCTCATCATCGAGGCCATCGAGAAGGCCGGCCGCAAACCCGGCAAGGACATCGCGCTCGCCCTCGACGTCGCCTCCAGCGAGTTCTTCAAGGACGGCGCCTACCAGTTCGAAGGCGAGAAGAAGACCGCCGCCGACATGACCGCCTACTACGCTGACCTCGTCGAGCGCTACCCGCTCGTGTCCATCGAGGACCCGCTCGATGAGAACGACTGGGACGGCTGGGTCGAGCTCACCGACGAACTCGGCGAGAAGGTCCAGATCGTCGGCGACGACCTGTTCGTCACCAACCCCGAGCGGCTGCGCCGCGGCATCGAGTCCGGCGCTGCGAACTCGCTGCTCGTCAAGGTCAACCAGATCGGCTCGCTGACCGAGACCTTCGATGCGGTCATGCTCGCCCAGACCAACCGCTACACCTGCATGATCTCCCACCGCTCCGGTGAGACCGAGGACACCACGATCGCCGATCTGGCCGTGGCCACCCAGGCCGGCCAGATCAAGACCGGCGCCCCGGCCCGCTCGGAGCGCGTGGCGAAGTACAACCAGCTGCTGCGCATCGAAGAGCAGCTCGCCGACGCCGCCCGCTACGCCGGACGCTCGGCTTTCCCGCGCTTCCGCGACTGACACCGGCCGCCCACCGGCTGAACTCCCAGCCGCCCCAGGCGTGCGCGGCTGAGGCGACCGGCCCCCGAGGTGGGGTGCACGACCGTGCGTGCCCCCACCTCATGCGTGGGGGACGAGGCGCGGGGCGCGAGGCGTGCGTTGTGGGGCGGCGGCCGGGGAGCGCATACGCGCATCTCGCATGTGCTCGTGCGAACACGCCGCACCAAATGAGGGCTGTCGGTCGCGAAGACAGGCAGACTTGGTGCCACACACCTTTCTTCCCCTGATCAGCTCATGAGGTGGCAATGGCTCCGACGTCATCTGCAGCACAGCGCCGCGCCCTGGCTGCCAAGCGGAAGTCCGCTGCCTCCCGCAAGCCGAAATCCGCCAAGGCCCCGGCGCCTGCCGCGCGCACGCGCAGGGCCCAGCCGGTCGTCGACCTCTCAGGCACCGACATCGACGCGACCGCGGCCGGGCGCCGTCTGCCGGCACGCACCATCATCCTCGGCGTCATCGCCGCGATGCTGCTGACGATGTTCCTGCCCTCGATCTCGACCGGGATCGCCCAGTACCAGCAGATCGCCGCTTTGGAGCGCGACATCGAGGTCACCGAGCAGGAAGTCGCCGACCTCAAGGAGCGCCAGGAGCAGCTCAAGGATCCCGACTATCTCGCCCTGCGGGCCCGCGAGGACTACCACTACGCCAAGGACGGTGAAGAGGTCTACATCGTCATCGACGACACCGGCGAGGAGGTCGCCACCGAGACCGCGGAGGCCGGGGCAGGGGAGAAGCGCACCGTGCGCAGGCAGCCGTGGTACATCGAGCTGGTAGATTCTCTCAAGGCCGTCGGTTTCGCAACAGAAGAGAGCCCATGATCACCGAATGCACCGAAGCGGACTTCGAGACGATCCGCGCCCAGCTCGGCCGGATCCCGCGCGGCGTCGTCGGCGTCGCTGCACGCTCGAAGACCGGTGAGCCGCTCGTCGTCGCCACCGCGCCCCGGCTGGAGGACGGCACGCCGTTCCCCACCACCTTCTACCTCACGCACCCGGACTACGTCACCGAATGCTCCCGGCTCGAAGCCGCCGGCGTCATGGCGCAGATGAGTGAGCAGCTCGCCGAGGACGAGGACATGCAGGCCGCCTACCGCAAGGCCCATGCCGCCTATCTGGAGGCCCGCCGGCAGATCGGCATCGACGCCGGTGTCGGCGAGGTCCCGGAGATCGATGACTTCTCCGCCGGCGGCATGCCCACCCGCATCAAGTGCCTCCATGCGCTCGTCGGCCACGCCCTGGCCGCCGGTCCAGGTGTCAACCCGGTCGGTGACCTCGCCCTGTCGATGATGGACGGGGTGCCGCCCGTCGCCGAGGTGTGAGCATCCTGGACCGGCAAGCTGCCCTGCGGCGTCTAAGCTGGATGGCATGACCCGATCTGCTGCCATCGACTGCGGAACGAACTCCATCCGCCTCCTCATCGCCGACATCACCGCCCCCGCTGACGGCGGGCCGCTGCAGGTGAGCGATGTCGTACGCGAGATGCGCATCGTGCGCCTCGGCCAGGGAGTCGATGCCACCGGCCGGTTCGCTTCCGAAGCCTTAGAGCGCACCTTCGCCGCCTGCGAGGAGTACGCCGAGCTCATCCGCGCCCACGAGCCGGAACATGTGCGCTTCGTTGCGACGTCTGCCAGCCGGGATGCGGCCAACCGGGCAGCGTTCTTCGCCGGTGTGCGCGCACGCCTCGGCGTTGAGGCGGAGGTCATCACCGGCATCGAAGAAGCGCAGCTGTCCTTCACCGGCGCGACCGTCGGCGTGCAGGCGGCCGCCGACCCGGCACCGACCGGCCCGTTCCTCGTCATGGATCTCGGCGGCGGCTCCACCGAACTCGTCACCGGTGCAGTCGGGCCCGCCGGGGCTGAGCTGACCGGGGCGCACAGCATGGACATCGGGTGTGTGCGCCTGACCGAACGCCACCTCAGCTCCGACCCGCCGACTGATGCTGAGACCGCGGCGACGGTCGCCGATGTCGACGCCGCCTACGATGCCGCCTGTGCTGATGTCGACGTCTCCGGTGTGCGCACCGTCATCGGTGTCGCCGGCACGATCACCACTGTCACCGCCGCACTGCTCGGACTCAACGCCTATGAACCCGAGGCGATCCACGCCGCACGGCTGGAACCCGAGCAGCTGCAGGCCACCTGCCATGATCTGCTGCACATGCCGCGGGCTGAGCGGGCCGCACTGCCGTTCATGCACCCCGGCCGCGTCGACGTCATCGGTTCCGGGGCGCTCATCTTCGCCAGGCTCATCGACCGCATCACCTCTGATGCCCAGCAGCCTCCTGCGATCTACGCGAGCGAGACCGACATCCTCGACGGCATCGCCATCGGCCTCAGCCAGCGAGCCGGCACCTGAAGGCAGCCGACATGACCGTCGCCGACCGAGACGCCACCGGCCTCCCGCGCGCCCGGCGAGTCAGGGCTGCCTGGGCTGGCAGGGCTGCCGGGCAGAAGCTCGCCGCCGCTGCCGCGGCCCTTGCGCTGGCCACCGGCGCGGGACTTGCCGAGGCGACTCTCGCCTCGGGCCCGGCGCAGGCGGCCGAACCCGAGGCAGGACCCGGCCAATGGTTCATCGCCGACTACGGCATTGACGAGATGTGGAAGACGACGACCGGGAAGGGCACGACGGTCGCTGTCATCGACTCCGGCGTCGATGCCGCGCATGAGAACCTCACCGACACCGTCGTCAAGGCCAAGGACTTCTCCGAAACCGGTGCGGACGGCACCACCCCTCTCGGCGACGGGTCGATCATCCACCACGGCACCGCCATCGCAGGCGTCATCGCCGGCAACGGATCCGGGCCAGGGCCGATGGGCGTGGCCCCGGACGCCGACCTGCTCTCCGCCTCGATGTGGCTGGGCAGCAACCGGCCCGAGAGCTCCCCGCCCTCCCGCCAGCAGGCTGCCGCCGCACTGCGCTGGGCTGTCGACGAGGGCGCTGATGTCGTCAACATGTCCCTGGGCTGGGACGACCCGACCTGGGACCCGGACTGGGACGAGGCCTTCGCGTATGCATTCGAGCACGATGTCGTCGTCATCGCCTGCGTGGGCAACCGCTCACAGGGTGCGCGCAAGGCCTGGGCGCCCTCGACCGTGCCCGGCGTTGTGGGTGTCGGGGGACTGGGCACCAACGGGCAGGTGCGCGCCGAATCGACCGCCCCTGGTATCGCCGTCGACCTCATGGGACCAGCCGAGGACATCCCCGTCCCGCTGCCCGGCGGCGAGTACGGCACCGGCGACGGCTGCTCCTTCGCAGCACCGGTCGTCGCCGGAGTCGCAGCCCTCATCCGCAGCAACGACCCGGATCTGTCCGCCGATGAGGTCGTCGCCAAGCTCTACACCACAGCCACCCCGGTCCCCGGTCACGACGGCACGACGACACCCGAGCAGCCCGATCCGGTCGTCGGCCACGGCCGGCTTGCCCCTCTGGCAGCCCTGAACGCCGAGGTGCCCGCAGACGTCCCGCAGGCCAGACAGCAGCTCGCCGACTGGGTGACGATGCACCGTCGGGCGCCTGCGACCTCCGAACAGGCCGAACCCGGCGCCGATTCCGGCAAGGAAACCTCCCGCGAAGGCCAGGCGCAGATCACACCGGCCACCGCCTCGGCGGCGGGCCCGGCCATGCTCATCATCGGCGGCCTGGCAGGCAGTGGGCTCATCGCCGCCGGGATCGCCCGGATGCGGCGCACACCGCGGTCTGAAGCGGATCCGCCAGCACCCCCGGAGTGAAAGTGAAAGTTTTCACAAACCCTGGGGCGGTCGCTAGTATGGGGTCATGGCACTGATTCGAAACAGCAAACTGCGTCCTCGTATTCTCATCGTCGGAGGCGGCTACCTCGGCCTCGTCACCGCCCAGAATCTGCTGAAGAACCTGGGTCGCGGCGAAGCGACGGTCACTGTCGTCGACCCCAACCCCTACATGACCTACCAGCCGTTCCTGCCCGAGGTGGCAGCCGGCTCGATCGAGCCGCGTCACGCCGTCGTGCCGCTGCGCCGCAACCTCAAGGGTGCGGAGGTCGTCACCGGCTACGTCCGGTCGATCAACCACGCTGACAAGTTCGTCACCGTCGAACCCGAAGGCGATGAGCCATTCGAGCTCGACTACGACCAGATCATCCTCGCCGCAGGTTCCGTGGCCCGCACCCTGCCGATCCCGGGCCTGGCCGAAGAGGCCATCGGCCTCAAGCGGATCGAAGAGGCCGTCGCCCTGCGCGACCACGTGCTCAACAACATCTCCGAGGCCTCCCTGCTCGAAGACGACGAAGAGCGCCGCCGGCTGCTCACCTTCGTCTTCGTCGGCGGCGGCTTCGCCGGCATGGAGATCCTCGCCGAGCTCGAGGACATGGCCCGTGCCGCCGTTGCCCAGTACGAGACCCTGACCGAGGCCGACCTGCGCTTCGTCCTCGTCGAGGCGATGGGCCGCGTCATGCCCGAGGTGGGCGAGGCTCAGGCCCGCTGGGTCGTCGAGCACATGCGCGAGCGCGGCATCGACGTCTACCTCGAGACCTTCCTGCAGGACTGCACCAACAAGCACATCCAGCTGTCCAACGGCGAAGAGTTCGACTGCGACACCGTCGTGTGGAGCGCCGGCGTCAAGGCCAACCCGCTGCTTGTCGACTCCGACCTGCCGCTCGACGAGCGCGGCCGCGTCACCGTGCGCGCCGACCTGCGCGTCGAGGGCGATGAGGGTGTTGTCGAAGGCGCCTGGGCTGCCGGTGACAACGCTGCTGTGCCCGACCTCTCCGGCGGCGGCGTGGGCGGCTACTGCGTGCCCAACGCACAGCACGCCGTGCGCCAGGCTCCGGTGCTGGCCGCCAACGTGCTCGCCGCGCTGCGCGGTGAGACCGAGTTCCGCCAGTACTTCCACAAGACCATCGGCACGGTTGCCGGTCTCGGCCTGTACAAGGGTGTCTCGCAGATGGGCGACTTCGAGGCCCGCGGTCTGCTCGCCTGGGCGATGCACCGCGGTTACCACGGCTACGCCATCCCGACCATCGACCGCAAGGTCCGGGTGTTCGGAAACTGGGCGCTCAACGTCGTCTTCGGCCGCGACGTTATGCCGCTCAAGGACCTCGATGTGCCGCGCAAGTCGTTCGTCGACGCCGCGCACTCGAAGCCGGCCCCCAAGAAAGAGCCGGCCAAAGCCTGACCGTGACGCTCACCTGAGCTGATGTCAACACTCGTGGGGATCCTGTCTGGGGTCCCCACCAGTGTTTTCTATGCGGTGGCCCTGGGTGGAGGGCGTTGGGCGGCGCTGACTCGGTTAGACTGTCAGCCGTCGCCCCTATAGCCCAATCGGCAGAGGCAGTCGACTTAAAATCGATTCAGTGTGGGTTCGAGTCCCACTGGGGGCACCAAAAATACCAGCACAAAACGCCTGGTCATCCGTTCAAACCAGCACCGTGAACCGTCCTGGGTTTCATTCCTAGATGGTGGTCAAAGACGGCTCACCCCAGACAGCGCGATACTTCCTCTGCAGTAAGTGCGCTGCTTCAATCTGTAGTAAGTGCGCTGCTTCATCTGTAGCATAGAATCGAGACCCAGGACGGTTCAGGTCTGAAAGTCACCACACAACGATTGGAGATCCGCCATGAAGGCTGTCGTCTATCAGGGACCCAGAGATGTCGCGGTCACGGATGTTCCGGACGCCAAGATCGAGCGGCCCACAGATGTGCTGGTCAAGGTGACAACAACCAACATCTGCGGCTCGGACCTGCACATGTACGAGGGCCGGACCTCCTTCGAGCAAGGCCGGACGTTCGGTCACGAGAACATGGGAGAGGTGGTGGAGGTCGGCCAGGGAGTCGAGAAGGTCAAGGTGGGCGACCGGGTCGTGCTGCCGTTCAATATCTCGTGCGGTTTCTGCAAGAACTGCGAGCGCGGGCTCACGAACTACTGCCTGACGACGCAGCCTGACCCGTCGGCCGCCGGCGCGGCCTACGGTTTCGCCGAAATGGGCTCGTACGGCGGCGGGCAGGCAGAACTGCTCCGGGTGCCCTTCGGCGACCACAACGCGCTGCGCCTGGGTGAGGACGCGGAGGAGAAGGAGAACGACTACGTCATGCTCTCCGACATCTTCCCCACCGGCTACCACGCCACCGAGATGGCCGGCGTGGTTCCGGGCGACAGCGTCGTCATCGCCGGGGCCGGACCCGTGGGACTGATGGCCGCCTTGTCCGCGACGATCAAGGGCGCCGCGAAGGTGATGGTGGTCGATCGCCACCCCGACCGGCTGGCGCTGGCCGAGCAGATCGGCGCGATTGCCATCGACGACTCCAAGACCGACCCTGTGCAGGCCGTGCTGGACGAGACAATGGGACTCGGAGCCGACCGCGGCTGCGAGTGCGTGGGCTACCAGGCCCACGATCCCCAGGGCAACGAAGATCCGGCTGCCACCCTGAACATGCTCATCAACTCGGTCCGTTTCACCGGCGGGATCGGCACCGTCGGCGTGTTCGTCCCTCAGGATCCTGGGGGCAAGGACGACCTGGCCAAACAGGGCAAGGCGGCTGTCGACTTCGGCTTGCACTGGTTCAAGGGGCAGACCATGGGCAACGGTCAATGCCCGGTCAAGAAGTACAACCGCCAGCTGCGCGACCTGATCGCGGCTGGGAAGGCGAAGCCGTCATGGATCGTCTCCCACGAGATCTCGTTGGAGCAGGCCGCCGACGCCTACAAGAATTTCGACTCCAGGGCCGAGGGCTGGACCAAGGTCGTCATCAAGCCCGGCATGTCGAGCGGAGAGAAGGCAAGCTGATATGCCCGCGGATCTGCAGGCCAGCAGGGTCGCGATCCTCGCCGCGAGCAGACCGGCACGTTGTTCTGCGAACCCGCGATTGAGAAGCTCTCCTGCGGCCTATCGCTAATCACCAACAGATCAAGGAACCGCGATGACAGGAACTGACGACGGCGTTGCCACGACGCGTTCACCCGAGGTAGCAGTGATCGGGGGCGGGATCGTCGGTCTGTCGACAGCGTACGCGCTGCGGGAGCAGGGCGTGCCGGTGCGCTTGTACGAGGCTGGTCTGCCCGGGACAGGTCAGTCCGCGGGTGAGTCGCGGATCTTCCGGCATGCCCACGACGACCCGCGGCTCGTCGCTTTCGCGCGCGAGAGCCGCGGCGTATGGGATGAGTGGGCCGAACACTTCGACGTCGAGCTGGTCTCATCAGACGGTGTCCTGGCGGTCGGAGACAGCGCCCTGGCGCGGCTGCGGGTGCTCGACCAGGTCGGCGGCGTGGAAGCGCGCGAGATCGACGCTGCCGAGGTCGCCCAGCGGATGCCGCTGCTCGCTGGGTACTCGGGGCCAGCAGTGCTCGACGAGTCGGGCGGCGCGATCCGCACCCGCGCCGCGATCACGGCACTCACGGGTGCCCTCGCAGATGCGGTCACTACCGGTGAGGTCATCTCCATCGATCCCCGCGCCGACGGGACGGTCGAGGTGCGCAGCGTAACCGACCGGGCTGTCTACTCCAAGGTGGTCGTGTGCGCCGGCCGCGAAACCGCCCGCCTGGCACGCAGCGTCGGCCTGTCGCTGCCGGTTCGCCTTGCCGCACACGTCCGGCTGACCTTCGACGTGAAAGCCGCCGCCCCGGCACGAGTCGCGTGCCTGCAGGACAGCAGCGGCGTCTTCGGCGAAGTCGGCGTCTACGCGACGCCGCTACCGGGCAACAGCAGCTATTCGGTCGGACTCAGCGACACCGTCGGCGTCCGCGACGACGGAACGTTCATCGACCCGGCGGCGATTCGATCGCTGGACGAACGCGCACGCGATTACGTGACACGGGCGCTGCCCGGTCTCCGCCCAGAGCCGCGCGACTTCGTCCACTGCTGGGTGACCGACCTCCCGTGGAGTGAGGACGGCGTGGCCGTGTGGGAGGCAGGCTCGGTCTTCTTCGTGGCCGGTCACAATCTATTCAAGCAGGCACCATCGCTGGGTCGCGCCCTCGCCCGGGCTGCGACCGGCGGCGGTCTCCGCGCCGAGCTCAGGCCCGAAGCGCGCCTCGGCGAGGCCCAGGCCTAGCTGACGGTGGTCAACGGTTGCGGCACTGCGCCAGCTGGGGTGAATTACGTGATCTTTCAACGTGAGCGGACCGACCAGGCCCGGTTCGAATCCTGAACGCTGAACCACGCCGGGGATGTTCAGAAGACGAGCCTCCAGCGGGACCATGGGGTCAAGTCCCCGGACGTGGTGTAGCGGATGATCCTTCGGTTTGGGGTTAGAAGGGCTGCGCGCCGTCGGTGGGCTGGGTGTCGTGGCTGTTGGGACTCAATCGCTGTCGGGGTCGAAGAAGTCCTCGGGGAAGGGTTCGGGCTGGCCCGCTGCGGTCAGCCCTTCCTGGCGCCCGACGCCCTCCGCGTGGCCCGCGCGTGGAGCTCAACGCTCTGCTTCCTCGGTGCTGCCATGCTCCTCATCCGCCCATGGGATCAGAGCCTCCACCAGACCCGGGGCGAATCAGGATGAACGGCACAGAAGCCGTCTCAAGCAAAGCGGCGCCCGGACGAAAGCGGCATCACCCTTGGGTGATAGCATCGCTCTATGGCGATGAAAGCTGATGTGATATCAATCGACGAAGCGGCCACGACCGCGTACGCGCACCTGTTCCAGGCGCTGGCCGAACCGACGCGCCTGGCGATCGTCCAGCATCTGGCCTCTGGCCCGCACCGGGTGCGCGACCTGGTGGCGCACATGGGCCTGGCGCAGTCGACGGTGAGCAAGCACATCGCCTTCCTGCACGAATGTCGGCTGCTCACCGCCCGGCCCGAAGGCCGCGCCACCTGGTACGCGCTGGCCGGACCCGAGTGGTTGCGCGGGCTCATCACCGCAGCCGAACGCGTACTGACTGCGACCGGCGCCCACGCGGTGCTCTGCCAGCACCTGCACACAACCGAACCGCACCAACCGGCCGCCAGCTGAACCGATAGCCAGCCACAGCACCAAGGGAGGAGGAGACCATGGGAGCACACCACAACCACGGACCCAGCGCCGCCGAAGCAGCACACGCACCGGGCATGCGCCGCCGACTGCTCATCGCCTTCAGCTTCGTCGCCTCCATCGTCGTCGTCCAGCTCATCGGCGCCTGGCTGTCGGGCAGCCTTGCCCTGCTCGTCGACCTCGTCCACTCCTTCGTCGACTCCTCCGGTCTGCTCATCGCCGTCGTCGCCGTCACCCTCATCGCCCGCCCGCCGTCGAATGAGCGCACCTGGGGCTACCGGCGGCTTGAGAGCCTCGCGGCACTCGCCCAGGGCCTGCTGCTGGCCGGTGTGAGCATCTACGCCATCATCGACGGCATCCGCCGCTGGGCCGCCCCGCCGGAGGTCGCCGCCGGTCCGCTGCTCATCGTCGCCGCACTCAGCCTGGTCCTGAATGTCGCAGCGATGCTCGCCCTGGCAGCCGGGCGGAAGGCGAATCTGAACATGCGGGCCGCGTTCCTCGAAGTCCTCGTCGACGCCCTCGGCACGCTGGCGGTCATGGTCTCGGCGATCCTCATCCTCACCACGGGCTACACCCGCGCCGACACGCTGGCCGCCTTCCTCATCGCCGCCCTCATCATCCCGCGCTCGGTCATCCTGCTGCGCGATGCCGTCCGGATCCTCATGGACTTCACCCCGGCAGGCCTCGACCTCGATGAGGTCCGCCGCCACATGCTCGCCGTCGATCACGTCATCGACGTCCACGACCTGCACGCCTCGACCGTCGCCTCCGGGCTGCCGACACTCAGCGCCCATGTCGTGCTCGACGACTCCTGCTTCAGCGACGGCCACGCGATCGAGATCCTCGACGGGCTGCGCCGCTGCATCGCTGAGGACTTCGAGGTCTCGATCGAGCACACGACGTTCCAGCTCGAAACCGAGGACATCCGCCGGCGTGAGAGCCACGACACAGTCCATCCTTAACGAGAAGGCCCAGCGCAGCATCACAATTCGGTAACGTCGGCCGAGCGGAGAAGTTGCCCACGCCACACTCAGTCCTCCTGCCAGCGGCGGAGCATCGAGGGTATGTCTCAATCCCGTCATGTGCGGCACGAGACGATAACACCGGCTGATTCGCAGAGTTCACTCAGCTAGCCTGGTCACTGAAGCGGCATGCGAAACGCCGCACCAGGCCCACTGAATCCCATGCACAACTGCGAACCTGCCGAAGCCGAAAGAAGCACGATGCTCAAAGAGCTCATCATCCGGTTCCTTCTCGTGGCCGCCCCCGCCTGCGCCGTCCTCTGGGCGTTCGCCTACACCTCCGGGGAGCTGCGCACGCCCGCCGGACTCACCCACCACCTGACGATGACCGCCACCCTGCTCGGCATCATGGCAGCACTCTTCGGCACCATCTTCCTCATCGCAGCCCTCATGAGCCGTTTCGCACCACGCCCGGTGCGCGTCGAATCCCAACCGCTTGAAACCCCGGCGACCCCCGCCTCGGCGCCGGCACCGGCCGTCACCGAGACCCCGGCACTGGCCGAGCCCCGGCTCATGTCCGGCGCCCAGCAGTAGCCGACACGACCGCCGCCAGACGGCACGCACCACCCCTCGCACCTGCGCATATGCGACACTGACAACAGCATGAGCGAGGCGAGACAGACCACACAGACACAAGACACCGCGGTACCGCAGAGTCGCTACCAGCGGTGGCAGCAGCTGACCGAATGGCCGATGGCGATCGCCGCCCTCATCTTCCTAGCCGCCTACGCCTACGTCGTCATCGGCAACCTGCGGCCCTCGGAGATCATGTGGCCCGAACGCGTCATGCTCGCCATGTGGGTCGTCTTCGCCATCGACTACATCGTCAGCTTCATCCTTGTGCGCCGCCGCTTCCTGTGGTTTTGGACCCACCTGCATGAACTCGCCCTCGTCATCTTCCCGTTCCTCAGGCCGCTGTACCTGCTGCGCCTCATCACCCTCATCGGGTTCATCCACCGCACCGCCGGCGCCCGCCTGCGCGGCAAGGTCACCCTCTTCATCTGCACCGCCTCGGTCGTGCTCGTCTTCGTCGCAGCGCTGGCCGTCCTCGACGCCGAGCAGAACTATCCGGGGGCGAACATCACGAGCTTCGGCGATGCGCTGTGGTGGGCGGTTGTGACGATCACGACGGTCGGTTACGGCGATCACTTCCCGATCACCGCGCTCGGCCGGTTCATCGCCGTCGGGCTCATGATCTGCGGCATCGCCCTCATCGGCTCGGTGACTGCGACCCTGGCCTCGTGGATCGTCGATGTCGTCTCCGAAGACGAGGAGGCTGAGGCCCGGCACTTGAGCGAACAGACCGCCGAGCTGCACGAACGCCACCACGGGGCCCACGCAGGTGACCTGGCCGATGAGCCGGCAGGCGTGCTGCGCCCGCGCCGCGAACGCCTCGACTTATAAGAGTTCGACCCGAGTGGCAGGGGAAACAGCCACTCGGGTCGATGGGGGAAGGATCTGTGGGGACGCGTCAGCTGCGCGTCGTCCCAGCCGGGTCCTCCGGCTGCTGCGGGCGCACCGTGACCGGGCGGGTGGATTCCGGCGCCGAGGCGGTGCCCGCCTCCCGTGTGCCGCTGGCCTGGGTGGCCGGGTCGGGCAGCTCGCCGCGGTCGCTGCGGCGCTCGGCCTTCTTCTCAGCCTTGGCGGCACGGCGCTCATTCGAGCGCTCCTTGCGCTCAGCGCGTCGGCGGCCGATGAACGACAGCGCGAGGATGAGCGCGGAGATCAGCAGCACGATCGCGGCTGCGGCGATGCCGGCATCAACCCAGAACTGGCCGGGGAAGAGCCGGATGAGTGCGTCGTCGACGTAGAACTCCCAGGTGCCGGCGTCGAAGAACATCGCGTGGAACTGGGTGAAGAACCGGTCCCAGCCCAGCATCGCCAGCGCTCCGAGGGCGAGGAAGGCGACGATCGTCAGCAGCGCCCCGAAACGCAGCGCGTGGCGCAGGCCCGGACCATTGGCCCGTGACATGTACAGGCCGAAGAGAAGCATGCCGATCGCGCCGATGACGGCGATCAGGTAGAGCAGGGACACGAGGTCCTTGACGTCTTCCATGTGGGCGATCTCTTCGGGCTGGAAGAGCGGCACCCCGTTGGGCAGCACAACGTCGGAGAGGTAGCGACTGGAGTCGAAGTTGTTGAGGTAGTCGACGACGTAGGAGCCGTAGTGCAATCGGTCGTCGTTGGTGAAGCCGTAGGCGTCGGCGGGGAAGCCAGGCCGCCAGAAGTATGCGAACTTCAGAAACAGGCCCGAGGCGATGAGCCTGACGGCCAGGCCCGCGAGCACGAAGGGAGTGGCCAGCGCGATCCAGATCCCGCCGATGATGTCGAGGGCGTTGACACGCCTTCTGGCCGGCTCGTCGACATCGTCATGGGCGTCGTGGTGGCCGCGGGTGCGGATCTGCTGGGTGGGCGCCACGGCCGCGCCCGAGGCGGTGGCACCGGCGGCAGCGCCGGTGCCGGTGGCCGTGGCGCTGGTGGCTGTGCTGGTGCCGGCGTCGATGGGGCGGTGTTCGGCGGTGGCGTGAGGGTCAGGGGTGCTCTGCGCGAAAGCGCGGTCGCGCAGCTCCCGGTTGCGGTGGGCGATCGGGTCGAACTCGACAGTCTCCTCACTCAGCGGCGAACCGGGCGACTCGTCAGTGCCGGGCGCGTCAATCGAGAAGGTCTGCTCATCTGCGACGTGCTCGCCGATGTGCGCTTCGCGGTCGTGGCGGCGGGAGCCGGCGGCACCGTCGCTCGACTCGGCCGATGACTCCGGCTCGCTGCCGGAGCTCATCCGCCGGGAGAGCAGGTCGTCGGTGTTCTTCGAGTCGTCGATAGCCACGCTCCCATTGTTCGACGGATGAACACTGCGCTAGTGGAGCGACACGCACAAACCGGCAAGTCAGGACGGGTGCGCGGTGTCTGCCGGCCCGCGTCCGGCCATGGGGCTCAGGCCCCGGCTGCGGGTGCAGATCCTGGAGCCGGGCTCAGACTCCGAACAGCAGCGCTGCGACCACCACAGCCGGCACCGAGAGGATCGTGGTGATGAACACGGCGTCACGGGCCAGCTGAGCCGAGGCCTTGTACTCCATGGCGTAGATGTAGACGTTCTGCGCCGTCGGCAGGGTCGAGGTCACGACGATGCCCATGAGCATGAGACCGTCATAGCCGAGCAGCACCCCGCCAATGAGCCAGGCGATCAACGGCTGGATGACGAGCTTGGTGACCGTGATGATGACAAGCTGGCGGCGCGAACCGGCCGGCGGGAGCTTCCAACCGTCCTTGAGTGAGATGCCGAAGGCCAGCAGCATGCCCGGCACCGACATCGCCGCGAGCATGCTCACCGGCTCGTGCACCACCTCGGGCAGCCGCCACCCGGTCAGCGAGCCGGCCACGCCGAGGGCGGCGCCGATGACGATCGGGTTGCGCAGCACCATGAGCACCGGGCGCCACCACTGACTGTCGGCCTGTGCCCGGGTGGAGTCGAGCAGCACCATGATGATGGGGCTGAGCAGGATGAGCTGGAAGAGCAGCACCGGGGCGACGAAGCTCAGGTCCTTCAGCACATAGGTGGCGATGGGGATGCCGAGATTGCCGATGTTGACATAGCCCGAGGCCATGGCGCTGATCGTCGCCTCACCCAAGCTGCGCCGCCGGGCCCACAGCGTGAAGGCGAAGATCCCGGTGAACACGAGCACCGCCGAGCCGCCGGTGGCCAGCAGGGCAGGGGAGAAGATCGCATCGATGTCCGTCGAGGAGATCGTGACGTAGAGCAGCGCGGGGGTGGCGACGTAGAAGACGACGCGGGCGAGCACCTGCTGGCCGGTCGGGCCGAGCACCCCAGAACGGCCGAGCATGAGGCCGGCGAAGATGACAACGGCGATGACGCCGAAGCCTTCGAGCACATCGAGCACGGTGCGGTCAGTTCCTTCTCTCAGGGGCGTTCATCCGCCCGGCGGATCGTCAGCTGTGCTGCGCGAGTGTGCGACCGGCGCTGACGACGAAACTGCGATCGTGCCCAGGTCTCAGAGTCCAACCCCGGTTTCCAGGTGGAGACTATCGAATCCGATTCCCCTCTGCACACCGCGGTCGCCAAGGAGAACGCATGAGATGAAGCGGGCGGTCACCAGTACGGCACATGCTCGATCTGTGCCGGGGCACTGCGCCGGGTGAGGATGGGCGTCAGATGCCGACAGCGTCGTGGAATGGGGATCGCATCGACAGCGCCGAACTGTCAGCCCGGCAGCGTGTGGCGCTCAAGGTCCGCGGCGAAAGCCGGGGCGTCGCTGAGCGTGACGGTGATGAGCGAACCGTCCCGAGACCTGATCTCGAGCCCTGGGCCGCCGTGGGTGATGATCCCCTTATCGCGGACACCCCGAATGCGGTAGCCCCAGCCGAAGAACTCACCCAGGGGCTTCACATCCACGATCCGCACCGATTCGATTTCCGCCACCGCGACAGACAGCCGGGGCCAGCCGAGCAGTGACCCGGCGGTGAACCTCGAATCGTCGAGAGACACCTTGAAGACGCTCGTGGCGAGCGCGAGCCACAGCGACGCGATGGTGACGACCGTCAACAGGATGAGGAGCCACGTATCCAGCGCAGTCCAGAGTGCGATCAGAATGACGACGAGCGCGAGCATGGACAGCCAGAGCACCAACTGAATCGGCCAGGCGAGAGAAATGAACGACGTGCGGCGGACCATTGTATTACCTCCGGGGTCCAGTGAATGAGATTCCTCAGCTGGCGACAATAGAGCGTGACGACATGACGCTACCGATTCTGCTGATCGTCAGATATTGCGCGAAGGTCGTATCGGTTCTCCTTTGACTGTAGCTCCCTTGGTCGCAGTTCCCTACGGCCGTGCGGTCTCCTGCGGCAGACATGCCTGCGATTCCGGGGTCATGTCATCGCGGGCCCGGGGGATGAATCGCTGGAATGCAGTGAAGGAAACACTGGTGGCATGCAGTCCGACGATGGACGCGTGGAGTGTTGAACATGTGATGGAGCCTTGAACGTCTGAATGCACGGTGCTGCCGCAGAGCCGAGGGGTTAACCTGGTGGGGTTATGTCTGATTCCCGGCCCGGCCGCCGGCGCCGCGGCGCGCGCTCGCGCAGCGACCGCCCTGATCGCCCTTCCACACGACAGCACGCCCAGCGCGCTGCTGCCCGCCGGGCTGCCCGCGCCGGCCTCGATATCGCCATCACGTATCCGGCCGAGCTGCCGGTCAGCGAGCACCGCGATGAGATCGCCGAGGCGATCCGCGCTCACCAGGTCGTCATCATCGCCGGTGAGACCGGTTCGGGAAAGACCACCCAGATACCCAAGATCTGCCTCGAACTCGGCTACGGCATCACCGGGCTCATCGGCCACACCCAGCCCCGCCGCATCGCCGCCCGCGCGGTCGCCGCCCGGCTGGCCGACGAACTCGGTCAGGAGCTCGGCGCAGGCATCGGCTACCAGGTCCGGTTCACCTCCCAGGTCGCCGACGCCACCCGGGTGAAGGTCATGACCGACGGCATCCTGCTGGCCGAACTCCAGCATGATCGGCAGCTGCGCGACTACGAGGTCATCATCATCGATGAGGCCCACGAACGCAGCCTGAACATCGACTTCCTGCTCGGGTCGCTGGCCCGCCTGCTGCCCACACGGCCCGATCTCAAGGTCATCATCACCTCGGCGACAATCGACCCGGAGTCCTTCGCCGAGCACTTCGCCTCCGCTGACGGCCCGGCACCGATCATCAGTGTGTCCGGGCGGACCTATCCCGTCGAGGTGCGCTATCGTCCGCTGGCCGATGACACCGCCAGCGACGACGACCCTGACGGCCCCGGCGCCGACGGTGACTACGAAGCAGGAGCCGCCGACCAGACCGAGGGGATCCTGACCGCCGTCGACGAACTCGCCCGCGAAGCCCCCGGCGACATCCTCGTCTTCCTCTCCGGCGAACGCGAGATCCGCGACACCGCCGATGCGCTCGCCGCCCACCTGCAGCAGAAGGGGCCCAGGTTCGCCGAGTGGGAGGTCATCCCGCTGTTCGCCCGGCTCTCGTCTGCCGAACAGCAGCGCGTGTTCGCACCGCATGACCGGCCGCGCATCGTACTGGCCACCAATGTCGCCGAGACCTCGCTGACGGTGCCCGGCATCAAATACGTCATCGACGCCGGCACCGCCCGCATCTCGCGGTATTCCAACCGCACGAAGGTCCAGCGGCTGCCGATCGAACGGGTCTCGCAGGCCTCAGCCAACCAGCGCAAGGGCCGCTGCGGCCGCACGAGCGAGGGCATCTGCATCCGCCTGTACTCCGAAGACGACTTCGAAGCCCGCCCCGAGTTCACCGACCCGGAGATCCTGCGCACCAACCTCGCCAGCGTCATCCTGCAGATGATTTCGCTCGGCTTCGCGCAGACCGAATCCGACATCACCTCCTTCCCCTTCCTCACCCCACCCGAATCGAAGGCGGTGCGCGATGGGCGCGTGCTGCTCGGCGAACTCGGCGCCACCCGCACCGATGAGACGGGCCGGATCCGGCTGACGAAGATCGGCCGGATGCTCGCCAAACTGCCGATCGACCCGAGGCTGGCCCGCATGGTCCTCGCCGGCGCTGAGGCCGGCTGCGGCGGCGAAGTCGCCGTCATCGTCGCAGGTCTGTCCGTCCAGGACCCGCGCGAACGCCCGGCTGAGGTGCGCGCGCAAGCCGATGAGCTCCACGCCCGCTTCACCGATCCGCACAGCGACTTCCTCACCCTGCTGAACCTGTGGAACCACCTCGCCGACAACGCCGCCGCCCTGTCGTCATCGAAGTTCCGCAAACTGTGCAAGGCCGAGTTCATCAACTTTGTGCGCGTGCGCGAATGGCAGGACCTCGTCACCCAGCTGCGCCACCTGCTCGGCGGCGTCGGCGTCAAGATCGACCGCTCTCACTGGCGGCCCGGCAGCGACGACGACACCACCACGCATGCCGGCAGCCGGTCCCGAGGCGGCGGCCGCGACGGCAGGAAGGGCGCGCCGAGTGCCCCGGAAGGGATGGATCCGCATGCCGCGGCCATCCACCGGGCGCTGCTGACCGGCCTGCTGTCGATGATCGGGGTGCGGGCACCGGAACCCAAGCCCCGGCCCGGTGAGCGCCGGCCCAAGCGCCGCGGCTACGACTACCAGGGTGCGCGCGGCACGAAGTTCCAGATCTTCCCCGGCTCCGGGCTGTTCAAGTCCGCTCCCGAGGTCGTCGTCGCCGCCGAACTCGTCGAAACCTCCCGCCTGTGGGCCCGGACGGTCGCCGCTGTCGAACCGGAGTGGATCGTCGAGGCCGCAGGCGAGCTCGTCACCCGCCAGCACTCCGAACCGCACTGGTCGAAGAAGGGCGGGCAGGCGATGGCCTATGAGCGGATCTCGCTCTACGGCGTCACCCTCATCTCCGATCAGCGCATCGGCTACGGGCGCATCGACCCGGAAGCCGCCCGCGACATGTTCATCCGGCACGCCCTCATCGACGGGGAGTGGAATGACCGCCACCCGTTCCTGGGCCGCAACGCCCAGGCCATCGACGCGGCCGAACGACTCGCCTCCCGGATGCGCGACCACCGCCTGCTGGCCGAAGACGATGTGCTCTTCGACTTCTACGACGACCGGCTGCCGACCACGATCATCTCCGGGGCCCACTTCAACTCGTGGTGGAAGAAGAAGCGCCGCAGCGAACCCGAACTCCTCGACATCGACCCCGAGGCGCTGCTCGCCGACGATTCGGCCGATATGTCCGCCAGGGCCGCCAGCGACTTCCCGCTCACCTGGGCGTTGCCGGACGGTTCGGAGGCGAAGCTGCACTACGCGTATGCACCCGGCCAGGCCACCGACGGGGTGACGGTCGAGCTGCCTGCCGAGGCGCTCGCCGACGTCGACACCGACGTGTTCACCTGGCAGGTGCCCGGCCTGCGGCATGAGCTCGTCACCGCGCTCATCCGCTCCCTTCCCAAAGCTAAGCGTCGCTACTTCGTGCCCGCCCCCGATGTCGCCACCGACATCCTCAGTGTGCTCGAACCCTATTCCGGGCGGCTGCCCGAGGTGCTCGCCGCCGAACTCACCGCCCGCGCCGGCGGGGGAGAGCTCACCGACCTCGTCCCGATCACCGTCAAGGCCAGTGATTTCGATACCGGCCGGCTGCCGGCCCACCTCGTCATGGAGTTCACCACCCGTCACGGGGGGAAGACGAGCCAGCCGACCCGCGACCCCCGCCAGCTCACCACCTCGGCCGCGGCACCGAAACCGGCCGAGAAAGCAGCGCAGAAGACGACGTTCACCGAGCGGACCGGCATCCGCGACTGGGATTTCACCCTCGACACCCGGCCAGTGCCCACCGGAAAGGAGACCGAGGTCCACCCTGGCCTGCGCGATGACCGCGACACCGTTGCCATCACCGCGTTCTCAACCGCTGAAGAGGCCGCCCGCCGCACCCGGGCCGGGCTCATCCGGCTGCTCGTCATCGCCTTGAAATCGCGCATCGACTACATCGCCGAGCACCTGTCGACGAACGAGAAGCTCGTCCTCGCCGGGCATGCGAAGACCGGGTTCGGGGCAGCGACTCCACAGGCACGGCCCGACCTGCTCGGCTCGTGCGCCCGGATTGCCGTCGACCGGCTGCTCGGCTCCGATACGACCGTGCGCACCCGCGAGGAGTTCGACACCGTGTTCCGGCAGGTCGATGCCGGGTTCATCACCGAGGCAACCCGAGCTGTCGGCCTCGTCGTCGACATCCTCACCCGTGCGACCGCTGTCGACAAGGCGATCAGTGCGGCCTCCTCGCTCACGCTTGTCCAACAGCTGGCCGATGTGCGCAGCTGGCTCATCGACCTCATGACCGCCGATGTCTTCGAGATCACCGGAGCGGGCGCACTCGCCCGCTTCCCGGTGTACCTGCAGGCAGCCGAACACCGGGTGGCGAAGATGCAGGAGAGTCCCGCCCGTGACCGGCAGCTCATGGACCGCATCAGCGTGGTGGCGGGCAAGGTCGAACAGGCGCTGACCAAGGCGTTCCCGAACCTGGCGGATCTGCCGGCTCCGGTCCAGGCGGCCGGCGTGCCCGCTGACTGGGCTGCGGTGCTGTGGTCAGTTGAGGAGCTGCGCATCTCCTACTTCGCCCAGCACCTGCCGACCGCCCACCCAGTCAGCGACACCCGGATCCACAAGGCGCTCGCGGCACTGTAGGTCTGGACGGGGTCCGATCGCATCAGACAGGCAGGATCAGGCCGGCAGGATCAGACAGGCAGGACAGGATCAGACAGGCAGGATCAGACCGGCAGGATCAGACACGCGAGATCAGAGGGGCGGGCCGGAGGTGTAGCCGAGCAGCACCCAGCTCAGCGGCAGCGCACCAGCACAGGCGATCGCCCCGAGCGCCCAGCCGATCCGCCACTTCCAGGTGCGGTGTTTGAACCCGCGCCACAGGCACACGATCGCGCCGATGAGACCGGCTGCGCCCAGCAGCGTCATGATGCCCAGGCCCAGGATGTTCAGCGCCGAGGTGCCCATGAGGATGACGTAGTAGGCGATCTGGCCGACCATGAGCGAGAACCGCAGTGACAGCCACACGAGCGGAAGTGAGACGATTGCAGCGATGAGAAGCGGGAGTGCTTTGATGAGTCTGTCCCGACGCTCGGGGTCGCGGGCGACCTGCGAGTACTCGGAGTGCTGGTTCATGGAGTCCTCAGCGTCATCGGGAGAGAAACAGGTCATTGGGAGAGACAAGGAGTGAGCGCCGACCGACGTGCCGGCATCATCCCCACGGTATCGGCGCCACCCTCAAAGTACTAGACTCTCTTGGGTGACTTCCACCGGTGACTACAGCCCGAAGACCATCCGCGAACAGGCCGCCCGCAGGCGCACCTTCGCGGTCATCTCCCACCCTGATGCCGGTAAGTCGACCCTGACTGAGGCGCTGGCCCTGCACGCCCGGGTCATCGGGCAGGCCGGCGCCACCCACGGCAAGGCCGGCCGCCGGGCGACCGTGTCGGACTGGCAGAAGATGGAGCAGGAGCGCGGCATCTCGATCTCCTCAGCCGCCCTGCAGTTCGAGTACCGGGACGCGGTCCTCAACCTCATCGACACCCCCGGCCACGCCGACTTCTCCGAAGACACCTACCGGGTGCTCTCCTCGGTCGACTGCACGATCATGCTCGTCGACGCCGCCAAGGGCCTGGAGACGCAGACGATGAAGCTCTTCGAAGTCTGTGCGCACCGCAACATCCCGATCATCACCGTCATCAACAAGTGGGACCGGCCCGGTCTCGAACCGCTTGAGCTGATGGACGAGATCCGCGAACGCACCGGCATGCTGCCGACCCCGCTGACCTGGCCGGTCGGCGTCTCCGGTGACTTCCGCGGCGTGCTCAACCGGGAGGATGGCACCTACACGAAGTACACCCGCTCCGACGGCGGTGCCTCGATCGCCGGTGAGGAGACAATGGACGCCGAGGCCGCCGCAGCCCTCGAAGGCGAAGCCTTCACCACCGCCGTCGATGAGTCCGAGCTGCTGGAGATGGAGGAACAGAACCACGACCAGGTCTCCTTCCTCGCAGCGAAGTCGACACCGGTGATGTTCGCTGCCGCGGTGCTCAACTTCGGTGTGCACAAGATCCTCGACACCCTCGTCGACCTCGCTCCCGCCGCCGAGGCGCGGGCGGACAAGGATGGGACGGACCGGCCGGTCGACGCGCCGTTCTCCGGCTTCGTGTTCAAGGTGCAGGCCGGCATGGACGCCAACCACCGCGACCGGCTGGCCTATATCCGCGTGTGCTCCGGCGTGTTCGAACGCGGCATGGTCGTCACCCATGCCTCGACCGGCAAACCCTTCGCCACAAAGTACGCCCAGCAGGTCTTCGGCCGCGACCGTGCCGTCATCGACGAAGCCTTCCCCGGTGACGTCGTCGGCCTCGTCAACGCCTCCGCCTTGCGGGTCGGCGACTCGCTGTACCTGGATCAGCCTGTCGAGTTCCCCGGCATCCCGACCTTCTCACCAGAGCACTTCATGGTCATCCGCGCCAAGGACTCTTCGAAGTACAAACAGTTCCGCCGCGGCATCGAACAGCTCGACCACGAAGGCGTCGTCCAAGTGCTGCGCTCCGACCTGCGCGGCGACCAAGCGCCCGTGCTCGGCGCGGTCGGCCCGATGCAGTTCGAGGTCGCCGAAGACCGCATGGTCCAGGAGTTCAACGCCCCCTGCCGGCTCGAGCCGCTGCCCTACACGATCGCCCGCCGCACGACTGCGGAATGTGTGCCGACTCTGGCCCGGGAGCGCTCCGTCGAGGTGCTCTCGCGCTCCGACGGCGAACTGCTGGCACTGTTCTCCGACCGGTGGCGGCTCCAGGGCGTCGAACGACAGCACCCCGAACTCGTCCTCGAACCCCTCGTCGTCTCCTGAACCACGACCTCGGCGCCGGCACATCGCATACGCTGGTGAACATGTGACGATCTCGCCCGCCAGGAATAGAAGATCATGCAGCTTTGAACCGGTCCAGGAGAGGACTAAGATGGTCATCTGTGCCTTCACAAGGGCTGTCACATCATGATCCCGCTGGGCAGGCATACCTCTTCACAATACGAAGGCGTTCATCAGGAAAGGTCGACAACAGTGACAACTCAACCGATTCGCGTCGCAATCGCCGGATTGGGCAACTGCGCAACGTCCCTCGTCGAAGGCGTCACGTACTACGCGGACGCTTCCCCTGAGGACACCATCCCCGGTCTCATGCACGTGAACTTCGGTGACTACCACGTCAGCGACCTCGAGTTCGTCGCCGCCTTCGACGTCGACGAGGCCAAGGTCGGCCTCGACATCGCCGAGGCGATGCGCGCCGGACAGAACAACACGATCAAGATCTGCGATGTCGAGAACACCGGCGTGAAGGTGCAGCGCGGTCCGACGCTCGACGGTCTCGGGCGCTACTACCGCGAGACGATCACCGAATCCGCCGCCGAACCCGTCGACGTCGCCCAGGCGCTGCGCGATGCTCAGGCCGATGTGCTCGTGTGCTACCTGCCGGTCGGCTCGCAGGAGGCCACCGAGTTCTACGCCCAGGCCTCGATCGATGCCGGCGTCGCCTTCGTCAACGCCCTGCCGGTGTTCATCGCCGGCACCAAGGAATGGGACGACAAGTTCCGTGCGGCCGGGGTTCCGATCGTCGGTGACGACATCAAGAGCCAGATCGGTGCGACGATCACCCACCGGGTCATGGCTCGGCTGTTCGAAGACCGCGGCGTCGTCCTCGACCGCACCTATCAGCTCAACGTCGGCGGCAACATGGACTTCAAGAACATGCTCGAACGCGACCGGCTGGAATCGAAGAAGATCTCCAAGACCCAGGCGGTGACCTCGAACACGTCTGCCGAACTGACCGACAAGGACGTCCACATCGGCCCCAGCGACTACGTGCAGTGGCTCGATGACCGCAAGTGGGCCTATGTGCGCCTCGAGGGCCGCAACTTCGGCGATGCTCCGGTGTCGCTGGAGTACAAGCTGGAGGTGTGGGACTCCCCGAACTCCGCCGGCGTCATCATCGACGCGATCCGAGCTGCGAAGATCGGCCTCGACCGCGGTGTCGGCGGTGCGCTCATCTCCGCCTCGTCCTTCTTCATGAAGTCCCCACCCGAGCAGCAGAACGACGAACTGGCCCGCCAGGCCGTCGAAGACTTCATCGCCGGGCGCATCGAACGCTGAACCGGGCGCATCGAACGCTGAACCGGGCGTAGAGAACCCTGAACCGGGCGCGTCCGCGCCGCTGAACGAACTCAACGGGCCCTGCACGACGGCAGGGCCCGTCGAGGCATCTGGAGACCTATCGGCCGGAGTGCGGACCCGGCAGTGGGGAAGATCTCTTCTGCGAATGCATCGCATGGCTGTCATTCCTGTGCTGTAGTAGGCTACAAGCCGCGCGCCGAATCGCCGTTGTCTCCGAGTGAAAGATCCCCGCCATGTCCACTGCAGCAGCACATCCGGGAAAGCAGAAGTCCGATGAGGACCTCAGCTGGCTGATGAAGTCGCTGGTCCTCATCGAGAAGGCCGGCAACAAGCTCCCGCACCCCTTCTGGCTGTTCCTCAGCCTTGCCGCCATCGTCATGCTGCTGTCCTGGTGGCTTGCCAGTGCCGGCGTCTCCGCCGTCAATCCGGCAGATGACGAGGAAGTCGCCGTCGTCAACCTGCTCTCGACCGAGAGCCTGCGCGAGATCGTCTCCGGCATCACCGAAAGCTACGTCACCTTCCCTGCGCTGGGACTCGTGCTCGTCGTGCTCTTCGGTGTGGCGGTCGCTGAGCAGTCGGGTCTGTTTCCCACCATGATGCGCGCGGCCCTGTCGAACGTTTCCCCGCGGCTGGTCACCCCGGTCGTCGCTCTCGTCGGTGCGGCCGCCTCGATCGCCTCCGACGCCTCCTACATGATCGTCATCCCGCTCGGCGGGCTGGCGTTCAAGGCCGTCGGCCGCAACCCGGTCATCGGCTGCGCGGTCGCCTACGCCGCAGTCTCCGGTGGCTACTCCGCCGCCCCGTTCGTCAACAGCCTCGATGCGATCCTCGGCGGCATCTCGACCTCTGCCTCCCACATCATCGACGAAAACTACACCGTCACCCCGGTGGCGAACCTGTACTTCAACTTCGTCTCCATGTTCGCCGTGGCGCTGGCGATCACGCTGGTGACCGAATTGCTGCTCAACAAGCGCGGTGAGCAGATGGAGCTCACCGAAGTGAACGGCACCAGCACCACCAGCGGAGGCAACGGCTCCGGCGCCGCCGTGACCACCGCCTCGGCAACGGCCGGCAGCGACGACGGCACCGCCGGCCGCGACGTCCAGGACCAGGACCTCTCCGCACCGGTTACCGCGTTGGAGAAGCGCGGCATGCTCATCACCCTCGTCGTCGCGATCATCGGTGTGGCCGCCTGTGTAGCTATCGCGTGGCCTGAGAACTCCTTCCTGCGCGATGCCGACGGCGGCTTCACGATGGAATCCGGGCTGATGGCCGGCATCGCACCGCTCATCGGCATGGGCTTCTTCGTCCTCGGCATCGTCTACGGCGTCGTCACCGGCAGCATCAAACACCCCAACGATGTCCCGGAGATGATGGTCAAGGGTGTGGCCCCGTTCGTGCAGGTCCTTGTGCTGTTCTTCGCCGCCTCCCAGTTCCTGGCGCTGTTCGCGATGTCGAACCTCGGTGTCATCCTCGCGATCCGCGGTGCCGAGTTCTTCCAGAACATCGGCGCAACTACCTTCCTCATCCT
Organism: Brevibacterium sp. p3-SID960; assembly: GCF_025144725.1. Lineage (GTDB taxonomy): Bacteria > Actinomycetota > Actinomycetes > Actinomycetales > Brevibacteriaceae > Brevibacterium. Next base: position 3,904 of record NZ_JALXKS010000024.1, on the reverse strand, counting down.
CATCGGCGGCTACCTGCTCACCGCGCTCGGCGCGATGTTCATCACCTCCGGTTCAGGCCTGTGGACACTCATGGCCCCGGTGCTCATCCCGATGTTCATGCTGCTGGGTATCGCCCCGGAGATCACCCAGGCCGTCTACCGCATCGGCGACTCGACGACGAACATCATCTCGCCGATGAGCCCGTACTTCGTCATGATCCTCGGGTTCATCCAGCGCTATAAGAAGGACGCCGGCATCGGCACGCTGCTGTCGCTGACGATCCCGCTGTCCTTTGCGATGTTCATCGTATGGGGCATCCTGTTCTTCCTCTGGTGGGCCACTGGCATCCCGATGGGCCCCGGCGCGCAGACGCACTACCAGATGTGACCGTCCGGTTTTTTGCGTTACTGTGCCACACTAAAAGCAAACGCTTTGAGCAACACCTATTGGTAACCTGGTTGCTTGTGTAGACAGAACGTTTGACGGCCCGTTACGGTGAAAGAACGTAAGGATATGAGCGCATCGGCTTAAAGGGGTGACGGGTCGTGATAGGCAATGTTAAACTGCATGGGCGGTTTCGGAGCTTAACGCCCGATACATTTGAAAATGGCGCAAAATTCGGTAAGAGAACCGTGATTTATGGCCATAACGGCAGCGGGAAATCGACGTTTGCTGAACTTCTGCACCAGGTTGGTGACGGTGTCTGTGCGGAGCCTATATCTTTTGTCGACGAAAGCCAGAAACGAGTAAAACTACCGCCTGGCAAACAGTTGCGAGAGTCAACCCTTACTGTATTTTCTAAGTCTTGGATCCAAGAGAACCTTGAGAGCTTTCTTGACGGTGACGAGGCCGCCGCTATAGTCATGCTCGGGTCAGCTGCGGTAGACGCTAAAAAGCGTCAAAAAAAGCACGAGGAAGAGTTGCAGAAGCTCATGGCGCTTCAACCAGATGCATGTGACAAAGCTAATGCTGCCGCGAACGCTACCGCAGCTCTAGTGAGCGCGGTGCAAGACTCGATTGTCGGAACACTAAGTGAAGTCGATCATCGGCAGTATTCGAAGAATCGCTACTCTGTACCGAGAGTCAGAAAATTGCTCAGCGAAGCTACTGCCGACTATCCGTCTTTGGAGGAGCACGAGCGAAATTTGGAGGAGGTAGCGCGTGGCCCACTTCCAACTGTAGCAATCCCACCCCCGCCCGATGGGACCTTGGGGTCGTTGAGAGACGAAGTGTGGCAACTATTGAAACGAAACAGTGACGGACAGCTGATTTCGGATCTGCTTGGTAAAGGTGAGCTGCAGCGCTGGCTAGAAACAGGACTTCGATTGCATGAAGGGAAAAGTGACTGCTACTTTTGTGAAGGGCCTCTCGACGGGCCGAGACTAATCGAGCTAAGGAACCACTTTGATGACTCCCGGCGGCAAATCCAGACTGAGGCAGACGAACTACTAGCCCGGGTAGCAAACGTGCAATTGTCTTATGAGCAATGGGAGTCGCAGTTGCCAGGAGAAGACGACCTCTACAGCGATCTGAGGGAAAAATTCGTAGGCGCGAGGGACGACGCGGTTCGCGATGTTGGGAAGGTGCGGCAGTTTCTCACGACGATCAAGCAGAATCTAACGGAGAAACGGCATCTGCCCGAGAAATGTGATTTTGCGGAACCCGGCGATGTTCCGAGCCTGGTCAGTGAGACCGTAATAGACCTTGTCAGGCAGCACAATGGAATTGCTAAAGAAGCTGGATCCCGTCAAGAATCGATCGCGGAAGCAATACTAGCTCATTTGCTAGGCGAGCGGGCGGCTGACTTTCGAGAACTCTGCCGCGAAGAGGGCAAGGCATTTGAGGAGCGCGACCGTATCGCATCTGAGATTACTCAAATTGAGCAACTTTTGACTCGGGCGCGGGCTGAGAGATACTCGAGTCATGAGATGGCTCAGCGTATCAGTAGCGATCTAGCTTCTATCTATGGAAAGTCCCATTTGACGATTGAGGTTTCGAGTGACGGCCAGTCATACCGTTGTCGACGGGACGGTGAACCAGCTAAAAATCTCAGTGAAGGTGAAAGAAATGCCGTTGCTCTTATCTATTTTCTGAGGTGCTTGGAGGACGAAACCGTCGAGATCCGGCCCGAAGAGCGGATCGTGGTGATCGATGATCCATCCAGTAGTTTTGACCGAGAGGCTGTGTTCTCCACCCACTCCTGGCTTCTCGACCTATTGCCTCGATATGGACAAACGATTATTCTCACTCACGATTTCGAAATGCTCCGCCTCCTGATCGCGTCCCAGAAAAGCCAGCTGACTAAAAGTCATGGTATTCTTAAGAAGCTAAGCAGTAATAGCGCTAGTGAGAGGGAAGCAGCTAAGGCTGAAGATGCATTTCCTCGTGTTTCCTTCTTGGAAATGCGGTGCGTGCATGATGCAAATGGGCGACGCGCTTCAGAGCTGAAGCCTGTGTCTCCAATTCTGTTGCAGCACAATTCTGAGTACCATTTCTTATTTGATCGGCTGTTGTCTGGTCTCGAAAACCCGGACGATCACACCACCTTGTTTTTGCTGCCTAATGCGGCTCGCCGTCTCCTTGAATCCTTCGCTAGCTTCCAATTGCCCCATATGTCTGAGTTCCGTAGTCAGATAGAGAAATTGGCAGTGGAGGATTGCCAATCCGAGTTCCGTGACGTCTATGACTTTTGCAACCGTTTTTCACATGGTGAGGGTCGTGAGGCGCAACTTGCTTTGGATGTCAGTTTGACACGCCTGAATATCAGGCGTTGCGTAGAGCTTCTGCGTAGCGTTGATGGTGAGCATTACAGATATATGTGTCAAGCTACTGGTCGAAATGATGATCCGCTCAATTCGATATTTGCTTAGCATCAGTCTTTATGCAGGTTCGTGCATGAAATTTAATGGTGGGCGTAAGACATAGTTCGCTGGTCAGCGTAAGGGCACCCGTTGCCGAGGCGTCGGTAACGGGTGCATAACGGCTGGCCAGAGCGCACCCGGCCTCAGCGTCCGTACAGCTTCCTTCGGTAGACTGACAGGCAGTCGCGGACCGTGACGACAAACCAGCGATACCCGGAGGTAACACGGATGTCCAACCCGCTCGTTCGACGCGGCCTTGAACAGGGAATCAAGGCTGGCCACCAGCCGGCCACCCCAAGCGCCGAAGAGCTCAATTCGATGTACATGCAGCCCTCGGCCGAGCCGCAGCGCCCGGTCGATGAGCGTGTCATGACCTATGACGACGTCCTCATCAAGACCGGCATCTGCTTCGCCGTGCTGCTCGCCGGTGCGGTGCTCGGCTGGTTCATGCCCGTCCTCGCCCTGCCGGCGATGCTGCTGGGTCTCGTCCTCGGCCTCGTCAACGCCTTCAAACGCGAGCCGAACAAGGGACTCATCCTCCTCTATGCCGGTGTCGAGGGCGTGTTCCTTGGCGGCATCTCCGGTATGTTCAACGCCGCCTACGAGGGCATCGTCGTTCAGGCTGTGCTCGCCACTCTGTGCGTCTTCGGCCTGATGTTCGCTCTCTTCCGCTTCCGCATCGTGCGCATGAGCGGCAAGATGACGAAGTTCCTCATGCTCGCCGTCGGCGGGTATGCGATCTTCGCGCTCGTGAATTTCGCTTTCGCAATGTTCACCGGTGGTGCGATGAATGCCCGCAACGTCGAGATCACCATCATGGGCATGACGATGCCGCTCGGCGTCGTCATCGGCATCGTCGCTGTCATTCTCGCTTCGCTCACCCTCGTGGCTGACTTCCAGATGATCGAAGAGGGCGTCAAGCACCGCATCCCGGAGAAGTACTCCTGGACCTGCGCATTCTCGCTCATGGTGACCCTCATCTGGCTCTACGTTGAGATCCTGCGCCTGCTGTCGTACTTCAGGCAGGATTGACCCAGGTGCTTCCCTGGCGATGAATACCCAC
>NZ_JALXKS010000023.1 GCF_025144725.1 Brevibacterium sp. p3-SID960 | reverse complement strand
CTGCGAAGGAAAGCGCGGAGCCGGTGGGATTTGAACCCACGGTCCCCAATTCAAGGGACTCCACCTTAGCAGGGTGGTGCTTTCGGCCGCTCAGCCACGACTCCTGGTGCGATGCGCGCCGCATCGGGCGGATCTCCCGGAGTGCAGGCGCGCGTAACCTCACCAATGATAACGAACTGCCAGCACCCGAGCAAAGCCGAGCCGCACGCCGGAAGCCGGCGCGCAGATGTGCGTTGCGAAGCTGGCACCGACGCGTAGCTCACGAATCTCGGAGGTTGAACTCGTACACTAAGAGCTTGTGATGATCACCCGTCCCTCGATCGTGCCGTTTTCCAAGGAGTGAGCAGTGTCCCACGATGACAATGGTGCCCCCACACCACGCCGTGGGCCGAACGGCTCATCCTCGTACGACTCCTCGTTCAAAGCCTCCAGCCGCCCCCGCCTGCGCAGCTCCCGGCCAGCGGCCCCCAGTGACCGCCGTCAGGATCAAACGCCGCCCGCCAACCGCCCAGCCCCGGAGGGATTCGAGAACTCGACCCCGCGTCATGCCAGCAGGCAGGCGCGGGCTTCGGCCGGCCCCCGGTTCACCGGGCTGCGCGCCGCTTCCGGCGCCGTCGCAGCCGGGGCCGGTGCTGTCGCCGGAGCAGCAGCCGCCAAGCGCAGCAGCAGCCCACGCCGCGAACCGCCCCGCACCTTCACCCCCGCCGCCGAGCCCACTCCCCGAGCGTCTTCTGAAGACGTGCCGCTCACCCGGCAGGAAGCGCGCGCGGCAGAGCAGCGCGCCCGCCGATCCCGGCGCCGCGGTCGGCCTGCCTCGACCGCCTCGGGCCCGGATGCTGCGGCAACCGCTGAATCCGAACGAGCCCCGGAGGCGACCCGGCACTCGCGCCGCAACGACGTCTTTCCCCGCATCGTCGGCTGGACGAGTCTCGGCACGCTCATCCCCGGCCTCGGCATGATCAAGAGCCGCAATTCGCGGCTCGGCTGGTTCCTCACCCTCGGGTTCGTGGCAGGTCTCTCCGCGATCGGCATCTGGGTGCTCTACCGCGGCCCGGTCAAAGCAGGCGCACGCGTCGTCTCCAGCCCGACGATCCTCAACGTCATCGCGATCCTGCTCATCATCGGGGCGCTGATCTGGGCGTTCGTCATCATCCGTTCCTATGTGATGCTGCGCAGCGGCACCCGTCTGCGGCGTTCGCAGCGCGTGCTCGGCTCGGTGCTCGTCATGAGCCTCATCGTGCTCACCGGCGTGCCGCTGGGCGTCGGAGCGGCCTACTCCCGCGTGCAGGGTGAGACGGTGCGCAAGGTCTTCGGCGACGGCGGCGGGCCCGTGCTCGACTCCGCTGACCTGTGGAAGGACAAGCCGCGCATCAACGTCTTCCTCATCGGCCGTGACAACGGCGACGGCCGCGAGGGCACCCGCCCGGACACCATGCTCGTCGCCTCGATCGACACGCGGTCGGGCAAGACAACCCTCATCTCCGTGCCCCGCAACCTCGCGTTCGCGCAGTTCCCGGAGGGGTCGAAGCTCGCCGAGCGGTTCCCACAGGGGTTCAACGCCTTCGGTTCCGAGGAGAGCCTCATCAACGCTGTGTGGACGTGGGCCGAATCCGAGCCCGAGGCGGTCGGCGATCCCGGCGACATGGAGCTCGGCATGTACGCCACCATGCAGGCGGTCGAGGGATCACTCGGGCTCACGATGGACAACTGGGCCTCGGTCGACATGCAGGGCTTCGAAGATGTCGTCGACGCGATCGGCGGCGTGAAGATCGACGTCGAACGCCCGATCCCGATGGGCGGCGGCACGAACATGAACACCGGTGTCAAGAACCGCGTGTTCGGCTGGATCGACCCCGGCGAGCAGGTGCTGACGGGCAAGAAGGCGCTGTGGTACGTCCGCTCTCGTGAGGGCGCAGACAACTACGATCGCATGTGCCGGCAGCAGCGGATGCTCAAGACCACCCTCGACCAGGTGAATCCGCGCGAAATCGCGCTGGCCTACCCGAAGCTCGCCGGCTCGGCTGAGCGCAATGTCGCCACTGACATCCCGCAGCGCGAGCTCAACGCCTTCGTCGAGCTCGCCGCGCTCATGCAGGGCACCGAGGTGAAGTCTGCGCAGATCAACAACGATGTCACCAGCACATTCAACCCCGATTATGAGGCGTTGCGCACCTGGGTCGACGAGCAGATCAATCCGAAGGCCAAGAGCCAGCAGGAAGAGGCGACCGGCACCGACACGGTCGAGACTGAGGAACCTGAGCCGGAGGAGACGGGCGCCCCCGCCGAGGGGATCGAAGACACCGAGGGCAAGTGCTACCCGAAAGGCTACGAGCCGGGCTCCGGCTGGCCCGGCTACCCCGGCCCCGAGGGCGATGGAGAGCAGAATTGAGCCGCCGCCGAGGCGGATCGGACAGTGGTGCGCAGGGCACCGAAGTGCCGCGCCGGGTGGGGATCATCGGGGCGGGCCCGCGTGGTCTCAGTGTGCTCGAGCGGCTGTGCGCCCTCGCCGGTGACGAGTCGGTCGAGGTCCATCTCATCGATCCGTTCCCGCCCGGGGCCGGGATCGTGTGGCGTACGGACCAGCACCCGGATCTGCTCATGAACACGACGATCGGCGAGCAGACGATCTTCCCCGATCTCAGCTGCGGCATCAGCCCGCACTCCACCGGGCCGGACATGGCGACCTGGTACCGGCGTGAGCACGCGGCGAGTGATGCCGAGGTGCTCTCGACCTTCGCCCCGCGTGCGCTTTACGGCCAGTATCTGCGCGATGCCTATGACCACATCTGCGCTACGGCCCCGGCAGGCGTGTCGATCCGCCACCGCCCGACGGTCGCCACGGCCGTCATCGAGCCGCGCGGTGCCGCCGACAGCCCGGCCGGGCAGCGGGTCGCCCAGCTCATCCGCTTGGCTGACGGTTCGACCCTGGAGGTCGACGACGTCGTGCTGTGCGTCGGGCACATCCCCGCGCGGCTGAATGAGGAGCGGGTGGCCTGGCAGCGCTTCGCCGCCGGTGCGCACCTGACCTACCTGCCTCCGGGACTGCCCGCTGAGGCCGATGTCGATGTGCTGCCGGCCGGTGAGACGGTGGTGTTCCGCGGTTTCGGCCTCAACTACTTCGACCATCAGGCGCTGCTGAGCACCGGCCGCGGAGGCGCGTTCACGCAGACCGGCACGACGGATGCCGGGGCGCCGGTGCTGGCCTATCAGGCCAGCGGGCAGGAGCCGGTGCTCGCTCCGTCGTCACGGCGCGGCGTGCCGTATCGGTGCAAGCCGATCACTGCCTCCCATCCGCTGTCGGACTACCCGCTGCGCTACTTCACCCCCGCCACCCTGGAGCGGCTAGCCGCCGAGACCGACGGCGGTGATCTGCGGTTCAACGATCAGCTGTGGCCGCTCATCCTCGCCGACCTGCGCCATGCCTGGTATGCGGTTCTCTACGCTTCCGAACCCGAGGCGTTCGTCAGCGACCCGGCAGCGCTCACCGAGGCCCTCGCCGAGGCGGTGGACCGGCATGTCTCCCGCCGTGCGGCTGCCGAGACCCGCGAGGTCGCCGGCCGCCCGGGCCGCCAGACGCAGGAGTCCAGCGCCTGGTCCGATGTCGAGTCGAGTGTCATCGGCAACCCTGAGCGGATCCTCGACCTCCATGCGCTGCTACGGCCGCTGGAGGACCAGACCTTCGCCTCGCGGGCGGAGCTGAATGCGTGGATGCTCGACTTCCTGCGCCGCGACCTCGATGCCGCCTATCGCGGGCCTGAGCGTGCGCCGGAGAAGGCGCTGTTCGCGGTGCTGTGGGCTGTGCGCGCATATCTCAAGGAGCTCATCGCCGACGGCCGGGTCGATGACATCAGCTTCCACACCGAGGTGCGCGGCTGGTTCGAGGGCTTCGTCTCCGGCATCTGCGACGGCCCGCCGCCGCAGCGCTTCGCCGAGCTCATCGCCCTGGCTGAGGCGGGGCTCGTCGACTTCGTCGGGCCCGAGGTGCGCATCACCACTTCGCGTGCCGGTGAGCGCTCCTGCTTCCGCGCCTCCTCCCCGGCCGTGGACGACCCTGTCGAGGCTGGCGCACTCGTCGACGCCGCCTCGCCCGCCAACCAGGTGCGGCGTGCCGCTGACGAGGTGGTGGCCGGGATGCTCGACCGCGGCCAGCTCGCCGTCGCTGAGCTGAAGCTCAGCGAGGGTGTTGCGCAGCCGCTGTCCGGTCTCGATGTCGATCCGGAGACGCTGCGCACCCGCGATGCGCGCGGCTATGACCACCCGCACCGGTACTGCCTGTCGATCCAGCTCTCAGCTGTGCAGTTCGGGCTGGCGATCGCGGCCAATCCACACAAGTCGGCGCGGACTCTGCGCGACGCCCACCGCATCGCCGAGCAGATCCTCGGCGGCTAGGTGTAAGCCCCGGATAGGTTGGGTACACGCGCGGCTGGGGGTTGTCCCTTGAGTGCGGTGTGGCCTCGGTGGTGATTGTAGTGGTGCAGCCATTGGTCGAACGCTTGGACGCGCTGGGTTTCTGAGGTGTAGGGCTGGGCGTAGGCCCATTCCTCAAGCATGATCCGGTTGAAGCGTTCGACCTTGCCGTTGGTCTGTGGTCGGTAGGGCCGGGTGCGTTTGTGCGTCACGTTGCTGCCGAGGGCGTGTTTGAAGGCGTTGGAGCGGTAGCAGGCTCCGTTGTCGGTCAACACTCGTGTGACGGTGATCCCGGCGGCAGCGAAGAACGCGTTGGCGCGTGTCCAGAATCCGGCTGCGGTTTCCTTCTTCTCGTCGGTCAGGATTTCGCTGTAGGCCAGTCGGGAGTGGTCGTCGATGGCGTTGTGGATGTAGGCGTAGCCGGGGCGACGGTTCATGGCCGTGCGGGTTTTGTTGCGGCGGCCAGCGGCACGGCCGAGGACCTTGTGGCCGCCGCCATCGGGGATCCGTCCGAGTTTCTTGATGTCGACGTGGATCAGGTCACCGGGGGCAGCGTGCTCGTAGCTGCGTCGTTGAGCCGGTGAGGTCTTGATCCGGCACCCAGTGGCCGGATCAGTCCATGCCAACGGTGGGCAGCCGTAACGCGTGAGGACCTTGTGGACGGTCGAGGGGTTCAAGTGGAGGTGGTAGGCGATCCGGGCCGGTCCCCAGCGCCGTGTGACCCGTAGCCCAACGATCCGACGCTCGGTACGCCGCGACAACTGGCGAGGGCAGCGCTTCGGACGCGACGACCGATCAGCCATGCCCGCAGCACCAAGGTCACGGTAGCGCTCAGCCCAGCGGCGTGCCGTGGTGACCGCGACACCGAAGCGTTGCGCTGCTCGACGAAGCGGCCATCCATGGTCGACGATGAGCCGAGCAAGGCGCAAACGTCCAGTTTCGGTCAAGATGGCGTTACGGTGGGACATGGAAGACCTCTGTTTCGTGAAATGGGTTTTGTCGTAAGTCCCACACTTCACTCAGGGGTCTTCCCCTATGTCCAGCCGACCCGCCGCGTGTACCTAACCTCCGTGGTTAGTACAGCTAGGGCGCCGGCTCGCCCGCTCATATTTGGGCGCGCCGGGCGACCTGGCCGGCCCCGAGTGTGCGCTTGCGCACGACCGCGGCGAAGCTGCCGGCCACACCGATGACCAGCCAGCCGAACAGGGCGGCCCATGCGCCTCCCAGTCCAGGCATGCCGGTTGCTGCGGCAGTGATGCCGTCCATCGCCGGGGTCATCGGCAGGAACGGGGTGATGGAGTGGAAGAACTCCGGCACCGCCCCGATCGCTCTGCCGGCGACGGCCAGCACGATGAGCACCACTGAGATGAACCGGCCGGTGCCGTTGAACCACGCGACGAGCGCATAGTTCAGCGTCATGAACACGAGCCCCGCGAAGAGCACGAGCAGCAGCACGGAGGCGAAGTCGAACAGGTTGAGCTCCAACACGATGTTCGCGATGATCGCCAGCACCACCGCCTGGATCGCGGCGATGACGAGGCCCGGCAGCATTCCTCTGGCCATGACTGAGAAGGATGACCGGCGCGACGTCAGGGCGGTTGCCGAGACGGCGCGCACGACCGTGTAGGTCACAAGTGCCCCGACCCACAGCGCCATCATGAGCAACAGCGCGATCGATGACGCCTGCGGGATGTCGTTGAGCAGGCTGCCGCTCTCGGCCACCGGTGCGACGACCGTGTTGGAGAGCTTGTCGCGTTCGGGTGCGGTGTAGGACGGGATCTTGTCCTTGCCCTCGTCGAGGCCTTCGGCGAGTTCTCCGGTGCCGTCGGCGAGCTGTTCGGCGCCGTCGTTGAGGTCGGTGAGTCCGTCGGAGAGCGTGCTGGCTCCGGTGGCCGACTGGTCGACGCCCTCGGTGTACTTGTTCACACCGGCGGAGTACTCATCAGCACCGTCGGCGAGCTTGCCTGCACCGTCGGCCAGCTGGCCGGCACCTGTGTCTAGCTGGCCGGCACCGTCAGCGGACTGCTTGACACCGTCGGCGAGGGGGCCCATGCCGTCGGCGAGCTTGTCGGTGCCATCGGCCACCTGGCCGGCACCGCTGCGCAGCTCCTTCGAGGCGTCGAGCAGGTCGTCTGCCTGGCCGCCGAGCCCCTTGAGGTCCTCGAGCAGCGTCGGCAGCTCGTCACCGAGGTTCTTCACCATGTCCTGGATGCCGTCGTTGAGCTCATCGGCCCCATCGGTGAGATCCTGGAGCCCACCGGTGATCGAGCGGCCGTTCTCGTCCTTCTGATCGAGTCCCTCGGCAGCCTGGTCCAGAGTGGATTGGGCGGTCGTGAGCACTCCCCGCGCGTAGGCGTCCTGGGTGCGCGTGCACTGTTCGCCCTCACCGTCCGGGCACAGCACCTGTGTGAGCTGGGCCGCCTCGCTCTTGTCCATGAGCCCGGCCTTGACCAGATCCTGCAGCGTCAGCGTGTCCTTCTGCTGCAGCTTCTCCAGGTCATCGGACTGCTGCTTGAGCTTGTCCTGATAGTCGCCGACACCGTCGTTGATGCGGTTGATGCCGTCGTTGAGGTCTTGGGCGCCCTCCCCGAGCCCGTCGAGCTTGTCCTCGAAGTCGAGATCCTTGCCGTCGCCGAGCCCGTCGGCGAAGTCGCGCAGGCCGATGATCATGCCGTCGACACCGCGGGTGTATTCGTCAACGCCGTCGGAGAGGTCGCCGGCGCCGTCGGCGAGCTTCCGAGTCTGCTCGGGCAGGTCCTTCGTCTGCTCGCGCATCGTGCCGAGCCCGTCGGCCAGTTCCCCGGCACCATCGGAGAGGTCGCCGGCGCCTGTTGACAGGTCACGCGCGCCGCTGGCGAGGTCGCCGGCACCGCTGCGCAGCTGGCCGCTGTTGGCCGACAGCTCGCCGAGCCCGTCGGAGAGCTTGCCAGCACCATCGGCTGCGTCACCGGTGCCGTCGGCGAGCTGTCCGGCGCCGTCGTTGATCTCGTTGGCAGCATCGGACACCGTCTTGAACTGCTTGCTGATGTCGTTGAAGCCGAGGTAGATGCCGTCGAGGTACTTCTTGGCGAACTCGGAGTTGAAGCTCGCCCGGGCGGCCTCGGCGATCGACTGTCCGATCGCGGAGTCGGCCAGCGGGGTGACGTGGGAAGTCTTGACGCTGATCGTGGCCTGCCGGGCCATCATCGGGTCATCGTCGCTCGACGAGGTGACCGCTTCGGAGAAGCCCTTGGGGATGGTGATGACGGCGGCGTACTTGCCGTTGCGCAAGCCGTCATCAGAGTCGTCCTCATCCGAGAGCACCCAGTCGAAGTTCTCGTCGTCGCTGTCGACGAGCCCGGCCGCCAGCTGGCGGCCCAGCGGTACCGTCTGACCGTCGATTTCTGCGCCCTCGTCGAGGTTGACGATGGCGGCCTGGACATTGTCGAGCCGGTCGGTGGCCTTCCAGATCGCAAACACGAATCCGGCGGCGATGACGATCGGCACGAGGATGAGTCCGAGGACGGAGTACCACTTTGCCGTGCGTCCGGTATCAGCTCGTTCGAACCAGGTCATGAGCCGTGTCCTTCCCCCGATTGTGGGTATCGAGATCTAGCAGTCGGTAATGGGTCTGTGGCGGGAGCATCCAGTCTGCGTCCCGGTTGCCGAGGCCGAGCAGCACGCTCGACCCGGCGGAGATGGCGGAGGAGATGAGCTCCCGGGCCGCCTCTGCGGTGTCGCGGTCGCGGGCCTGGTCGGCCCGGTCGATGAGGACGATGTCCGGCATCTGCTCGCGGGTGCGCTTGAGGTAGCCGGGGCTGGTGATGAGGGCGTCTTCAGCGGAGTTGAGCACCATGTACGGGATAGCGCTGCGCACCTTCGGCGCTTCTTCGGGCAGCACCCGGTTCAGCACCTTGAGTTCGCCGCGGTCTGGGGTTGCGCGTCCTGCGATCGTCAGCAGCAGCGCGGTGGCACCCTGTCCGGACACGGCGAGAACCTCGCCGGGCTGCACGGCCAGGTCGACTTTGTCGAAGACCGGCTGGCCGGATCCGTCAAGTCCCAGGCCTTCGCCGTAGACGGCGTAGTCCTTGCCGTCGCCGGGCCAGTCCTTGTACTGCACCTGGTGGTACAGCCCTTCGCCTTCGACGTCGAAGTGCGGCAGCATCCGCTCCAGCCAGCGCGGCAGCCACCAGGCCTTGTCACCCAGCAGCGCCATGACGGCCGGCACGAAGGTCATGCGCACGACGAACGCGTCGATGAAGATGCCGACGGCCAAGCCGAAGGCGATCGATTTGATGATCGCGTCACCGGCTGGGACGAAGGCTGCGAAGACGGCGAACATGATGATCGCTGCTGCGACGACGACGCGGGCTGAGGACTGGAATCCGCGGTGGATCGCGTCCTTCGCCGAGGCGCCGTGGGCGAAGGCCTCGCGCATGCCGGAGACGAGGAACACCTCGTAGTCCATGGCCAGGCCGAAGAGGATGCCCATGAGGATGATCGGCAGGAAGCTGATGACCGGGCCGACCTTCTCGACTCCGAAGATGTCGGCTCCGTGGCCCTGTACGAACACGAGGGTGACGAGTCCGAACGCCGCCCCGACCGAGAGCAGGAAGCCCAGAGTCGCCTTGATGGGCACGGCGATGGATCGGAACACCATCATGAGCAGGATGAGGGAGAGTCCGACGACGAAGATGCCGAAGGGCAGCAGCGCCCCGCCGAGCTGGTCGGAGACGTCGATGGCGACGGCGTTCGAGCCGGTGACCGAGGTGTCGAAACCGTATTCGTCCTGGAAGTGCGGCTTGAGGTCGCGCAGCTTCTTCACGACTTCGGTCGTGCGCTCATCGCTGGGTCCGTATTCGGGGATGATCTGAATGAGGCCGGTGTCGGCGGAGGGGTTGGGCACGGCCATGATGACCTTGTGCACCCCGTCGATCTTCTCGATGTCGGCCTTCATGTCGTCCACGTCGCCGAGCGGGTCGGTCGAACTGATGATGTTAGCTGTGACGACCAGCGGGGAGTTGAAGCCCTCGCCGAAGTGCTCGGAGATGAGGTCGTACGAGATGCGCGGGGCGGTGCCCTCTTCGGCTCCGCCGTTGCCGGGCAGGGCGAGCTGCAGGTTCTTGGCCGGCAGGGCGAGTGCGCCCAGACCGGCGATGACGATGATGACGGTCAGCAGCGGTACCTTCGTCGCTGCCGCCACCCAGGCGTCGTAGAAACGGGTGACGAACCCTGGCTTGCGCGGACGGCTCTCGGTCTCCTCGCCTTCCGCGCCCGAGGCGGTGGACGCGTGGCGGCTGCCGCCGGGCCGGTGCTTCTTGGGCACGAGCCGGTAACCGAGGAATCCGAGCAGTGCCGGCGTCATGGTGAGCGCGACTGCCACGGCGATCGCGACGGTGGCGGCGGCGGCGATGCCCATGACCGTGAGGAACGGAATGCCGGCCACCGACAGGCCGATGAGCGCGATGATGACGGTGACGCCGGCGAAGACGACGGCCGAGCCGGCGGTCGCGACGGCGCGGGCGGCGGATTCCTCCGGGTCATAGCCGTCGAACATCGTCTGCCGGGCACGGGAGACGATGAACAGTGCGTAGTCGATGCCGACGGCCAGGCCGAGCATGAGGGCGAGCATCGGGGTCGTCGAGTTGACGGTGGCGAACGCAGTGCTGCCGAGGATGAGCAGCATACCGATGCCCACGCCGATGATCGCGGTGACAAGCGGCATGCCGGCCGCCCATGCCGTGCCGAGGGTGAAGATGAGGACGATGAAGGCGATGACGACGCCGATCGCCTCGATGATCGAGATGTGCACGCTCGTGACCGTGTAGAGGTCACCGCCGGGGCTGACGATGCTGCCGTCGGGCAGCTCGGCCTGAAGTTCGTCGGCGACCGCCTGCAGATCGTCCTTCGCCGAGTCCGGCAGCAGGTCCGAGGCCTGGTCGTACTGGACGTTGACGATGGCGGCGTCGCCATCGTCGTTGATGACGCCGTCGATCATCTCGTCGAAGGGGGAGGTCGCGCCGTCGACGTGGGGCAGGTCGTCGATCTTCTCGACCGCGTCCTCGATCTCCGCCCGGTACGGATCCGCATCCACCGGCTGGCCGTCTGCACTGACGACGAGCATCGTCGCCGAGCCGCCGGCCACCTCGGGGAAGGTCAGTTCGAGCGCATCGAGAGCGTCCTGCGATTCACTGCCGGGCAGACGGAACTCGTCATTGAAGGAGTCGCCGAATGCGGCGACGAAACCACCGAGGACGGCAAGGATCGCCAGCCAGACGGCGACCACCGTCTTGCGGCGGCGGAACGCGGTGCGGCCGAGCTCGTAGAGAAAGGGCGACACAGGCAACCCTTCACAGATGGGAGATGAGCGGATCAGAGAGTCGATCGGTACCCCTGCGCCTATGCTACGCCGTGCGCACCGCGACCTGTCTAGGATACACAAGTGTATCGGATACAGAAGTGTATCGTAATGGTATAGTCTGCGCTCGTACAAGTCGGCAGACCCGTGGCGCGTGAGAGAAGGAGTTCGACCTGTGAGCGAGGCAGTCAGCAGGCGCCGGAAGCAGACCCGGGAGGCACTCATCGATGGGGCCCGCCGGGTCTTCGCCGCACGCGGGGTCGCGGCGTCGTCGATCGAGGAGATCTGCGAGGCGAGCGGTTTCACCCGCGGCGCCTTCTATTCGAACTTCGCCTCCCGCGATGAGATCGTGCTCGCGATTATGGAGCGCGAGATCGACACCGCGCAGCGCAGCGTCACCGAGCTGGTGGAGAACCGGGGTGAGGATCTGCAGCACACGGCGGCGAAGTCACGTCAGGAGCAGGAAGAGCTCATCCGCGCGATCGTCACGCAGTTCCATGCGCTCCACGACAACACCTCGGCCTGGATCCTCGCTGGGCGCGAGATCGAGCTCTACACCCTGCGCAACCCGGAGCTGCGCTACCGCTATGACGAACTCATCGCCGCCCACTTCGAGAACATGAGCACGGTCATCGGTGTGGCGATCGAGCGCGCCGGCGGCCGACTGACGCTGCCGCTGACGCAGTTCGTCGACATCCTTGCAGCGGTCTCGCTGGCGGTCGATCCGGAGCCGGTCGTTCAGGTGATTCTCGGGCTCATCGACTTCAGCTGAGCGGTTCAGAGCTCCGGGTGGCGCAGGTGGTGTTCGGTGACGGCTTCGAAGGCGTGGGAGATGCGCAGGAGATCAACGTCACGGCCAGGGGCCGCCACGATCTGGATGCCCACCGGCAGACCCGATTCTGAGAACCCGGCCGGCACGGAGACCGCCGGGCAGCCGGTGGCCGAGATGAGCGTGGCCGCACGCATCCATGACAGGTAGTCGGCCATCGGCTCGCCGTTGATCTCCGTCGGGTATTCGAGCTCGGCGTCGAAGGGCAGGACCTGTGAGGTCGTGGTGACGAACACGTCGCGGGTCTCGAAGTACTTCCACAGCTCGGCGCCGAGCCGCACACGTGCGGCGTCCTTCGAACGCACATCAGCGGCGGTGAGCGCGAGCCCCGCGTCGATGTTGTCGACCAGGGACTTCTTCATCTGATCCCGTCCGCCGGCCTCGACCATCTCTTCGAACACCATCGCGAAGTCGTAGGCCCGCTGGGTGCGGAACACCTCGTCGGCGTCCTCGAGGTTCGGCACGTCCTCGGTGACCTCGGCACCCAGGCCGGCGAACACCTCGGCGGCGGCTGCGACGATCTCTGCCACCTCTGCTTCGACTGGGATCTGGCCGCCGAAGTCGGGGCTGAAGCCCACGCGGATGCCGGAGAGCTCCGGCTGGTAGACGGTACCGAGGCGGAATTCGGGCAGGTCGAAGACCGAGCCGGGTTCGCCGATCTCCCAGGGGGCTCCGGTGGCCGGCCCGCAGCCGGCCTGCATAAGCAGGGCGATGTCGCTGACGGTGCGGGCCATGAAACCGGACTGGCTGAGCCAGGCGTGTGGGTTGTCCGGGGCGAGCTTGGGAATCCGGCCGTGGGAGGGTCGGAAGCCGACGACGTTGTTGAAGGATCCCGGCGTGCGCAGGGATCCGCCCATGTCGGAGCCGTCGCCGGAGGCCTGTATGCCGGCGGCCAGTGCCGCACCGACGCCACCGGAGGAGCCGGAAGCGGATTTCGTCGTGTCGTAGGGATTGACGGTGGTGCCGAATACCGGGTTGAAGGTGTGAGAGCCGGCAGCGAACTCCGGGACGTTGGACTTGCCGGTGGTGATAACGCCGGCGGCTTTGAGCCGGGCGATGATGACGGAGTCGGCTGCCGGCACGCGGTCGGCCCACAGCGGGCTGCCGTGCGTCGAGCGCATGCCGGCGGTGTCGTGGGTGTCCTTGTGCGTCATCGGCACCCCGTGGAGCAGGCCGAGGCTCTCCCCGCGGGCGTGTGCGTCGTCGGCTGCTGCTGCGGAGGCTTCGGCGGCCTCGGTGTCGAGGGTGACGATGGCGTTGATGGCGGGGTTGACTTCGTCGATCCGGGCGAGGTGGTCGGCAAGGGCCTCGCGGGCGGAGATCCGTCCGGCGGCGATCTCGGCGGCGAGTTCGCGGGTGGACAGCCAGGTCAGCTCAGACATGTGGGGCTCCTTTCGGCAGCGGGCGACGGTGCCCGCCGGTGATTCAGTGGTCGATGGTTCCGGTCAGACAGGCGTGTCCTGCGGGGTCGAGGATGGCGACTTCCGTGGCCGAGGCGGTGATCTGGCGGCCCACGGCAGCGACGGGGGTCGCGTCGAAGAGAGGTCGGCGGGCGGTGAAGGAGAAGGAGTCGATCTGCTCACCTGGGCGGTGGCGCAGGAAAGCGTCGAGCATGAGCGTGGCGAGCAGCGGACCATGGACGACAAGGCCGGGGTAGCCCTCTTCGTTGATGCAGAAGTCGCGATCGTAGTGGATGCGGTGGGCGTTGAAGGTCAGCGCGGAGTACCGGAAGAGCAGCGTCTCGTCAGGCCGGGTGATCCTGCCGTAGTCCCACGCCGAGGTGTCGGCTGGCTTTCGTGCCGCGCGTTCGGCTGGCGTTTGTGCTGTGGACTGCTGCGGTGCGGCGGCTTCGCGGTAGACGATGGTGTGCCGGTCGGTGGTGGCGTGGCTGCCGTCTGCCGAGATCTCATGGGTGACCGTGACGAAGACGAGCTGACCTGTTCGGCCGGTGCGGACGCTGACGTCGGTGACGGTCTGGACATCCTGCAGCTCCTGGCCGACGGCGATCGGCCGGTGGAAGGTCAGTTCTGATCCGGCCCACATGCGTCGCGGCAGGGGCACCGGTGGCAGGAAGCCACCGAGGTGCGGGTGCCCGCCGATGTCGAGGGCGTGCTGCGGTTCGGTTGGGTTGAAGTGGGCCCAGTGCGCAAGCGGGAAGAGCTGGCCACCCCAGGGGTCTGCGTCGTAGTCGAGTGCAGCGGCCAGGGTGCGCGACTTCGCTTCAGTGGCGATGTCGTCGAGGGTCTGGCTGCGGCCGACCCACTCGCGCAGGCGCGAGACGTCGATCGGTCCATCCATGCGCCCTCAGCCTCCTTCGCCTGTCCGGAGTGTATCGCCTGCTCGAAGCCTATCGGGCACAGTGATGCCGATGCAGGTGCGTCCGCAGAATGGTTGTTCTGAACGGCCTTTCTGCAGCCGAGGTTCTGGCAAGCAGGGCCCGGCACTATGTGGTTGTCAAATATCGTTCTGTCACTGCGGTGGTGTTGCAGGCAGCGCTGGGAGTGAAACGACTGGCTGTCGTTTCGGGTGGGTCGTCTGTTTCGGGTAGGTCGTCGGCGTCGGTGGGGTCTAGTCGGTGAGGTTGAGGAGCTGTTGGGCGTGTACCTGCCCGATGGGATTCGAAGGTGGTCTGGCTGTCAGTTGGTGGCGGCCGGGTAGGGTCCAGGTCAGCATTCCCGTGTCGGGACTTCGTGTGACTTTGAGTCTGTTGTCGGTTTTCATCTGGTGATGCTCCCGGCATAGCGGGTGGAGGTTGCCCATGGTGGTGGGTCCGCCTCGTCCGGGGTCTTCGTGATTGAACGGTTCGATGTGATCGAGTTCTGCTTTGGCGGCTGAGCGGTCGCATCCGGGCAGTGTGCAGTACTGCCACTTCTCCACCAGCGCGATCCGCATCTTCTCCGGGATCGTGTACGTTTCAGCTGCGTGATCGAGGACAGTGCCATCGGCTGGGTCGGTCAGGATCCGGTAGAGCGTCGAATGGCCCGTGCCGGTCAGTTGCCGGGCGGCCTCAGGTGCGATGGGGTGACCGTTGACCATCCCCGGCACGGACTCAGCATCCGCGGAGTCATTGAGGAGGGTCAGTGCTGGGACGGTGATGGTGATGCGGGCTTGGCGTTTGAGCCACTCAGCATCGACGGGGCACTGCACACCGGTCTCGGTGAGTGTTTCGGCGATCTTCTCAGCGGTGGCATCGACATCGATTCCGGCTGGATTGGCGGCTTCGACAATGCAGTCACCGACCCGACCTGGGGTGGTGTGGCTGTCGCTGCTGGTGGACTGGGTGGTCAGGGTTCCTGCAGGCTGGCTGCCGGTGAGGAAGTCGAACATCAGCTCACCCATCCCCCGGCCATCGGCAATCTCGCGGTTTTCGGGCACGCCGAGTGGTGTGCCGAGTCCTTTGGTCACCGACCGTGCCATGCCTGTCAGGCGGGCTTCTAAGAGAGCGATCTGGTGGGAGGGACCGCGGGCGATGAGGGTCCCGAGTCCGTGGGGTTCGTAATAGGTCTCCACGGTGCGACGATCCCGGACCTGCCTGGCGCGTTCTTCACGCGTGACAAGAGTAGAAATCAGTTGGGTGACGGCGCGTTTGAACGCCGTCATGTCTGACACCCGGATCCGGGTGAGCCCTGCATCGAAGTCCGCCAGATGCTCCGGCTCCAGACTCGTGGCACGTGTCGCGCCGTAGAGATACCTGTCATAGCCGATCACCCCGGCCCGGGCTTGGGACGTGAAGGCCGGCAGGCCGACAAGCCCTGCTGCAGCAACCTGCACACGCGACCGGACCTGCTTGACAGTCGTGTCCAGTGCGTCTGCCATGTGCATCAGCGACGTCGATGCCGTTCGCTCGACCAGCCACGCATACGCATCACGCCGCTGGCCGGCCTCGTTTCGGAAATCAGTCCCGTCACGGTCCGGCCGGCCAAGCGCACGCGGATCGGCAGCGAGCTCACGCACCGCATCAACTTGCAGGGAGACATCCTCAGGTGAATCGGAAGCTGCCCGGGCGAGGAAGGCGTCGAAGAGGAACCCGAGTCCGGCCATGCGGCGCTCGTCGATGTCCCGGTTGGCAGATTCCAGCCGGTAGAGGCAGTCAGTGAAATCCGACGAATCGGCCACCGTGTCGTTGCGGCGGGGTGTGATGACCTGTTCTTCGACGAGCATCGCGGTCACCTCCTTGTGATCTAACGCGATCTTTCTGGTTTCAAGTCTAAGCGTGTTCGATATGATGTGACAATAGTTTCGACTGTGTTCACATGCAACTCACATAAACATGTGCGTGCTGCGAGTTCTGGTTCCAGTCTGCCAGCAGCCACGGACAACCCACCCCGCAAACGCAACCCCCACCTCGGGCACGGCAACCACAGCACACACACGGTGCGCGCCCCACCCCAAGCACCACCTCGGGCACGGCCTGAGGAACGGCCCGCGCTCGCGCCACTGATCTGCGACAACGCCGCAGAACACTCTTTCCAGGAAGGATGCTTGTCACTAAGATGGAAGTGCGTCGTCTCCACCCGAGGCGATACCCAACCCGAGGAGGTTCCTATGAGTGCAGATGACAAGTTCGGAAACAAGGCTGACGAGATGCTCGGGAAGGTCAAGTCCGGCATCGGCAGGGCCACCGACGACAAGAGCAAGGAAGCCGAAGGCAAGTCTCAGCAGTCCGGTGCGAACCTCAAGCAGGCCGGAGAGAAGGTCAAGGACGCGTTCAAGAAGTAAGAGCGTCTCTTCTCGGTCAGATGCGATTTGTCGCGCACCTGATCCTCTCGACACGGGCGCGGAAGTGGACTTGGTCCACTTTCGCGGCCGTGTTCTTTGTGCACCTCTTCCTCCTCTACTCCCCCAGCTCCGGCATGGCCTCGCCGTTCGCCGGGTTCGACAAGCTCATGCACGCCGTGGGCTTCGCCGCACTCACCACTCCTCTGCTGCTGCTCGGGTTCCGACCGCTGGCGACGATGCTGGCGATGTCGGCCTACGCAGCCATCAGCGAGTTCATCCAGGCGTTCGCGGTGCCCGGCCGGTCCGGCGAGTTCGGCGACTGGATCGCCGACTGCCTCGGCATTCTGCTTGCATTCGGCATCTGGCGGGCACTGCCGGCCGGCGATCCGCTGCTCGGTGAGAACGGAGAACCGCCGCGGCCGCCGCAGTGGCCGTGAATCCGCACCGCCACGCAGCAGCCTTCAGCGCACCGCGCTGTCGACGGGGACATCGAACCGGTAGAGCACGGGCGACCCATGCGTGAGACCGACGAAGACCGGGCCGCCCACCGGGGTGCGGCCGGAGCGCCAGACCGCATCGAGCACCTCGTCTTCGAGCCTGCTGTGCCGGTCACCTTGGCGGTAGATCGCCTCGACGCGACGCGCCTCGACCTGGTCGGTCGCCTGAATCTCAACTCTCTGCACTGCCATGCCCCGACGCTAACCGCCCGGCGCCTGAGAGTTCCCGCGGGGCATTCCTGGGAAGATCCTGGGTGCGCGTGAGCATGCTGTCTCGGCCGCTCCCGAGGCGCGGGCCGCCCTGCCGGCGATGCTCACCCGAGGCGTGGGCCGCCTCGCCGGCGATGCTCACCCGAGCGCGAGGAACGCCTGCAGTTCGGAGAAGGCGCTGCCGACGGCGGTGTAATGCGCCCACTTGCCGCGCTGCTCACGCTGCAGCAGACCGGCGTCGACGAGCTTCTTGAGATGGTGGCTGACCGTCGGCTGGGTCACGTCGAGGGCTTCGAGCAGATCACAGGCGCACACCGACTCGCAGCCGCGGGCGGCGATGAGCGAGACGATGCGCAGGCGGGTCGGATCAGACAGCGCCTTGAGAGTGGCGGCCATCCGCTCGGCTTCGGCTGCCACCAGAGGACCCGTGGCGAGCGGACAGCACGAGGCGCCGGTCTGCCCGCCGCCCCGCGCGGCACCGGGGGCAGTTCCCGGGGATTCTCCTGGCTCGCCTCCCGGCAGATCCCCCGGCACCGCCCCCGGCAGATCCCCCGGCACCTCTCCCGGCGCCTCCTCCCGCGCAACCGCAGCAGTCGCAGCAACCGCAGCGGACACCGCGGGTTTCCGAAGCTCAGTCATAGCAGCATCTTACATTGACACTCATCGATACGACCCATTACGCTTCCGATTGACAGTCATCGATATGAGGAGTTCTGCGTGCGTCAGACCGCCGATGCCACAACCCCGACCGCCACACCTGTCATGCAGGAGATGTCGTTTCTCGACCGCTGGCTGCCCGCGTGGATCCTGCTGGCGATGGCAGCAGGCCTGCTGCTCGGCCGCCTCGTGCCCGGGCTCAGCAGCGCACTCGACGCGGTGAAGATCGGGCAGGTGTCGTTGCCGATCGCCTTCGGCCTGCTCGTCATGATGTACCCGGTGCTCGCAAAGGTCCGCTACGACGAAACCCATCGTGTCACCGGCGACAAGCGTCTGCTCATCCTCTCCCTCGTCCTCAACTGGCTCGTCGGCCCGGCCCTCATGTTCACCCTGGCGTGGATGCTGCTGCCGGACTTGCCGGAGTACCGCACCGGGCTCATCATCGTCGGCCTGGCCCGCTGCATCGCGATGGTCTTCATCTGGAACGATCTGGCGTGCGGCGACCGGGAGGCCGCAGCGGTGCTCGTGGCGATCAATTCGGTCTTCCAAGTCGTCGCCTTCGGCGCCCTCGGCTGGTTCTACCTGCAGATCCTGCCCTCATGGCTGGGACTGCCGACCACCTCGGCGGATTTCTCTGTCTGGACGATCGTCGTCTCCGTCCTCGTCTTCCTCGGCATCCCGCTCATCGCCGGCTTCCTCACCCGCGTGCTCGGCGAGAAGGCCAAGGGCCGCGCGTGGTACGAGGGCACATTCCTGCCGCGCATCGGACCGTTCGCACTCTACGGACTCCTCTTCACCATCGTGCTGCTCTTCGCGCTGCAGGGCGATGCGATCATCTCCCAGCCGCTCGATGTCGCCCGCATCGCGGTGCCGCTGCTGGCCTACTTCGTCGTCATGTTCACCATCTCGCTGTTCGCAGCCAAGGCCACGGGCCTCAACTACGCGAAGTCGACGACGGTGGCGTTCACCGCGGCCGGCAACAACTTCGAGCTCGCCATCGCTGTGGCCATCGGCACCTTCGGCATCACCTCGGGTCAGGCGCTCGCCGGGGTCGTCGGCCCGCTCATCGAGGTGCCCGTCCTCGTCGCACTCGTCTACGTTGCGCTGTGGGCCGGCCGACGCATGTTCCCGCACGATCCGACCCTGCCGGACCGCATCCGCTGAGGAGACCGCCATGACCGCTGACCCGATTTCCGACACCCCCAGTGTGCTCTTCGTGTGCGTCCACAACGCCGGGCGCTCGCAGATGGCCGCCGGTTACCTCGCGGCGCTCAGCGGCGGGCGGATCGAGGTCCGCTCGGCCGGCTCGGAGCCTGCTGAGCAGCTGAATCCTGCCGCCGTCGAGGCGATGCGCGAGGACGGCGTCGACATCACCGCGGCGTCGCCGCGGATCCTCACGCCCGAGGCGGTGGAAGCCTCCGATGTCGTCGTGACGATGGGCTGCGGAGACACGTGCCCGATCTTCCCGGGCAAGCGCTACGAGGACTGGCAGCTTGCCGATCCGGCCGGGCTCGGAGTCGAGGCGGTGCGCCCGATCCGCGATGAGATCAAACGACGCGTCGAGGCCCTCATCACCGAGCTGCTGTCCGCTTAAGTGCAGCGGCGGCGATGCCGCGCACATGCGCGTCAGCCGCCGGATCGGGTCATCCCTGCCAGCCGCGCACGCATGCGCCGGCTGGCGGTGTTGAGCCCGACGATGTCGACAGACGCGCCGTATGCCGCGTACTTGTCGGTCACCGAATCGAGTGCCGCCACCGTCGAGGCGTCCCACAGATGGGAGCGATGCATATCGATGACGATGTGCTCGGGGTCGCCGGCGTAGTCGAACATCGTGTACAAGTCGTTCGATGAGGCGAAGAAGAGCTCACCTTCGACGGTGTAGTACGCGGTGGCCTGTCCGTCGACATCGCGCAGCTCCCGGTCGACGCGCACGAAGTGCGCCACCCGATTGGCGAAGGCGATCATGGCCACAAGAACTCCGAGCACCACGCCGATCGCCAGATTGTGGGTCCAGACAGTCGCCACCACGGTGACGAGCATGACCGTGGTCTCCGACTTCGGCATCCGCGACAGCGTGGACAGGCGGATCGAGTGCCAGTCGAACGTCGCCCACGACACGAAGATCATGACGGCGACGAGTGCGGCCATGGGGATCTGAGCTACGACTCCGCCGAGAGCGACGATGAGGATGAGGAGGAACACGCCGGCGAACAGCGTCGAGATCCGGGTGCGGGCGTTGGCGGCCTTGACGTTGATCATCGTCTGACCGATCATAGCGCAGCCTCCCATTCCGCCGAAGATGCCGGAGACGATGTTGGCGGCGCCCTGCGCCCAGGATTCGCGGGTCTTGTTCGACCGCGTGTCAGTAACATCGTCGACGAGCTTGGCGGTCATGAGGGACTCGAGCAGTCCGACAATGGCCATCGCCAGCGCGTACGGCGCGATGACCTGCAGGGTCTCCAGATTCAGCGGGACATCGGGGATGAAGAGGGCCGGCAGCGCGTGGGGAAGCTCGCCCTTGTCTCCGACTGAGGGCACGTCCCAGCCGAAGACGACGACCAGGAGTGTGAGCACCACAATCGCGGCCAGCACCGTGAGCGCCGCGGGCGTCAGACTGGGCAGGACGAACACGATGATGGGGCGAGCAGACACAGCGGATGGACGAGCCACGTCACTGCGACGAGCTCGGGCAGTTGCGAGAGGAAGATGAGAATCGCCAGCGCGTTGATGAAGCCGACCATCACCTGCCGCGGAATGAAGCCTTGCTCAGCTGTGCATCGAGAGCGAGCTGAGCGCGGCGACATCCATAATGACGATGCGTCCGCGGCTGCGCTGCGCGATGACGCCGGCATCGGTGAGCCGGCGCAGCTGGCGGCTAAGCGATTCGGGCGTCGTCGACATGAGCGAGGCGATGTCCTTCTTCGACAGCTGCAGGGACACTTCGATGGCACCGTCCGGCCTCGGCCGCGCCGGCAGCGACAGCAGGTAGTCGGCGAAGCGGGAGCTGACGCTGCCCGAGATGACAGAGGCAAGCCGCTTCTCGGTGGCTTCAAGGCGGTTGCTGACCTCTTCGAGCATGCGCATAGCGATATTCGGGTGCTTAGCCAAGAGGCGGGAAAGGTCGGCATGACGGAAGACGCACAGCTCGGTGTCGACGAGAGCCTCGGCCTGGTGGTCGGGCCGGGCACCGGTGAGGAAGGCGGATTCGCCGATGAAGTCCCCGGGGCCGAGGATGCGGATGACCTGTTCGCTTCCATCGGCGTTTGAACGGGAGATCTTGACCTGTCCGGTGTGCACGACTATCAGCTGCGAAACATCGGCCCCGGCAGTGTAGACCTGTTCAGCAGAATTCAGGGTCACCGGGCGGGCGAACCCGGCGACCTCCACCTGCTGGGCGCGCGTCAGGCCATAGAAGAGCGGCACACGCGTGACGCAGAGATCTTCTGAGGGTGCTGAACGCACCCGGGTCGAATGAGTCAATCGAAGGCCCTCCTCCTCTTTGTCCAGTGTGGTCCCCTCCCGGCTCCGCGTCACCGGGGTGTTTACGGCTAGCGTTCGATCGCGCGGGCGCTCATGACCGCATGAGCCGAGAACGGGCCCATCTGCTGTGCGGCGTCAGCGAAGCCAGCGTCAGCCAGCGCCTGCTCCATGTCCGCCATCGGCCACCGGTACGCAGTGGCGATCGGGTGGCTGAACGCCTCCAGGCGCGGCCCGGAGAAAAACGACAGGAGCAGTGATCCTCCATCGCGCAGCGCGGTGCGCAGGATCGCCAGGGCCTCTGGAAGTTCTCCGCGTCCCATATGGATGAGAGAGTACCAGCTGAGAATCCCGTCCCACCGACGGTCAGCCTCAACCAGGTCTGCGATGGCCCCGTGATGGAACGTCACCACGGGGAAGTGAGCGCGGGCGAGGTTGACGAGCCGCTCGGCTGGTTCGAGCCCTTCGACCGTGTGCCCGAGTGCGTCGAGGTGGGCGGTCCAACGGCCAGTGCCGGAACCGACGTCGAGAATCCGTCCGCCGACACCCGACGCCCACGGTTCGATGATCGCGCGGTCGGGATCGGCCGGGGAGATCGCCGTCCCGAGGATGCCGGCGACATCGACGACCTGGGTTCCGTACGCCTCGGCTGCACTGGCCTGCGCCCGCGCACCGAACGATCCCCTCAGTGCCCGGTTGCCAGAGGCGTACCTCCGTGCCCTCATGCTGAGTGCCCGGAGGTACGGGTCTGGGCTGGCTCGGCATCCGCGCCCGAGGCAGTCGAGCCGTGGCCTGTCAGGCCCGCCTGGTCTGGTCGCTGGGCTGGTGCTGCTGTGCCGTCGTGGGTATTGCGCAGCAGGCGCATCGCGTTGAGGATCACGATGAGCACCGAGCCCTCGTGCACGAGCATGCCGACTTCCATGGTGACCCCGCCTGCGAAGACACCGGCGAGCAGCAGGATCACGGTGATGAGTGCAATCGCGATGTTCTGCCGCATGACCCTCGCAGTGCGTTTGGCCAGCCCGATCGCCTCGGGCAGTTTCAGGAGGTTGTCGCCCATGAGTGCGATGTCGGCGGTCTCGACGGCCACGGCGGATCCTGCCGCACCCATCGCCACTCCGATGTCGGCGGTCGCCAACGCCGGCGCGTCGTTGACTCCGTCGCCGACCATCGCGACCGTGTGGCCTTCGCGTTGAAGACCTGCCACAGCGTCAAGCTTGTCCTCGGGCAGCAGCGACGCGTGGATCGCGTCGATACCGACCTTCTGGCCGATCGCTTCGGCCACGGGCTGGGTGTCGCCGGTGAGCATCACGACCTTCTGCACACCGTTGGCGTGCAGCCGCTGCACCATCTCCGGGGCGTCTTCACGGATCGTGTCGGCGACCGCGATGACGCCGATCACCTGGCCATCGACTGCGACGATCATCGGCGTCTTGCCTGCCTCTGCCAGCTCTTCGACTGCCGTGGCTGAGCCCGCGTCGTCGGTGATGCCGTACTTCTCCAGCAGCTGGGCGTTGCCGACCAGCACGTGATGCCCGTCGACGTCGCCTTCGATGCCTCTGCCGATGACGGGAGTGACCGGACCGGGTACGCCGTCTGGGGCGACGCCTGCGGCGCGTGCTCCGTCGATGATCGGCCGGGCCAGCGGGTGTTCGGACCCCGCCTCGACAGCGGCCGCCCAGCGCAGCACGCCGCGCCGGTCTGCAGCCGGACCGAGGACGACGACATCGGTGAGCTCCGGCCGGCCTTCGGTTAGGGTGCCGGTCTTGTCGACAGCGACGGCCGAGATCTTAGCTGAGGTCTCGAGGTATTCGCCGCCCTTGATGAGGATTCCGTTGCGGGCTGAACGGCCGATGCCGGAGACGATCGCTACCGGGATGGAGATGACGAGTGCACCGGGGCAGCCGATGACGAGCAGGGTCAGTCCGAGAACGACATCGCCGGAGATGAGGCCTGCGGCGAACGCGAGGACCATGACCGCTGGCGTGTACCACTTGGAGAAGCGGTCGATGAACGCCTGCGTCTTGGCCTTGGCGTCCTGAGCCTCTTCAACGCGGTGGATGATGCGCGCGAGCGTGGTGTCGGCTCCGATGCCGGTCGCCATCACCTGGAGGAACCCGCTGCGTGAGATCGAGCCGGCGAACACATGGTCTGCGGTGGTCTTCTCAACCGGAATGGATTCGCCGGTGATCGAGGCCTCGTCGACGGAGCCGGTGCCGGCGATGACCTGCCCGTCGACGGGAACTTTGGCGCCGTTCTTGACGAGGACGACGTCGCCCATGCGGACGTCGTGGGCAGCGACTTCGACCTGCTCGCCGTCGCGCATGACGACGGCAGAGTCCGGGGCGACGGCGACGAGCTCGGCCAGGGCCGAGCGGGTCTTGTTCATGGTGCCGGCTTCGAGCGCGTGGCCGATGGCGAAGAGGGAGGTGACGGCTGCAGCTTCCCAGAAGTTGCCGATGAGCACGGCACCGATCGCTGCGATGGAGACGAGCAGGTCGATGCTGATGAATCTCACCATCAGGGCGCGTGCAGCCTTGATGACGATACCGTATCCGGCCACCACGGCCGCGGCGAGCATGAAGGCGCTGGCCAGGGTGAAGGCGTGGCCGGAGCCGTGGGCGTGTTCGCCCGGATCGATCCACCACTGCGAAGTGAGTTCCAAGTTCCAGGCGCCGGCGAAGAGCCGCTCGACGCCGAATGAGGTGAGGATGAGCAGGCCGGCTGCAACAGGGATGAACCAGTTGCTGTACCGCCACCTGCGGAGCGCATTCACGAGTATCCCGCCTTTCGTGCTGGGAATGGGATGGCTGTGCGTTCTGCGCTGGTTGGCCCGCGGCTGCCGATCGGTCTGCGACCGGCGGCCAGGATGCGACGGGCAGCCAGCAGGACCTCAGTCAGAAGGCAGAGGCCTTCGACTTGTACCCGGCCTTGGCGACGGCGGCGATGAGGTCGTCGACGGAGGTCTTCGACGTGTCGTGGTCGACCTCCACACGGCCCGAGGCGAAGTGCACCTTCACGTTGTCGACTCCGTCGAGCTTGCCGACCTGCTTTTCGATCTTGCCGACGCACGAGGGGCAGGAGAAGCCTTCGGCCCGGAGGAGGGTGTGGGTGTTGCCTGTTGTCTGTGGCATGGTGATTCCTTTCCTTACGCCCCCGTTCGGAGGCCCGACCGGAACCTTTCCTGGTCTTCGCTTCTCACCGTATGGAGATTCCAGGCACCGCGCCTTGACGCAGGTCAAGTGCCGCCGGAAACCGCCTGCGTGAGCGCGCGAAGCGACCTGCAGACAACAGACGGAGCCCCCGCCGCGGATTGGGCGGGGGCTCCCGTGGAGATCCGTGAGAGCAGCGCACGGACAGATTCTCATTTGGCGGTGAGTGTGGGATTCGAACCCACGGAAGGGGGTTGCCCTTCAACGGTTTTCAAGACCGTCACTTTCGGCCGCTCAGTCAACTCACCTCGGCATCCGCGGCGGTTGAGCCGCCCGGAGTCCACATCACAGCATAAACCACTTCAGTCGCGGTTGGGGAACCTCGGCAGGGTCGTCGGGCGGGCTGGAATCGGCGGGAACTGGGTGGCTGCGGCCGCCTCGGGGTCGGCGTCCTCGTCGATGACCGCGTCATCGGGGTCGGCGTTCGCGTCCGTGCCCGAGGTGGTGCCCCCACTTGCCGCGCCCGTTCCCGAGGCGGTCTCGCTGCCCTGGCCCGTTCCCGAGGCGGTCGGCTCGTCGGCCGCGGATTCCGGCCGGGCAGGTGCCGGGTCGGGCGCCTGTTCCGGTGCTGCCGGCGGGGTCGCCGGTCGAGCCGGTGCCTCCGCAGCCGCAGTCTGATCCGCCGCTCCGGGTGCCCCGCCGTTCTTCTCGGCGCGGGCGACCTCGGTGTCGAGGCCGTCGTAAGCATCGGGCACAGGGTCAGCCGGCTGGGCGATCTCCTCGACCGCGCTCTGGGCGAACTCCTCGGCGCTGACGGTCTCCTCGGCGTTCCACACAGTGGCCGCGCCGGCCGCGCTGGTCGCACCAGCCGCGCCACCTGCACCAGGCGCGCCATCCGTATCAGCCGCGCCGCCGGCGCCGCGGGCACTGGCGCCACCGGCACCACCGCCGGCCCCATCACCCTCAGCATCGTCCTCCCGCTGGGAGTCGTGCTCCAGTCGGCCGCCGAGCAGCAGGGTCAGGGTCGCCAGCGGCACGATGAGCCAGGCGGGGCGGTTGCGCAGCTCGGTGACGACCTCGACGAGCAGCCGGTCGATGAGCACGGCCCGCAGCACCGGGTCGTGCAGTCCGACCGAGGCGCCGACGGCGTGCGAGTAGCCGGTGAGCAGTGAGTTCTGCGCCTGTGAGGACCACAGGTACTCAGGGGAGTCGACGACCTCCCGCAGCGATTCGTGCCCGTCCGAGAGCCCGGACAGCCCGATGAACGTCGGCTGCGCATCGGCTTTGAGCGCTCCGGTCCGGCGCAGCCGGGCGTATCCGGCGGCGTAGTCGATGCTGCGCAGCAGCGCGACGAGGTCGATCGCCGCAGGCTTCGGGAACTCCTGGGTGGCAGCAGAGAAGTTGACGACGGTGAAGCCGACGACCGGGCTGGTGAGCACCTGGTTGAGCGTCAGCTCACCGTGTATCCGCTGCAGTGCACCGACTGTCTCAAGGCGGCCGAGGTTCGCGCGGTGCTCCTTGAGCTTGGCCTGCAGGTCGCCGAGCGCCAGCGGCGCACGGGCGAGCGCCCAGTCGACGCGCTCCTGCCATTTGGCGATCCAGTCCTCGGTCGGCTCTCCGGCCCCGCGGACTACGCCGAACTCAGCGGCGAGGTCCAGGTGCAGCTCGCCGATCCGCGAGCCGAGCGCCGAGGCCTTCTTGTTGTAGCTGCCGATCGACCCCGAGTCCACCGCACACGCGATGTCGACAGCCTCGCGCCAGGCCGGCTGCGAGTCAGGATACTGGACCGACAGCATCGCCAGCGGCGCCGACCGGGTCTCCAGCTCTTCGGCGTCGAACCAACGGCCGGACACCCAGCCCATCACCTCGGGCACGGCGCGCGACTCCGCCTCGGTCAGGGCGACGGGAATCCGCACCGCCTGACTGAGCCCCGGCTGGACGACGCGGAAGAAGGTGAGCACGCACGGGTTCTCGGGGTCCTCGATGACAACGGTCGACTCGTGCGCACGGGCCTCCAGCAGCTGCAGGCGCACCGAGGCGGCGTAGTCGAGCATCTGGTGTTCGGTCTGCACGCGGTGGAACTTCGTCATCGCGTTGCTCACCGCGTGTGCTGCGACCTGGCCGCCCTCGAACCGGCGGGCGGTGGCCGCGGCGTGGGCGCAGTTGATGACGAAGACCGGGTCAGCACACCCGTCGTATACCCAGCAGGGGCCGAGCGTGATGTCGTCGATGGTGCCGATGAGGTGGGCGCGCAGGGCGAAGTTCTCGCTCGTGCGGAAGCTGAGGGGGACGTTGATGCGGCGCAGCGTGCGCCCGTCGCCGACGGAGATGATCGCCTGAGTGCCGCGCACGGTGCCCTCGCCGGAGTCCCATTCGAACAGGCGGGTGACCGACATCGGCGTGATGTCGGGGTCGGCGCCGAGCTCGGTCTCCAGTTTGGGGAACCAGCTCTGGCGGGGCAGCCAGGCAGAGAGCAGACCTTCGAGTTCACTGCTGATGGCCACCGTGTTCCCCCTTGGCGTTGCGTCGGCGCGGGCTCGCATCATGCGCTAGGGCACACTCTACCGAAACCGCGCAATGCGGCCGGGAGGGCACGCCCGGCACACCCGGCCTGACCAGCGCCGCGGCGGTGCCCGCCGCACCAGCGTCCGGTCCCGAGGCGGTGCCCGCCGCACCGGCGTCCGGTCCCGAGGCGGGGCCCGCCGAGGCGTCGTTCGTCACCGACTGACACGAAACTGCTCACCATATGGCACGAACTGACTCATGACGTGACACGACCGCAGCGGCGGGCACACAATGGGGAGGTGCTCATTCACGAACAGAAGATCTGGAACCTGCCGACCGCCAGCGACGTCGAGGCCGCTGCCGCGCTCATTTCGGATTCCATCATCACCTCCCCGTTGCACATCTCCGAACGTCTGTCCGATGCGATCGGCTCGACGATCTACCTCAAGCGCGAGGATCTCCAGCTCGTGCGCTCGTACAAGATCCGCGGTGCGTTCAACTTCCTCCTGCAGCTGACCGCCGATGAGCGCTCCCGCGGAGTCGTGTGCGCGTCGGCCGGCAACCATGCGCAGGGCTTTGCGAAGGCGTGCAAGGAGCTCGGCGTCAAGGGCCGGATCTTCGTGCCGAAGACGACACCGCGGCAGAAGATCGACCGGATCCGCTACTTCGGCGGCGATGAGGTCACCGTCGTCATCGACGGCTCCACCTACGACGACGCCTCGGAGCTGGCGGCGAACTACGCCGAGACCTACGGCGCACTGCTCGTCTCGGCCTTCGACCACCCGCGCACCGTGGCCGGGCAGGGCACGATCGGCCCGGAGATCCACGAGCAGCTGAGCGAGGATCCGGATTTCATCATCGTGCCCGTCGGCGGCGGCGGGCTGCTCGCCGGCATCGCCGCCTACGCTGCCGAGCACATGCCTGAGACCCAGGTGATGGGTGCCGAGCCGGCCGGTGCGGACTCGATGGTCGCGGCACTGGCCGCCGGCCGCCCGGTCACCTTGGAGAACATCGACTCGTTCGCCGATGGCGCCGCCGTGCGCCGGGCCGGGGACCTGACCTACCGGATGATCGCCGACCTCGGCCTGCGCATCGACCCGGTGCCCGAGGGCCGAGTGGCCTCGGAGATGCTCGAGCTCTACCAGGTCGACGGCATCATCGCCGAACCGGCCGGCGCGCTGGCCTCAGCGGCGATCGGCGGAGCGCATTCGCGGGCGCCGATCACGATCCCACCGGGTTCGACGGTCGTGTGCATCGTCTCCGGCGGCAACAACGACATCTCCCGCTACTCGGAGGTCATCGAGCGCTCGCTCGTGTACGAGAACCTCAAGCACTACTTCATCGTCAACTTCCCGCAGGAGCCCGGCGCGCTGCGCCGCTTCCTGTCCGAGGTGCTCGGCCCCGATGACGACATCTCGCTGTTCGAGTACATGAAGCGCTCCGACCGCGAGACCGGCCCGGCGTTCGTCGGCATCACCCTCGGCCAGGCGCAGAGCCTGCCGGGTCTGCTCGCCCGGATGGACGCCTCACCCCTGGAGATCGAGAAGGTCTCGCACGACTCGCCGCTGTTCCGCATGTTCGTCTGAGCCCCACCCAACAGCCCCGCAGCCAGTGCCCAGCGCCCCGCACCCGAGGCGGTGGCTGTGCGGTGCGTGTGTGATCGTGTGGCGATACTGACCGCACACCCAGGCCTGGACGCTAGGCTGGCCTCATGCGCGCTATGACGATTCCTCAGCCCGGCGGTCCAGAGGCCCTGGTGCTCGCCGACGACGTCGAGACTCCCGCAATCGAGCCCGGCTCCGTGTTGGTCAAGGTCCATGCCGCCGGCATCAACCGAGCCGATATCCTGCAGCGGCAGGGCCATTACGACCCACCCGAGGGCTCCACCGAGATCCCCGGCCTGGAGGTCTCAGGCACCATCGCCGAGGTCGGTGCCGAAGTGACCGGCTGGAAGACCGGCGACCGCGTCGCCGCCCTGCTGTCCGGTGGCGGCTATGCCGAGTACGTCGACGTGCCGGCCGGTCAGCTGCTGCCCGTCCCCGATCACGTCGACCTCACCGCGGCAGCCGCCCTGCCGGAGGTCGTCTCCACCGTGTACTCGAATGTCGTCATGGAGGCCGGGCTGCGTGCTGACCAGTGGCTGCTCGTCCACGGCGGCGGCTCGGGCATCGGCACCTGCGCCATTCAGCTCGCCCGGGCGCTCGGCGCCCGTGTAGCCGTCACCGTCGGCTCGGAGCGCAAAGCCGCATTCTGCCGCGAACTCGGCGCCGATGCCGTCATCAACTACCGCGAGGAGGACTTCGTCGACCGGATCCGCGAGATCACCGCATCCGATCCCGCCACCGGCCCGGCCGGCGACGCGTGCACCCCGGGTGCCAACGTCATCCTCGACCTCATCGGCGCGAAATACCTCGAGCGCAACATCAAAGCGCTGGCGAACGACGGCCGGCTCGTCGTCATCGGCATGCAGGGCGGGGTCAAGGCCGAGATCAACCTCGCCCGCCTGCTCACCGGCCGCAAGCACATACTCGGCACCACCCTGCGCGCCCGCTCGGCTGCGCAGAAGGCGCTCATCGTCGCCACGGTCCGCCAGCACATCTGGCCGCTCGTGCTCGACGGCACGATCCGCCCGATCATCCACGACACGCTGCCGCTGGCCGAGGCCGGACGCGGGCACGCGATGCTCGAAGATGGCGATAGCATCGGCAAGGTGCTGCTGCGCGTCGGCGATGGCGCTCAGCCCGCCTGACCGCCCCCACGAAGGAGACGAGGACGATATGACCGACGAGACCACCCCGCAGGCCCCGCACCTGGAGACTCTCGCGCAGGCCGCCGCCCGCCTCAACGGCGGGCACAGCACCCCCGCTCCCGAGGCGGGCCCCGCGTCGGGTGCTGACGAGACCACCCAGCAGGATGAGCAGGCGGCGCAGCGCCGGGACACCTCGGGGCAGGACACCTCGAGCCGGGACAGTGGTGGCCAGCGAGCCCCCGGCGCCGAGGCGGGCGAGCAGTCGGCGCCCCAGCAGGGTGGGCAGGAGCGTTCGGCGAAGATCTCCGAGCCCGGCAAGATCGTGCGCGTGGGCACGATGGCCCAGCAGCTGCTCGAAGAGGTCCGCAAGACCGACCTCGATGAGGCCGGCCGCGGGCGGTTGGCTGAGATCCACCGCCGCACGATCGAGGAGCTCTCGGCCGGCATGTCCGATGAGCTCATCGACGAGCTCAAGCGCCTCGATCTGCCCTTCGGGGAGTCGGAGACCCCGTCGATCGGTGAGCTGCGGATCGCGCAGGCCCAGCTCGTCGGCTGGCTCGAAGGTCTCTTCCACGGTATCCAGACCGCGCTCATGAGCCAGCAGGCGCTCGCACAGTCGCAGGCCGGTCAGGAGGCCGGTGCACTGCCGCGCGGGGTGGTCGTGATGGGTCAGGAGGACGGCGGTGGGGACAGCGACTCTGAGGCGGAGCCGCGGCCCGGCAACTACCTCTGAGACCAGCGTGGGAATCCTGTCCCGGCTGACGGGACTGTTCTCCCCGGCCAAGCATGCCGCGCGGGAAGCCGAACGGGAGTTCGGCACCGGGGTGTGGCGTCAGCACCACGACCGGTTCATGCGCGCCGTCGACCGCTTCTACGAGACCGCTGTCGCACTCGGCCACGAAACCGGGGACTCCACCGAAGCCAGCCAGGCTGCCGGCGAGCAGATCGCCGGTCTCACCGCACCGCTGAATGAGGCTGCTGAGCAGGTCACGGAACTCACCCGCCGGTTGCATGCGCGCTGGCCGGTCGAGGGTCTTGTCGTCCCGGCCGGTGTGCGCAGTGCCTGCGGGCCGCTGCCGGAGAAGCTGTCCCAGGCGGCGACGAAGGCCGCGGAGGCCGGGCAGGCGGTTGCGATGGCCCGGATCGCTGTGCGCACAGGGCAGGACCCGGCGGCTCCGACCGCGGCTGCGGCACGGTTCGTCGACGATGTCACCGCGCTCATCGACGAGTGCATCCGCCTCGACGCGGCGAGCTGATAGATATAAAGAGCTGATAGATATAGAGGTAGGCCACCCCGCATGACGGGCGCCGGCAGCACAGCGAAGCAGCAACACAAGTAATAGGTATCGGCGGGACGGAGGCCAGCAGTGAGCGAGACGAGCACACCGCAGGCACCGCATCAGCATCCAGAGAACATCCGGCTCGTGGCCAGCGATGTCGACGGCACGCTGCTGCAGCGCTTCCAGCCGATCCCCCAGGCCACCATCGAAGCGGTGAATGCGCTCGTGGCCGCCGGTGTCGACTTCGTACCGGTGACCGGCCGGCCGATCCGCTGGCTGGCACCCCTGCAGCGAGACCTGCCGATCGTCCGCCACGTCATCTGCGCCAACGGCTCGATCGTGTACAACCTGCAGCGCGACGAGGTCGTCCACGCCCACCTCATCAGCACCGAGGTCCAGCACGAGCTCATCAGCCGGGTGCGATCGCACATGCCCGAGGCGAAGCTCGCCTTCGAAACGCTCGATGCCTTCTGCATCGAACCGGGCTTCGTCACCCGCTCGCCGCAGGAGGCCGTGACCATCGACCCGGCTGAGAGCGGGGACATCCGCGAGGTCGCCAAGATCATGGTGCGCGGGCCCTCGACGGACTCCGATGCGATGCTCGCTGCCGTCAGCGAGCTCATCGGCGATGCGCTGCACGCCACGCATTCGAATCCGACGACTGGGCTCATCGAGCTGGCTGCTGCCGGAGTGACGAAGGCGCGTACGCTGGCTGAGTACTGTCAGCGCCGCGGGATCGACGCCGACGATGTCGCCGCGTTCGGCGATATGCCCAATGACATCGAGATGCTGACCTGGGCCGGTTGGGGGTATGCGATGGCCGACGGCCACCCGACCACTCTCGCCGCAGCCCGCGCCATGGCTCCTGCGGTGCATGATGGCGGGATTACTGAAGCGATCCGCGCCTTCGCAGCGGCCGCACAGCGTCGCGGCAAGGGGGATTCTGGCGAGATTGTCCGAATCTCCGACTAATTCTTTCGGTACCCCTGGGGTCATTTCACCTGCGCAAACAGTCATTCGCATGGTGAATTCGACATAAACCCACCTGCCCCAGCTTTTACTTCAGGAGCACTCAGGCTACTCTGAGACTCGTGTGTTGCGGAATGGTAACGGACTTCCTCCCGTCAAGCCCGCAGCCAGCACTGACACTGAACACACCTTTGGAGTACTGACACATGACGAAACGCAATTCGCTGCGGGCCCTGGGCCTGAGCGCTGCGATCATCGTCGGAGCAGGCGGCTCTCTCGCTGCTTCTCCGGCTTTTGCAGCCAAGCCAGCCGCCCCGACCGGAGGCCCCGCATACGAAGAGTTCAGCAGCGACCTGATGGCGAAGAACGTCGCCGGCGTCGGCCCAGGTGGCGACGGCAAGCTCATCGTGATGATTGACGCTTCAGATTCGCGCCAGAAGGATCTCGCCAAGCTCGACACGGAATACTCCAACGTCGAGGTGATTGAGCTCGACGGGCCGATCAGGCCCGTCAGCGACCGTGACGTCGTCGGCGGAGCCGGATACTACTCGAACAGCTCCGGCACTGCGGACGAGATTGCGTCCGGCTGTTCCTTCGGGTTCGCTGGATGGAGCCCCACTGGCGAGGAGTCCGTCATCACGGCTGGCCACTGCCGCGAGACTGCCGGAGGGACCCACGACCACGTTGGCGTGACCGACCCGACGAAGGACAATGACGGCACCGAGGTTTTCAATCCGTCACCCCTGCACAAGGGGGAGATGTTCGGAAAGTTCACTTTCAGCCAGTGGGGCGGCAAGTCAGACCCGTACGCTGGTGAGGATGATCCGACGGTCACCGACATCGCCGCAATCGCGAAGACGAATGACGAGTACAAACTCAAGCCCGAGGTGACCGACTGGACGACACAGGACAGCGGTGATCTCTCGCAGTCAACGACCACGATCACCTCCGTCCGATCAGCTGAACCCAACATGGCTGTCAAACGCTCCGGCCGCACCACTGGCATGACCGACGGTACGACACTCACCGACGCCAAGTACAAGTTCCAGGTGGCCGACGGCCCCGACCCCGACGGCGAAGGGCCTGAAAAGCCCAAGATCCGGTGGGTCACGGGCTTTGCGGCGACCAACGAGATGAAGCCGGGTGACTCCGGCGGCCCGTGGTTCACCGACGACGGCGCAGCTGTCGGCATCTCCAGCGCGATCGCCTCGAGTGATCAATACGAGCATCTCTCGTTCGTGACTGATATCAATCACGGCCTGGAGCAGTCCGGCGGATATGAGGTGCGTCTGCACGTCGAAGCCCCGGGTGAGCCGAAGGTGGTTGCTGGCAGCGGAGCCTCAACGACTGCGAAGGCCGGTGGCCCTGCCGCCGCTCCTGCGGAGTACAAGATCGAGGCGACCCCGGGTCAGAAGATCGAAGGTTCGATCGAGAAGGACGCCACTATCGAGGCTGTCGAAGGCACTGAGGCTCCGAAGGACCTCGCGTCCAAAGACGGCACGTACTCGTTCTCCGCACCCGAGCAGCCAGGCACCTACACCTACAAGCTCCAGGCGCGCAAAGGCAAGTTCAACGTCTCTGATCCGATCACCATCATCGTGACAGTCAAGGAAGAACCGACCGCGGAGCCTACGCAGGACCCGACCGCGGAGCCTACGCAGGACCCGACCGCGGAGCCCACGCAGGACCCGACTGAAGAGCCCTCGGAGGACCCGACTGAGGACCCCAGCGATGACCCGGCAGAGCGCGCTCTGTCGATCGACCCGGAGAACATCAAGGCGACCGACTTCGTCAAGAAGGACGCAGTGACGATCGCAGCTTCCGGCTGCACCCCGGGCACCGAGGCCAACCTCGAAGTCAAGCCGCGCGGCTCGAACGTCACCGGCCACACGGACACCGCCACGGTCGATGAAGACGGCAATGTCGGATTCTCCGTCTACGGAGAGAACGCCGATATGCCGAACGCCTACATCGGCGACTACGACGTCACCGTCTCCTGCGACGGCGGCGACGACCTGACCGGCACCTTCACTGTCACCGAAGCCGGTGGCAAGGACGATGACGGAAAGGGCGGCGACGACAAGAAGGATGACAACAAGGACCTTCCGCGCACCGGTTCTGAGGCACTCGGCTCCCTCGGAGCTGCAGCCGCCCTCATCGCCGGTGGTGCAGGACTCTACGTCCTGGCTCGCCGTCGGAAGAACTGATGCCGCTGACACCGTGACTGCCTAACAGCAGGAACGCCAGCTGATTCGGGCTGTGAACCACAACGGTTCACGGCCCGAATCGCATTCACACGGCAGCAGCAAAACGGCTAGCCTGACAGCATGAACTCCGACCCCCGCAAACAGGACGACAACTCGCTTACGATGCACGACGTGGCCGGCACCTGGCGCTCAGACGAACCCGGTCAGCCGTACCTGACATTCACCGACGAAGGCGCTGCATGGGGAACCGACGGCTGCAACGGCATCAATACCTCCTACACGCTCGACGGGTCCACGATCACAATTGAACCGTGGATCGCCACCGCTCGCGCCTGCCTGGGCGTGGACACGTGGCTGCGCATGGCCCGCTTCGCCGAAATCGACGGTGACACCATGACCATTCTCAACCGGAATGACGACGTCATCGGAACCCTGATCCGATCTGCCGAAGACGTCACAAAGCCCTGACAATCGGCGACGCTGCGGGTCTAGGCCTCAGCCCCCGAAGTATCCTGGACCACATGAGAACACTGAAAACTGCCACGTTTGCTGCAGCCGGCATCTCGATGCTGCTGCTTTCCGCGTGCGGAACTGGCGAGGGCAACGGCACTGTCTCCCCGAGTGAATCCCCCAACGCCACAGACACCTCCAGTGCGACCTCTGAGGAAACCAGCACCGCAAATCCCGGTGACCCGTCCGGCGAGCTGACACCCGAGACTCTCGAAGGCAAGTGGGGGGCAGATCAGAAGGGCGATCCATTCCTCGAATTCAAGACCGATGAGACGGTCATCGGCACCGATGGCTGCAACGGCATCAACAGCACCTACACGATCGAGGGATCGACGATTCACATCGAACCATGGGTGACGACAGCAAAGGGCTGCACGGACATCGATACCTGGCTCAGCGGTGCGAGGACTGCAGAAATCACAGATTCGAATGAGAACGCCGATGAGATGACCGTCAAGGACAAAGACGGCAAGGAAATCGGCACTCTCATCCGGGAGAAGTAGGACTTCCCCGGAGCGACTCTCCGCTCTTCCACCGCCCCGCAGCCTGGGCGGCTGAGTTACCTCAGCTGTCCAGGCCGAAGTAGTCTTCGAGCGCGGTCGCCAGACCGTCCTCCTCGACAGGTCCGGTGACGACGTCGGCCTGTGCCTTGAGTTCGTCCTTCGCCTGGCCCATCGCGATGCCGTGGGCGACCCACTGCATCATCTCCATGTCGTTCATGCCGTCGCCGGCGCACACGGTCTCCGACCGTGCGACTCCCAGCTGCTGACACACGTACTCGACGCCGCTGGCCTTCGAAACGCCGTCGGGGGCGATGTCGAGCCAGTTCGACCAGCCCACGGAGTAGGTCACGCCGTGCAGGCCCATCCGCTCGACCGCCTCTAGGAACTCCTCATTGCTGCCGTTGAGCTCGCGCATGACGATACGGGTGGCTTCCTTGTCCATGAGCTCATCGAAGCTCACGAGCTCCAGCTGCTCATTCGACGCCAGCTCACCGACCGGGAACTCCCCTGACGCCCAGCGCATGAGCTCAGCGTCCTCGACCATGAACAGTGCCATCGGCAGGTGCTCGCGCATCCGCGTGAGCATCGGGCCCGGGTCGAAGGTCTCCACGTGGTGGACCTCCCAGCCCTTCTCAGCCTCCGGGCTGATCCGCACGATCACCGAACCGTTGGAGGCGATGAGGTACCCGTCACGCTGTCCGAGACGGTTGGCCACCTCGAGCGCGCCGCCGACTGAACGGCCGGTTGCAATGACGACATGGTGGCCGGCAGCCTCAGCTGCCTGGATGGCGGAGCGCACCCGATCGGTCATCATATCGTCGTAGTCGACGATCGTGCCGTCGACGTCGAGGGCAATGATGTGGGGCTTCAATCTTCTCCTCAGTCTTCGTAGCGTGCACCATCCGGCCCGTAGCCCGACATGCCGCCGAGGTAGGAGCGCAATGCGGCGGGGATGCGCACCGCGCCGTCGGCCTGCTGGTGGTTCTCCAGCAGGGCGACAAGCCAGCGGGTGTTGGCCACGGTGCCGTTGAGGGTGGCGACCGGCCGGGTGCCCTTGTCGGTGCGTTCGCGGATCTTCAGTCGGCGAGCCTGGAAGGTGGTGCAGTTCGATGTCGAGGTCAGCTCGCGGTACGTCTCCTGCGTCGGCACCCAGGCCTCGCAGTCGTACTTCTTGGCAGCCGAGTCGCCGAGGTCACCTGCGGCGATGTCGACGACCCGGTAGGGGAGCTCGCACTTGGCCAGCATCTCCTCCTGGATCGACAGCATCCGCTCGTGCTCTGCCAGCGCATCCTCCTGCTTGACGTAGGAGAACATCTCGACCTTCTGGAATTGGTGGACGCGCAGGATGCCGCGGGTGTCCTTGCCGTAGGAACCGGCCTCACGGCGGTAGCACGGCGACCAGCCGCCGTAGCGCTTGGGCCCGGCGTCGAGGTCGAGGATCTCGTCCATGTGGTAGCCGGCCAGCGGCACCTCAGAGGTGCCGACGAGGAACAGGTCGTCGGCTTCGAGGCGGTAGACCTCATCGGCGTGCTCACCGAGGAAACCGGTGCCTCCCATCACCTCAGGCTTGACCAGAGTGGGGGTGATGACAGGACTGAAACCGTGCTTCTCGGCAGTGTCGAGGCCCATCGTCAGCAGCGCCAGCTCGAGCCGTGCGCCGAAGCCGGTGAGGTAGTAGAAGCGGGCACCGGAGACCTTCGCCCCGCGGGCGGTGTCGATCGCGCCGAGGCCTTCACCGATCGCGAGGTGATCCTGGGGTTCGAAGCCCTCGGCTGCGAAATCGCGCGGGGTGCCCTCACGGCGCAGCTCAACGGAGTCGTCCTCCCCGCCGGCGGGCACGCCGTCGATGACGAGGTTGGGCAGCTTGCGCACGAGCGTCTCGAAGGCGAAGCCGGCTTCGTCGGCATCGGCCTGCAGTGCCTTGACCTTCTCCGCTTTGCCTTTGGCCTCGGCGACGAGCGTGGCTTTGGCGTCTTTGTCCTTCTCCTTGGCGACCTGCTTGCTGAAGGACTTCTGCTCAGCGCGGGCCTCCTCGAAGGATGTCAGCGCTGCGCGCCGGGCCTCGTCGGCGGCGAGGATCTCATCGACGAGTCCCGGATCCGCCTCACGGGCCCGCTGGGAGGCCTTGAACGCCTCGGGGTCTTCTCTGAGCTGCTGTAGATCGATCACACACCCAGCCTATCGCTGAGAGGAGCGGACGTCTCCCAGCGCCCGTTCACCGGAATTTCGCCCGCGCAGGCTGAGTGAGCTGGACC
Source organism: Brevibacterium sp. p3-SID960 (assembly GCF_025144725.1). Taxonomy (GTDB): domain Bacteria; phylum Actinomycetota; class Actinomycetes; order Actinomycetales; family Brevibacteriaceae; genus Brevibacterium. The sequence goes on along the minus strand of NZ_JALXKS010000023.1, from coordinate 6,323 downwards.
GGTTCGCGAAGTAGATTGGTGTTATGGGATCTTCAACCGGAACGCTCTTCCTCCTCGCCCTTGCCGTCGTCATCCTGTGTCTCGGCCTGTTCATCGGCTACTGGCTCGGTTCCCGCTCACGTACCGCGAATCGCCGAGCAGCGCAGCAGTCTGGGTCGGGCAGGGATCAGCAGCTCAATGTTGAGGACCTCACGAGCGCGGACAGTCAATCAGGCCAGAGCGCCGATATTCCGCCGAAGCCGCGGGCGGCCATCATCATGAACCCGATCAAGGATGTGACCGGTGACTTCGCCGCGGTCGCCTCGGCGGTGTGCCGCCAGGAGGGCTGGCAGCCGCCGCTCGTCATCGAGACCACCGAGGACGACCCGGGCGAGGCGATGGCCCTCGAGGCGCTTGACGCCGGAGTCGACCTCGTCGTCGCCGCCGGCGGTGACGGCACCGTGCGCGCCACCGCCGAGGTGCTGGCCGGCACCGACACTCCGATGGGCATCATCCCGATGGGCACCGGCAATCTGCTGGCCCGCAACATCGGCCTGCCGCTCGACCGGCAGGAGTGGGCGATGCGCATCGCCCTGTGGGGCCAGGACAAGCCGATCGACATCGGTCACGCGCAGACCGCCCCCGATGGTGAGGACTACGCCTTCCTTGTCATGGCCGGGCTGGGCTTCGACGCCGCCGTCATGGCTGACACCGACTCCGAGCTCAAGTCGAAGGTCGGCTGGCTGGCCTATTTCGAGGCCGGCGCCCGCAAGCTCGTCGGCTCCCCGACCCGTGTGACGATCACCGTCGACGGTGTGCAGGCGCTGCGGGCGAAGGTCCGCGCGGTGGTGGGCGGCAACTGCGGCAAGCTCCAGGGCGGCATCGTCCTCATGCCCGAGGCCGACATCACCGACGGCATCCTCGATCTCCTCGTCGTGGCCCCGAAGAACGCCTTCCAATGGATCGGTGTGGCCGCCTCGGTGTTCTCCCGCCAGAAACGCAAGGGCCTGCACACCCAGATTCTGCGCGGCGAGTCCGTCGTCATCGAATGCGAAGAGGAGATCGATATGCAGCTCGACGGCGACCCGCTCGGCGAGACGAACTACCTGGCCATGCAGGTCGAGCACCACGGTCTCATCGTACGCACCCCGACCCGGGAGCAGACCCGCCTCATCCGGCAGGAGGGCTGGCCGCTTCCCGTCGCCTGAGCCTCTTCCACAAAGCTGAACCTGGGTATATGCTGAGTATCTGGTCGCCGGCTTGAAAGGCACGCCATGAGACTCTCACGCACCTGCGCAGCAGTCCTCATCGCCGTGACCATGTCCGCTGGCGCCGCCCCAGCGCTCGCCCGGCCCGCCGATGGCTCCGTGCAGGCCACCGGCGAGCGCCTCGGCAGCAGGACTGATGAGGACCGGGGCACAGCTCCGGAGCAGACGGCACCCGACTCCTCGGCGACCACGCCGGACAGCACGCAGGAGCGCTCCGCCGACGAATCAGGCGGTTCCACCCAGTCGCCGGCGACGCCCGAGCCGGAGACACCGCAGCCTGCAGCTACCGGGGACGCGACCGCAACGGAACCGGCACCCACCACGGAGACTGCAACCGGCACCTCGGGAACGGAAGAGGCGACTGCAGAGAAGAGGCTGACGATCGAACCGGGCAAGCTGAGCGCCTCGGATTTCGTGCGCGAGGACGCCGTCATCATCACCGCCACCGGCTGCCAGCCCGGCGCCGATGCGACGATGACCGTCATCCCACAGAGCATGAACGTCGGCAACTACTCCGAAACCGCCACCGCCGACGCCGATGGGGCCGTCGCGTTCAGCGTCCACGGCCAGCACGACATCATGGCCCAGACCTACGCGGGCGACTACGCGGTCACGGTTGCCTGCGCCGGGAATGACCAGCGCACCGGCAGCTTCACCGTCACCGCCGATGCCGCACCGACCCCGAGCGCCGGCCCGACAGGCACGCCCGGCGGTCACGACAACCGCGGCGCCCGCCTGCCGCGCACCGGCAGCGACCTGCTGGCCGCAGCCGCCGGCGCGATCCTGCTGACGGTCGGCACCGCCTCGATCATTGTCACCCGCCGCCGCGGCTGAGGCCGCGGGCCGAAGAGTTCTCGCCGGATTCACCTGATCGCCAGCGCCGGGATGCTTCGATCCGCTTGGCTGAGTGTGTATCGATCCTTCTTCTGCGAGGTGTCCTGTGAAGACTCTGCTCTCTGCCCTGTCGCTGCGTGGCCTTGCCGCCGGTGCAGCTGCCCTACTCGCCGCCAGTGCCGGCGTCGCCGTGGCCACACCCGCCCAAGCGGCCAGCGTTTCGGTCGACATACCCTATCCGATCCCGGTCTCCGAGCTCGCCGACGGCATCCCCGTCACCGTCACCACTGAGCCCGGCGCCGAGGTCGACGTGCGCTCAGTCAACGCCATGTTCAACGGCGGTTACACCCTGCCGATCGAAGACGTCGACCGGTTCGACGGGGCAGCCGATGAGTCGGGGGAGTACTCGTTCACCCTCGCCGCTGATGACGCGTTCGTCTCCTCGTTCAAACCGGAGCGCAATGCCACGGTCAGCGAACTGCAGCCCGATGAGGCCGTCGTCGTGCAGGTGAGCAGCGCCAGCAAGAGCACCTCGAAGACGACAGTCGTGACCTACGATGCCGGACACATCGCTGGGCCGGAGACGGCAACCGTCGCCGAGGCGCAGGCTGGCCTGGCATTCTCTGTCCAGGAGGGCCCGGCAGAGGGCTACAGCTACTCCCCTGCCGCGGCACTCGGTGATGAGCCGATCGCAGACGTCGCACCGGAGAGCGTAGGCCCGGCAGAGGAGTTCACCGTCACCGCGCCGGAATCGGTGGCTGTCGGCGATGAGATCACCGTCAGTGCAGAGACGGTCAAGGGCTCCAACCGGCTGCCGGACACGCTGCCGGTCGCCCGGCACACCGTGCGCATCGTCGAGGAGCCGACCGAGGACCCCACCGATGATCCCACGACGGACGCACCAACCACGGACCCGACCGCAGATCCCACAATTGACCCGACGGACGAACCAACCACGGAGCCGACGGACGACCCGACGGCGGAGCCGACCGATGACCCGTCCACTCCGGCCGAACGAGAGCTGAGCGTCGATCCCGAGCGGATCGCGGCTGCTGACTTCGTCGAGGAGGGCGCAGTCACCATCGTCGCCACCGGATGCGAACCCGGTACGGATGCTGAGCTGACCGTGACACCGGAGAACGAGAACATCGGCACCCACGTCGACACCGCGACAGCCGATGCCGATGGCACGGTCGCCTTCACCGTCTTCGGCGACAACCCCGAGGCCGCCGAATCCTACATCGGCGCCTACGACGTCACCGTCTCCTGCCCCGGCGGAGATGACCTCCGCGGCGCCTTCATCGTCACCGCTGGCGACGGCTCGGATGATGACGGCTCAGGCGGCGACGACCAGAGCAAGGATGACAACGGCAAGAACGGCGACGACAAGCGCGATGATCGCAGCCGCCTGCCGCGCACGGGCTCCGAGTTCACCGCCGCCGGCGCCGGTCTGGCGCTGCTGGCGATCGGCACGGTCGGCATCATGCTGACCCGCCGCCGCAGCTGAGCCCGTCATCACAACGCATCACCCCCGGCGGCGCAGGCCACCGGGGGTGATGTGTTCCACCCCAGGTGACCGGGCGCGACCCTCGCGCCTGAGGATCACATGCCGATACTCTGGAGGCAGAATCTGCGGTGACACCCATCGGGAGGCAGAGCCTGCGGTGACGCCCATCCCCGACGTGCAGCTGAGGAGCAGCATTTCCCATGAATGATCGCCCCACTTCTGACCAGACCGCAGAGCGCCGGTCAGCCCTGCGCTCCCGAGCGGAGAAGCGCTCGAAGCAGCAGGCCGAAGCGCGTGCAGATCAGCGCGCCGTCGCCGAGCACGATGGCGGCTCGAGCACTGCAAGCTCCAAGCATCACGACGGATTCTTCGCCCACCTTGGGCTCAAGCCGATCTGGTTCGCCGCCGCCTGGATCGCCCTCATCGTCGTCCTGCTGCTGCCTGGCGATCCCGAGCTCGGCGTGGCCGGTCAGCGGGCACTGGCGATCCTCGCCTTCGCCGTCATCCTGTGGGTCTCCGAGGCCGTGACCTATCCGGTCTCCTCCGTCATCATCATCGGTCTGACCGCGGTCCTGCTCGGCTTCGCCCCTGCGTTAGAGGAAGGCGCCGGCCCCGAGCCGATGGGCTCGACTGAGGCGCTGAAACTCGGCCTGGCCGGCTTCGCCTCCCCAGCGGTCGCGCTGGTGGCAGCCGCGCTCGCGCTCGCTGCGGCGATGCAGGCGACCGGCCTGCACAAGCGGCTGGCGCTGTGGGTGCTGCGGTTCTCCGGTGAGAAGACCAGCAGCATCCTCATCGGTGCGATCGTCATCTCGATCGTGCTTGCGTTCTTCGTCCCGTCCGCCACCGCTCGCGCCGGAGCCGTGGTGCCGATCCTCCTCGGCATGGTCGCCGCGTTCGGCCTGGCCAACAACTCGAAGCTCGGTGCACTTCTCGTCATCGCGGCCGCGCAGGCGGTCTCGATCTGGAATGTCGGGATCAAGACGGCTGCCGCGCAGAACTTCGTGGCCACCGGTTTCATCTCCTCGGAGATGGGCGTCGACGTCGCCTGGGGTTCGTGGTTCCTGTGGGCAGCCCCATGGTCGGTGCTCATGTCCATCACCCTGTACTTCGTCATGCGCTGGGCGATCAAGCCCGAGGCCGACAAGATCGACGGCGGCCGCGAGATGATTCGCCAGAACCTCTCCGAGCTCGGCCCGATCACCGCCCGCGAGATCCGCCTCATCATCATCGCCGTGCTGCTGCTCATCCTGTGGTCGACTGAGGAGGTGCTGCACCCGTTCGACTCGTCGACGGTGACGATCGTCGCGATCGCGGTGATGCTCACCCCGAAGATCGGCGTGTTCTCGTGGAAGGCTGTCGAGAAGCTCATCAACTGGGGCACACTCGTCGTCTTCGCCGTCGGCATCTCACTCGGCTCCCTGCTGCTCAAGACCGGTGCTGCCGCGTGGCTGTCGTCAAAGACCTTCGGGGCGGTCGGCCTGTCGGAGATGCCGATGCTGGCGATCATCGCCGTCGTGTCGGTGTTCACCATCCTCATCCACCTCGGCTTCGCCTCGGCGACTTCGCTGGCCTCGGCCCTTATCCCGGTCTACATCGCCCTGGCGATGAGCCTGCCGGGTGCAGCCCAGGGCGGGTTCGGCTTCGTCATCATCCAGCAGTTCGTCATCAGCTTCGGCTTCCTGCTGCCGATCTCGGCACCGCAGAACATGCTCGCCTACGGCACCGGCGCGTTCACTGCCAAGCAGTTCCTCAAGACCGGCATCCCGCTCACCATCGCCGGCTACCTGTTCGTGCTGCTCCTCTCGGCGACGTACTGGAAGTGGCTGGGACTCGTGTGAGGGCTCGGGTTCAGGCAGGCGCGCTCCGAGGTGGGACGTTAAGCTGAGGACATGGCAATCGATGCAGATCAGCTTCAACGCGACCTCGACCTGCGACTCCTCGGCGAGCAGTTCTTCCTGCAGGCACTCGACCAGCTCTCCCGCGCCGATCTCGACCAGCCCTCATTGCTGCCCGGCTGGTCCCGCAAGCACGTTGCGGCACACGTCATCCACAACGCCGAGGCGTTCATGCGGCTGCTCGAATGGGCCCGAACCGGTGAGGAGAACCGGATGTACCCCTCGCGGCAGGCCCGCGATGAGGAGATCGGCTCGACTGTCGCCCACATCTCCAACGGCGATGTCATGACGATGGCCCATGAGGTCGTCGACGAGCTCAGCGACGAGTTCGACGACATGGACGATGAGGCCTGGAACGCAACGGTCGTCAACGGGCGGGGCGAGGACATCCGGGCCGCGCAGATCCCGTGGTCGCGGGCGCGGGAGGCCTGGATGCATTCCCTGGACCTCAACATCGGGATGACGACCCTCGACTTCCCGGCTGCGATGGTCAACGCACTGCTCGATGAGATCACCGGCATGTGGTTCGCCCGCGACGAACCGGTCAACTTCAAGCTCGACATCACCGACCGCGACGAATCCCCACGCATGGTCGTCGCCGGGCCGGAAGACAGGCGTCCAGCTGAGCCGATCGAGGTGACCGGCGAGGCAGCCGAGATCGTGTCCTATCTCACCGGGCGCGGCTGGCCGAACTCCGGGCTCGAGGACAACGACAAGGGCGCCTCGGGAACGGCGACTCCGCAGGACCTCCCCGAACCGCCGCCCTGGATCTAGCACCGACAACGACGAGGAAGAGGACGAGCGTCATGAGCTACCCACCCCCGCCCCCCCCGCCCCCCC
>NZ_JALXKS010000022.1 GCF_025144725.1 Brevibacterium sp. p3-SID960 | reverse complement strand
CCGATCGCGAGTCGTTGCAGTGCTGACATGCTCAGATCAGTCCATGTAGTCCGCATAGAGCGGAGTCGACAGGTAGCGCTCACCGAAGCTGGGGATAATGACGACGATGCGCTTGCCGGCGAACTCCGGACGCGAGCCGAGCTTCTCAGCAGCAGCGACGGCGGCACCGGAGGAGATGCCGACGAGGACGCCCTCTTCGCGGGCGATCTGGCGGGCCTTCGCCATAGCCTCGTCATCGTCGATGGCGAAGACCTCGTCGTAGATCTCGGTGTCGAGCACGGTCGGCACGAAGTTCGCGCCGATGCCCTGGATCTTGTGCGGTCCGGCGGTGCCCTCGCTCAGGAGCGGCGAGGCGGCCGGCTCGACGGCAGCGATCGTGACATCCGGATTGTGCTTGCGCAGCACCTCGCCCACACCGGTGATGGTGCCGCCGGTGCCGATACCGGCGACGAAGGCATCGACCTGGCCGTCTGTGTCGGCGAGGATCTCCTCGGCGGTGGTTTCACGGTGGATCTGCGGATTGGCCGGGTTGTCGAACTGGCGGGCCAGCACAGTGTTGTCCTGCTTGCCGATCTCCTCAGCCTTGGCGACGGCGCCCTTCATGCCCTCCTCCTTCGGAGTGAGGACGAGTTCGGCACCGAAAGCGCGCAGCAGAGCGCGGCGTTCCTTCGACATCGATTCGGGCATCGTGAGGATGACCTTGTATCCGCGCGCTGCGCCGACCATGGCCAGCGCGATGCCGGTGTTGCCGCTGGTGCCTTCGACGATCGTGCCACCGGGGCGCAGCTCGCCGGACTTCTCAGCCGCATCGATCATTGCGACGCCGATGCGATCCTTGACCGAGCTCGCCGGATTGTAGAATTCCAGCTTTCCAACGATTTCCGCGCCGCTGCGCTCGCTGGCCTTGTTGAGTCGTACGAGCGGTGTCCGTCCGACCAGCTCAGAAATATTGGAATAGATGTTCACGGGCGTGTCCTTTCGATTCGCACGTCTGGGCTGAGCCGTGGCTCGACTCAGCAGAGAGGATTACGTCGACAGCGAAGAGCAGGACAGCTGCAAACGCTGAGCTCTTCGCTCACACACCAGCCAATGGCTTCAGCTGCTGATGACTGCGGGAGGCAGTTCTACTGCACTCAACCGCGTTCGGCCTCAGCTTATTCCGGCAGCAGATCATCTGGTAATCCTGCCCGGGGTCGCGGACGCACATCACGTCTGCGCTGGGGCCGTCCGAGCCGGGCCGGCGCTAGACTCAGGTGTCATGACCATTCATCCCATCGTCGTCTACGGTGAGCCGGTGCTGCACCGCAAAGCCGAGAAGATCGAGTCCTTCGATGCTGAGCTCGCCGAGCTCATCGATGACATGTTCGAGACCCTGGCCGCCTCGAATGGGGTGGGCCTGGCCGCTCCGCAGATCGGCGTGGGCAAGCAGCTCTTCGTCTACGACGCCGATGATGAGGTCGCCGGTATGCGCCGGCGCGGCGTTTTCGTCAACCCGATCCTCGTCTCCTCGAAGATCCCCGACGGGCGTCCGAGCATCGAGGACGAATCGGAAGGCTGCCTGTCGGTGCCGGCCCTGGACTTCCCGCTCAAGCGCGCCCACAAGGTCACAGTCAACGGAGTCGACGGGTCTGGTGATCCGGTGTCACTGACGGTCGAGGGCTGGTTCGCCAGGATCATGCAGCATGAGTACGACCACCTGCAGGGCACCCTGTACGTCGACCGGCTCGATCGGAAGTGGTCGAAGAAGTGGAAGCGAGCGCAGCGCGAGTTCGGCTACAACGAACCGGGCCTGTCCTGGCTGCCCGGCACCGATGAGGATCCGTTCGGGCACTGAGCTGAGCTGCGGATGCCGGTCCGGGCCGCTGCTTGTCTGACGCTGCGATTTCCCCGCGCGGAATCCCGCGCTGGCGCACAGTGCGTGTCGCGGGGAATCGACGTTCGTCGAGCCGAGCCGAACAGCACAGCCGCCGATCAGGTCACTGATCAGGTCAGGTGGCGCTGCTCTCGGTTCTGGCCGAGCTGCTCCCCTACCCGGTTCTGGCCGAGCTGATCGTCGACCTGCTTCTGCGCACGGGCGATCTTCGAGTCCAGCTCGTCGAGGTCGTCGAAGCCCTCGGCGGTGACTGTCAGCTCGCGCAGCAGCTCGTTGATCGACTCGGCGTGTGCTTCGGCTTCGATGTTGAGCTCCTGCAGACGCCAGTCGGCATTCTCGTCATCAGCAGTGCGCGCGATGACGTCGAGCACGCGCGAGCCGATCTCGCGTGAGCGTTCGGTCTGGTCGAGCATGAGCAGCTGCTGATCGAGTTTGCGCAGCCGCTCGTAGTAGGCGTTGAGTGCCAGCACCCGGTCGACCATGGATGAGAACGCACGCGTGAGCTGTCGCAGGTAGGCGACGATCTGCTTGTCGGTTGATGAGTCGGCGGGCGTGCCTCCGCCGGCGTTGATGTTGGTCTGGCGCATCTGCTCCAGCTCAGCGCGGATCTCGACGAGCTCGACGAGGCGCCGCCCGATCGAGGCGACCGCATGGTCGAGGTCGACGCGGGAGACGTGGTCCTGCATGATCGGGTGCGTCCAGGCACGCGTCCGGGCGATCTTCTGCGCTGTGGCGACGGTCAGGTGAAACAGCCGCTGCTCGTCGGTGTCCTGGCCCTTCGTCAGTCCCGGCACCCAGCCGAGACGCTCAGGAGTGATCCACTCGGCGGCGCTGGCGGATTCCTTGGCTTTGCGGTCGAGACGGCGCGGGTCCTTGCGGTACGTCCAGCCGGTGTAGCCGGCACCGGCAGCCGAGATCGTGCCGATGATGCCGGTGGTGATGACACCGCTTTCAGGCACGGAGTCGAAGACGCTGATGAGCACGGTCGGCAGTGCAGCGATCCCCGTCCCGATCGCCCCGGCCGTGGTGGCAGCTGCGAATTTCACCCGCGAGCGGATGAGGTTGCGTGACATCCCGCCGGTGACGAGCTGGGAGCCCGGCTCGGTCGCGTCGACGCGGTAGCTGCGAGCGCGCCAGACGTTCCGGACGTCTTCGGAAACGGAATCGGGCACGAGGATCCGGTAGGTCGGCAGCGTTCCGGCACAGCTGCGCTCCCACAGGGACTTCCACGAGATCGTGGCCATCTGCACTCCTCCGGTGAGCAGGCGGGCGAGGTTGCGGCCAGTGTACGCCTCCGGCCTGAGGCTTCACTGAACGTCGCGCAGGTTGTCTGTCCCAAGGGGATTCCACGCATCGACGATGTCGTCCTGTCCGACGCTGACGTTGATGCCGCTCATCTTCAGCAGGCGCAGGAACCGGACGAAGTAGGCGTTGTCGTACGAGTGCATCGCTGTTGTGTGGCTTGCGGTGACTCGGTCTTTCAGACCCGTCTCCAGGGCTCGTGTCGCGAGGGTTTCGAGGCCGCGGGATGCCTCATCGTCGATCTCATCGCAGTGCACATCGACGAGAAGTCCGAACTCATCTGCAAGTCGGTACGCGAAATCGAGGAATTCAACGGAGCACTCGCGGGTGGATTCGAAGTGCGGAATCGCGACGATTGCGTCGACTCCGAGTTCGGCTGTCCGGCGCATGAGTCCCTTGCGGTCGGGGAAGGACTGGATGCCCCTGCGGAAATGCCACGATCTGCAGTGTGACGCTGTCCTTGAGTTCATCGCGCAGCTTCAGCAGTGCGTGCAGCGCGGTGAGCTCGGGGTCGGTGATGTCGACGTGTGTGCGCACATACTGGATTCCGAACCCCGCTTGCTGCCGCACAGCGGCGTTGACACGCTGCTTGACGTCCTCAGCGGTCAGCGACTGCTTGCGCTCGCTCTACACTTCGATGCCTTCGAGCAGCGTTCCCGAGGCGTTCCAGCCGCGTGCGACTGCGCCCGCAGCGAACTGAAGTCCACTGCGGGCGCGCCTGTCGCATCAGCCTGAGAGCTGGGCCAGTCAGCTGTTGATCTTGGCCAGGATCATCTCGCGGGCCTTGCCGGCATCGGCCTGACCGCGGGTGGCCTTCATGATCGGGCCCATGAGAGCGCCGATCGCCTGCATCTTGCCTCCCTTGATCTTCTCGACGACATCCGGGTTCGCAGCGATCGCGTCATCGACGGCGGCTTCGAGCGCGCCGTCGTCCTGGACGATCTCCAGCCCCTCGGCCTCCATCACCTCGGTCGGGCTGCCCTTGCCGTCGATGACACCGGCGAGGACCTTGCGGGCGAGCTTGTCGTTGAGCTTGCCGGCCTTGACCAGGCCTGCCAGCTCGGCGACATGGGCTGCAGTGACGAGAGTCGTGACCTCGGCATCCTCCTGCTTGGCCACCCGGGCGATCTCACCGGTCCACCACTTGCGGGCGGCAGCCGGCTCAGCACCGGCAGCGACCGTCTGTTCGATGACGTCGAGGAGACCTGCATTGATGACATCGCGCATCTCCAGTTCGGAAAAGCCCCACGCCTCAAGCAGGCGGCGGCGCTTGGCTGCCGGCAGCTCCGGCAGGTCGGCGCGCAGCTGCTCGACCCAGTCGCGTGAGGGCTCGACGGGCACGAGGTCCGGTTCCGGGAAGTAGCGGTAGTCATCCGAATCGGACTTCACACGTCCCGAGGATGTCTCGCCGGTCTCCTCATGGAAGTGGCGGGTCTCCTGCAGCACCTGCTCACCGGCTTCGAGCACAGTGGCCTGGCGGGCGATCTCGTAGCGGACCGCGCGCTCGATCGAGCGGAAGGAGTTGACGTTCTTCGTCTCCGTGCGGGTGCCCAGCGGTGCATCGGGCGATTCGCGCAGCGAGACGTTGATGTCGGCACGCACATTGCCCTGCTCCATCCGGGCCTCGGAGACGCCGAGGGCGCGGAAGACGTCGCGCAGGGTGCGCACATAGGCGGCCGCCACCTCGGGAGCGCGCTCCCCGGTGCCGGTGATGGGGCGGGTGACGATCTCGACGAGCGGCACGCCGGCGCGGTTGTAGTCGACCAGCGAGTACTCCGCGCCGTGGATGCGGCCGGAACCGCCGACGTGGGTGTTCTTGCCGGCGTCCTCCTCCATGTGGGCGCGCTCGATCTCGACGGTGATGAGCTCGCCGTCTTCGAGCTCGACCTCCAGGGAGCCGTCGAAGGCGATCGGCTCGTCGTACTGGGAGGTCTGGAAGTTCTTCGCCAGGTCCGGATAGAAGTAGTTCTTCCGGGCGAACCGGCAGGATTCGGCGATGTCGCAGCCAAGCGCCAGGCCGATCTTGATCGCGTACTCGACCGCGGTCTCGTTGACCACCGGCAGCGCGCCGGGCAGGCCGAGCGAGACCGGGGTGACGTTCTCGTTCGCGCCGACTCCGAAGCTGTTGGGGGCGGCGTCGAACATCTTCGTGGCGGTGCCGAGTTCGACGTGGACCTCGATGCCGAGCACCGGGTCGTACTTCTTGATGGCGTCTTCGTACTTCATCTCACGTCCTCACAGTTCCGGCGCGGCGGCGAGCACGCCAGCCCCGCGAGTGTCGTTGACGGCAGCCTCGATGCCGGCGCCGATCTCATACAGGCGCACATCCTCACGAGCCGGGGCCAGCAGTTGGAAGCCCACCGGCAGCCCTTCGGCCACGCCGGCCGGCACGCTCATGCCCGGTACGCCGGCGAGGTTGGCCGGGATGGTCGCGACATCGCCGAGGTACAGCGACATCGGGTCCATCTCCTTGGCGGCGCCCAGGTCGAAGGCCGTCGTCGGGGCAGTCGGCGAGACGAGAACATCGGCAGTCTCGAAGGCCTTGGCCAAGTCGCGCTGGACCAGCGTGCGGACCTTCTGCGCCGAACCGTAGTAGGCGTCATAGTAGCCGGCCGAAAGCGCGTAGGTGCCGAGGATGATGCGGCGCTTGACCTCCGCGCCGAAACCGGCGGCACGCGTGGCGGCCATAACGGTCTCGGCAGTCACCGGACCCTCTTCGGGCTCAACGCGCAGGCCGTAGCGCATGCCGTCGTAGCGGGCGAGGTTCGAGGACACCTCCGAGGGCATGATGAGGTAGTAGGCCTCAACGGCGTACGAAAAGCTCGGGCAGTCGATGTCGACGATCTCGGCACCAGCGGCCTCGGCGATCGTGAGCGCCTCGTCGAAAGCGGCCTGCACGCCGGGCTCAACGCCCTCGCCGGTGAGCTGGCGGATGACGCCCAGCCGCTTGCCGGCCAGGCTGCCGGAAGCAGCCCCGGCCTCGGCGGCGGCGAGGAAGCCGGTCGCCTGATCGGTCAGCGACGTCGAGTCGTGCGGGTCGTGACCGGCGAGCACCTCGTGCAGGGCGGCGGCATCGGCCACCGTGCGGCCCATCGGGCCGACCTGGTCGAGGCTGGAGGCCATCGCAATGACCCCGTAGCGGGAGACCGAGCCGTAGGTCGGCTTGACGCCGACGGTGCCGGTGAAGGCGGCCGGCTGGCGGACCGAACCACCCGTGTCGGTGCCGACGGACAGCGGCGCCTCATAGGCGGCCAGCGCTGCCGCGGCACCGCCGGAGGAGCCGCCGGGGACCTTCGTGGTATCCCACGGGTTGGCCGTCGGACCGAAGGCGGAGTTCTCGGTGGTCGCACCCATGGCGAACTCATCGAGGTTCGTCTTGCCCAGCAGCGGCATGCCCGCCTCCTGGGTGTGGCGATAGACGGTGCCCGAGTACGGCGGCACCCAGCCTTCGAGCATCTTCGAGGCGGCCGTCGTCGCCACGCCCTCGGTGACGATGAGGTCCTTGTGCGCGACCGGCACACCGGCCAGCGGGTGCAGGGTCTCACCTGCAGCCCGGCGCCGGTCGACGTCGGCGGCGGTGGCCAGGGCGGCATCGGCGGTGACGGTGATGAAAGCACCGGTGGTCTCATCGACGGCACTGATCCGGTCGAGGTGGGCCTGGGTGATCTCGGTCGAGGAGTAGTCGCCGGCCCGCATGCCGGCGGCGAGGTCGAGCGCGCTCAGGCGCGTGAGATCTGCCATTAGTCCTCCCCGAGGATCTGCGGGACGAGGAACTTGCCGTCTTCGCTGGCCGGGGCGCCGGAGAGCGCCTCGTCGGCGGTGAGCGTCTCACCGACGCTGTCCGGGCGCATGACGTTGCTCAGCGCAATCGGGTGGCTGGTGGCCGGCACGTCGTCGGTGGCGACCTCCTGGACGGCGGCCACGCTGGAGAGAATGGCGTTGAGGTCGCCGGTGAGTGCGGCCTGCTCCTCATCGGTCAGGGCGATCCGGGCGAGGTCGGCCAGGTGGCTGACCTCAGCGGCGGTGATCGCGGATGTCTGCGACATCGTCACCCCTTCATTGTTCGCGTTCGTGTCACAGACGAGTCTAACCGGCGCCCGGCCACCCGCGGGTGCCAGCGCTCTGTCTCGGTCAGGCCGCCGATTCGTGGCGGATGTAACCTGCGACCTCGGTGAGGAACCGCTGAGCGCCTGCCTCGCTGGCGTGCCCGTTGGCCACCGCCCGCTTCAGGTCGGCAGCCAGTGCGCTCACCCGCGCCTCAGTGCTCGCTTCGGGCTGTGCGCCCGTGGTGTCCGAATCCGAGGTGGGGGTGTCGTCGTCAGCGTCGTCGTGCTTGCGGGTGGGCCGGGTCTCCGGGCCCGAGGCGGTGGGCAGGTAGGCGGCTTCCGGTGCCGCGGTGCGCCCCACCTCGGCTACGGCAGCCCGCAGGGTGTCGCTGTTCTCGTCGAGTTCGGCGGTCGCTTCCTGGACGGCGATGGCAGCGGTGTCGGGAGGTGGCTGCGTGTCGGCCAGCCGGATGACGTGGCCGGCACCGAAGACGATGCCGGAGACGAGTGCAGAGCCGGCGACCAGGCGTGCGAGAGTCTTCATGCGTGCAGTCTGGCACCTGCAGTTGGTGGCCGGCTTCGTCTCTGCTGGGTCTCTGCTGAACCAGTGCCAGGACGGGCGGTGATAGCGGACGGGTTGCCACAAGCCTGGCACGACTCTGTAGAGTCTGCAGTGTCGAGATGCTGTCGACCAAACGGAGGACTGATGAGAATCCCGCTGGCAGCCCGATGGATCATCGCACTGATGTTTCAGGCGATCGGCTGCCTGGCGCTTGCCTTCGCACCGGAGCTGCACGATCTGGCAGCGGTGTTCTGGGGCCTGGCTCTCGTGTCCCTCATCGCCGCACTCGTCATCGCCTTCCGCCGCTGGCGCACCGTACGGCGCGACGAGTCCAGCGTGAGCAGCCGACAGCGCCGAGGCCGCGAGAACCGGAGCGGTTAGCAGTCGAGGTCGCCTTCGCCGAACCCGTCGGCGTCGGAGTCCTCGCCGTCGCCGCTGGCCAGCAGTGACGCGCTCAGGCGCTCCTCATCCCCGCGCAGCTCAGCGACCGCTGCCAGCAGCGACGCATCATCTGCCTCCTGCCCGTCAAGGCAGCAAGGCGCGGTGCAGACCGCTAGCCTGGTGACAGGCATCAGGACGGCCTCCTCCGATGGCGGCTCCAGCTGCGAGCGGCCGTCGACGAGCTCAAGGCCTGCATCGATCAGATGCAGCGTGGAACCCTGGCGGTGGGGACGGGCGAGCATGACCGAGAAGCATGAACACTCTCCACCGGCTGAGGGCAGTGACACGGCGGCCTGATCGGCGGTCGTCCGGTTCGGCGAGGACCAGCTGGTGACCGAAGGCGAGGCGCTCATCGCCGAAGCCTGCGGGTGCCGGGCGGGTGGAGGAGTTCGGATTCCATCCGGCAGGAACGGCAAGCAGGTCAGCTGGCCGCCTCGGGCCCGCTGGCCAGCAGCTTCTCGAACGCCTCCTCGTCGAGCACCGGCACGCCGAGGTCCTCGGCCTTCGTCAGCTTCGAACCGGCGTTCTCTCCGGCGATGACGTAGTCGGTCTTCTTCGACACCGAGCCGGCCGCCTTGCCGCCGGCGGCGATGATCGTCTCCTTGATCGAGTCGCGGGTGTAGTTGTTCAGCGAGCCGGTCGCGACGATCGTGAGCCCGGCCAGGGTCTGCGGGCGTCCGGAGTCCACCGGCGCCTCGTCCTCCATCCGCACTCCGGCAGCTGCCCACTGATCGACGATCGCTGAATGCCAGTCGACGGTGAACCAGTCGTGCAGGGATTCGGCGATGACCGGTCCCACGCCGTCGATCGCAGAGAGCTCCTCGACCGAGGCTGCGCGGATCCTGTCCATCGAGCGGAAGTGAGCCGCCAGGGCGCGGGCGGCGACGGGGCCGACGTGGCGGATCGACAGCGCTACGAGCACCCGCCACAGCGGGCGGTCCTTGGCCGCAACGATCTGCTGCAGCATCCGGTCGGTGTTCGCCCGCGGCTTGCTGCCGTCCTTGGTGTAGAAGTACGGGACGAGCTCCCTCTCGCCGTCGGCAGCATCCTTTCCGCGCTTGTCCTGCCAGACCTTGACCGCGGCGAGATCCTCGGCGCTGAGGTCGAACAGGCCGGCCTCGTTGGCCAGCGGCGGCTGGCCCTCCGGCGGGCGGGTCAGGGCATTGGCGGCCTCCTCGCCGAGGGCCTCGATGTCAAGCGCCGCCCGGGAGGCGAGGTATTCGACGCGGTTGGCGACCTGAGCTGGGCAGGTGCGGCTGTTGGGGCAGCGCAGGTCCTTGTCGCCTTCCTTCTGCTCATACAGTTCGGTGCCGCAGTCCGGGCAGTGTGTGGGCATGACGAAGGCATGCTCGTCGCCGGTGCGGGCGGCGGTGACCGGTCCGAGGATCTCGGGGATGACGTCGCCGGCCTTGCGCAGCACGACGGTGTCGCCGATGAGCACGCCCTTGCGCTTGACCTCGTGGGCGTTGTGCAGAGTGGCCTTCTCGACCGTTGAGCCGGCGACGAGCACCGGCTCCATCACCGCATACGGGGTGACCCGTCCGGTGCGGCCGACGTTGACCCGGATGTCGAGCAGCGTGGTCGTGACCTCCTCAGGCGGGTACTTGAAGGCCATCGCCCAGCGCGGGGCGCGGGAGGTGAAGCCGAGTTCGTACTGCTCGTCGAGCTCGTCGATCTTGACGACCACACCGTCGATCTCGTGCAGCACGTCGTGGCGGTGCTCACCGTAGTAGTCGATGTAGTCGTGCACCTCATCCATCGTCTCCACGACCCGGAAGTACTCGCTGGTCGGCAGACCCCACGTCTTCAGCTGCGTGTAGACCTCCGACTGGCTCGGGGCCTCGGTGCCCTCACCGCCGTCTTCGGGCTGCCAGGCGGCGATGCCGTGGACGAGCATATGCAGCGGACGCTGCGCGGTGACCTGCGGGTCCTTCTGCCGCAGCGAACCGGCCGCCGAATTGCGCGGGTTTGCGAACGGGCTCTTACCGGCCTCGACGAGGGACTCGTTGAGCTGCCTGAACGCCTCGACGGGGATGAACACCTCGCCGCGGATGTCGACCCGTGCCGGGTGTCCGGTGCCGGCGAGCCGGGCGGGGATATCGGCGATAGTGCGCACATTGGCGGTGATGTCCTCGCCGGTGTGCCCGTCGCCGCGGGTGGCGGCGCGGACGAGGCGGCCGTGCTCATAGGTGAGGTTGACCGCCAGCCCGTCGATCTTGAGCTCGCACAGGTAGCGGGCCGGTCTGCGGCCGAGTCCGCGGTCGACGCGGGCGGCCCAGTCGTCGAGCTCTTCACGGGAGAAGGCGTTGTCGAGACTGTACATGCGCTCGGTGTGCACAACCTCGGCGAACAGCTCGGTGTCGACGCCGCCGCCGACGTGCTGGGTCGGTGAGTCGGGATCCCTGAGTTCGGGGAACCGGTCTTCGATGTCTTCGAGTTCGCGCATGAGCGCGTCGAATTCGGCGTCGGAGACGGTCGGGGCGTCCTTGACGTAGTAGCGCTCGCGATGCTCTTCGATCTCCAGGGCCAGTTCCTTGGCACGCGCTCGAGCGGTGTCGAATGCGCGTCCGTGGGCGGCCGCCTGGGCGATGTCGGCTGAATCGGGGCTGTCGACGATGTCGTCGCCGGAGTCAGAGGAGACGTCTGCAGAAGTGTCGGCACCTGTGGTCATGGGATTCATTATCCCATCGACCGACGGTCATCCGAGTCACGACAAGCTGCGGTTCAGGCCAGCGCAGCGCACTCCTGTGCCAGCTGGCTCGCTGCTGCCAGCCACGTGCGCGGGTGCCCAGGGTCTGTCTCGACGGCTGCCTGTGCGTCGGACCGGGTGAGCGGGGCCGGCGGGCCGGTGAGGATGCCGAGTTCGGCCAATGCCGTATCGGGCAGTCCGAGGGTCTCGGCGACACTGGTGAGCCGGCGCCGCCAGGCGGTGATGTCGATTTCCGTTCCCGAGGCGGTCCCGACTCCCAGCGTCAGCGCCGGCACTGCGTGACCCGTGCCGGCAGCCTGGTGGCCGTCCCACCAGGCGAAGACCTGCTCGAAGAGCCGTGCGTCTGTGCGCGCATCGACGTTGATGCCGATGCCGCTGATGCCGGCGCCTGTGAGCACCTCGGTGAGGCTGCGGGCCTGGCCGTGGCTGTACCAGGTCAGCGGTCGGGCCCCGGGCAGGAACGCCAGCATCTGTCCACCGGCCGAAGCGATGGCCTCGCGGACGTCTCGCCAGACGGTGGCCGCCTCGGTCTCGGGCAGGGCCGGCAGCCGCGTGCGCCCGGCTGTGGTGGCCAGCTGCCCGGACAGTGCGGCAGCGGCATGCGGCTCGTCGAGCTGGATGATGACCTCGGCGCCTGGCATGAGCCGTCGCAGGTGCGTGACGTGCTCGCTGAGTCCGTGGGCGT
Source organism: Brevibacterium sp. p3-SID960 (assembly GCF_025144725.1). Taxonomy (GTDB): domain Bacteria; phylum Actinomycetota; class Actinomycetes; order Actinomycetales; family Brevibacteriaceae; genus Brevibacterium. The sequence continues at coordinate 32,718 of NZ_JALXKS010000022.1, read as the reverse complement.
AACCGGCCATGACGTCGCGGCGCGCACCGGGATCGGCCAGCGTCGATTCGCCGCGGGGTTCGAACAGCAGGGCAGCCAGGCTCACCGGCCCCGGCAGGCTGATCTTGACCGGGCCTGCGTACTCAGCGAACACCTCGGCGGCGGCGTCGGCATCCTCCCCGAGCCGTGAGGCTGCCCGGCGGGCATCCCGGCCGGGCAGGCGGGTCAGCCGCCAGCCTGCTGCGGTGGCTTCGACGGTCAGGTCCGTGCACAGTGCGGCAGCCCGGGCGACGCCTTCGCTGCCGGGACCGGTGGTGACCGCCGGCAGGAACGGGATCGCCTCCTCGGCGAGCATCCCTGCGGTGATGCGGGCAGCCTCGCGGACATCGGACTCGGTGCGGGACTCGCCGTCTGCCGGGCGTCCGGTGCCGGTCCAGGCGGCGGTCGTGATCGGCCAGCCGCCGCGGCCGGAGGCGAACACCCGGTCGGCGCTGTGGGCGTACCGGCTCACCGGCCGCGGCCCTTCATCCGGGCTGCCGGCAGGCCGGGAGTGTCGAATCCCATGACGCGTCCGTAAAACGACAGCTCCTGTTCAAGGGAGTCGGTGACGTTGGCGGCCTGGACGAAGCCGTGGGACTCACCGGGGTAGAAGGTCGCGGTGTAGGGCAGGCCGCGGGCTTCGAGTGCGTCGATGAGCAGACGAGCCTGACTCGGCGGGACGATCGGGTCCTCTTCGCCCTGGAAGATCGCCACCGGCACGGCGAGCTCATCGAGCAGGTTGACCGGCGCGAGGGAGATGTAGCGTTCGGCTTCTTCGGGGTAGACGCCGACGAGTCCGTCGAGGTAGCGGGATTCGAAGTCGTGGGTCTCCTCAGCCAGGGCTCGCAGGTCGCCGACGCCGTAGTAGCTGGCGCCGGCGGCGAACACCGAGGTGGTGGTCAGTGCGCGCAGCACCGTCCAGCCGCCGGCCGAGCCGCCGGAGATCGCCAGCCGGTCGGCATCCGCAAGCCCGGCGTCGACGAGCCCGGTGACGGCGGTGATGGTGTCGGCGACATCGACGATGCCCCACTGGTCTTTGAGCGCATCCCGGTAGGCGCGTCCGTAGCCGGTTGAGCCGCGGTAGTTGACGTCGATGACCCCGATGCCGCGGGAGGTGAAGAAGGCGTGGTGGGCGGAGACCTTCGGCACCGCTTGGCCGGTCGGGCCTCCGTGGACGAAGGCGACATACGGCGGCTTCTCGCCCTCAGGCGCCGTATAGTGCGGGTGGCGCGGCGGATAGACGATCGCGTGGATGCCGTCGAATTCGCGCAGCTCGGCTCGCGGATAGTAGGCCGCCCGGGTGCGGTCCGGGGCGGCTGCTGAGAGTGCGACGGGTTCGAGTTCGCCGGTGGCCAGGGTGTAGGCGTACAGGCCGCGGATCCGCTCAGACGATCCGCCGATGATGAGGGCGGTGCCGTTGCGGTAGTCCTGGAGTTCGATGTCGGTCAGCGGGCAGTCGAGGGTCTGGTGTTCGTGTGAGCGCGGGCTCGCCCAGATGAGCCGGCTGGTGCCGAAGCGGGCGGCGGCGAGCACTCGGCTGCCGCCGTCGACGGGCAGGTAGTGCTTCTCTCCCAGCATCCACAGCGGCCCGCCGATCTCGCCTTCGACGGTGAGCAGTGGTTCCTCTTCGGCGGGCATCACGCCTTTGTCTCCGCGCGCCTGGGCGCGGAAGGCCGGCACGTTGAGGCCGGTGAGCTGCCAGCTGCCGGACGGGTCGGCGGTGACGGCGAGCTTCGTGCGCGAGAGCCACTCCGGCTGCAAGACGGAGACGCCCGGCCGGTGGAAGATCTTCTCGACTGGGCCCTCGGGTGCGCCGGATTCGTCGAGCGGCTGGAGGAACACGGCGGTCTCGTCCCACGGCATGTGCGGGTGTTCCCAGCCGATGAACGACAGCAGTGTCCCGCACGGGCTGATACGCGGCCAGGCGAGGAACCGCGCCCCGCCTGCCAGGCGCGTGACACCGGAGTCGTCAATGGCGACGATCCTGCGGGTGATCGGCTGCTCGGAGGCCCGTGTGCTGGCTGCGTCGGCGATCTCCGTTCCCGAGGCGCCGGGCAGCAGGTGTTCGTGGGTTTCTTCGACGGCGAGGATCCGCCCGCCGGAGTAGGTCAGGTCCCCGTAGCGGGTCGCCATGTCGGTATCCGGGGTGATCGGCACCGGCGGTGAGGCGGGTGCTGGTGCCGAGCCGTTGAGCACGGCGGAGATGTCGAGGCGGTAGATGCGCTGGTCGTCGGCGTTGACGAAGAGCAGCGTGCCGATTGCTGGGTCTGCGGCCCAGGCGCAGCCGCCGTATTCGTGGACGCGGGAGCGGGCGCTGAAGTTCGGGGGCAGCAGCTGGATCTCATCGCCGAGGTGACCGGATCGGTTGACGACGATGCTGGTGCGCCCGCCTTCGGAGCTGACGCGGGCGGCGTAGATGATGGCATCGCCGATGAAGCGTGCGTCGCTGATCGGCTCGGAGCCGGCAGCGACATCGGCGGCGGAGATCGGAGACGGCCAGGAACCGTATGGCGCGGTGGTCATGGCCACAGATTACCGAACCGCACGGGCGTCGCCTGCACAACCCTGATCGTGCATCGCCGCTGCAGCCGCGCGCGGGCTCACGCGTCGAGCAGTTCGGCGCTGCGGGCGGTCTGGTCGATCGTCGCCTGGCCGAGCACCCGGGTGCCGCGGTAGACGACCATCGTCTGGCCGGCGGCCACTCCGGACAGCGGCTCGTCGACGGCCACGTGCATGATCTGCCCGCGCGGACGCGGGGCCGGCAGGTTTTCCTCGTGTACTGGGGCAGTTTCGTCGACTTCGCCGAGCCATGCGCGAGCCGGCATCGGATCCGAGTGCGCCCGGATCTGGATCTCACAGTCGATCGCGGTCGTCTCGCTCTTCCCGATGTCCGATGGTGGCAGCCCGCACCAGGTGGTGCGGATGCCTTCGAGTCGGTCGACGCGCAGCGCCTGCTTGGGCCCGACGGTCACCGAGTTGTCGGCGACATCGATGCCGACGACGTAGCGCGGCCTGCCGTCAGCGGCCGGCTTCTCGATTCCGAGTCCCTTCCTCTGGCCGATGGTGTACGTCATCGCGCCGTCGTGCTCGCCGAGCACCTCACCGGACTCGTCCTTGATGAGACCCGGGCGCATCGGGATCTTGTCGGCCAGCCACGCCTTGGTGTTGCCGTCGGGAATGAAGCAGATGTCGTAGGAGTCCGGCTTGTTCGCCACCGGGAAGCCGCGCTCGGCGGCCTCCGCACGCACCTCGGCCTTCGAGGCGGAGGCCCCGATGGGGAAATAACAGTGCGCGAGCTGTTCGCTTGTGAGCACGCCGAGCACATAGGACTGGTCCTTGTTCAGATCCAGCCCGCGGTGCAGCTCCGGGGTGCCGTCGGCAGCCGAGATGATCTCGGCGTAATGGCCGGTCGCCACCGCGTCGAAGCCCAGCGCCAGCGCCCGGTCGAGCAGGGCTGCGAACTTGATGCGCTCATTGCAGCGCATACACGGGTTCGGGGTCCGGCCGGCGGAGTACTCGGCGATGAAGTCATCGACGATGTCCTCCTTGAACCGTTCGGAGAAGTCCCACACGTAGAACGGGATGCCGAGCATCCCGGCGACCCGGTGGGCGTCACGGGAGTCTTCGATCGTGCAGCAGCCGCGCGAACCGGTGCGCAACGTTCCGGGCATGCGGGACAGCGCCAGGTGCACGCCGACCACCTCGTGGCCGGCGTCGACGGCCCGTGCGGCGGCGACAGCGGAGTCGACACCGCCGGACATGGCGGCAAGGATCCTCATGGCCGACCTCCTGCAGCTGGGCCGGACGCGCCCGCGGTGGTTGCCGCGCCCGAGGCGGTCACCTGCCACGACGGGGCAGCCGAGACCATGCCGGCCCGGGCGGCGCGTTCGACGATTCCCGGCAGCACGTCAAGCAGTGCCTCGATGTCGGCCTCGGTGGTCTCCGGGCCAAGGGTGAAGCGCTGCACAGAGCGGGCGGTGTCCTCATCGGCCCCGCAGGCCATGAGCACATGGGAGGGCCGGGACACCCCGGCCTGGCAGGCCGAGCCGGTGCTCGTGGCGAAGCCGGCGGCATCGAGCAGGAACAGCAGCGCGTCGCCCTCGCAGCCGGGGAAGACGATGTGGACATTGTTCGGCAGGCGTTCGTCCCCCCGCCGTCCGGACAGGCGGGCTGCTGGGATGCGCTCTTCGATGCCGGCGATGAGCCGGTCGCGCAGCCGGGCGGTCTCAGCGGAGCCGAGTGTGCGGCAGGCGCGTTCGGCGGCTGCCGCGAAGGCGGCCGCCCCGGCGACGTCGAGGGTGCCGGAGCGGACCTTGCGCTCCTGTCCCCCGCCATGGGCCACCGGCACCGGGGTCAGATCTCGGGAGAGCACGAGCGCGCCGATGCCCACCGGCCCGCCGAGCTTGTGGGCGGTCACCGTCATCGCAGCAACGCCGAGTTCCGCGAAGCTCACCGGCACCTGCCCGAAGGCCTGCACCGCGTCTGTGTGGACCGGGATGCCGTACGGTTCGGCGATTCGGGCAAGCTCGGCCACCGGCTGCAGAGTGCCGATCTCGTTGTTGGCCAGCATGACCGACACGAGAGCGCTGCGCTGCGGTGCCGCGGCGATCTCCGCCTCGGCGGCGGCCAGATCGAGCCGCCCGGTCTCATCGACCGGAAGGATCACAAGCTCTGCCCCGCAGGATTCGAGCCATTCGGCGGTCTCGAGGATCGCGTGATGTTCGATCGCGGAGACGAGCACCCGCGGGCGCTCGAAGGGCCCGGCAGTGCGGCCGGCGTTGCGGGCCCAGAAGATGCCCTTGAGAGCGAGGTTGTCGGCTTCGGTGCCGCCGGAGGTGAAGATCACCTCGGACGGGGTCGTTGCCCCGAGGCACTGGGCGAGTGTTTCGCGGGCGGCTTCGACGCGCATTCGGGCAGCCTGACCGTCCGCGTGCAGCGAGGAGGGATTGCCGACGCGGTGGAGTTCTTCGGTGAAAGCCGTCAGCACCTCAGCGGGCATCGGCGAGGTGGCGGCGTGATCGAGATAGACGCGCACGAACCCCATTCTACGCGCCCGCCTCACGTGGGTCTAAAATGTTGGGCGTGCTCACCGTACTGACCTACACCCTCTTCGCCGCCTCGGCCGGCTTGTGCCTGTGGGCGCTCGTGCAGACGATCCGGAATCGGCCAGCCGGCATCCTCATGCTCGGCGGGGCCGGCGTGCTGCTGGTCCTGCTGCTCGTTCAGCTCGTCGTCTCCATCGTCATGTGGGGACAGTCCGGCGACACCGACGGTGTGCTGTTCTTCGGCTACCTGTTCACCGCGATCGTGCTGCTGCCGCTGGCCGGTTTCTGGGCGTTCGCCGAACTCAGCCGCTGGGGCCCCGGAGTGCTGGCCGCCGCTGCTGCGACCGTGGGCATCATGGTTGAGAGGATGGATCAGATTTGGCTGTGAGCTATTCGGCCATGCACACCGGTCCCGGCCGTGGCCTGACCGCGGTGTACGGGATCTTCGCCCTGGCAGCTACCGCGCGCGCCGGTGTGCAGCTCATCCGCGACTATCACGAGGCGCCTCTGGCGTACTCGCTGTCCGCTGTCGCAGCCGTCGTCTACATCATCGCCACCGTCTGCCTCGTCATCGGCTCGCGGACTTCGCACCGGATCGCGCTGGCGGCGACCACTTTCGAGCTCGCCGGCGTGATCCTCGTCGGGTTCCTCAGCCTCACCCACCCGGAGCTGTTCCAGAAGCCGAGCGTATGGTCACTGTTCGGGATCGGCTACGGTTTCATCCCGCTGGTGCTGCCGGTCGTCGGGCTGCTGTGGCTGCGCCGGGTCGGCAGGCGGGTGGCAGCCGACCGCGCCTGAGTGTGGTGCGGCTGGACATTCCGCAACTGGGCATGCCGCGGCTGACGTGACCGCACCTGAGGCGTCAGGCAGCCTGGCTGACGGTTCGTCAGTCGGTGGTCTGGGCTTCGAGCAGGAACCAGTCGGAACCCACGATGAGGTTCGTCTGCTCTGAACCGAGAAGCATGTAGGGGATCGAGGTGCTGATGATCAGTCTGCCGCCATCGAGGTCGCCCGTCATAACCGCTTCGAGCTCTTCGCCGACGTCGATCGACCCGCCGGAGCGGACCTTGAGTTCGATTGCGCAGCGCACTTCGCCGAAGGACACGTCCCCGGTTTCGGTCTTGAGCCCGTGTTCGGCCAGCGGCACGGTCGCCTCATCGTAGGGATCGCAGGTGACCGTGATGTCCTCGAAGGCCTCGTCGTTGCCGGCCATCTCATCGACATAGTCGCGGAACCCCGTGAAGGCGTCTGAGGCGTATTCGATGTTCTGGTCGTTCTCTGAGATCTCCCCGGTCTCCAGGTACTGCTGGAGGGTTTCGTTGGCGGTGGCGCCCAGCTCGGTGAACTCCGTGCCCGACTGCTCGACTGCGCCGGTGCCGTCAGCCATGAGGGTGGGCACGTTCTCCTGCGGGACGAACAGACTCTGGGTGACCTGCCAGTCCTCGCCAGCTGATTCGCGGGTGACGAGCATCGCCTGGACGGTCTCATCGCTGCCAGCCGGCTTGCCGAAGGCGATGAACCACATCGGGTACTCGCCGAAGGACGGGCCGCCTGCGACGATCTGCTCGAAGTTCACCGCGGAGAGCTCTGTCTTGCCGGCCTCGGCGATGAGGACCTCAGCGCGGGTGCGGTCGAGAAGCGGCGGCGCCTGGATCTTGTCAAGCCGATCCTCATCACCCTTGAGGCTTTCATCGAGACGCTCGGTGTATGAGGTGAGGAACGCACCGGCCTCCCCTGCGCGCAGGGCGGGGCGCTCGAACTCGGTGAGGTTCGGACTCGACGGCTGGGCCATCGGCAGGGGTGCGCAGCCGGCCAGCACCCCGAGGGTGACGACGGAGCCGACGGCCGCCGCCGCCCGCATCTGCTGGGCGAGGCGCTGACTTCGGTTCTTCCGCGTGGTGGCGCGTGTGGCAGAGGCGGCTGTCCGGCCGACCAGATCCTTTGCGCGAGCTCCGAGGTCGGACATACCGGAACCTGATGAGCCGCCGCGGCCGGACCCACCGCGGCCGTATTCGCGACGCAGCCGGCGCCGGCGTCCTGGGCGGGCGTCGAGCCAGCGCAGCAGGAAGTAGCCGGCCGCACCGAAGGCGAGGATCGCGATGGCCAGGCCGATGAGGCTGACGGGGAAGACTGCCCCGGCGTCCATCTTCAGCTGCACATCGACTCCGTCGAGGTTGCCCTCCGGCTCAGCTGGGGCGACGACGAGGACCTCACCGGATTCGGCGTCGAGGTCGAAGGTGTGCGACAGCTGGCGGCCTGTCTGGGAGGCAGTCCACCAGTCACGGCCGGCCGCGTCATTCAGCGGCGCCGGTTCCCCGTCGATGAACCGGGTCTGCAGGGCCTGCGGGATATCGACCTCTGTGACTTCCTCATGGGCGACGCCGGTGAGATAGCTGTCGACGTCGACTCCACTGGCAGTCCCCATGAACAGATCCGCATCCCCGCTGACCTGCAGGGTCGCCTCGGTGTTCTGGAACGGCACCAGCTGCGGGTTGAGCACGAAGGCGTAGGCGCCGTCGCGCACCTGAGAGGGTGCGGTTTCTGCGACGTCATCGGCGCCGACGACCGACAGTGCTGACAGCGACAGCGCGGCGCAGACGAGCCCGACGACGGCGGAGAAGGCAGCGAGGATGAGGCGAACCACGCGGCGGTCCTTTCTCGTGCGGGAACAGGTGGACTGCGAAAACTGTCAGCTGGCCACCGGCCGGCAGACGGCCGGTGAGCCGGATCAGAACAGGGCGCGCATGAGGCGTGAGCGGGCCTTCGTCACTCGCGGATCCTCGGCACCGACGACGTCGAAGAGCTCGACGAGCCGGGTGCGCACGCGTTCCCTGTCGTCTCCGGCCAGGCTCGGCAGGATCGTCAGCAGCCGGTTGAAGGCGTCCTCGACGTGCCCGCCGGCGGTGTCGAGGTCGGCACAGGCCAAGGCGGCGTCGACGTCGGTGGAGTCGGATGCCGCTGCCTGGCGGACGGCCTCGGGGTCGGCGTCCTTGACGCGCTTGAGCAGGCCGACCCGGGCGAGCCCGAGACGGGCTTCCTCATCGGCTGGGGCCTCAGCGAGAGCCGTGCGGTAGATCTGCTCGGCTGTGTCGAGGTCGTCACGTTCGAGTGCCTCGATCGCTTCGGGGTGGGCTGGGCCGGCGGCTGCCGGGGTCTGCTCACCGGCGGGAACGGCCGTCTTCGTCACGCCGTTCTGCGCGGCTGCGGCGACGAGCTGTTCGAAGACCTGGCGGACCTGCGGTTCAGGCTGTGCGCCCTGGAACAGCGGCACCGGCTGGCCCTTGAGGATCGCGACGACTGTCGGGATCGACTGAACCTGGAAGACCTGCTGCAGCCGCGGGTTGGCATCCACGTCGACCTTGGCGAGCACGACCTTGCCGCCGAAGTCGCCGACGACCTTGTCCAGCACCGGGGAGAGCTGCTTGCACGGCCCGCACCAGTCGGCCCACAGGTCGACGACGACCGGGACGCTCATCGACAGTTCGACGACGTCGTTGAAGGTCTCCTCGGTGACGTCGAAGACCAGCGTCGGCACACTGACGGTGTCAGCGCCGGCCGCGGCGCCGGCCGGGGTGCCGCCGGCTGGAGTCGCCGGCGCGGTTTCGGCCTGGCTGCGGCTGCGCACGGCGGACAGGTCGAGTCCCTGGCTGCCGGCAGGGTTGGGATGTGCGGGGTGTTCGGTCATGCTCGTGTAGGCTCCTTTCGCGTGGGGCCGCTGCCGCTCAGAGCAGCTTGGCTCCGGTGAGTGCTTCGCTGAATCCGACAAGGGTGATCTGGTCGTCCTCACCGGGCGGGACGACGAAGGTGACCATGTACTGGAACTCAGTCTCCAGCTTCTTCTTCGTCGTCTTCTCGCCGGTGACCTTTGCCTGGGTCTTGGGCAGAGTGATCTCTCCGGTGCGGTCGTCCTGCTTGTCCGGGGTGATCGTCGAGGTGCCGCGGATCGAGCCGGTCACCAGCGCACCGCCGTCGGCGGTGCGCTGAGCGACGACCTCGGGGCCGCCTTCGTACTTGAACTCGACCTTCGCCTTGCCTTCTGACAGGGCGTCCTTCTGCTTCTTCTGCGCATCGGCGATGTGCTTGCGCAGCGCGTCCTCGGTGTAGGCGCCGGCGTCTTCGGCATCCTTGCCCTCAGCCAGCACCTGGGCGTACTTCTTCAGGGTCTCCGCCGGGGTTTCGCGCAGACCTTCGGCGTCTGCCGGCAGCAGTTCTGCACCCTGCCGGGCGTCGGCGACCTCGGGGATCTGGGCGCCGCCGAGGATGACGGTCTGCGCCCACAGCTTGTAATCAGCCCGCGGGTCGGCCTGGGAGAGCACGAGCAGCTGCAGGCTGCCGTCCTCAGCGTCCTTCGTCACCAGTTCGGTCACGCGCGGCCATTGGTCGGTCGCGGCGGTGAAGTTCAGGGCGATCTCATCAGCGGCGAGCGCCGGGGGCAGCTTGGCGTCTTTGGCCTTCGCCTTGACCTTGTAGGCGGCTTCGCGCTGCTCAAGGGCCGGTCCGTCGGCACGGGCCTTGAGCGCCTCGGCGTTGGTGTCCTTGTCCGCAGCAGCGACGGTCTCGGCGACCTGACTGAGGATCTTCTCCGCCTGCCCGTCGTCGATGACGGCCACCGGGGTCTCCGGCGGATCGGACGGCTTTGCCTTGGGCACCTCTTCGGAACCGCAGCCGGCGAGCGCGATGACCGGCACGATCGCAAACGCCGCACCGGTCTGGGCGAGCTTCTTGCGCCGCTCCTGGCGCGCCTGCCGGCGCTGGGCCTCGCGGATGGCCTTCTTGCGGTTGAACCAGCCGGCGAGGATGCCGAGGCCGATGAGGATCGCACCGATGACCATGAGCGGGATCGCCCACGGGGTGGCGGTGTCGTTCGGCCAGGCCAGCGTCACCTTCGACGCCGCCGGGGCCTCACCGTCGGTGCCGATGACGAAGCTCGTGCGTCCGGCGTCCTGGTCCCATTCGAGCGTCGCCGGGGAGGCGGCGGTGGTTTCTGCGTTCCACAGGTCCGCGCCGGCGACCGGCGGGGTGGTGCTCTCCTCACCGTCGACCTTCTCGGTCACGAGCCCTCCTTCGCCGTCGACGCCGGTGACGGTGGTGTGGGTGCTGGTGCCGACCCACGCGTCGACGTTCTCCTTGCTGGCCTGCGCGATCGTGATCTCGCCTTCGCCCTCAACCGTCAGTTCGGCCGGGGTCTGGTAGAGGTTGAGCACGCCGGGTTCGACGACGATGACCGAGCCGGGATCGTCGAAGGTCGCCGAGTTGGTGATCTGGGTGTCCGGCGCCCAGGCGGTCTTCTGCAGTATCCCGATTCCGCCGAGGATGAGGCCGGCGATCACCAGCAGTCCGGCAAGGAAATAGCGCATGGAGTCCCTTCGTTCAACGGCTCAGGCGCGGGTGCGCACGCGTGTTTCAAGTGTAGTTGACCAGCCGCGGGATCTCGGGGCGACCCGGCGCGGCGGAGGACAGCCGATCAGGTTACCGGCCCAGTCTGAGTGTTCGCTCAGTCCGCAGGCGCTGGGCTCCGGCACTGAGGCGGTCGGCACCTGTCCCGAGGCGGCGGGCACCTGTCCCGAGGCGGCGGGTTCCGGTCCCGAGACGGTGGCCATGTCCTAGGATTGCTCCTGTGGCTACCGACAAGATTGTATGGATCGACTGTGAGATGACCGGCCTGCAGGTCGGCACCGACGAGCTGGTGGAGATCGCGTGCATCGTCACCGACTTCGACCTCAGCCCCGTCGACGAGGGCATCGACATCATCATCCGGCCCTCGGATGCGGCACGGGCGCAGATGGGTGAGTTCGTCACGAACATGCACACCGCCTCCGGGCTCATCGACGAGCTCGACTCCGGCACGGATGTCGCCTCTGCCGAACGGCAGGTCATCGACTACATCCGCCAGCATGTGCCCGCATCGGTGCGCGCCCCGCTCGGGGGCAACTCAGTCGGCACCGACAAACAGTTCCTGCAGGCGCAGATGCCGCACCTCGTCGAGGTGCTGCACTACCGGATCATCGACGTCTCCTCGATCAAGGAGCTGGCCAAGCGCTGGTACCCGCGCGCCTACTACTGCGCCCCGGCCAAGACCGGCGGGCACCGGGCGCTGGGCGACATCCGGGATTCGATCCGCGAACTGCAGTACTACCGCACACTGCTCTTCCGCACCGAAGAGCCGACCGGGGATGAGGCGACCGCAGCCGCCCAAGCGGTCAGCAAATCCGCAACAGCAGCATCCGCGCCAGCGGAACCCGAGTCCTGAGCCGCTGCCCCGCCTGCCGGGTGCTGCCTCAGCGGCGCCTGACCATTCCCGACCCCGGCGCGAACACCTTCGCCGGGAACACCCCGGACTTCACCACGGTGCGCGCCAGCGGCGCCGCCAGCTCCGCCAGCCGGGCATACTCATGCTCATCGAGCATGCTCCACGCGTGAGCGACGGTGTCGTCGGTGGCGTCCTCGATCGCCTCACGCAGCACGATCGCCTCATCGGTCAGTGCCAGCCCGCCGGTGGCCACCTGCTCCGGATCGGCCGCCTCGCCATCGGCATGCCGGCCGGCGCGCTGCAGCAGGCCGTTGTCGATCAGCCCCTCGACGTAGGTCTCCCAGATCTCGTGCGACCAGCCGCGCGAGCGGCGCGCGGCCCGCGCGGTGAAGCTCGTACCGCTGGCCACATGCAGGATGACCGATTCCAAACCGGTGAGATCATGAGCCAGCAGCGCAGCGATATGCCCGTCACCGCGGTATTCGCGCAGCAGCGTCACCGCTGCCCACAGCTGGGTCAGCGGCGCGAGCACGCCGTCACTGGTGGCGATCCCCTCCGACAGCGCCTCGGCATGGGCGGCGAACAGCGTCCGGCCGTCGGGCAGCATCACTTCGAGCACCGGCTGCAGCAGCGTCAGCACCTCGGCGGCGGCATCGGCGAGCGCATCGGTTTCGACCCCCTCGGCAGTGAAGATCTCAGCCATCATGTTCTCGACCCCGCGATGCCGGGCGGCAAGCACCGCCTCGGGCGCGGCGAGATCCCAGCAGGCCGGGACGAACTCGCTGATAAAGTCAGCGTTGAAACTGTAGAACGTCGCAGCGACGACCGAGGCCGGCACCCGGCCGAGCGCAGCCGAACGCGCAGCGAAGTACCCGCCAGAGGGGTGCGTCAGCCCGATCTCGGCCAACGCGCGGGCGACCGCCGGGGAGAAGTAGCTGGCGGAGTGAAGTGCATCGAGCCGCTTCGTCGTCGTGCGGATGCGTTCGATGTGCTGCGCGTCATACATGGGCCCAGCATAGGAGATGCGGATGAACTCAGCGCCTGCCGCTGAGCGCCGATGAGACAGAAGGAGGGTGTTGGAACATGCGGATTGAGGAGCTGCGCGCCAGTTATGAGCAGTCGCTGCAGGAGGCAGTCGACCGCAACGACGTCTATGCGATGACCCACACCCTCGATGAGATGACCGTCAGCGATGTCACCGCGGTCATCGAGCGGATGAACCCGCGCGATCGGGCGGTGGTCTACCGGCTGCTGTCGAAGGACCGCGCCGCCCAGGTCTTCGACGCCCTCGACGCGGAGCTGCGCGGCGAGCTCGTCAACGGACTGACGGACAAAGAGGTCACCGCGGTCCTCGATGAACTCGATCCCGATGACGCCGTCGAACTGCTCGATGAGCTGCCGGCCGGGGTCGCCTCGAAGATGCTGCGCACCCTTGATCGGTCGCAGCGGGAGCTGACGGCGATCGTGCTCGGCTATCCGCGCGGTTCGGTCGGACGCCGAATGAGCCCGCAGCTCATCCACGTGCTCGAGACCGCCAGCGCTGCCGAGGTGATGGAGCATGTGCGGGCGCGGTCGAAGGACTCGGAGACGCTGTACACGATCCCGGTGCTCACCGCTGACCGGATCGTCACCGGTGTGGTGAGCCTGCGCGATGTCATCGAAGCCGCGCCGGACACGCTCGTGCGCGACTTCATGGTCAAGCCCGAGATGGTCCACGCCCGCACCCCAATCGAGACCGCTGCCCGCCGGTGTGCGGAGGCGAAGGTGCTCGCAATGCCGGTCGTCGACTCCGAGCAGCGGCTCGTCGGCATCTTCACCATCGACGATGCGCTCACGGTGCTCGAGGACGAGGAGTCCGAGGACCTGGCGCGCATGTCCGGTTCGGAGCCGCTGCGCCGGCCGTACATGTCGACCTCGGTCATCACACTCATGCGCTCGCGCATCATCTGGCTGCTCGTGCTCGCCATCGGGGCGACGCTGACAGTGCAGGTGCTGGAGGTCTTCGAAGCCACACTGAGCCAGATGCTCGTGCTCTCGGTGTTCGTCCCGCTGCTCATCGGCACCGGCGGCAACACCGGCAATCAGGCGGCGACGACGGTCACGCGTGCTCTGGCGCTGGGCGATGTGTCGCCGCGGGACTCGTTCAAGGTCATCGGCCGGGAGTTCCTCGTCGGTCTCATGCTCGGCCTCTCGCTCGGTACGCTCGGATTCCTGCTCACGACTGCCGTGTATGACTTCCACATCGGACTCGTCATCGGGCTCACCCTCATCTGCGTGTGCACGATGGCCGCCACCGTCGGTGGAGTCATGCCGATGGCAGCGCAGGCGCTGCGTGCTGACCCTGCCGTGTTCTCCAACCCGTTCATCACCACCTTCGTCGACGCCTCGGGTCTGCTCATCTACTTCGGCATCGCCAAACTGGTGCTCGAGATCTGAGAGGCGGGCGCTGTGGCGCCTGGGCTTCGCGTCTGTCCCTCAACCAGACGCCGGTCCTCACTCCTGACCGCCGGCCCGGTTGCGGTGATACTGATTCGCCGCCGCAGCGATGAGCAGACCTGACCCGCACCAGATCGCTGCCGCAGGCCCGACCGGAGCGGCGACGACACCGGCGATGAGCGGCATCGCGACCTGCCCGATCCGGTTGCCCATCAGGCGCAGCGCCAGCGCTGAACCGCGCCAGGCCGCAGGCACTGTTGAGGTGATGAGCGCCATCGTCAGCGGCTGACCCAACCCCAGGAAGAACCCGCTGATGAGCATGAACAGCGCCGCCAGCCACATCCAGTCGAGCACGATCGGCGGGAAGATCAGTGACACTCCGGCACCGAGCACGCTGACGAAGACGAGCAGGCTGCGGTCGAAGCGGTGGGAGAAGTACGGCAGGAACACGCGCGAGATGATCGAGGAGACACCGCGGACGGCCAGCAGCACGCCGATCCAGGCCGGGGCGACACCATGCTCCTCGCCGACGAGCGGGAGGAAGGCGACGAGGATGTCGAGGACGGCCAGCAGCGCCAGCGACGACAGCATCGCCGCCCGGATGTCGCCGTTGGACAGGATCGAACGCACGCGCGCCTTCTCCGGCTCCGTCGTGTCCGGTGCGTCCGTCTCCGGCTGCGGGTCTGCAGTCCGCTCCCCCGCCTCGGGACCGGCCGGTGCCCCGGACGCAGCCTCTGCCTCGGGCTCAGCCCCCGCCTCGGGACCGGTCGATCCCTGCTGGCGGGGCTGGAATGCCCGGGAGCTGAAGAGCATGAGCGGCACCGCACCAGCGGTGATGATCGCACCGAGCCACAGCGCCACCGACACCTCGCCAGTCCGGGTGGCAGCCTGACTGCCGAGCAGCAGGGTGACACCGAGCGGGCCAATCATCTGCCCGGCGGAGTATGCGGCAGTGAACCAGCCGAAGCCGAAGTCGAGCTGATCGGCCCGCGCATAGCGGGCGATCGAGGACTGTCCGGCGATCGTGAAGACGAGGTGGCCGATGCCCAGGATCGCATTGGCCACTGCCACGAGTACGAGTGACTGGGCGAGCGCGAGCAGCACGCCGCCGGCGACGAGGATGAGCGCACCGACAAGGACCATGAGCCGCAGCCGGGTGGTGCGATCCGACAGCCGTCCGAGGGCGAGTGCCGCCACGAGCGGAACGAGGGCGTAGATCGCGGTGACGAGCCCGACAGACGTCGCCCCGGCGCCGAGGTCGATGAGCTTGTACGTCGTCACCGGCCGCAGCAGGTACACACCGGTCTGCGTGCACACGGCGGCTGCCACGAGCAGCCACAGCCACATGTGCGAGGACTGCTGTGCCCTGTTCATCTGCCTGTCTGCCTGCGCCTTTCGTGTGCTGCCGGTTGTGCTGTCATCGTATACCCGCCCCACCGCCTCGGGCCCGGTGAGTCCGACCCGCTCAGGGAGCTCTGTTGCACGAGCTGAGATGATCCTCGACACAGTCTGAGCAAGTGCCTAGAATTTATCGGTCAGTGCCCATGGCGCAGACGATGCCGCATCGCCGACGCCGCCGACCTCGAAAGGACACAGCCGCTCGTGGGAAGTCCACCAACCTCAGGCAGCACGCAGACGCGCGGTCCCTCCCCGCGCGCAAAGAAGATCGCGCTGACGGTCTATGCGTTCGTCGCCGTCATCTCGATCGCCACCGCGACCTTCTTCTCGTTCTCCTCCTCCAGCCAGGCCGGTGACCTGCGCGCCGGGCTGACGATGATCGCCCCGGCCGGAGCCGGGGGCGGCTGGGATTCCTTCGTGCGCGAGCAGCAGCAGGCGATGCGCCTGTCCGGCGTCGCCCGCAACGCCCAAGTCGTCAACATCCCCGGTGCCGGCGGCACGATCGGCCTGGGCCGCTTCTCCACCATGCACGGTGAGGCTTCGACGATCATGGCGACCGGCTCGGCGATGACCGGCGGCATCGAGCTCAACGACTCCCCGGTCGGCTTCGACGACGTCACCCTGCTGGCCCGGATGGCGGAGGACTACGACGTCGTCATCGCCCCGGTCGATGCTCCGTATGACGACATCCCCGGTCTGCTCGAGGCATGGAAGGACAATCCGAGCGGCTTCCGCTGGACCGGCGGTTCGGCCGGCTCGCTCGATCACCAGGTTATCGCCCGCCTGGCGCAGGAAGCCGGAATCGACGGCAGGGACATCACCTACATCCCGAAGTCCGGTGGCGGTGAGGCGATCCAGACGCTGCTCTCCGACACCACCGATGTCGCCTCGACCGGCTACAACGAGGTCTCCGACCAGATCGAGGCCGGCCGCATCAAAGCACTCGGGCTGACCTCGCCGGGACCGCTCGATGGCGTCGACGTCGAGCCGATGGTCGACCAGGGCGTTGACGTCGTCATGGGCAACTGGCGCGGCATGCTCGCCGCCCCCGGCATCACTGATGAGGAGAAATCCGAACTCATCGCAATGCTCGAGGAAACCCGCAACAGCGAGGAATGGAAGGACGCGCTCCAGCGCAACTCCTGGACTGATGCGTGGATGACCGGTGAGGAGTTCGAGGACTTCCTCGCCGAGGACCAGAAGAACACTGCCGAGCTGCTTGAGGAGCTGGGACTGTGAACGAGACCCCTGCACACACCGGAGCCCACACCTCGGGCGCGCACCGCACCGCTGCCGCGGGCGGGGGCGCGGGAGCCAGCGCGGGCGCAGCCGGCGGCAGGTCCTGGTGGACCGGCCGCTCCGGGCTCGTCCTCGCGCTCATCATGGCCGCCTTCGGAACGTACATGCTCTACGGCGTGCTGACGATGCAGGTCGCCGAGGATGCCGACAAGCCCGGCCCGCAGTTCGTGCCGATGGTCATCGCAATCGCCAGCTATCTGCTCGCCGCGCTGCTGACCATCGCCTATATCCGCACGCCCGAGGCCCCGGTCGAGGCCGGCGGGGCGGTCGCCGGCGGCGCCTCAGCCGATCCGGATGACATCGCCGCGGCCCGGGGCCGCTACCGCACCTTCAGCGACTACGCGTCCTTAGCGTGGGCGATCGGCGGGTTCGCCGGCTTCGTGCTCCTTCTCGAACCGCTCGGCTGGATCCTCGCCGCCGCGGGCCTGTACTGGTGCGTCACGCGCGCGATGGGCTCGACGAAGCCGCTGTTCGATGCAACGGTCGCGCTCACCGTGTCCTCGATCATCTACCTGGCCCTCGGCGTCTCGCTCGGTCTCAACCTGCCCTCGGGCATCCTCGGAGGTCTGTGATGCTTGACAGTCTCATGTCCCTCTTCGGCGGCTTCGCCGAAGCCGTCACCCCGATGAACCTCCTGTGGGTGTTCGTCGGCTGCCTGCTCGGCACCGCTGTCGGCGTGCTGCCCGGCCTGGGCTCGTCGATGGCGGTCGCGCTGCTGCTGCCGATGACCTTCGCCCTCGATCCGGCCGGTGCGCTCATCCTCATGTCCGGGGTGTACTTCGGCGGGCTGTTCGGCGACTCGACGATGGGCATCCTCGCTGGCACCCCCGGCCAGCCTTCTGCGATCGCCACCTCGATCGAAGGGCACCGGATGGCCAAAGCAGGCCGCGCCCCGCAGGCGCTGGCGGCCGCGGCGATCGGCGCGTTCATCGGCGGCATCGTCTCCTCGGTCGTCGTCGTGTTCTTCGCTCCGGCGCTGGCGGACTTCGCTACGAACTTCGGTCCAGCCGAATACACCGCCCTGGCCCTCTTCGCGTTCGTCGCGACATCCTCGGTCGTGGCCGATTCGGTGCTCAAGGGGCTTTCGGCCCTCGTGCTCGGCGTGGGCATTTCACTGGTGGGCATCGACTCGGTCTCCGGCACCGAGAGGATGACCTTCGGTCTGCCCGGACTGTTCGACGGCATCTCACTCGTCACCGTCACCGTCGCGATCCTCGCCCTCGGTGAGGTGTTCCACATCGCCTCCCGGATCCGGCGCACCGAGCACCTGACGCAGACCCCTGAGACCGGCCGGCCGTTCCTGTCGCGAACGGAGTTCCGCGAGTCGATGCCGGCCTGGCTGCGCGGCACCGCGATCGGCCTGCCGTTCGGCGTCATCCCCGTCGGCGGTGCCGATGTGCCGACCTTCCTGTCCTACGGGCTGGAAAAGCGGCTGGACAAGAACCGCAAGGACCCGCAGTTCGGCCGCGGTGCCATCCGCGGCATCGCCGGCCCCGAGGCGGCAGGAAACGCGACGACGGCGATGGCCATCGGTGCGCTGCTGGCTCTCGGCCTGCCGATCTCAGCGACCGCGGCGATCATGCTCGCAGCACTGCGCCAGTTCGGTCTGCAGCCGGGCCCGCTGCTGTTCGACCGAGCGCCAGAGCTCGTATGGGCCCTGCTGGCGTCGTTCTTCATCGCGATGATCGTGCTGCTCATCCTCAACCTGCCGCTGGCCAGCGTGTGGGCGAGCCTCATGAAGATCCCGGCCCCGCACCTGTACGCCGGCATCGCCGTGTTCTGCGGCCTGGGCGTCTATGCCACCTCCTCGTCGGTGTTCGACCTGGCGCTGCTGCTCATCATCGCCGTCCTCGGTCTCGTGCTTCGCCGCTACGGCGTACCGCTGGCCCCGCTCATGATCGGGATGGTGCTCGGCCCGCTGGCGGAGACGAACTTCCGCGATGCACTGCTGAGCTCGGGCGGCAGCTACACCACCTTCTTCTCCTCGCCGCTGTCGATCATCCTCTACGTCGTGCTCGCCGCCGCTCTCGTCTACACGATGATCGGCCGGCTGCGCGGTCGACGGGTCGGCGACGTTGGCGAAGCCTCGGCCTCGGCCGATGCTGAGGCCGAGCACACGGAGGATCAGAAGCTGAGCTGAGCCTGCCGGCGCGAGCAGCGCTGCTGGGCGATCGCCAGACCGAGTGCTGCGGTCGCCCAGCACGCCCAGCCGGTGGCGGCGGTGAGCCAGAACGCGGTTGCTGACAGGCTCGTCTGCGCAACCGCGACGTTCGAGGCGATGAAGACGAAGACGGTGTTGAGCACCGTGTGGGCGATGATCGCCGGGATCACCGAACCGCTCAGCCCTCGCGTCGCGGACAGTGTCAGCGACGCGACCCCGAGATTCATGAGCGTGACGATGACAGCCCGTTCGCTCATCTCCCCCAGGTGCAGGTACGTCAACAGGAGCGGGGCGTGCCAGATCACCCAGAACACCGCGATCGCCCCGGCCGCCGTGGCGGCGCCGA
Source organism: Brevibacterium sp. p3-SID960 (assembly GCF_025144725.1). Taxonomy (GTDB): domain Bacteria; phylum Actinomycetota; class Actinomycetes; order Actinomycetales; family Brevibacteriaceae; genus Brevibacterium. Next base: position 13,765 of record NZ_JALXKS010000022.1, on the reverse strand, counting down.
GGCCAGCCAGCCGGGTGTGCAGGTAGCCGCGCCAGGCGATCTCCTCGCCTGTGACCTGGGCGACCATCAGCCCTGCTGCCAGCGGCAGCAGCGTCAGCACCGCGAGCGCGTCTGCGCCGATGTCCAGCGGCTGCCAGCCGGCCAGCGCCCCGATGCCAGTCGACACCGCCGCAACTGACAGCAGCACTAAGACCGCTGCGAGGCTGCCGCGCCACGGATGCCCGGTCGTCAGCGCAGCCTGCTGACGGAAGCCCACCACCGCCTCGGGCGCGGCGCGGCGACGAGTGATGCGATGTGCGATGAAGCATACGAGCGCCGGAGTCCAGGCGACAGCGAGGATGACGAGCGGCAGGAGCCGCGGATCGGCGCCGAACCAGAACGGCACTACCGCCGCGGTGCTGATCGCCAGCAGGACCGCGCCGATGGCGGTGACGTCAGCGGGGATGCTCGCAGCAGCCTCCAGGCGGTCGCCGGCAGGCTCGTTCGGGCTGGGGGTCGGTGCGGTGGCGGCGGCCGGAATGCTCATGGCGGCGACTCCTCGTAGTCGAAGCTGTGCTTCCACTCTCGCCGCTGCCGCGCCGGTCCAGAATGAAGCTGACCGCCGCTTCAGGTGGGGAAATCCCCCCGATCCTCAGCCGTTGTCCGGCAGCTGAGTGTTGTCCGGTGTCGGCGGTAGAGCACGTGGGATGCCGTTGCTGGCCTGGGCAGTGCTGAGTCTCTCGTGTGCAGAGAATGAGAAGAGTCGTGAGATATGCCACGTACGCGTCGCTGCCCGGCCGTAGAGTGAGGTCATGGACAACGGCCTCGATTCATACACTCCGCAGACGTCGCCGAAGCCGGCCGGCCCGCCACCGCACGGCTCAGCACCGGCGTCAGGTGCTGAGCGGGCGCTGAGTTCAGCACTGGTGTCCGGCACCCGGCCTGAGGCGGCCGCCCCACCCGTGTGCGGACTGAGCGCGTTCCCGCTCACGCCGCTGCATGACGATCGGCTCGATGAGACCGCGTTCAGCGCTCTTGTCGAACGGCTGGCCGACGCGGACGTCGACTCGATCGCGGTGCTCGGGTCGACCGGATCCTACGCCTACCTCACCGCCGGCGAGCGGGCCCGTGTCGCTCAGCTGGCCTGCCGGCACGCCGGTTCGACTCCGGTGATCATCGGCATCGGCGCGTTGCGGACCTCGCAGGTGCTGGAGAACCTCGCCGCTGCCGAGGCGGCCGGCGCCGCGGCCGTACTGCTGGCGCCGATGACGTATCAGCCGCTGACCGAAGACGAGGTCGCGGGTCTCTTCGCCGAGGTGTGCGAGCGCAGTGGACTGCCGGTCATCGTGTACGACAATCCCGGAACCACCCGTGCCGACTTCAGCCTCAGGCTGTATGCGCGCATCGCCGCGATGCCGCAGGTCGTCTCGATTAAGATCCCTCCGCTGCCGGCTGAGTCGACAGCCGCCTCCGCGCAACTTGCAGCGATCCGTGCGGCGGTGCCGGCTGACGTCACCATCGGCATCTCCGGCGATGCGTCCGCCGCCACAGCCCTGTCTGCCGGCTGTGACGCCTGGTATTCGGTCATCGCCGGCACTCTGCCGCAGCTCGCCTGGCCAATCATCCGCGCAATCCAGGCCGGCGATGACAGCGGCGCAGATGCCGAGTCCGCGCGGCTCACGCCGCTGTGGCACCTCTTCGCCGAGCACGGCAGCCTGCGGGTCACAGCCGCGATCGCCGAACATCTCGGTCTTGTGCAGCCTGGTTGCCTGCCGCTGCCGATCCGCGGTCTTTCAGCAGCTCAGCGCCGCGCCCTCTGCGGAGTCCTCGACGAGATCGGCATCAGCTGAGCACAGCCAGCGGGCTTCCGACCGACCCGGGCACAGGCAAAGCCCTGCAGTCCCGGAGGGCGTCCGGATCTGCAGGGCTTCGCAACTGGGGTGGCTAACGGGGCTTGAACCCGCGACCCCCGCGACCACAACGCGGTGCTCTACCAACTGAGCTATAGCCACCATCACTGCCTTCAGACAGCATCGACCATCTTAGGTCCTCACCCGGCGAAGAGCAAACCGGGCTGCCGGTCCGCTCTCCGGTGCGCAGGACACGATCGGATCGCTGCCAGATAACTATTCGGACTCGGCCAGGGCTTTCAGCGAATCGTGTCCCTACACTGGGATCGACCCCTTCCCCACGCATCCTCCGAGGTAACTGTCCATGCCCATTGCGCACGTGCGCGTCGCCGCCGACCGGACCGTGCAGGTCACGGCCGCCGGCACGACGTCGCAGCACCCCGATGTCGGGGCTGCGATCGCGCACCTGACGGCGCTGGCGCGCGAGCAGGGCAGCGAGCTCACCGTGAAGCTCGACGACCACGGGGCCGAGCGGACTCTGAACATCGACGCCTCCGGCCGGCTGCGCACCGTGCCCGAGGCGGAGGTCGCCTCCGCGGCTGATGGCACCGCAGAGACAGGGCAGGGTGACGACGGCGAGGATCCTGAGGGCAGCGGCAGCGGTGCTCACGCTCCGCAGCCACCGCTCACCGGCCCCGAGGCACAGGCCGACTATCCGGTGCGCGACCGGTTCTCCGGTCCGGCCGACCCGACCGGCCCGCCGACCGGCTCGATCCCCGAGCAGAAGTCCCGTCGCGGCCCCAGCCGACAGCAGGCGGGCAGGCGCCAGGCTCGGGCCGGCGCACCTCGGCGCCGGGCCAAGCGGGCACGCAGCAGGCTGCAGATGAGCGGGTTCACCGTTCCCACGCTGGTGCTCGCGATCCTCCTCATCATCGCCTTGGCCGCCTACATCATGCCGCGCATCATCGGCACCCCGGAGAGCCAGGCACCCGAGAGCATTCCCGCCGCGCATAGAGCGGCGACGCAGCGGAGCCTCTCGATGGCCACCGGCAGCAGTGCGGTGCCCGGCTTCGAGGCCGTCCCGGCGTGGGAGGAGACGATCCCGCTCCACGCCTCGGTCACGGCCACTTCGCGCGGGGTCGTCGTCGTCACGAACTCCCAGCTGCAGGTGCTCGACGCACGCACCGGCCAGCAGCGATTTGAGACCGACATCGACGAGCCGCCGAGCTTTGCTGTCGACACCGTCATCGACGGCCGGCCTTCGCTTGTGTGGCGGATCGGCGATCGCGCCTACGCGCTGGTCGACGGCAGCCATGAGCCGTATGAGTACGAGCTGCCGAGTGGTGCAAGGATCTCGTCGGCGGGGACGAATGTGCTCATCAAGAACGGTGATGAGCTCTCGACCTTCGCCCGGGGCGGGCTCACCCGTCTGCCGACGCCGGCTGCCGGCTCCACGCCGATGGCCCTTGACGGCGGAGATCTCGTCAGTGCGACATTCGGCGGCCCGCTCACAGTCACCGATGTCGAGTCCGGTGAGGAGCGCACGCTCGACCTGGAGGCCCCGCGCGATGATCTGCAGATCATCCGCTGGGTCACCGCCGGACACGGCAAGGTTGTGACACTGTGGGGTCAGCCGGGGGCAAGCACGAACTCCGGGCACCGGATCCAGCTCGTCGTCCATTCGCTGTCCGATGGCACGATCGCCTCGACCGTGTCGACGACGACGGACACCGTCGGCGAGGCCGACTGGGTGCGCGGGCAGGGCTACCAATTTGCCGTCATCGGCCCGTACCTGTTCTCGATGGAGGACGGACTGCTCGTGCGCGACGGTTCGGAGTCCAACGCCCGCTTCTCTGAACCGCGCGGCCATGTGGTACCGGCCGTCATCGACAATACCCCGGTTCTCGTCAGTGCCGACACTGCCTGGAAGGTGCGCACGAATCTGCTGGCCGTCACCGCCGCCGACGGCTACGCCATCACCCGGGAGGGCGCCGATCGAGTGGTGGGATACCGCAGTGAGCAGTGACCGGTCAGTAGCGTACCGGGGCCTCTCCGGATGCCTCCGGGCCACGGGAATGAGGCCCCGCCTCGCATGTTTCACTTTGGTTCGGCCCCTGGCCGACCGTTACCATACTGTTAGCCGACGATGCGTTCTCGCGCTCAGAGACGTGACCGGCGAAGAATTCTGCAGACGAGCTCAATAGGACAGATGCATATCCGACGTTCAGGACACCACACCGCCCCAGCACGCGCTGCCGCTGCGGCTGCCGTCGGTGCCGCCCTGATCGTCCCGCTCACCGGCGCCGTGCCCGGCGCGTCCGAGCCTGCTGAAACTGCGACCGGTGCCCCGACCGTTTCTGACGGAGTTTCTCCCAGTGGGGTGTCGACGCGGACGGAGGATCCGGCTCCGGATGAGAAGACGAAGGAAGCGGATCCGGACGAGGACAAGGTCGTTAAGGCGAAGTCCCACTACCGCGGGGAAGAAGGCGGCTGGGTTCGCATTGTCCACGCGGACCGCCCGGGTTCGAAAGCTGTGGACAAGTCCGAGCCGTTTGACTGCACCCTCGGCGGAGAAGAACACTCGTGCAAGATCGTTGAGGGTGGGGCCCTCGCTCCGGCATTCGGTTCGAATATCCCGCTGCCAGCAACCGGAAAAGCTGAGCGGTATTACTTCAGCAAAGACCCCGACATCGAGATGACGATCGCCGATGGCAAGCCGGAGATCACGAAGATCGACCAGACTGCCAAGGTGTCCACCTCGCCGTTCGAGGATCCCTCGCCGTCACCGACTGACGACCCGACGCAGGGCCCATCGGACGAGCCCACAGATGAGCCGACGACTGAGCCCTCGCCGGAGCCGACCAACGGTCCACCAGAGGACGATTCCCCGGGTGATGACGACCCGCGACGGGACTCTGAGCCGCGCGAGGACGACAGCCCAGAATCGACGGCACCACCGAGCAGTCCGGAGGACCCGAACAGCGGCAACGGCCGCCGGTCCGTGCGCGTGCCCGGACAGGCGGGTGACGACTGGGCTCCCACAGGTGACGGCAGCGGCCAGAACCCGCACTACAATTACGCCGACCCGGTCCCGCGAGCTCCCGGTGGTGATGAGTCCGCCGCTGACGATGCCATCAGTGCCAAGGACCCCGGCGGCGGGGAAACCGGTGGGCCGGCCGAGACGAGCGCTGACAGCGCCGATGACGATGCCACCGATATGGCCAGCGCGACCGGTTCAGCCTGGGCGATCGGCGGACTCGTTGGCATCGCCGCCGTGGCCATCGGCCTCGTCGTCTTCATCCTCGGCCGCAGCCGCCGACGCCGCGCACACTGACCAGCAGCATCTGATCGCTGTGGACTGAAGTTGTCGGCAGGGCCCGGTTGATCTCTGACACTGACAGCCCCTGACATCTCTGCGCACACACGCCACGGGCGGTGAGTCTTCACGACTCACCGCCCGTGTGTGCTGTCAGACTGCGCCCCGCCCCTACGGCACCAGCCCACTTCGCCGACCTGACCGGTGCTGGAGAGGCAACCACCGCCTCGGGCGCGGTTGCCCCTCCCTGCGGCCGGTCAGCTGCGCCCGCGCCTGCGGATCACGAGCACGGCGCTCACGCCGGCTCCGATGAGCAGGGCGGCCAGGAGCGCCATCGCGGCGATCTCCGTGCCGGTGCGCGGCAGCTTGTCCGTCTCGATCTTCTTCGAGTCGTCGTCCTCGGTCGGCGGCGGCTCGGGCTTGTCGTGATCGTCGCGCTTGTCGTCATCGCGGCCATCGTCGTCGCCCTTGCCATCGTCGTCATCATCGTCACGACCACCGTCATCGTCGTCGTCACGGCCACCGTCATCGTCATCATCATCGCGGCCGCCGTCGTCATCGTCGCCGTCGTCCGGGATGCCGATGACCGTGGCGTCGTTGGTGACCTCGCCGCGCTCGACGTCCTCGGCGGTGATGGTGTACGGGTACGGTCCGCACTCGGCTGATTCGCCAGGTGCCAGCGTGCCGATGTCGCAGGCCATCTCGCCGCCGAGCAGCGGATCGTCGATGACGATCTCGGTCAGCGTGACATGGCCGTCGTTGGTGACGGTGAAGCTGTACTCGATTGTGTCGCCGGCGTCGGCCTTGCCGCTGCCGTTGGTGTCCTTCGGACCCTCGGCGTGCTTCTCCAGCTTGACCGACTTCTCCGCCGGAACCGGTGTCGTGATCGAGTCCTCGTCGGTCTCGGTCTCACCGTCCGGCCGCTTGCCGGTGACGTTCGCGGAGTTGGTCACCTCGCCGACATCAGCGTCAGCCTGCGTGAGCTCGTAGTCGACCGGGCCGCACTGCGTCGACTCCCCTGGTGCCAGGGTCGTCTGCGCGCAGGTGACCTCAGTGCCCTCGAGCAGCGGGTCGGTGACCGCGATGTCGGTCAGAGTCGTCGTGCCGGTGTTGGTGACGGTGAAGGTGTAGGAGATCGTGTCCCCGGCTCCGATGCCGTCGCCGTCGACGTCGGTGACCTCGCCGGCTTCCTTCTTCAGCTCGACGCCGCCTTCCCGATCGAAGGTCAAGTCTGCCGAATCGTCGGCGCTGACCGTGCGGTCGCGGGTGTCGACGGCATCGACCGTCGCGGTGTTCTCCACCGTTCCGGCGTCGATGTCCTCCTGCGTGAGCGTGTAGGCCGGCGCCTGGCACTCTGCCGATTCGCCTGGCTCGAGGGTGTCTGCCAGCTGGCAGTCGTGCCCGTCGAGGCCGAGCTTCGGGTCGGTCAGGGTGGCGCTGCGCAGGCCGACGTCACCGGTGTTGGTGATGGTGAACGTGTAGCTCACCTGGTCGCCGGCGTCGATGCGGCCGCTGCCGTTGGTGTCCTCGACCGCGCCTGCGGTCTTCGACAGCGCGACTGCAGCGCTGCCGTCGACCGGGGTCGTGATCGTGTTCTCGTCCTCGACCGGTGCGTCGTCCGGTCCTGAGGTGCCGGTCGCCTTGGCGGTGTTCTCCACCGATCCGCGGTCGAGGTCGGCAGCCGTGAGCGTGTAGGTGCCGGTGCAGGTCAGTGGGTCGTCACCGGGCTGCAGCGTGGCCGGGGCGGCTGGGCTGCAGTCGGTCATCTCCCCGCCGAGCAGCGGGTCGGTGACGGTGACGTCGCGGACGGTGAGGATGCCGGTGTTCTCGACGGCGACCGTGTACTCGATCGTGTCGCCGGCATCGACCTTGCCGCTGCCGTTGGCGTCGACGATGTCGCCGGCGGTCTTGGTCACCGCCAGGCTCGCGCTGCCGTCGATCGGCGTGCGCGTCTCGTCGGTGGCGTCCGGCGGGTTGTCCCCGGCCTCGCGCTCACCGCCGGCGGTCGCGGTGTTCGTCACCTCACCGGCATCGACGTCGTCCTGCGTGATCGTGTACGTGTGCGGTCCGCACTCGAGCGACTCGCCTGGCGCCAATCCCTCATCGGGCAGGGCCGGGCAGCTGACGTCGCCGCCGAGCAGCGGGTCGTCGAGGCTGATCGCATCGAGCGTCGTCGCACCGGTGTTGGTGATGGTGAACGTGTAGTCGATCGTGTCACCGGCGTCGATGCGGCCGTTGTCGTTGGCGTCGGTGACGGCGCCGGCCCGCTTCTCCAGGTTCAGGGCGGTCTCGGCGGTGAACGTGCGCTCGGCGTCGTCCTCGCCCGAGGTGGTGGTGCCCGAGGTGTCGGTGCCGGTGACGGTGGCCGTGTTGGTCACCTTTCCGGCGTCGATGTCTGCCTGGGTGAGCGTGTAGGTCACGCTGTCACAGGAGGCCTTCGCCCCTGGCGCCAGCCCCGCGTCGGGCAGCGCGCACTCAACCCCGTCGAGGCCGAGCTTCTCGTCGGTCAGGGTTGCCCGCGTGAGCGTCGTGACACCGGTGTTGGTCAGTTCGAACGAGTACTCGACCTGGTCGCCGGCACTCACCCGGCCGTCGCCGTTGGTGTCCACCGGTTCGGTCACCGACTTCTCAAGCGAGATCTCCGTTGCGGTCTCAAGCTCCGTGGTGATCTCGTCAGTCTCATCGGCAGGCACCCTGCCAGGCCCGTCGACGGAAAGTGTTGCCCGGTTCGTCACCTCACCGGCGTCGATGTCGGCCTGCGTGAGCGTATACGTCTGCTCCGGGCAGTCCACGCCGGCACCGGGTGCCAGCCCGCCGTCCGGCAGCGGGCAGGCCCATGACTCAGGCCCGATGAGCGCATCGGTCAGCACCGCTGAGGTCAGGGTCGTGTTGCCGGTGTTCGTCAGGCGGAAGCCATAGGTGATGGTGTCGCCGGCATCGGTGCGGCCGCTGCCGTTGGCGTCGACGACCTCGCCGGCGGTCTTGGCGAAGTCGAAGCCGCCGTATCCGGTGAACCGGACCGTCGATTCGGTCTCCGGGGAGACGATGTCGGACCCGTCGAAAGTGCCACGGGCGACAGCCGTGTTCACGACGATGCCCGCGTCGATGTCGGCCTGCGTGAGCTCATAGGCCGGATCGACGGCGCACTCCGTCTGCTCGCCGGGATCCAGCTCGGTCGACGCACACGTGATCGTGCTGCCGGCCAGCAGCTCGTCGTCGATCCGGATGTCGCTGACGGTCTGAGTGCCGGTGTTTTGGACGGTGAACGTCCAGTCGATCGTGTCGCCGGCATCGAAGTTGTTGCCGTCGAGGTCGTTGACCCCGTTGTTGCCCTTGACCAGAGTCAGGGCTGCACGTCCGGAGAACGAGGTGTCCACCGAGTCGGTGGCCCCGGGCTTCTCTCCATCGGGGGCGGATCCGACCACGGTCGCGGAGTTGACGACGTGCCGGGCATTCACATCGTCCTGCGTCAGCGTGTAGTGCACTGGCCCGCAGGTCGTCGACGCACCGGGTGCGAGGCTGTCGGCCTCACAGCTGATCGGGTCAGAACTGATGGTGTCATCGGTGAGCACGAGATCGGTCAGAGTGACATTGCCGGTGTTCGTCACCTCGAAGGTGTACGGAATCCGGTCGCCCTCCTGTGCCGGGTTGCTCGTGTCCTGGCCAACTTCGCTGCCGTTCTCGTCGATCGGCCGGCCGCCGGACTTGACCAGGCTGATGTCCGGTGCGCCCAGCAGCGGGACTGTGACCGAATCCGTGACCGGCTCCGGATCGGAATCCTGCGGCCCGTTCCCGGTCAGGGTCGCGGTGTTCGTCACCTCTCCGGCGTCGACGTCGGCCTGGGTCAGCACATACGGCGCTGCCGTGCAGGTGACGGACTCCCCGGGAGCCACAGCAGACGGGTCGCAGGTGACCACGTCGAGAAGCGGATCGTCGATGGTGAGATCCGAGATCGTGACGGTGCCGGTGTTAGTCACGGTGAACGAGTAGTCGATGGTGTCGCCGGCACTCGCAGTGCCGGAGCCGTCCCGATCCTCACCATCGGCTGCGGTCTTCTCCAGGGTGAACGACGGCTGGCCTGAGACCGGCAGCGTGAAGCTGTCCTCGGCGCTGACCTCGTCGGCGCCGTTGCTCGGGTTACCGGTGACCGTCGCGGTATTGTCGACCGAACCGGAGTCGATGTCCTCCTGCGTGATCGTCAGACTCGTGCCTGTGCAGGCCATCCGGGAACCGGAGGCGAGCACCTCCTCGGGACAGTCGATCGCGCCGCCGAGGCGGGGGTCGTTGAGCGCGAGGTCAGTGATCGTGATAGCGCCGGTGTTGCGCACCTCAAACGTGTAGGCAACCGTGTCACCGGCGTCGATGAGGCCGTTGCCGTTGACATCGGTGTGCTCGCCGGTCTTCTCCAGTGACAAGGCCGTCTTCGCGCCGGTGATCGGCGTGAGCACCTCGTCGTCATCCTCGACCGGAGTCCCCTGTCCGTCACCGGTGACGGTCACCGTGTTGCGCACGCCTTCGCCGTCGACGTCGTCCTGGCTGAGGAAGTACTCGAATGGCCCGCATGTCGCCGACGCCCCTGGCGTCAGGGAGGCCGGGAACTCCGTTCCACAGCTCAGCTTTCCACCGAGCATATGGTCAGTGAGTTCGATGTCGGTGATAGTCGTGTTGCCGGTGTTGGTGACCGTGAAGCTGTAGTCGAGCGCGTCGCCGGGGTCTGGTCCGTTGCCGTCGAGATCGCGCAGATCTGAGGCGGTCTTGTCCACCGTCAGGTCCGGCTTCCGTTCGACTGGCACGGCCTTAGCCGGGTCCTCGGTGAGGTTATCGCCGCCGGGCGCCGTGACCTCGACATCGGCAGTGTTGAGGACGATGCCGGCGTCGATGTCAGCCTGCGTGAGCGTGTAGGTGAACGGCCCGCAGACGACTTCATCGAGCGGAGCGATCGTCGTCGTGCCGCATTCCAGCGGCTCATCGGAGATGAGCGGGTCTTCGACGCGCAGGTCGGTCAGCGTCACGGTCGAGGTGTTCTTCACCGTGATGCTGAAGTCGACGGTGTCCCCGGCATCGACGTGGCCGTTGTTGTTGGCGTCGACGATCTCACCGGAGGACTTCATCGCCGACATGCTCGGTTCCGTCGGGATGACTGCTGCGGTGTGGTCATCGGAGGTGACCGAGTCGCCCTTGTCCGGGGTGCCGGTGGCGAGCGCGTCGTTGCTCACCACTCCGGCGTCGACTTCGTCCTGGGTCAGCGCGTGCGTGCCGGTGCACGTCAGCGTCTCTCCCGGGGCGAGTGTCGTCGTGTCCGGGTCGCAGGTGGCCGGGGCGTCGAGGCGGTTGTCCTCGAGTGTGACGTTGCGCAGCGTGGTCTCGCCGGTGTTCTCGATGGTGAAGGTGTACTCCACGTCGGTTCCTGCGCCTGCTCCCTCGGGGATGTCGGCGACGGTCTTCGTCAGCTTGTTGCCCGAGGCCGGGGTCACCATGCCGGTGACGCTGTCCTCGGCGCTGACCTCCTGGTTCAGCGGAGTCATGCCGGTGGCTGTGGCGGTGTTGGTGAACGATCCGGAGTCGAGGTCGCCCTGGGTGAGGACGTGGAACGCGCCGGTGCAGGTGGTCGATTCGCGCGGGGCGAGTGACGTCGCCTCACAGGTGATGTCGCCTTGTGCCTGCGGGTCGCTGATGGCCAGATCTCGCAGTGTGACGTTGCCGGTGTTGGTGACAGTGAAGCTGTATTCAGCGGTGTCACCGGCGCTGACGCGGCCGTTGCCGTCGGCATCGCTGCCGCCGGTGATCGATTTGATCAGCTGCAGTGCACCGGCGTCGCTGCCGACCGGCACGGTGATGCTGGAGTCGTTGGAGATCCGGTCGCCCAGCGGCGGCTGGGCCGTTGCGGTGGCGGTGTTCTCCAGCTTTTCATCGTCGAGGTCAGCCTGCGTGATCGTGTGGGTTTCCGACGGGCATTCGACGGTCTCACCCGGGGCCAGCGCTCCGCCGGGAATCGGGCAGGCGACATTGTCGATGCCGAGCAGCTCATCGGTGAGCCGGACGTCGCGCAGGGTCGAGGTGCCGGTGTTCGTCACGCTGAAGGAGTAGGTGATCGTGTCGCCGGGAACCACGTCTTCGGGTTCGCGCGGAGTGCCGTCGGGAGAGGTGATCTGCGAAGCGGACTTCTGCAGGTTGATCGAGGAGATCGAGGAGATCTCTGCGGTCGCTGAGCTCTCGGCTTTCGCTGTGGCGATTCCGTTCGGGTCGGTCGCTTCGGCTGTGGCGGTGTTGTCGACCTTGCCGGCATCGACGTCCGCCTGCGTGAGGGTGTAGGTCGCTGCCGTGCAGTCGACGCTCTCACCCACGCCGAGGGTGGTGTCCGATGGGCAGGTGATGTCACCGATCTTCGGGTCGGAGACTGACAGGTTCGTCAGCGGTGCCGAGCCCGAGTTCGTCAGCTTGAAGGTGTATTCGATGGTGTCGCCGGCGTTCTGGGTGCCGGAGTTGTCGACGTCGGTGAACGCACCGGCCTGCTTCTGCAGCTGCAGGGCGATCGCCGAGGCGCTGGCGGTCGCTTCGTCGGAGACGGTGAGCGATCCGGCCTCACCGGTGGCGGTGACCTTGTTGGTCGTGACACCGGTGACCGGGCCGCTGCAGGTGAACTCGCGAGACTCGTACGGTGCCAGCGACAGGCCTGACTGGTCACAGGAGTCCAGCACGCTGTCTTCGATGGTGACGTTCTCCAGCGGCACGGATCCGCTGTTGGTCACCGAGATCGTCCAGGTGACGTCCTCGCCTGCCGGGACCACGGTGGGATCGGCGTTCTTCGAGACGTCGATGCCAGCTGTCTCGACCTGGCTCGTATCACTGGATGCCAGGTCAGCGCCGTTCGGCGTGGTCGCCTTCACTGAGGCGGTGTTCGTCAGCGGTTGCGTTGTCTCCGGGCCCTCACAGGTGTAGGTCTGCTCATATCCGTCAGCAGGCGGTGCCGGCATACTTCCGATCGTGCGGGCGCACTCCGGGGCTGCAGGGTCTTCGACCCGGACGTTTCTCAGTTCCGTGGATCCGCTGTTGGTGACGGTGATCGTGTAGCTCGGCCGCTCCCCCTGCTTGACGGTTTGCGTATCGTCGGTGCCATTGAAGCTCTTTTTGATGCGCACCGCACCAGTGGGCACGGAGAAGATCGAGTTCTGCAGCAGGTACGAGTCACCGGTCGTCGACAGGCTGAGCGTGGCGCTCGTGTCGCCCTCCCTGACGTTGGGCGGCGATGCGGTGAGCACGTCGACGCTGGCGTTGACGAAGGGATTCGAGTTCGGGTACGACCGGTAGTTCTGAGAGCCTTCAGCCCGGGACACACCGATGTTGCCGGTCTCCCCGTAGGGGTTGGGGATCTCGCGCAGCGTCGGGCTGCTCGATGTCCGGTAGCGGGCGGTATCGCCGCTGATCGAGCGGTCACCTTCATACAGGCTGAACCCGGCGCGCGCTCCCGGGCCTTGGGCGGTGAAGCCGTCGAACGTGACGTTCTCCGACTGCTCGCCCGGCTGTTTGCGGACGTGACCGTCGTAGAGAATGACAGTGCGGGCCGCGGCGGCGGCGTTGCCGGGCACGAATGTGCCGAAGTCGTACACGACCGCCAGCGACCAGCCGGTGTAGCAGCCGTATCCCTGGACCGACCACAGGTTACCGACCGTCACGGTCTGTGCTGAACCGGTGGGCACATTGGCGAACTGTGCGGTGACGTCGGCTGAGGCGGAGTAGTACTGAATGCCGTTGCTGCCCAGGTCAGCGTTGCTCTCCTGCGTGTAGCGCCCGACATCGACCGACACCGGTGCGCTGCCGGCGACGGAGATGCGCGGCCGCGTCGACTGCGGGCTGCCCTCACTGGCCACCCAGTTCGGCAGGGTGCCGCGCGCGTTTGCCGTGCAGCGCACACCGGCGACCCCGTTGACGTAGCCGGTGTTGCCCGACCAGTACAGCTGCGCTTTGACGACTTTCGCTCCGGCCGGCACGGTGACGCTCGCTGAGGAGGAGTTCGCACCCATGCCGGCAGCACCGTTGACGCTGTTCTTCATCCACAGGAAGTCATTCGGAGAGTCGCTCGCGGAGCCGCCGTGCAGGCCGGTGCAGTTGGCATCGGTGCGCCATGTCGGTTTCGTCTTATCGCACTCGAGGGCACCATTGCCCACCATGAGGAAGTCGCCGTTGACAGTGGCGTTGTAGCGCTGCGACATCGGCGTGATGGGCTTGGCCTCAGCCTCACCTGCCGGCACGATGACGCCGGCAACGACGCCGAGCCCGACCGCGAGCGCCAGAGCCAGCGCCCCGGCCACGGTCTTGAAGATGGGAGTATGAGCAGCCTGCCGCCACATCTCGCGGAGACTGACGCGCCAGTAGGGTCGCCGGGAGGTGTGCAGAGAGGGCATGAGTCACCTGATTCTGATCAGTCAGGGATGCCTCGGCCGAACGTCACGCGAGCGCATCGGGGTGGAGCTGATATCGACATATATACGGATGAAGTTGACTTCATTATAATGTCAATCTCCTGAGTTCCCCATGTGCGTTACCTGATCGTTATCAAACTCGCCCGGACCGGAGCAATCAGCGCCGCCCGGCAGCTGACAAGATGTCGCCCCGACCCCTG
>NZ_JALXKS010000021.1 GCF_025144725.1 Brevibacterium sp. p3-SID960 | reverse complement strand
ACACCCGCCTGCCGGCGATATGTCGGCAGGTTCCCGAGCGGCTACAGTGGGACAGCAGACAGCTGATGGAAAGGCGCCGATGACAGACGATCAGTGGCAGCGGGCAGAGGCCGGAATGCGGACTCCGCCCCAGGATCTCGATGCCGAGGAGTCGATCCTCGGCGGCATGATGCTGTCGAAGGACGCGATCGCTGACGTTGTCGAAACGCTGCGCGGCGAGGACTTCTACAAGCCGGCAAACGAGACGATCTACGACGTCATCCTCGACCTCTACGCCCGCGGTGAGCCCGCCGATGCAGTCACCGTCGCCAACGCCCTGCAGAAGGCCGGATCGCTTGCCCGGGTGGGCGGGGCGACGTATCTGCACACGCTCATCGCCTCGGTGCCGACTGCGGCGAACGCCGGCTACTACGCCCAGATCGTGCGCGAACGCGCGATGCTGCGCAAGCTGGTCGAAGCCGGCACCCGGATCGTGCAGATGGGCTACGACGCCGAGGGCGATACAGACGATCTGGTCAACCGCGCACAGACTGAGATCTACCAGGTCACCGAGCGGCGCACCGCTGAGGACTATGTGCGCCTCGGCGAGATCATGGAGCACACCGCCAATGAGATCGAGCGGATGGGCGAGCACGGCGACGACACCGTCGGCGTGCCGACCGGCTTCACCGAGTTCGATGACCTCACCAACGGCCTGCATCCGGGCCAGATGATCGTCATCGCCGCCCGTCCTGGTGTCGGCAAGTCGACGCTGGCCCTCGACATGGCTCGTTCGGCGGCGATCGCCGCGCGTCAGTGCACCGTCATCTTCTCCCTGGAGATGGGCAAGCAGGAGCTGTCGATGCGCCTGCTCAGCGCAGAATCCGGGGTGCCGCTGCAGAACCTGCGCCGTGGTGAGGTCTCCGAACAGGACTGGACGACGTTGGCGGCGAAGATGTCGCGGATGCACGATGCGCCGCTGTACATCGACGACTCGCCGAACATGGCACTGACCGAGATCCGCGCCAAGTGCCGCCGGCTCAAACAGCAGCACGACCTGCAGCTCATCGTCATCGACTACCTGCAGCTGATGTCCTCCGGCAAACGCGTGGAGTCGCGTCAGCAGGAGGTCTCGGAGTTCTCCCGGTCGCTCAAACTGCTGGCCAAGGAGCTCGAAGTCCCGGTCATCGCGCTCTCGCAGCTCAACCGGTCCTCTGAGCAGCGCACCGACAAGCGGCCGATGATCTCGGATCTGCGCGAGTCCGGTTCGATCGAGCAGGATGCCGATATGGTGCTGCTGATCCACCGTGAGGACATGTACGATCCGGAGTCCCCGCACGCCGGTGAGGCCGACATCATCGTCGCCAAGCACCGCAACGGCCCGACCGGCGAGATCAAGGTCGCCTTCCAGGGTGCGCGCTCGCGGTTTGCCAATATGCCGCACTGATGGTGTGAGGTTCAGGGGGCGATACACGGTTGAATCGTCGGGCCATCAAAGGAGGGAGTTGGGAAATTCCCAACTTGTCTCTACACTTGAATGATGGACTCCATCGGCGCACGTGTTGCTGCCGCTATGAACGAGCGGGGGCTGACACAGAAGCAACTGGCACAGGCCGTCGGCATTACCACCGACGGCATGTCGCGTGCCCTCAACGGCAAACGCGGATTCGCTGCCGTCGAGCTGGCAGCTATCTCCCGCACGCTCGATGCTGACCTCGACTACCTCATCACCGGTGAACCGACGACGGACAGCCGACTACCGGTCGCCGCACGGCACCGCTTCGATCACGAGACCAGGATCCGCAGCGTCGAACGCATTGCTGACGACGAGCAAATCCTGGACGGGATCCGGTTGGCATACGTGCAGGCAGGCGAGATCGCATCGTCGCCAGCTCTGCCGACGACGGTTGCGGAAGTGCGCGAACAGCTCGGGAAGGATTTTCCCCGGACCTTCGTGGCGGGTCTCGAAGCACTCGGCGTCGACGTCATTTCACTTCCTGAACTGTCAACTGCCTACGCTATGACCCTCAACGGGCGGCAGGTGATTGCCACCAACGCCTCCGGCAACTGGTTCTACGAGAACTGGTCCCTTGCTCATGAACTCGGACACCTTACACTCAAACACGAGGACGTCCGGCCCGATTCACCAGACGCAGGGCAGCGCGAGGCAGCTGCGCATGCTTTCGCTGCCGAGCTGCTGATGCCAGCTTCGGAGATGCGGGGCTCGGCCTGGGAGACGATGAATCCGACCGAGGTCGCTGATTACTTGTGGCGAAATGGCGTTTCGACAAAGTCGCTTCGCGTGCGTCTCGAGACACTCGGAATCACGCCGTCCCCTGAAGTGACGGCGGCTTTGGAGTTCACAACGCAGAAGGTGCTGCGGCGGTACTGGTCTGGAGGTGGAGCATATAACGGTGACGCCATCAGCGATCGGATGGAAGAAGCATCACAGCGTCGCTTTCCGGCTTGGCTGCGCAGCGCGCATCTGAAGCGAATCGAAGCCGGCATGCTGCACAAGGAAACACTGGCGTGGATGCTGGGAGTAGCCGCGGACGAACTTGAGATCGACGAACCTGCGCCGCCGTCGCTTTCCGATGATGAGCTGATGGATCTGCTGGGTTGATCCGCGCTCGTGAGTACATCTTGGTTCTTCTTTCACGACACCGGCGTCCTCATCAATTTCTCGCTCTGCGGCGAGATGGACCTGCTGGAGCAGATCCTCGGCCAGCGAGGCCGGTGGACCGGGACCGTCTCCATAGAATGTGAGCGAGTCGGACCGAAGCTATCGCTCCCAGATCCCGCCACGAGCAGCGAACGGATTCTCGGCGAACCGATCATGCCCCACGACGGTGAACATCAGCAGATTCGATCACTGCGGCAGCTGATGGCAGCACCGGGAGATCATCAGGACGAACACCTCGGTGAAGCAGAGACGCTCACGATCATCCGCAGCCGACAGCTCAAGGCGGTGTTCGTCACCGAGGACTACAATGCCCACCCTTTTGCAGATGGAACTCGGTGCATCGATACGTGGCAGCTGTTGCGCGTCGCGCTGAAGAGAGGTCTGACGTCTCGCGAAAATGTGCGTCGCTTCCGTGCCGTGCTGCTGGACAATGGCCGGATCTCTCTTCGCCGAAAGCCCGAGATCTTCCTTGAGCAGCGGTTCGAGAAATGGCTGGCCAGCACAGGCTGAAGCTGCCTGGTGCGATCTCGGCCGCCCACGTGGGCGCGGGGCGGGAGGTTGCAGCAGACTACTTAGCCGACCACTCCCGCACTGCTGCCCGAATGGCAGTCGAGCGATCCAGACCTTCGCGGTCGGCTCGTTCCATCAGCGCCGCCAGCTCTGCATCCGGCAAGCGTGTCAGAACCACCTGGGAAGTCTTCTCAACGCGGGCTGGCCTTCCCCACCGGCGATTCAGCTGGTCGACGTCGTAACCGGACTCCGCCTCGACCGGCCATGCTTGAACCTGCCCATCAGAGACTTCGCGCCCATTCGTGATGCGCTTCTTCATACGCACAATCGTATGACGTACAACGGACGGAGGGCTCCCACGCGCTGGCCCTTGGATGGACAGACGGCGGCGTACCCGGTGGCATCTCCACTGACGCGTGAAACCACCCACCCGAAACAACGACTGCTGTCGCTGAAAGGAAGCGGGTGTTCAGCAGAGCTCATTCATGGTGGACCGTAAGCTGAAGATCACAGTCGTGGTGGTCGACGCCAGGCTCGGCAGTGTCGAGATAGTCGATCACCTGTGCAGAGGCGTGGGCCAGATCGCTGACCTGTGTGATCCGGTCTTCGTCGATCTCGAGTTCCCAGCCTCCTGACCACGGGCGTGCTGTGACCGCAATGGTGGTCATCGTCAAACTCCTTGCGCTCCCCCTCTGGCGACTGACATCGAGTTTATATAAGAGAATCAGGTCAGATCTAGATGTCCGGTTGCGCCGTCGTGAGTCCCTGATACGACTGACCGTGCGGTCCTGTATACGCGACAGGCGTCTCGTCGACCGTGAGCACGAACCGACCTTTGGCCTGCTTGGCGATGGGCTCATCAAGTTCCGGGAACACGCCTGCGCCTTCGTTGCTGATCCACACCATTGAGGGCTGCGCAGCCATCGAATCGGCAAACCTTCGGCGGGATTCTGCATCCACGTAGGCGAGCACCGCTGAGTGAAACACGACGACGGTCGCTTCTGCCGGAGCCTCGGTGATGAGGGAATCGAGGTCGGTGAGCAGATCCCCGGTGGCAATCCGCGGTGGTTCTGCGGCGACGATCTGGGAGGCTGCCCGCAGTCGTTGCCTTCGTGCCTCGTGCTCGGGCCAGATGAGAGACTCCAGCCATCGCATATCCGACTCGCTGGTGACGTCGAGCGGGTTGAGATCAAGGCCAGCCCGCCACTCCACCTCGGGAACGGAGTTGGGAACCGGAGCACCGGAGATCGTGCACGGCAGCACCACCGAGCTGGGGCCACCCGGCGGGTCGACGCGTACAGTACCGGCGTCGGTGCAGTAGTCGTAGCTGTATCGGTCCGGATACAGACACAGTCCCGCCGACGCCCCAACCTCGATGAGCGCCAACGGACCTGGGATCTGTGTCAGCACCGGCAGCAAGGTGGCGCACCGGCTCGCCTCATTCGTCTGCGTAGCGTGAGACAGCATCACCGCGGTGACGGAATCCCAGTGGGAGATCAGCCACGACCGGAGATCGGCGTTCGACACTGCTGTGCACCCGAGATGACGGGCCGCGGCGAAGAGCAGGTTCGGTTGGCGCTTATCAGCCGGCCGGTTCGCAAGACGGTCGAGCAACATCGGATCGTCGGCGATCCCATTGGCCCAGTCTTCGTAGATCGGGGAGACATCGCGAGCCTGGTAGTGGGCGAAGCTGCGGTAGATCCTGGCTGTCTCGCCAACCACGGAATCGGGCACTGAGGACATGCCGACAGACTACGTGACCACCCTGGCGACATGGCCGGAAACGGGCAGACGGATAGACTCTTTTCACAGCGGCGATTCAAGGGAGAGGCCGACATGGAGTGTTCAGATGAGGACGTAATGGCTCTTTGCAAGCTCATCAAAGAAGAGCTGGGCACCGATGAGCAGAAGTGGTTCCAGCCTGATGGGTATGGCTGCGTTGCCTTGTCCGTCATCGACGCGATCTACTCGACCGGCAACCATTATTCAGGTGTTCTGAACGTTGTTTCTCGGTATCGTGCGCGACGCTCCAGTGAGAGCGGCAGCTGCGATGAAGAGAGGTGCGAGGACACTGCGTCGGACTTGGTGGAGGCCTTCGACCGGTGGGGAGGAATCGAAGGATTCGTTGAAGCAACCGCGAATCGCTGGAAGACCTCGTCGAAGAAGGGCGCTCCGTACAAGGCATACGCGGTGTATGAGGCCGCCAAAATTCTGAAAGAGCATGGACTCGAAACGCCGCACGACTTGAAGGAGCAATTCTCCTGTCGTGAGAGTCGCGAAAAGTCAGACGTTACCCGCGAATGGAAAGGCATTACTGGTCAGCGCAGCGGCCTGACGTGGCATTACTTTCTCATGCTCATCGGAATTCCTGGGGTCAAGGGCGATCGAATGATCACCAGTTACGTCTCACGGGCGCTATGGAACCGCCATGTTTCGCCGACTGAAGCCTCCCGGCTCGTTGAAAGAGCCGCAGACGAACTGAACCTCGCATACGGCCGACTCGATCATGCAATGTGGCGAAAGGAATCGGGGCGCGACTTCATCGACGATTCGGCCCAGAAGTCGATGACGTGACCACCGCCTCGGCGGCGGCTTCCTCCCTCGTTACCCGAGTTCCACTATCAGCACACCGGTTGCCACGAGCACGATGCCCAATCCCATGACCCAGGTGAGCGGTTCGCGGAAGAGCAGGTGGGACAGCACCGCGGTCAGCGCGACGCCGCAGGCCGCCCAGATGCCGTAGGCGACGGCCAGATCCATGCCGTTGGCGAGGGTGAGCGACAGGCACGAGAATGCGATGACGTACCCGAGGCCGACCGCGGCGTACCAGATACGTCCGCTGGTGACGGCCATGCGCAGGCACAGGGTGCCGGCGACCTCGGAGACGATCGCGGCAGTGAGGAACACCCAGGCGATCATGCGGACCCCTCAGCGGTTTCAAGCCCTTCGACCGAGCGATTCGCGGCGTGAGCGCCGAGTTCGATGCACAGCACTCCGGCGATGATGACGATGATGCCCGCACCCATGAGCCAGGAGAACGGCTCGGCGTAGATGATGACTGAGAGCACCGCGGTGAGCGCGACCCCGAAAGCCGCCCACACGCTGTAGGCGACACCCAGGCTGATCCCGGCGCGCAGCACCCCGGCCAGGCATGTGAAGGCGATGAGGAATCCGGCCACCACTACCACGTAGAGCACCGGGTGGGTCAGCGCTCCCTTGAGCGACAGCGACCCGGACACCTCGGCGAGGATCGCGACGATAAGCAGCACCCAGCCGCGCGCTCGCCGCGGCGTCTCAGCAGTCCCGGCCACCGAACCCTCCCGTCATGTGCAGCGTCATCTCAGGTGCACAGCCCGGGCATCACACGCTCACCGGGCGGCAGCACCCGGGTCAGCTTAGCGGTTCGGCGTCGGCAGCGACAGCACCTATCAGACGCCGGCCGACGGGCTGCCGGGCGAGCCCGTCTGGCGCTCGCCGTAGACGAGGACGAACTCCTCGATCGCCTCGTGAGTCAGATGCGCGATGTCGGAACTGAGCTTCTCCTCCAGCAGCAGCTGTTCGGCGAGGAGTTCGGCGTGGGATTCGCGGGCTTCGTCCGCGGCTTCGATGAGGGCTTCGCGTTCATCGCCGTCGAGGTTCGGATCCCCGGCTGTGATGCGCAGGCACTGCTCGCAGCGGGCGACTTCGCGCCGGGACTGCTCAGCCGCGTCGGTGAGGTCGTTGAGGATGGATTGGTTGTCGAGACAGTCTTCCCATTGGATCTGCGGCGTCATGGCTTTCACCTTTCTCGCTCCCCGGCCCAAGCATAAACAACACCGCTGACATTCGGGCTGAGAATCGCTCATTCCCGCCTGTGAGTATCGGCCTGGCACACCAGCCGCGACCACTCGCGAGGGTGCGGAGTTCGCCGTCCGCCGCGCGACCGCTGGCGACCTTCCCGGTCGTCGCGCTGCTCGCCGACGACCCCGGTCAGCTCCTCCTCGTCATCGAAGCTCCTGGCCCCGCGCCCGAGGTGGCGGGCACCTGCCAACAGACCTTCATCCCCGGCATCTCCCGGCACGGCATGCTGCACGCCCGGATCGAAGCCGTGCGCATCCGTGCCGACCGCAGCGGACAGGGCCTGGGGACGGCGCTCTTCAGGTGGGCGATCGCCCATGCCCGCTCCTGCGGCTGTGGTCTCCTCCAGCTCACCACCGATCGCTCCCGCACTGATCGCTCCCGTGCCGCCGCCCACCGCTTCTACGACCGCCTCGGCTTCACCGCCAGCCACACCGGCTACAAGCTGCTGCTCACCTGACCTGGCCACCTCACCCGAAGAGACGACCGTGCCCGAGGCGGGACCCACCTCGGGCGCGGGTCTCATGAACACAGCACGATCGGGTCGCCCATGAGCGTGCGGATGAGTGCGGGTCACGGGGTGACCGGCGCATCGGATCCGGTGTTGCCGGTCTTGCCGACGATCGCACCGGCCTTGACCTTGTCACCGGGCTTGACGTCTCCGGCGCTGAGGCGGCCGTAGGAGCGGTACATCGCCTCACTGCCGATCTCGCCGTGCTTGACGACAACGCCGTTGCCGGTGTGGTGCTTGAGCGCTGAGGTCGGGTTCGTGGCCTGGCCGGTGTCTCTGGCCGGTCGTCAGACAGGGGCCTAGACTCCAAGGCATGCGCATCTTCACCGACGCCGATATCCGCACCCACCTGACCCCGCGCCTGGCCGTCGACACGATGTGCGCCGCGCTCGCCGCGGATGGCCGCGATGAGCTCGCCTGCCCGCCCCGGCTGCGCGCACCGCTGCAGGCGGCTGGGCTCGATGCCGGCACCCTCGTCATCACAGCCGGTGCGACGACCACGCATCTGGGGTACCGGTCTTATATCCGCGATCGACAGCTGCCCGGCGGGGCAGAAGAAGAGCAGCTCGTCACGGCCTTCAACCGGCTGACCGGCGCGCTCGAAGCGATCGCCGTCGGCACCCTGCTCGGCAACCGCCGCACCGGCGCACTCGGGGGTGCGGCCGCCCGCTATGTCGCAGGCGATGGCCCGCACCGGGTCGCGCTCATCGGGGCCGGCCGACAGGCCGCCCAGCAGCTTTGGGCGCTGGGCGCAGTCGTCGGGATCGAGGACGTACGCATCTACGCGCCGACCCTCAAACGCCGCGCTGAACTGGCCGAACATGCCGCCACCAGCTACGGGCTCACCGCCACGGCCGTTGAGACCGCCGAAGAGGCGGTGCGCGCGGCGAGCATCGTCATTCTCGCCACCACCTCCCACATCCCGGTCATCGACACCAGCTGGCTTGCCGAAGACTGCCTCATCTCCACGCTCGGGCCGGCCACCGCCTCGGGCTCGGAGATCCCCGACGATCTGCTCACCGGTGCCTACGTCGTCACTGACGCCCGCGACCAGCACCTGGCCGACCCCGCGGCGTTGCTGCCGCCCGGCGGGGCCGAGGCGATCATCCCGCTCGGACAGATCGCCAACAGCGAGGTCCGCCCGCGCACCGACGGCCGCCGCGTCTACCTCTCCCGCGGCTTAGCCGGAACCGAGGTCGCCCTCCTCACCGCGCTCGCCGACGCGGTCGACGGCTGAGACCTACTCGTCGGCGCCGCAGAAAACGACCCCGCGGTGGCGTCTGATACCAGGCGGGGCATCTGCCAGGTCTGAACATCCGCGCTGACCAGCGGCGGGGCCTCGGGTAATGTCGTGAGCAAACACCAGTATGGAGAAGGACAGTGGTTCGGACATGTCGATCACCAAGACTGCTGATTTGGAACTCACCGAAGAGTTCACCGAGGCGCTGTCGCTGCTCTCTGCTGGCGAGAGCGTGTTCCTGACTGGTCGCGCTGGCACTGGCAAGTCCACGCTTGTCCGCGAGTTTCTTGCTCGAACCGACAGGAACGTGGTCGCTGCTGCGCCAACGGGGATAGCGGCGCTCAATGTCGGCGGTTATACAATTCACCGCCTGTTCGGGTTCTGGCCTGGGGTGACCGTGGACTCGGTGCGAAGTGGCAGCTACTATCCCGGACTTTTCGCCTCGGTCCTGAAATCTGTCGACACTATCATCATCGATGAAGCTTCGATGATCAGGGCGGACCTCTTCGACTGCATTGTCGAGGCACTCGAGCGATTCGGTCCTCAGCCGGGGATGTGGTTGGGCGGAGTGCAGCTGGTGCTTGTTGGGGATCTCTTTCAGCTGCCTCCGGTCGTGACGGACGGAGAGATTGAGTACTTCCAAAGCCATTACCCGTCCGCCTATTTCTTCGATGCGCGATCTTTCGATCGCTTTAGGTTCACCACCGTCGAGCTGACGAAGGTTTTCCGCCAAACTGGCGATGTGAACCTGTTAGAGATCCTCAATGCGGTGCGAGACGGGTCTCTGCTGTCGAACACTTTGGATAAGCTCAACGAGCACGTCGTTGAGGGCTTTGAACCGCCAGTTGACGAGGATTGGCTGACGCTGACGACGACGAACCGCATCGCCAACGCCCGCAACCGTAAGATGCTGGAGCAGCTGCCTGGGCCTGAGATCGTCAGCGAAGCGCAGTACACGGGTGAAACCGAGGGCTTCGATCCGCCGACGGAGGATCGGCTGCCGTTGCGCGTTGGTGCACAGGTCATGATGCTGACGAATGAACCTCGCGGCGCATGGGTCAACGGGACGATCGCAACAGTCGTAGAAGTCGCTGAGGAGACGGTCGAGGGCCTGGGCGGGGCTGAAACCGAAGTTGTCGCCACCGTCAGAGTCCCCGACGGAAGCTCGTACCGCGTGACCCCGCACTCATGGGAGATCAAGCGGCCGCAGGTCGAGGGCGGTTCTTTGGTCTACGAACCTGTCGGCCGCTTCCGACAACTTCCAATGCGCTTGGCGTGGGTGATTACTATCCACAAGAGCCAGGGTCAGACGCTGAAGCGGGCAGTTATTGATGTCAGCGGTGGCACGTTCGCCGACGGTCAGCTCTATGTTGCGTTGAGCCGGTTGACGGATTCGGCAGGGCTGATCCTCGCCCGTCCGATCAAGCCCCGAGATCTGCGGGTCAGCAACGCTGTGCGTCGCTTCCTCGCGGAGGAGACCGATGTCCCCATTACTCAGGGCCGGGCTTACATCGGTGCGTGTTTCGTTGGCGATGCCGGCCGGATGTATCAGCCCAGACCGGTCGAGATCGCCGTCATCACCGATGACGGACAGGAACTGACGACTCTCATCAACCCAGAACGCGATCTGGGCACAGCCCGACAGGACTTCGGCATCACAGCCTCCGATGTCCAACTGGCGCCGACTCTCGCCCAGGCGTGGCCGGTGCTGGCCTCCGCTCTCGATGGTCTGACCCCGGCAGGTCCGGACATCGATCGCACGATGTCGTACATCGACTTCGAAATGAAGCGCAATGGAGTCGTTGCACATATCCCAATGGGGGACGACCTCGATCGGGATCTTGAAGATGAAGATGAGCGCCTGTTGAGCGCTGCAACAGCGCTCGATCGAGCTAGAGCTGTGCAGAAGATCATGGAAGGAGATCAGCTTGACGCCGGCAGTGGCGTTTTCCTCGCCGAGAGTTCCGCAGACGGGTTCCTGAAACCCCGGCCAAGCCACACAGCGGATGAAACATTCCTCGTGCAGGTTGCGGACGCGGATTCTGACCACGTCGAGGTGCTTGCAGGTCTTTTGTCGGCACGCACCGAGGCCGTCGCGTCATCGGCAACGGCGGCATCGGTGCTTGCCGAAGTGAACCGCATGGCAGGCCGCAGCACCGAAACAAATGGCGTGAAGGAGCACCATCAGATCGGCGACGTTCTCACCGATGGGGTCCGGGTCTGTTTCTCTGGTTCAGCTGTCGACCCTGCCGGAAACCTGGTCTCGAAGTCTGAGCTCGCCGCACTCGCGGAAGCACGCGGTCTTGCGGTTGTCTCCAGCATGACGAAGACAAAATGCGACGTGCTGGTCACCGCTGAGGAAGGTTCACAGTCGAACAAGGCGAAGAACGCTGTGGCTTGGGGCAAACCGATCTTCACAGCGAATCAGTTCTTCTCGTGGCTTGCCGGTGAAAGTGAGGTCGGAACACCAAGTGCCTTCACTGTCGACGTTTACATTCGCCCCGTCACCGCCGGACGAATGGTGCGAGAGGCAGCTGATGCTGAGCAATCAGCGACGATTGCCGCCCACGCCGCCGAAGGACACGCCCCGTCAGAGGCGGCATCGGCAGCAGTTGCGGAATCTTCCGCAGAGCCCGTGATCAGTCGAGACGATGAACGCGATGATCTCATCGCCGAGGATGCTAAGCCAGAGGACGGTGCCTCTCGCTTCGAGCCGACTGCGGCCGATACGGACGGCCAGCCCGGTACCCCAGCACAGCTGAAGCGCGTCACACCCGAACCACAGGGGCGGGAAACCGCGGCTGCGCTCCTAGCCGCCGAATCGCGGGTCGCATTCGTCGGCATTGCAGCACACCCTGACACTGGAGGGCGCCTCACCCGCGCAGACCTCGTCGAGCTGGCCGAGGACAGAGGTCTGGTAGCGGTGCAGTCGGTCACTCGCACAGGATGCGATGTCCTCGTGCAGGCCGCTGCCAAGCCCGGTTCGCTGCAGATCGAGCAGGCTGAACGGTACGCAGTACCGATCCTCGCGTTCACCGACTTCTGGGAATGGGCGCAGACTGTGCCGGATGAATCTCAGTCGGGAGGCGACCTGGACAGACAGGCAACCCCAGCCGAGCCAGCCGCCCAGAACCTCACCGAGGCCTCGGAAGCACCGTCCCCGCCAGCGGTGTCCCCGCTCGCGGCAGCTACGCCCCGGCCACCTTCTGCTCCACAGGCTCCGGCGGCGCCGCTGATCGGTCCGCAGCCGAGGGCGCCTCAATGGGAGACCAACCGGCAGGCGCTGAATGAGACCGGGTCAACGCCTCAGACATGGCAGAACCCGACCGCACCACCACCGCAGACATATGACCCATCCAACGGAGCCCGAAAAGCCGCGAAGCCAGCGTGGCGTCTGCACGTCATCATGGGCGTCATTCTCATCGGAACGATCATCGGCGGGTTCATGCTCACAGCCGCAGCAGGACTCATCCATGTCGCTGCCGGCGCGATTGTCTTGCTGCTGTCGATACTCGCACTACCCGTGATCATCGTGACCTGGATCGTGCTGGGCATCCGGCAGCACAGACGGCGAACGTCTCTTAGATGAAGTGAGGCTGCATGCCAGTTGCCACCCAAAAGCGCCCCCGCGGGAACGGCTGTGACCGGGCCGGTGGCATAGGCTGAGGCCGTGAACGTCTCAGTCGCACTGTTCGTCTTGGAGCTCGTCGGCGTCTTCGCCTTCGCGATCTCGGGCAACCTGCTCGCCGCGCGCAAGGACTTCGACATCACCGGCGGAGTGGTGCTCGGCTACCTCGCTAGCCTGGGCGGCGGCATCATCCGCGATGTCGTCCTCGGTGAGGTGCCGACGTCCCTGCGCGAGCCGATCTACCTGCTCATCCCGCTGCTGGCTGTCCTCGTCGTCTACTTCATCGGCCGGCACACCGAACGCGCCCGGTTGCCGATCGTCATCTTCGATGCCGCCGGCCTCGCGCTGTTCTGCACCACCGGCACGATCATCGCCTTGGAGCACGGCATGAACGTCTACGGGTCGATCATGCTCGGCATCATCACCGCCGTCGGCGGCGGTCTCATGCGCGATGTCGTTGCCAACGAGATCCCGGCCGTGTTCTCCGGCTCCGAGCTCTACATCATCCCCGCCTTCTGCGGCGCCCTGCTGGCACCACTCGGCCAGCAGACGAGCATCTGGAACGTGTGGGTGACGATTGCCGCCGCCAGCGTCGTCTTCGCCTTCCGGCTCACCGCCTGGTTCCGCGGCTGGCGGGCCCCAGGCAGCATCCGCGGATGGAGCTACCGCGGGGTAGGCGCGGGCATGAAGCGCACCGCCTCAGCCTTCCGCGCACCGGTCCGCCGGGCCACGGAAACCGCCCGCGAGGTCGCCCGCGAGGTCATCGACGAGGTCACATCCGAGGGCACCACCGCCTCGGGAACGGACACCGCGCCCGAGGCGGGGGAGACCGGCGACGATGGCCGCCCACCCAGCGCAGGCAGGTGACGTCCCCGCGGGGCGCGTCGCAGGATCAGCTCAGCTCCTCGAGCGTGTCGTCGAGCGCTGCGAAGAACACCTTGGCTTCGGCCTCATCGAAGACCAGCGGTGGGCGGATCTTAAGCACATCGGCACCCGGTCCCGAGGCGGAGATGAGCACGCGGCGCTGCCGCAGCCCGTTGACGATCGCCGCAGCGGTCTCAGCCGGTGGCCACTCGCTGGACCCGCGCACATCGACGCCGACGAACAGCCCGGCCGCCCGCACATCACCGAGCAGGTCGGTGCGCTCGGCACGAACGGCTAAGCCGTCGGCGAGCACCTGCCCGAGCTGCTCTGCATGCCGGGCCAGCAGCGACCCGGTGATGACATCGAGGACTGCCTGGGCTGCCGCGATGCACACCGGATTGCCGCCGAAGGTGTTGAAGTAGCGCACGCTGGTGCCGAACGCATCGGAGATCTCCCGCCGGCTGACGACCGCCGAAATCGGCATCCCGTTGCCCATCGGCTTGCCGAGCACAACGAGATCCGGCGTGAGTCCGTGCCGCGAGAACCCCCACATCGTGCCGGTGCGCCCGAACCCGGGCTGCACCTCATCGGCGATGACACACCCTCCGAACGCCCGAGCCACATCCGCAGCAGCGGCTAAGCCGCCCACCGGTTCGGGCAGCACCCCGTCGGAGGAGAAGATCGAATCGAAGATCACCGCAGCCACCCCGTGCCCGCGCGCCTCCAGATCGGCTGCTGCCGCCCGTACCTCGGCGGCCAGCCTCTCCACGCTCATCCCCGGACGCATGTCGACAGTCGCCACCGCCTCGGCGACGGGGTTGTTGACCCCCAGGCTCGGCGACAGGCTCGCCGCCAGCGCGGTCGTGCCGTGGTAGGCGTGCGCGGAGACGATGACACCC
This sequence comes from Brevibacterium sp. p3-SID960, assembly GCF_025144725.1. Classification (GTDB taxonomy): domain Bacteria; phylum Actinomycetota; class Actinomycetes; order Actinomycetales; family Brevibacteriaceae; genus Brevibacterium. Next base: position 31,707 of record NZ_JALXKS010000021.1, on the reverse strand, counting down.
TCACGCCCGGTGGCGAACCGGGCCATCCGCACCGCCAGATCCACCGCCTCGGATCCGGAGCAGGCATAGGTGACCTGGTCCAGCGCCGCCGGGAAGGTCTCCAGCAGGGCCTCGGAGTAGTCGAGGATCCCCTCGGTCAGATACCGGGTGTGCGTGTTCAAACGCGACAGCTGCGCGGTCACCGCCTCGGTCACGGCCGGGTGCGCATGCCCGATCGCCGGGACGTTGTTGTACATGTCCAGGTGGGGGCGGCCGGTGGAGTCGTACAGCCATGCGCCTTCGGCGCGCACCACTTCGAGCGGCTCCCGGTAGAACAGCCGGTAGCTCGATGACAGCGCGGCGTCGCGCCGGGCGAGCAGGGCAGCCGTGCGTGCCGGCACCTCGGCAGCGGATTCGGGATCGAAGGCGTTGGCCATGTGCATCTGCGCCATGGCCCCAGCGTCCCACATCCTCAGCCCGAACGGTACAGATTCCGCCGGTCCGAACAGATACCCTGAACATATGAACCGGCCGCTGCACGCGCTCACCGCCGCAGAGCTCACCGAGATCTGCCGCACCCACTTCGGCATCGACGCCGAGGTCGGCGAGTTCCTGCCCGGTGAGATCGCCATCAATGTCCGCCTGCACGCCGCCGGCCGCGACTACGTGCTCAAGGCCGAATACCCCACCCGCACGATGGGCCCAGGCCACATCGACTGGATCACCCGCGTGCAGGAGACCGCTGCCCGGGCCGGCCTGCCGGTCGCCGGCCAGGTGCCTGCCCGGACGGACGCCGCCGCCGAGGCGGGGGTCGCCGCGACGGGGGTCGCCGAGGCGGGTCTCACCCGGTCGGGGGAAGAGCACCGGCCTTTCGTCGCCAGCGTCGACGTCCCTGCGGGGACGCAGCCGGCGCTCATGCGCATCCAGGAGTACCTGCCCGGCCGGGTGGCTGCTGGCGCGCACCTGCCCGAGGACTACCCCGCCCAGGTGGGCCGGACGGCCGCCGAGGTGGTCAACGCACTGGCGGGCATGACCGGGGAACCCGGCCCCATGGTGCACCCCTGGTCGTTCGAGACCACCGGTGCCAACGTCCTCTTCGCCTGCCAGCGCATCGCCAGCCTCGAAGCCGCCGGCCAGGTTGCGGCCGAGCTCAGCGGCCAGCTCTCCGGCGACCTCGCCCTCGCCCGGGCGGCCGCGCAGCGCTTCGAGGCCGACATCGTCCCGCAGCTGGACGGGCTTGAGAGGCAGGTCGTCCACCAGGACCTCAATGACTTCAATCTGCTCGTCGCCGACGGACAGATCAGCGGGATCATCGACTTCGGCGATGCGCGCACTGCCCCGCGCGTGGCCGAGCTGGCGATCGCGGCGGCCTATACGATGCTCGGCACGGACCGGCCGCTGACAGCGCTGCGCCAGGTCGTGGCCGCCTATCAGACCGCTGCCGCCGGCACGCCCGCCGAGCTGACGGACACCGAGCTCGGCCTCATCGAGCACGCCGCGTTCACCCGGCTGTGCCTCAATGCCTGCATCTGGACCTCCCGCACACTCACCGCCCGGCCCGATGATCCGCGCGCCGCCTACGGGCGGGAGCGGATGAAGCGCACCTGGCCGGTGCTGCGTGAGGTGCTTCGATGACCCCTGCTGTCGTGTCGCTGGCTCCGCCGCAGGGCTGGCAGGCAGCGCTGTTCGAGACGCTCGGCATCGAACTGTGGCGGATCCCCGTCGTCATCGTCTCCGCGATCCTCATCTACGCCGTCTTCGTCGTCCTGCTGCGGATCTTCGGTGCCCGCGTCCTCTCCGGCATCACGAGCTTCGACGCTGTGGTCGCCATCATGGTCGGCGCGGTCGCCGGCCGGGTCATCATCGGCCACCCGCCGACGGTCTCGGCCGGTGCGATCGGGCTCGTCACCCTCATGTGCTTGGAGGCGCTGTTCGGGGCGCTGCGCAGTTCCCTGCCGATGCACCGGGCGCTGAACAACCAGCCGATCCTCATCGTTGCCCACGGCGCGATGCTCACCCGGGTGATGCGGCGCGTGCACGTCACCGCCGATGATGTGCAGATCGCCCTGCGCAGGGCGGGGCTGGGACGGCTGCAGGACGCCCAGTGTGTCATCCTGGAGCCGAGCGGGACTCTGAGCGTCATCCCCGTCGGCACGCCGGTCGACCGCACGATGATGCAGGGCGTCGACGAAGCCGATGCGCTGCGCGGGAACTGGACGAGCCCCGGCGGCAGCGGCAGGTTCGTCATCGAGGACACCGTGACCCCGCGAGGGGAGAGCAGGACAGGAGAAGAGAACGCATGAGCAACGAGATGAGCCGCAGGCGTATGGTGCGGCTGTCAGCCCTGGCCGGCGGTGCCGCCAGCATCGGCGGCACTGCAGCGCTGTCAGGCTGCTCGAGCGCCGACGACGACATCGTCGAGCCCTCGACCGTGGCCGCGGCCGAGGTGCCGGTCGGCTCAGGTGTCGTCGTCGACGACCGGTATGTCGTCGCCCAGCCGGCCGAGGGGGACTTCCACGCGTTCAACGCGATCTGCCCGCACCAGGGCTGCCTGGTGCAGACGGTGACGGAGGAGGAGATCATCTGCCCCTGTCACAGCTCCCGGTTCGACCCGAAGACAGGAGAACCGCTCTCCGGCCCAGCCGAAAGCGGCTTAGCCGCCGCGAAGATCACGCAGTCAGGCGATGAGCTGACCATCAGCATGACCGGAGACGCCTGAGGTCTCACCGCAGCGCCAGGACGACAGAGGCGACCGCGGCTGCGATGACGAGGACGGAGAAGATCGCCTCACCGCCGGCCGCGACGAGGTCCGAGCGAGCGCGCCCGGGACGCAGCCATGGCAGCTGCGGGCCGAGGCGTGCGGCCTCGAAGGCGGCGAAGACGACGGCCAGTGCTGCCGGCACCCAGATGAGATACGCCCAGCTGGGCAGGCTCACGAGCATCCACTGCATGATGAACACTGTGACGGCAGCGATGATGCCGACGAACAGCCCCATCCGCGAGACGGGGACATCCTGGCCGCCTTCTGCCACTGCGTGGCGCGCGCGGATGACGCGCCAGACGGCCTGCCCGGCGCAGGCGAGGATGAATGCGAGGAAGAAGATCGCGAAGATCGTGCTCATGACTGCTCCTTTCCGTCGATGAGGACGTCGAGTGCATCGTCGACCGAGCGACTCGTGTCCGAGAGCACGATGAGAGCCTCGCCCTCAGGGGTGAAGCCGACGATCGAGCTGAAGCCGCCGGTGCCGCCGTTGTGCAGTATCACGTGCTTCTCACCGGCATCCGGAACCCGCAGCATCCAGTTGAAGCCGATCTCCTGACCCTCGCGCAGCAGCGCATGTCGGGTCGTGGCCTGCTCCGCGCCGGCCAGCTCACCGGTCATCACCGCCTGCACGTAGCGGGTCATATCGGCCGCAGTCGAACGGATCCCGCCGGCCGGTGCGTTGGCGTTCATCGTCCACGGTGAGGCGGGGACGCCGCCGGCAGCGTAGCCGTGCGGAGCATCGGCGGCTAAGCCGTCGCGAGTGACCGGCAGATAGCTGTCGTACATGCCCAGCGGCTCGAAGATCCGCTCCTGCAGCAGGGTGGGGTAATCCGTGCCGGCCGCCTCGGCCAGGGCGAGCCCCAGCAGCGCGACTCCGTAGTTCGAGTATTCGCCATCGCCGGCATCCGGATCGACCGGCTTGGGCGCGTCGAGCGACTCCAGCCCGGCGAGAAGTTCGCTTTCGGAGGTTTGGTACGGGTCGGTGTGCAGCACCTGGGCGATGAGGGGTGTGAGCGGTCCGCTGGGCTCCTGGCGCGGCAGTCCCGAGGTGTGGGTCGTCAGCTGCATGAGCGTGATCTCAGCTGCCCCGCCGGCCTCGTCGCCGAAGATGTCGCCGAGCGTCGTGTCGAGGGTCACCTCCTCCTTCTCGATCGCCTGGCCGAGCAGCACGCCGGTGAAGGTCTTCGTCACCGAGCCGATCTCGAACTCGGTGTTCTCATCGGCGCCGAAGCCGGCGAACCGCGGCCCACCGCCGTCTGCGCTCAGCCGGGCGATCGCCACATGATGGCGCTGATGGGAGCCGAGGATCTCGATGATCTCCTCACCGAGCTCTGCGTCCCCGGTGCTGCCGCCGAGGCGCGGAAACAGCGGGGACAGGCCCGTGAGCAGCAGCGCCGCGGCGAGTGCGGCTGCGCCGGGCCACAGCCAGCGCCGCGGCGTGCGGGCGGTGTTCGGGTGCGCGGTGGGCGGGGTGCGGCGTGCCATGCGTGTGTCCTGTTCGTAGCTGACGGAGAACGGTGAGTCGGTGGCAGGGCGGCTCAGCCGACCGCGGCCATGATGATCGTGAGAACCGGGATGACGCGCTCGACGGGTATGCGCCACTGCCCGCGCTGCGGTGATTCGAGCCAGCCGGCGCTCGCCAGCTGCTGGAGGTGGTGGTAGATCTGGCCGGTCGAGCCGAAGACGCCGAGTTCGGACAGGCCCGTGACCGAAGTGGTGCCGCGGTAGATCTCCTGCAGCAGTCCCAGCCGCACCGGGTGGCCGAGGGCGTCGAGCGTGGTGGCCGCGGTGGTGAAGTCGAGGTCGTCGATGTAGCTGGCCGGCCGCCCGTACTGCCACGACACCGGACCGGCCGGGGTCTGCGGCAGATCACCGGCGAACACGATTCCGCCGGCCCCGCCCGTGGCCTGTTCGAGACCCTCGAGCGCCCACAGCGTGCTGCGCGCCGGATCCACCGCCGGCTTCGCCTCAGATCCGTGCGGTGCAATGGGGTCACCGGATGCTGGGTCGGCGGCAACGCTGGGCTGGCGTGCTTCGAGGACAGCGATGCGCTCTTCGAGCGCGTTGAGCCGCTCACGCAGTGCATCGGGAGCAGAATCGGTCATGCTCCAGTTATATAAGAAATACGGAATTATTGAAAGTATGGATTTATCGGCGGGGTCAAGCCCGTCGACGCTGGCACCCGCACCGCCTGGGCCTGCCGCTACACTTGGGCGGTGATGTCTGATACCCCCGCAGGAGCACCAGAGCCGGACGAGGCGCCCAGCGCAGATGAGGCGCACAGCGCAGACGAGGCAGCCAGCCCCGCTGAGATCCGCGCCGGGCAGTCCGCCCGCGGCACGTGGATGTTCGCCCGCGGCGCCGCAGCGTTTCTCTTCGGCATCGTCACCGTGTTCTTCCCGCGTGAGCAGATCGGCGGCCCCGCCCAGCTCGCCCTGCGCGTCGACACCGCCGACTACCTGCTCATCACCTATCTCGTCGTCCAGGGTCTGCTCATCCTCGGCTTCGCCCGCGCCGTCACCACCTCCGCCCGCACACCTGTGCTCGGCCAGGCGGTCATCGTCATCCCGGCGATCATCTTCCTCTTCCTCGCCGAACAGCCCGGCCAGCTGCGCGCCGCCGTCGCAGTGTGGGCGCTGCTGCACGCCGCCTGCGAACTCTGGCTGTGGTCAATGGTGCGCAGCCTGCCGAGCTCCTCGGACTTCCTCATCGTCGGCGGCATCCACGCCCTCATCGGCATCATCATCGCCTTCGGCGACGATATGGGAGCACTGACCGTCATCGGCTTCACCGGCGCCGCCATGCTCGCCTCCGGCGTGCTCTACATGCTCGGCGGCTACTCCCGCCGCTCACAGGCCCGCCGCACCACCGCCTCGGGACCGGCCACCGACCCCGCCGCGAACCCCGATGCCTAGACTGGGCACATGAGCGACGCGACGAACCCACTGCCCGGCACCGACGACGCGACTGCCCGCGATAAGGCCGGCCGCCCGGCGATGAACTTCCACACCCGCAAATGGGTGCGGCCCGAAGACCTCAACGCCAACGGCACCCTGTTCGGCGGCTCGCTGCTGCGTTGGATCGACGACGAAGCCGTCGTCTACGCGATGATCCAGCTGGGCAACCAGCGGATCGTGACGAAGTTCATCTCCGAGATCAACTTCCTCGCCTCCGCCACCCAGGGCGACATCATCGAGATCGGGCTGGTGGCGGTGAAGTTCGGGCGCACCTCCCTGACGATGCGCTGCCAGGTCCGCAACATCATCACCGGCGAGATCATCCTCTCGATCGACAAGATCGTCTTCGTCGGCCTCGACGAGCACGGCCAGCCCGTCGAACACGGCTACGACACCGTCACCTACGAACGCGACCGCTTCCCCGACCACCTGCTCGGCAGGCGCTGAGACACCGGCGGCAGGCGGCCGTTCGCCTGGGCGTGGGCAAGCCACTACACTGAATGCGCTTTGCCCGCCGGGCGCGCCGCACCACCTGCACCACGAGGACACCATGACCGCATCTCTCGACCTGCTCGACTCCTGGGATCCCGCAGCCCCCACCTCGGGCCCGCTCGGCGACCTCGCCGAGGCCGCCCGCACTCTCGACGCTGAGCTGTTCGCAGAGATCGTCCGCCTGGCCCGCACCCCCAAGCTGCTCATCGCCACCGACTACGACGGCACCATCGCCCCGATCGTCGACAAGCCCACCCACGCCTACCCGCTGCCCATCAGCCTCATCAGCATGCGCGCGCTCGCCGCCCTGCCCGACACCAACGCCGCGGTCATCTCCGGCCGGTCCCTGCGCGACCTCGCAGCGATGTCGCGGCTGCCGCGTGAGGTCCATCTCGTCGGCTCCCACGGCTCTGAGACCGACATCGACGCCATCGACGCCCTCGACGCCGAGGCGAAGGCGGCGTTGAAGGAGCTGCAGCAGTCGGTGGCCTCGCTGGCGCGGATGGTGCCCGAGGCGCAGTTCGAGCTCAAACCCACGGGTGTGGCCGTGCACCTGCGCGGCCTCGACCCCGATGCCCGCGCCGTCGTCGAAGCCGGCATCGCGCAGATGGCCCGGCACGTCGCCGTGTCCGTCGTCCGCGGCAAGGAGGTCGCCGACCTCACTGTCGTCGAATCCACCAAGGGCGAGGCGCTGAATGGGCTGCGCGAACGCCTCGGAGCGGCCGCGGTCGTCTACATCGGCGACGACACCTCCGATGAGCGGGCCCTGGAGACCCTGACGAGCACCGACCTGGGCATCACGGTCGCCCCGCTCGATCGCCGCAAGGCCGTCTCCGGCCGCCCCTGCGTCGACACCGCCGCAAGCTTCCAGCTCGCCGACCCCGACACCGTCTCGCTCGTGCTCTCGAGCATCTTCGAGCTGCGCCGCTCCTGGCTGTTCGGCCAGACCGCCGTGCCGATCGAACGGCATTCGATGCTCGCGAACGGGCAGTCGACCGCGCTCATCGACCCCGGCGGCCGGATCTGCTGGATGCCGCACCCGCTGCCCCATTCGGCCTCCCTGTTCTCCGAGATCCTCGGCTCACCAGCCGCCGGCTACTACTCGGTCGCCCCAGCCACCGCCTCGGGCGCGGCCGGACGCAAGCAGAAATCGCTGACCCAGCGCTACCAGCGCGACACCGCCATCGTCGAGACCCGGTGGGCCGGGCTCACCGCCCGCGACTACCTCGCCCCGGTGCCCGAGGACAGCCTCGACACCGTGCTCGTGCGCGTGCTCACCGGCGACGCCGAGGCAGAGATCCGCTTCGCCCCGCGCCCGGACTTCGGCTCATACCCGATCCGGCTGGAGAAGGTCGGCGACGGTGTGCGGGTGCTCGGCACCTCGGAGCCGGTGATGCTCCACGCACCGGGAGTTGACTTCGACATCATCAGCGAAGACGGCTCCGACACCGCCGTCGCCCGCGTCGTGCCGACCACGCCGGAGCGCGCCAAACTCGTGCTGGTGCTCGTGTGCGGCGGGTCGTTCGCCGACACCGACTACCTGCTCGCCGGTGGAGAGTCCTTCGTGCGCCGGCGCGCGGCCGGCTACTGGCGCAACTGGGTCACCGGCCTCACCCTGCCCGAACTCAAGACCGACGAGGTCACCCGCTCGGCGATCACTCTGCGCGCCCTGTGCCACATGCCCACCGGCGGGGTGCTTGCCGCCGCAACCTCCTCCCTGCCTGAGGGGATCGGCGGCATCCGCAACTGGGACTACCGCTACTGCTGGCTGCGCGACGGATCGATGACCGTGCGCACCCTGCTGAGCCTGGGCTCCACCGCCGAGGCGGAGGGCTTCCTGGCGTGGCTGGCCGGGATCCTGGAGATGACGGTCGGGCCCGAGCAGCTCCACCCGCTGTACGCCGTCGACGGCTCTGCACTCACGACTGAGGCGGTGCTGGAGCATCTGCCCGGCTATGCCGGCTCGCGGCCGGTGCGGGTGGGCAACGCCGCTGAGCATCAGGTGCAGCTCGACGTGTTCGGCCCGGTCACCGAGCTGCTCGACGACTTCACCGCTGCCGTCGGCACGCTGTCGGAGGAGAACTGGAAGCTCACCTGCGATATGGTCACCGCCGTTGAGCGCCGCTGGCACGAACCCGACCACGGCATCTGGGAGGCCCGCCGGGCCCCGAAGCACAACGTGTACACCAAGGTGATGTGCTGGGTGACCGTCGACCGCGCGATCCGGATCGCCGAGCGGTTCGGCCGCACGATGCCCGGGGCGTGGCGGCGGCTGCGCGAAACCATCGCCGAGGACGTCATCACCCGCGGCTGGAACGAGAAGGTCGGCGCCTACACGGTGGCCTACGGCGAGGACGACCTCGACGCGGCCTGCCTGTTCGTCGGGCTCTCCGGCCTGCTGCCGGCTGACGATGAGCGGTTCATCGCCACCGTCGACGCGATCGAACGCGACCTGCGGGTCGGGCCGACGGTGTTCCGCTACCACTACGATGACGGGCTGCCCGGGCTCGAGGGCGGCTTCCACATCTGCACCACCTGGCTCATCGAGGCCTTCATCAAGGTCGGGCGGATCGCCGATGCCCGCGACCTGTTCCGGCGGCTCGACAACCTCATGGGGCCCACCGGCCTGTTCCCCGAGGAGTACGAGCCGATCGCCGAACAGCACCTGGGCAACCACCCGCAAGCGTACTCGCACCTGGGCTACATCCGTGTTGCCCAGCAGCTCGACGAGCTACTCGATGTGGCCTCCGATGCCGAACTCGACGACGACGGCCTCGACGAGGTCGACATCGACACCACCGCCTCGGGACCGGTATCATCAGTGTCATCATGATGTCAGCAACTGAGGCTATCGTTTGGGGCCGTCTCCGCTTCTGAGCGGCGGACCCTTCTTCGAATTCCCCATTCCCAGGTTTCGCCGCTCCGCTGTGACCAGCCGGGCGGAGACATTGAGCTGCCCGGACGCCAGACTTCTTCGGAGCGTCCCACATCATGCCCACGTATCGTGGCGGCCGTCATGAGCACGGCCAGAACTACCTCATCGACTCACACACCATCACCACCCTCATCGGCGCCGTCGCCGAATCCCGCGGACCGATCATCGAGATCGGGCCTGGCCGCGGAGCGCTGACACACCGGCTCGCCGCGCTCGGCCGGCCTCTCACTGCCGTGGAGATCGACCCTCGCAACGCCGCCGCGCTGCGCCGCGAGCTCACCGCACCCACCGGCGGGCCGCCGGTCGAGATCGTCACCGCCGACTTCCTGCGCTGGCATCTGCCGGCCGACAGATGCGTCATCGTCGGCAATCTGCCGTACCACCTGACGACGGCGATGCTGCGCCACATCCTGCCGATCCCGCACTGGCAGGAGGCAGTGCTTCTCGTGCAGTGGGAGGTCGCCCGGCGTCGGGCCGGGGTGGGCGGTGCGTCGATGATGACCGCCCAATGGTGGCCGTGGATCGACTTCACACTGCTCGGCCGGGTGCCGCGCAGTGCCTTCCGGCCGATGCCGAGTGTCGACGGCGGGATGTTGCGGATGACTCGGCGCGCTGAGCCCCTGCTCGCCGAAAACGACCGGCGAGCCTACCGTGGGTTCGTCCACGCGGTGTTCACCGGCCGCGGCCGCGGGCTGCCGGAGATCCTCAGCCGGATTGTCGAGCAGCGCGCCCGTCAGGCGGTCAAGGGCTGGCTGGCCCGCGAGCGCCTCGGCGCGAGCACCCTGCCCAAGGACCTGTCGGCTGAGCAGTGGGCTGGCCTCTACAAGCTGGTCGCCGGCTGCGGCTGGTCACCAGGTGGTGCGGTCTCCCGTTCCCGAGGTGGTCGTTTCCGAGGTGGCCGTTCCCGAGGAGGTGGCCGTTCCCGAGGAGGTGGCCGCCGCTGATCTGACTGGCCAGCGAGTTCCCGGTCACCATCGTCGCAGGTCAGCGCACGATGTCGGTGTCGGAGTCTAGCGTGGGTGTGCGCATCGAATGGGCAGGTGACTGCCCGGTGACAGGGGACCGTGATGGTGGCGACGGATATGCCCGACGCGTACGAGACCGATACCGCGACCGGCAGAGCAACCGGGGCCGATGAGCTCGGCGCACAGCTGAGCACGATCGAGGGCTTTCCCTCCCTGGGGCCCGTCAGGGAAGCACCGGGTTCGTCTTCCTCACCGAAGACGGCCGGGATGTCGGCAAAACAGCTGCCGCCACCGCTGCGCGCCCACCTCGGGGCCGGGACTTCAGCCCACCTCGGGCAGCGCGCCGGTATGGGTCTTGACGATCTTTTCCTCGACCCGCGCCTCGGGGAAGACCACCTCGGTGACCGCCCCGCCGTCTGGAGCGTTGCGGAACAGCAGGTGCATGCCCAGCAGCTTCGCCTGGCCCTGGGCGATGACGAGCCCCAAGCCCATGCCGCCGCCACCGGAGGAGACGAACCGGGTTGGGCCCGAGGCGAGGATATCTGCCGGGTACCCGGATCCGGCATCGCTGACGATGACCGAGCTCTGGGTCGTCCGCACGACGATCGGCGCCTTGCCGTGACGCACGGAGTTGACGATGAGGTTGGAGATGATGCGTTCGAAGCGCCGCTGATCGGTCATCACCGTCCGCCCGTCGGAATCGCAGACCACCTCGATCTCCTGGCCGGTCAGAGCACCGGAGCCCTGCAGCGTCGAGACGAGCGAGCGAATGGAGTTGTCGACGTTCATCGGCGCAATCGACGGGGTCGCCTGCCCCGCATCCAAGCGCGAGACCTCCAGCAGGTCCTCGACGAGCACCTGCAGCCGGCTCACCCGCTCCTTGACGAGTTCAGCAGGACGGGAGTCCTCCTCCAGCAGGTTCGCCGCATTCACCAGACCGGTGAGCGGCGTGCGCATCTCATGTGCGAGGTCAGCGGTGAATCGCTGTTCGGAATCCAGTCGTTCGACCAGCCGTGACACGGCGGTGTCGGCAGCTTCAGCGAAGGCGGCGACCTCATCGTCACCAGCCTCGATGACGTCCGAGATCCGCACCGAGGTGTCCCCGCCGGCGATCTTGCGGGCCGCCTGCGCGCCGAGCGTCAGGCGCCTGGAGATCTGCCCGGCAGCCAGCGAACCGATGCCGCCGATGACGACGGCCGCGCCGATCATCCCGAGCAGGATCGCCCGGTCGATCTCGTTGAGCAGGTTCTGCGACTCCTCCGTCGAGCTGCGCACGGATATGACCGCAGTGTGCGATCCGACCTGGATCGGCGCGGCCGCCCACATCGTCTCCTGCCAGTCGACCGTCGAGCGGATCGTGACGCTTTCGCCCTTGCGGGCGGCAGTCTGCGCCTCATCGGGAAGCTCGGGGTCGTCGACGGTGGTGTTGAGGGTCAGCACACCGGTGTCGGAGTAGATCGAAATCGCGTCTTCGAGCTGGTCGGAGACCCGCTGGCGCATCCGGTCGTCCTCGGCAGCCGCCGCGGACTGCCGCACGATGACACCGCAGGACAGCACCGCGATGATGACGGAGACGACGATGAGGAGGACGATCTTCCACCTGAGCGACACGCGCGCCCCTACCCGGCGAACCTGTAGCCGAAGCCGCGCACCGTCTCGATCATCCGCGCGCCGATCTTCTTGCGCAGCCGCTGGATGTGGACATCCACAACCCGCGAATCACCGGCCCACTCGTAGCCCCACACGGTGTAGGCGATCTTCTCCCGCGAGTACACATGCCCCGGCTCCTCGGTCAGCAGGAGCAGCACCCGCAGCTCGGTCGGCGTCAGATGCACCTCCTTGCCATCGACGAGCACGGTCAGCCGTGCACTGTCGAGCACCAGCGAACCCAGCCGCGTGCGATAGTGCCCGCTGTGGGCGGCATCCGTGCCCGAGGTGGGGATCGCCTGGCCTGTGCGGGGCCCGATGGCAGCGGTCGGGACGGCAGGTGCGGCGACCGACGCTGGGGAGGATTCGGCGGTTGCCGTGTGCGAACCCGGGTTCGACAGTCCCGGGGAGGGACCGAGCACCTCGGGAATCCCGTCGAGGCCGACGGTCGTGCCGACGTCGCTGCCGGTCTTCTCAGCCGGCGGGCCGATCTCGTCGGGGGAGAAGCCCATCGGCTCGTTGCCGGCGGTGATGAACCGGCGCACCACGGCCCGAATACGGGCATTGAGGACCTGCATGTCGAAAGGCTTGACGAGGTAGTCGTCGGCGCCGGCCTCAAGAGACTGGACGATATCGATCGGCTCAGAGCGGGCGGAGATGATGATGATGGGCACGGTCGACTTCTCGCGGATCGCCCGGCAGATCGACGCGCCGTTCATCGTCGGCAGCATGAGGTCGAGCAGCACCACGTCAGCGCCGTGGGAGGCGACGAACTCGTAGCCGTCGCGGCCGTCTTCGAACGCGCTGACGGTGTAGCCGAAGCGCTCCAGGGAGATCTGTGTGGTCTCGCGAATGACCTCATCGTCTTCGACCAGCACGATATGCATGAGGGACCTCGTTTCGCTGCACATGAATCGCGGTACTGAAGGGGTGTGACATACAGCTTAACGGGGCGTGCCCCTGACTGCGGGTCTCAGGCGGGATGAGTCACTTCCCGCCGTCGCGGCTGATCCGCTGCCCGCCCTCGAACCGGCCGTCATGATACCGGTACACGCGCACCGACCAGCCCGAGGGACAGCAGCGCTTGTCACCGTCGCGATACAGCGACTCCTGGGCCACGAGCGTACCGCCCTGCCCGGGGGTGAGCGTCAGGTCCGTGCCCGAGACGACGAGCTTGACGGCAGGCCTGCCGTCTTCATCGCCCACCACCAGGCCAGCGAATCGCTGTTCGTCGCGCGGGGTGGTCACCTGGGCGATCTGGTACTTCGTCTCGCCGACCATGAGCGGTTCGCCCAGGGTCAGGCAGTCGGTGCAGTACAGCAGGGTCTCGAGCACCTGGGCATGCGCGGCATCGGCGGCCAGCGCGGCGTCATCGACGGCGGCCTCCCGGATCTCTTCGGCGGAGAACGGTTCGTCGACAGGCAGGTTCTCCGACGGCCGGGTGGCGCTGGGAACCGGCTGGCCCTCGGGGCTCTCGACGCGCAGCCCGCCGTCGGGACTGCAGCCGGTGAGCAGGAAGACACCGACGCTCAGCACCGCGGCTGCACGCCGGCAGCGGCTGCGGATCCGGGCTGCGGCGCTGGCGGGTGTTCGTCCTGTCATGTCACTAGTGTGCCAGGCTGCGCCCGGCCTCGCCCGCCGCAGCGGTACGGAGTAGAATAGTGGCCACTATGGCTCATCAACAGGACTCCCACTCCCCGGCATACCCGTCGAACACGACCGTGAGCTACAAGGACTCCTTCATGTTCGGTGTCGTTGCCGCTGGCATCGTCCTCATCTCAACGATCTTCTTCACCGCCGCCTGGTCGAGCCTCAAGGCGATGGGGCTCGTCGGCCTCTACACCGTCGTCACGTTCCTCGTCGTCTTCGGTGTGACCGCGCTGCTCAACTGGATCAGCACCCGCAAGGACGACGGCGATCAGAAGTCGTTCCCGGTTCTGAAATAGTCCGAGCGTGTGCGCATTCGTCCAGTCGGCACCGTCGAAGAGCGCGCGACTGTAACGGTACGCCTCCTTTGTTGCCGGAGACGCTGAGGCATCGGCGACTTGGGAGAAACGCAGCAGCTCGTCAGTGGTCGTGACGATGTTCTCGATTTCGGAGCTGGCCTGCGCTTCGATGTAGGGCAGCGAGTTGACGAGCACTTCCGGGTTCGGAATCCTTCTGCACGCCTGGTCGAGACCGGCCAGTGCCGCCCGCGCTCCGATGGCAGCCTTGAGGGTCCGGTGAGTTTCGAGCACCTCGGCTGCGGGCAGTGAGGGCAGCTCGTTGTAGGGCACCGCTGGATTCCACGACATGGTCTGAGTCTAAAGACGAACCCCGGACATTGAAAGATTTCGCCTGAATCTTTCAATGTCCGGGCAACAGTGCAAACGCTTTTACATGTCCTCCGTGAATGCGCCCCGGCGGGCATACCCTGGTGAGCTCAGCTCAACGGAAGCGCAGCAGGCGCAGGCTGTTGAGCACGACGAATACCGAGCTCAGCGCCATCGCAGCACCGGCGATCATCGGGTTCAGCAGCCCGAGCGCGGCGATCGGGATCGCAGCGGTGTTGTAGGCGAAGGCCCAGAACAGATTGCCGCGGATGATCGCCAGGGTCCGCCGGGACAGCCGGATGGCCTGCGGGATCTGTGCGAGGTCATCGCGCACGAGCGTGATGTCCGAGGCCGCGATCGCGGTGTCGGTGCCCGAGCCCATCGCCAGGCCGATATCGGCCTGCGTCAGTGCCGCGGCGTCGTTGACGCCGTCGCCGACCATCGCCACCGACCGTCCCTCAGCCTGCAGCGCAGAGACCACCTCGACCTTCCCGTCGGGGCGGACATCGGCATGCACCCGCTCGAGCCCGACCTCGGAGGCGACCGCCTCGGCGACCCGGACGTTGTCACCGGTGAGCAGGATCGGCTCGAGCCCGAGTTCGCGCAGCTGCTTGATTGCAGCAATCGCAGAGTCCTTGAGCGCATCGGCGACGGCGATGCAGCCGGCGAACCGGCCGTCGATGCCGACGGCGACGATCGTCGCTGGCAGGTCCGGGACCTCGGCCGCGGGCACGTCGATGCCGTGCTCGCGCAGCAGGCCCGGCCGCCCGATGAGCACCGCGTGGGCAGGGCCGGCAGATGCTCCCGTTCCCGAGGCGGTGGTCGCGGTGGCGCGCACTCCGCCGCCGGGAATGTTGGCGAAGTCGGTAACCTCGATCGCCGGAGCGGCCGTACCAGAGGTGCCGGCCGCGCCAGCGGGGGCTGCGGAGCCGGCGGCGGCGATGGCCTGGGCGATCGGGTGCTCCGAATGCGCCTCGACAGCCGCGGCGATCGCGTAATCGTCGTCTGAGAGCTGGGATTCGGCCACCTGCATGCGGCCCTCGGTGATCGTGCCGGTCTTGTCGAGCACGATCGTATTTAGGCTGCGAGTCGATTCCATCACCTCGGGCCCGGACACCAGGATCCCGAGCTGGGAGCCGCGCCCAGAGGACACGGCGATCGCGGTCGGGGTGGCAAGGCCGAGCGCACACGGGCAGGCGATGATGAGCACCGTCGTCGCGGCGATGAGCCCGCCGGACCAGGAGCCTGCCGCCAGGCCCCAGATGAGCAGGGTCGCCGCGGCGATGACGAAGACGATCGGCACGAACACTGCCGAGATCCGGTCGGCCAGCCGCTGCACCGGCGGTTTTCCGGTCTGGGCGCGGATGACGAGCTCGGCCATCTGTGCCAGCGTCGTCTCGGCACCGACCCGGGTGGCGCGCACGGTGAGCGACCCGGAGGTGTTGATCGTCGCGCCGGTGACCGTGTCTCCGGGACTGACCTCGACGGGCACGGACTCGCCGGTGAGCATCGACTCATCGACCGCCGAATGCCCGCTGACCACCTCACCATCCGTGGCGACCTTCTCCCCTGGGCGGACGCGGAACACCTCGCCGGCGGCCAGGTCCTCGATCGGCACCTCGACCTCGCCGTCATCGCGGATCACCCGCACTTCGGTGGCACCGAGGCTCAGCAGCTCGCGCAGCGCCTCGGTCGCCCGGCCCTTGGCGCGCTCCTCGATGAGCCGGCCGGTGAGCAGGAAGACGATGATCGCCACCGCAGCTTCGAACCACACGTGGTAGTCGTGCGGGATGTGCCACAGGTGCCCGGCCGCAGCCGCCCGGGCGAGTGCGACGAGTGAGACGACGGTGGCGATGATGACGCCGACGCTCACCAGCGTGTCCATCGTCGTCGACCGGCCGCGCGCGGCCTTGTAGGCAGCCGTGTAGAACGGCCACGCACCCCAGGTGACGACCGGCAGGCTGAGGGCGGCGACGAGCCATTGCCAGCCGGGGATGCCTAAGCCCATGCCCATCGAGATGACGACGACGGGCAGGCCGAGGATTGCCGAGCCGATGAGCCGTGGGCGCAGGTGCCGTGGGTCGTAGTCGATGACCTCCGGGCCGCGGCCTGGGGCGATGGGCTCGCGCACCGTCGCCGAATATCCAGCCTTCTCGACAGCAGCGGTCAGCTGCTCATCGGTGACGTCCGGGCCGGCGGTGACGCGGGCGGAGTTGAGCGGCAGGTTGACGGTCGCTTCGACGCCGTCGAGTCGGTTGAGCTTCTTCTCGATCCGCGCCGAACACGACGCGCACGTCATCCCGGTGATGTCGAGATCGACGCTGCGGGGCTGCTCGGCAGGACGGGTGCGATCGGCAGCGGGGCCGGCGCTCATCAGCGAACCTCGTAACCGGCCTCATCGACGGCGGCTTCGATGGCGACAGCTGAGAGCTCGGCATCTGATGCGATGCGCACGGTCGAGTCGCCGCCGGCGACCAGGTCGACGTCGACGCTGCGGACGCCGTCGAGCGCGCTGAGCTCCTCCTTCACGGCGCGCTCACAGTGCTCGCAGGTCATGCCGGAAACGGTGATGGTGGTGGTGTGCATGGGATTCTCCCTTCTCAGCTCTTGATGAGCCGTCGGATGGCGGCGGTGGCCTCGTCAACCTTGGCGGCCGCTGCCTCCGGGGACTCCTGGGCAGCGGAGACGACGCAGTGACCCATATGCTCGCGCAGCAGCTCGACCGACACCGAGTGCAGGGCGGCGGTGGCGGCAGAGATCTGCGTGAGGATGTCGATGCAGTAGGTATCCTCTTCGATCATCCGGCCGATCCCGCGCACCTGTCCTTCGATGCGCTTGACCCGGTTGCGGAAGGCCTGCTTGTCCTTCAGATAACCCGGGGGCGCCGGGGTGTAGGCACCGGCTGCCGGGCTGTTCGTGTCCGGGCCCGAGGCGGGGGCTGGGTTCGTCTGTGTCATGACGCGATTCTATACCCTCTAGGGGTATCAATCAACGGGGTCTGCGGCTGCTGTGCGGTGCGGGACATAGCTGGCCGTCAGACGTGAGCGTGAGCTCAGCGCATGCGCAGAGCCCGCAGCGCGGCGAGTGCAGTCGTCATCGTGTGCTGGAAGCGCTCGGCCGGCAGCCGGTCACTGGGGGCCAGCGGGTGCAGCGCCTGCCGGGCGATCGCACGTGTGCGGGTGAAGGCGAGCAGCGCCTCGGTCCCGTGCCGGTGCCCGAGCCCAGAGTCCTTGTTGCCTCCAGACGGCGCCGCAATGGAACCCCACACCGCGGCGAAGGCCTCGTTGATATTCACCATTCCGGCCTCGACCTGCCGGGCGACCTGCCAGCCGTGGGACGCCGAGGTGGAGATGACGCTGGCATTGAGCCCGACGTCAAGGCTGTTGGCTGCAGCGATGGCCTCAGCATCGGAGGCCACCGGGTAGACGCTGACCACCGGCCCGAAGGTCTCGGAGGCGAACAGGTCGGCCTCAGCGGTGACGTCGGTGAGCACGGTTGGGGCGTACATCCACGGGCCGGCCGCCGTGCGCAGGTAACCCCCGCAGCGCACCGTGGCGCCTGCTGCGCGGGCCTGCTCGACATGACCGTGGACCTTGTTCACCTGCGCAGCCGACGTCAGCGAACCGAGATCGCGCGAATAGTCGAACGCCGCCCCCTGCTGCAGGGATTCGGCGGCGGAGACGAGCCGATCGACGAACTCCCCGTAGCGTTCGCCGACGACGTAGATCCGCTCGATCGACAGGCACAGCTGCCCGGCAGAGGAGAACGCCCCGCGCGCGGCACAGTCCACGGCGGTGTCCATGTCCGCGTCGGCGCACACGATCATTGCGTTCTTGCCCCCGAGCTCCAGGACAGCCGGAATGAGCCGGCCGGCCACCGCCTCGGCGACGGAGCGCCCGGCCGCTGTCGACCCGGTGAATGACAGCCCGTCGACCCCGGCCAGCATCGGTTCGGAGACATCCTCCACCGGGCCGGGCACCAGCTGCCACAGATCGCGCGGAAGGCCCGCTTCAATCGCGAGCTGGCGCATGAGCACAGCCGAAAGGACCGTCTGCGAATCGGGCTTGTGGACGACCGCGTTGCCGGCGATGAGCGAGGCGACGAGGTCGTTGGCGCCCAGGGACAGCGGATAGTTCCACGGCGAGACGAACCCGATGACCCCAAGCGGCGCGTAATCGACCTCGGTGCGGGTCAGCCCGGGCACAGCACCGCGCCGGCGCGTCGTGCGCAGTGTGCGTGGGGCGGCAAGCGCGGTGAATCGGCAGACGTTGTAGGAGTCGAGCACCTCGTCGTAGGCGTGCTGGCGGGCCTTGCCGGTCTCGGCCTGGATGACGTCGAGGAGCAGCTCCTCGCTGCGCCGGATCAGATCGTGCAGGGTGAGGAACACTGCCGCGCGCTCACGCACACTGCGGGCAGTCCACGCCGTCTGCGCGCGTGAGGCGCGGGCGATTGCAGCCTCCACATCAGCGGCGCTCGCCCCGGCGAAAGCCGTCAGCGGCTCACCGGTGAAAGGCAGGTTCGCGATGGTCTGCGCGCCGGTTCCGGCGACGTCTCGCAGTGGGTCGCCTGCGAGGAATTCACGCAGTCGGGCCGGCAGCTCGATCGGATGGGCAGCCGCCCGGGTGTCGGTCAGCGGGGCGGTCTCCTCGGCGCCTGTGCTCATGTGCCCAGTGTCTCATCCATTTCCGGTGAGGCGGCCGGACTGCGACCATGGCCACACCGATCCCGGCCCCAGACTGGGTGACGGTGGCAGGCGGAGGTTGGGTCGCCCCGTATGCGGCCGGCACCGACAGGCTGCCCGCCGTCGTCCGGCCGACCGGCCTCGCCCGCAGCCCCGCTGAGGGACCGAGGAAGGTTCAGACCTCGCTGAACGGCTGTGGAGTCCGGGCGCTGCGCCTCGGCTATCACGTGTGCGTCCGGCATGTCAGGGCCGGTGAGCTCGCTGAACACATCGGCCGCATCCACACCGTCGCAGGCGATCAGCTCGCTGGAACCTGAGAGACCTGCCGGGGCTCGGGTGGAACGTCGAAACCGGGATGCCCCACCCGGAGCACATCCCGTCTCCGGGGGCTCTCGGCGCCTCAGATGCCTGGCAGCCGTATGCCGGCATGAGCCCGGGTCAGATGGCACCGTGGCGCGTCTGCTACATCCCTTTCCATGCGTGGCCGATCATCGTGGCGGCCGCGCAGATCGGCTATTGGGTGCGCCGCCGCTGAGGACCGCTGCCGGTCATCGGCGCGGTCGCAGGTAGCGTAGGACCAAGTCGAAGGAGGAAGCAGGTTCATGCACGAGGCTCACATGCTCGTCGACAATCTCCTGTCAATGTGGTGGATCGTGATCGCCGCCGTGTTTGCGCCGATCCTCGCGCTCACCACCAGGCGCGTAGTGCCCGATGTCGTGTGGCTGCTGGTGTTCGGTGTCCTCATCGGGCCGCACGCCCTCGGCCTGGCCGACAGCACCGAGGCGGTTGAATTCCTCCGCGAACTCGGCATCGGATTCCTCTTCCTGCTCGCCGGCTTCGAAGTCAACACCTCGGACATGCGCGGCCGTCAGGGCCGGCACGCGGCAATGACGTGGGGCCTGTGTGCTCTGCTCGGCGTCGGTGCCGGATTCCTCGTGCTCCAGGGTGACTGGCGGGTCGCGATCGTCTTCGGCATCGCCTCCACCTCGACTGCTCTCGGCACGCTGCTGCCGATCCTCAAGGATTCCGGCATGATGGGCTCTCCGCTCGGCCGGGCCGCCATGGTCCACGGGGCATACGGCGAGCTGCTGCCGATCGTGGCGATGTCCGTGCTGCTGTCCACCCGCGGCACCTGGCAGGCAGCGCTGGTCCTTCTGTTCTTCGCTGCCGCCGCAGTGGTGACTGTCGCGATCCCGGCGCGGATCTTCCGCCGGATCCCACTGCTCGGACGGGCATTTGGGGCGGCGTCGAACTCGACGATGCAGACAACGCTGCGCGTCACCGTTTGGGTGCTCGTGACCCTCATGCTGCTGACGGCACTGCTGGAACTCGATGTCGCTCTCGGCGCATTTGCCGCCGGGCTCCTCATGAACGCGTCCCTGCGCGCGGCCTCGCCCAGCCACGCCGAGGAGGTCATGCACAAGATCGAAATCGTCGGATTCAGCTTCCTCATCCCGGTCTTCTTCGTCACCAGCGGAATGACCATCGATCTTGCTGCCGTACTCGCTCAGTGGCCGCTTCTCATCGGTTTCGTGATGGTCATCGGATTGGTGCGCGGTTTGCCGGTCTTCCTGCGCGAGCAGCTGACATCGACGCATTCCGAGCTGGGATCGGTCCGTGAGAGGGCAGCACTGGGTTTCTACTCGGCGACCGGTTTGCCCATCATCGTCGCTGTCACCCAGATCGCAGCATCGTCGGGCCTCATTTCCACGACGATGGCCTCGACCATGGTCACCGGAGGAGCGGTGACGGTGCTTGTATTCCCGTTCATCGCCTCTCGTCTCACGCCGCGTCCGGCGGAGTGAGACAGGGGCGGTGAGTCACGGGGTCGTCGTCACCGCGTTCAGCGCGCGACTGCACGCCAGGCGGCCACCGCCTCGGCTGCGATCTTGGCGGCCAGGCCGGTGTAGGTCGCCGGGCTGAGCGCAGCGAGGCGGTCCGCGTCCTCCTGCGGCAGCCCGAGGCCGTGGACGAAGGACTGCAGTTCGGCCCGGTCGACGCGGTGCCCGCGGGTGAGGTCCTTGAGTTTCTCGTACGGGTTGTCCATACCCGGCACTCCGGTGAGATAGGCCGCACGCATGACCGACTGGATCGCCTCGGCGAGCACCTCCCAGTTGCTCTCAAGGTCCGCATCGAGGGCGTCGGTGTCGATCGCGAGCTTCTTCAGGCCCTTGACGAGGTTGCCCAGCGCGAGCACCGAGTGGCCGAGCGCCACGCCGATGTTGCGCTGGCTGGTCGAGTCGGTGAGATCGCGCTGCATCCGCGAGGTCACAAGCGTCGCGGCGAGTGTGTCGAGCAGCGAACAGGAGATCTCGAGGTTCGCCTCGGCGTTTTCGAACCGGATCGGGTTGACCTTGTGCGGCATCGTCGACGAGCCGGTCGCGCCCTCGACGGGGATCTGCTTGAAGTAGTGGATCGAGATGTAGGTCCACATGTCGGTGGCGAGGTTGTGGGCGATCCGGTTGAACCGGGCGATGTCGGCGAACAGCTCCGCCTGCCAGTCATGCGACTCGATCTGCGTGGTGACCGGGTTGAAGGTCAGCCCGAGCTTCTCGACGAACTCACGGGCAAGGGCAGGCCAGTCCGCCTCGGGGACGGTGACCGTGTGCGCCGAGTAGGTGCCGGTCGCGCCGTTGATCTTGCCGAGGAACTCGGTGTCGCGGATCCGCTCGTACTGGCGGCGCAGCCGGTGGACGAACACGCCGAGCTCCTTGCCCATCGTCGACGGGGTCGCCGGCTGGCCGTGGGTGTGCGAGAGCATGGGCACCGCGGCCAGCTCCTCGGCCATCGAAGCGAGCTGGTCGATGAGCGCGGCTGCCCGCGGCAACCAGATGTCCTCGACCGCGCCCTTGATGCCGACACCGTAGGAGAGGTTGTTGATGTCCTCGGACGTGCAGCAGAAGTGCACAAGCTCCGAGAGGTCATCGGCGCCGATCGACGACAGTGCCTCCTTGATCGTATATTCGACGGCTTTGACGTCGTGGACGGTGACGGCTTCGAAGGTCGCCAGCTGCTCGATGGTCTCCTGACCGTAGTTCTCGACGATCCCGCGCAGCTGCGCCTTCTCGTCATCGAGCAGCTCGCGCGTGCCGGGGACGACGCGGTTGTCGGCGAGGTGGATGAACCATTCGACCTCGACATGGATGCGGTTGCGGTTGAGCGCGGCCTCCGACAGGTAATCCAGCAGCGGGGCGGCGTCGGCGCGGTAGCGGCCGTCGAGGGGTCCGAGGGCAAGGTCAAGCGAAGAGAGCGATGCGCGAGTCATGGCCCCTATCATCTCATGCGGCGCGCCCGGGCGGGCCTGCGCCGTAAGCACGGTGACATCGTCGCTGTCAACGAGACCGTCGCCGAGCCGCTGGAGCTGCTCCTCTGGTGTGAAGGCAGCGACGAGACGGTTGATGAGACAGCTGAATAAGTCCGCTCCGAGTCACAACCTCGCACAGTCGTCGTTCGCCTGAGGTGAGCAGCGAGGCTGACGCCGGGCGGCCGGCGTGTGTGGACGCGGGGCGATCATCCACACCCCGTGCCCGAGGCGGTGCCCACCGTGGCAGCGCCGGCGAGACTTCCGGCATGGGTGGACACACAGGGTACGTCTGGCCGGTGGCCAAGCCGATCGTCGACGAGGCGGTCGGCAGGACCATCGAGGTCGGCAGGGCCGGCAGGGAGTGGGCAGAAGACCAGATCGAAGAGCACGTCATCGAACCGCACCTCGTCCCGGCGCTCGAAGGGCTGCTGGCCGATGTCGCGCAGTCGCAGGCAGCGTGGATGCGGGTGGCCGAGGAATGTGTCAGAGCCGAGGCGGTGTGCCGGCAATCGGGTGCGGTCGGCTGGGTCTCATCCGCCGCTGAGGTCTTCCGCGCGCGGATCGACGAGCACGCCCGTGAGGTCGGCTCGTTGGCGGCTGAGGCGCAATCCGTCGTCGAAGCCTACGACCGCTACCTGGCTGAGTTGCGCAGCTCACCGGTCGGACAGGCACTGGGCCTATGAGCACGCATGCGCCCGAGCACCGGGCTTGGCTGCCGATCCCCGCAGCAGCTCTCACCTGCCTGGACGCCGCTGACCTGGCACACTGGCCACCGGCCTTCGTCCCCGAGCAGCGAACGCGCACGACTCCGCTCGACAATGCCGCGGCAGCCGCTGCCGGTGCGCAGCTGCCGAGCGCAGAGGAGATGGAGGACTGGATCCGGCAGGCCAGCGCCGTGCTGGCCGCCGGGCGCCTGCGCTGGAGCGTGAGCATCACCCTCGACGAACGCGAGCTCTTCATCGTCGCAGCCCTGCTCGGCCACACCTGTGTGCTGCTGTGCCGCCAGCACACCCCTGAGCAGACTGAACCAGCCGGGTTCTTGGGCACCACCTGTACCCCAGCGGAGATCGGCGACGTCATCACCGCTCTCATCCCAGACGATGGGCAGCGCACCGTCACCTGCCTGCTGAGCGACCGCATCGACCCGGTCCGGGCCCGCCGGTGGGTCATCCACGACTGCCCCGACTGCCCGCACGGAGTGAGTGCGCTGCTCGGCTCCGACGTGTGGGAGCGCATGCACGCAGAGCTGGACGGCACCGGATTCCAGCGGTGGATCCGCACCCGCATGGCAGGCGATCTCATCGCCGCCACCGCCGCACTGGCATTCGAAGAGGAGGAGATCCGGTGACAGTCGACGAGGAGGAGATCCAGTGATGAGCGACATCCAGGTCAGCGGAGGTGCCGGCGGCATCCACGCCCATCTCAACGACTTCGACCGCATCGCCGAGGTCCTCATCGCCACCGCAGGGGACCTTGGCGGCGTGCTGCGCGCGGCCGCGGCGTCGGACGCCACGATCTCCCGGCTCGTCATCAGCCCACTGGCGATGCCAGCGGCCCTCCAGCTGCAGGGCCGCATCAACGACTTCCTGCTGTGCAGCGGATCGACTGCCGGTTCGCTGCTGCTGACTGCAGGGGCGTTGAGCAACAGTGCTGCTGCCTACCGGTCCAGCGAACAGGCAGCCGAGGAGATCTTCTCCCGCGCGGCCACCGCTGCCGGTGTCGCACTCGGCCACATGGCCCGCACTGTTGTCGTCACCGGGGCCGGGGTCGGGCTCGCCGTCGGCGCTGCCGTGCTGGCGAACCCTCTCACGCTCATCGTGACAGGCGGCGCAGCCGTGCACCTCATCACCACGGGAAGGCACACCGTCCTCGCCGATGCCGCCGGCCGGGAGCTGGAGAGGATCGGCACCGCGCTCGCCCACCATCCCGAGTTCGCCCAGCCGCTCATCGAACACGCCCTGCCCGGCTTCATCGGCGGGTTCCTCGGCCTGCCCGGCCCGCTCGGCACTGTTGCCGGGCCGCAGTCGAGCGAGGACCTCGCCGGGCTCATCCTCGTGACCGGCCGGCAGTTCGGGCTGTTCGACTCCACCGATGTCACCGTCACCGGTGGCAGGCACCGGCAGCCGGATCCGCAGCGGGCCACCGCACCGCACGACGCCACCGAACTGCTCGAACGCACCCTGGCCTCCCACCGGGGCAAGGACAACGGTGATGTGCAGATCGAGCAGATCGTCGACGCCGACGGCGTCACCCGCTGGATCGTCTACGTCCCGGCCACCACCGATTGGAGCGCTGACCCCAGCCGCAACGGCACGGATATGACCACGAACGTCGAAACCGCAGCCGGTCACGACAGCGTCATGCGCGAAACCGTGCGGCAGGCGATCCAGGATGCCGGCATCCCACCGGGGGACGAGGTGATGATCACCGGGTTCTCCCAAGGCGGCATGACCGCTGCCAGCCTCGCCGCCGACCCGGAGTTCCGCAAACGGGTCAACGTCACCGCCGTCATGACCACCGGCAGTCCGGTCGGGGACTTCGACATCCCCGACGGCATCGAGGTGCTCTCCCTCGAACACGCCCAGGACATCGTGCCGACCCTCGACGGCACCGACAACCCGGCCGGACAGGACAGGACGACGGCCCGGGTCGAACTCGACTACGAGGCGCTGCGCGATCACCCGATGTTCGACGGCAAGACCGATGCGCAGATCGACACCGCGCTCGCCAGCCCCGGATTCGCCCACAACGGAACCCTGTACACCGAGAGCATGGCGAAGCTCCTCGCCTCCGGAGACCCGAGCGTCGAGGCCTGGGCCACCGGCAGCGCCGCCGGATTCTTCGCCGGCACGACCACCGCCCGATACTCCTACAAGGGCACACGCAAGCAGTATTGACACACATGGCAGAGATGCTTCCCGGAAGGTTCGCAGCCGGCATTTAGTCGGGTGTCCAAGCAATTGTTCGCCAACGTCAAAAACCCAGCCCCACCTCGGCGGCGGCCTACCAGGGACGCGGTGATGACCCTACGCTGGAAGCAGGTCGGTGCACGGCCCGCACCACCGCTTCAGGAAACCCATTCGAGACAATCCGTCAGCTTGGCGCACACCAGACGAATCCGTTAGTGTGTGACCACATTGTGAAATGTCTCACTGCCGGGGCTGGGTGCACAACCGCGCCGACCCCACTGGTTCGGACCGCTTCACCGACGAACTCGGTCAGCGGCCACGACGTTAGGAGAACGCCATGACATCGAATATTGCGCAGGGCGCCAGCCCTGATATTGGGTCGGGCCCGCGAATGATTCAGATGCTGACTCCCGAAGGCGAGCGTGTCAGCTCGGGAGAATACGACGCTTTCGCCGCAGAGCTCACCGACGAGGACCTGCGCGGTTTCTACAAGGACATGGTGCTCGTGCGCCGCGTCGACGCTGAGGGCAATGCCCTGCAGCGCCAGGGACAGCTCGGCCTGTGGGCCCCGCTGCTCGGCCAGGAGGCCGCGCAGATCGGCATGGGCCGGGCCAGCCGCCCGCAGGACTTCGTCTTCCCGACCTACCGCGAGCACGGCCTCGCATGGTGCCGTGGCGTGCCGCCGGAGACCCTGCTGGGCATGTTCCGCGGCCAGAACCACTCCGGCTGGGATCCGCAAGCGCTGCGCTTCCACTCCTACACGATCGTCATCGGCTCTCAGACCCTGCACGCCACCGGCTACGCCATGGGCATCCAGATGGACGGCGACGTGGGCACCGGCGACCTGGAGCGCGATGCCGTGTCCATCGCCTGCTTCGGTGACGGTGCGACCAGCCAGGGCGATGTGTCCGAGGCGTTGACTTTCGCCGGCGCTTTCAACGCACCGGTGCTCTTCTTCTGCCAGAACAACCAGTGGGCGATCTCGGAGCCGACCAACGTGCAGACCTCGGCTCCGCTCTACACTCGCGGTCAGGGCTTCGGTGTGCCCGGCGTGCGCGTCGACGGCAACGACCCGATCGCGATGTACGCCGTCTCGCGTGCCTCGCTCGACAGCGTGCGCGCCGGCCACGGCCCGATGCTCATCGAGGCCTACACCTACCGGATGGGCGCTCACACCACGGCTGACGACCCGACGAAGTACCGCGACGACGCGGTCACCGAGGAGTGGAAGGCCAAGGATCCGATCAAGCGCCTGCGCATCTACCTGGAGAACGAGACCGATACCGGGGAGGACTTCTTCACCTCTGTCGACGAGGAAGCCGACGCGCTGGCCGCCCGCATCCGTCAGGCCTGCGTGTCGATGGTCGAGCCGGACGTCTCGGAGATCTTCGACAACGTCTTCGACGACCCGCACCCGCTCATCGAAGAGGAGAAGGCAGCCTACCTCGACTACCTCGACTCGTTCGCTGAGACAGCTGAAGGAGCGCGGTAAATGACGACTCTGGCGCTGTCCAAAGCGATCACCGCGGGCCTGCGCAAGGCGATGGAGGACGACCCGAAGGTCGTCCTCATCGGTGAGGACATCGGAAAGCTCGGCGGCGTCTTCCGCGTCACCGAGGGACTGCAGAAGGACTTCGGCGAGCATCGGGTCATCGACTCGCCGCTGGCCGAGTCCGGCATCGTCGGCACCTCGATCGGCATGGCCGTGCGCGGCTACCGCCCGGTCGTCGAGATCCAGTTCGATGCCTTCATCTTCCCGGCATACGACCAGATCGTCACCCAGCTGGCGAAGCTGCACAACCGGACCCTGGGTCAGGAGAACGTCCCGGTCGTCATCCGCGTGCCCTACGGCGGCGGCATCGGCTCACCGGAGCACCACTCCGAAAGCCCTGAGGCCGTCTTCGCTCACCATGCCGGCCTGCGGATCATCTCGCCGTCGACGCCACATGATGCGTACTGGATGATCCAGGAGGCCATCAAGAGCCCGGACCCGGTCATGTACTTCGAACCCAAGCGCCGCTACTGGATGCGCGGGGACGTCGACATGGACAACCGCGGTCTCGACGTGCACTCCGCCCAGGTGGTCACCGAGGGCGCCGACGTCACGCTCGTCTCCTACGGCCCGCTCATGCCGCCGGCCGCCGACGCGGTTGCCGCCGCGGCCGAGGAGGGCACGAGCATCGAGCTCATCGACCTGCGCTCGCTCAACCCGATCGACTTCGACACCATCGAAGCCTCGGTGAAGAAGACCGGCCGGCTCGTCATCGCGCACGAGGCCCCCGTGTTCCTGGGCCTGGGATCGGAGATCGCAGCCCGGATCACCGAACGCTGCTTCTTCCACCTCGAAGCGCCTGTGCTGCGGGTCGGCGGATTCCACACCCCGTACCCGGGTTCGAAGCTCGAGCACCACTACCTGCCTGACCTCGATCGCATCCTCGACGGTGTCGATCGCGCCCTCGCCTACTAAGGACCTGCATGTCGAACCTCTTCAACCTCCCCGACGTCGGCGAAGGCCTGACCGAAGCCGATATCGTCTCGTGGAAGGTGGCAGTCGGCGACGCTGTCACCGTCAACCAGATCCTCGTGGAGATCGAGACCGCCAAGTCGCTTGTCGAACTGCCCAGCCCACAGGCCGGGACCATCTCCGCTCTCCTCGTCGAGGAAGGCCAGACCGTCGAGGTCGGCACCCCGATCATCGAGTTCGACGGTGACGGCTCCGGTGCCGCCGGCGGATCCGACGCCGGTGCAGCCGGCGAGCGGGCCGAGAGCGGCCAGGCTGAGAAATCCTCCGGTGACTCCGCCGATGGCAGCGCCGGGCCGAACCTGGTGGGCTACGGTGTGCGCGCCGACTCGTCGAAGCGCCGCCCGCGCAAGGCTCAGGCGGCCAAGGCCGCCCAGACCGAGGCGCCGGCCCGCGAGGTGCCCGAGGTGCAGGAAGAGCCGGGACAGCCGGCCGACGCCGCACCGCAGGAGCAGCCCGGCGGCACTGGTGCAGAGCGCCCGAAGGTGCTCGCCAAGCCGCCGGTGCGCAAGCTGGCCAAGACCAAGGGCGTCGACCTGCTCGACGTCACCCCGACAGGTGCGCGCGGAGAAGTCACCCGCGAGGACCTGCTGAGCCACATCGAATCCGGCGGCTCGGCTGCCCAGCCGGCGACCTCCTCGGCGCCGGCTGCCGGCCAGCAGGCGGCGACCGGAACCGAGGAGCGGATCCCGTTCAAGGGCGTCACGAAGTTCATGGCCCAGGCGATGGTCGACTCGGCCTTCTCCGCACCGCACGTCACCGAGTTCCTCGACGTCGACGTCACCGCGATGATGGAGCTGGTCAAGCGGCTAAAGACGAAGAAGCAGCTCGGTGAAGACGTGCGCGTCTCCCCGCTGCTCATCGTCGCCAAGGCCGTGTGCTGGGCTGCGCTGCGCAACCCGCGGATCAACTCGTGCTTCGACGGTGATGACATCGTCGTCAAGCACTACGTCAACCTCGGTATCGCCGCGGCCACCCCGCGCGGACTCATCGTGCCCAACATCAAGGGCGCTCACGCGATGGGACTGCGCGACCTGGCCCTCGAACTCGGCGAGCTGACCGCAACCGCGCGGGCCGGCAAGACGGCACCGGCCGATCAGGCCGGCGGCACGATCACCATCACCAACGTCGGCGTGTTCGGCGTCGACGCCGGCACCCCGATCATCAACCCGGGAGAGGCGGCGATCCTGGCCTTCGGCCAGGTCCGCAAGCGCCCATGGGTCGTCGACGATGAGATCGTCGCCCGCGATATCACAACGCTGGCGGTCTCAGCGGATCACCGGCTCGTCGACGGCGAGGTCATCTCGAAGTTCCTTGCCGACGTCGGCCGTGCGCTCGAGGACCCGGCTCTCATGCTCATGTGAGTGCGGTGACTCTGCACTGACACAGCGGGCTCGTTCCCTTTCCGGGGCGAGCCCGCTGCCGTGTGCAGGCGCCTGCCGGTCAACCCCGGGGGACAGGGAGGCTCAGGGTGCCCGGGGGACAGGGAGGCTCAGGGGTTCAGCTTCGTCGTGCCCTCGGGGCCTTCGGTGGAGGAGATCTTCTTGGCGAAGCAGTTGTCGCGGTCGATGCCGAGCTCTCGGCATTTGGCCAGTGCGGCTTCCGGGTCGTCATAGGGCTCGTTGAGCACGGTGATCCAGTAGTCCTCGAGCCGGAAGCTCGACCACTGCGAGCTGTTGAGCAGCAGCGCCTCCGGATGCTGGGCGCGCAGCGTCTCGAACTCCTCCAGGATCGCCTCATCGGTCCACGTCTGCTGCTCGGTCGTCAGGCCCACCTGCTTGGCGCTCAGCTGCACCACCCAGTGCCCGTCGAGTTTCGAGGCGACGGCCGCGTGGTCATTCCGCGCCAACTCCTTGAGCTGCTCGGCAGCCGGAACCGACGTCTCACCGCCGCCGGTGCCGCCGGTGCCGTCGGTGTCTTCGGCACTGGGCTCATCGGACGGTTTGAGGTCCTCATTCGGGCCGAGCAGCGGCAGTCCGAGGAACACGGCGACGGCGACGAGCACGGTCGCAGCGATCGCCGCGACGACGGTCATGCCGGTGCGCCGGCGACGATGCGGTCCCGGTGGGCCGGCGGGATTGCGCGAACCGGCAGGATCGGGCGGTCCTGCCGGGGAGCCGTCCTGCGCGATGCGCTGCTCGCCGGTATGGGCGGCGATGTACTCGTAATAGGTCGAACGGTCATCGGCAGCTGAGGCCCCAGGCGCAGGGAGGCCGGCTGCTGCCTCGGCGGGCCCGGTCTTGGCCGGCGGCGGCGTGTGTGCGGCTGCGGCCGCCCCTGCCGCAGTGCCTGCCGGCTGCTGGGCCAGCAGCGCGGCCACCGGATAGAACTTCCCATCCGAGGCCTGGTAGTAGTCCTGGCCGTCAGCGGCCCGGTAGTACAGCTGCCCGGCCGGGCTGGACCAGTAGCCCTGCGGCAAACCGGCGTGCGCACCGGCCCCCGGCCCAGGGGTGCTGGTCGCCGCGCCGGAGGCGGGAGCAACGGCTGGCCCGCTGACAGGCGAGCTCGGCTCGGGTTCGCGATCCCACTTCTCGCTCTGCGCCGGGCGGATGCGCGGGCGCGCCGACTGGGGGGTGGGTTCAGCAGGGTCGGTGCGCGGCGCCTCGGGAGCGGGCGACGGAGGCGGGCTCTGGGGTGAGCCTTCGGGGCGTGGCGGGATGGCCGGCCCGGTCATCGCCGGCCCTTCGAATCACGCCTGCGTGCACCGGATGCAGCATCCTCGCACATGCGAACACTGTCCATGTCCATATACATTGGCAGAGGCTACTATCGAGTTCAACTGAATTTGCCTGCGACGCGCGCGCATCAGTAAGATGTTCTCTTGTTGACTCGTCAGACAGCACCGCTGTCCTGATGATCGTGCTCATTGAGCGCTGCACGATAGCTTCGGCCCTCTCTCACAGGCCTCAACGGCTTCAGCGCTGGTGAGACATCACGCCGCTCAAGCGGCGTACACAAACCCTTCACCGGGGTTTCATTCACGCCACCGCAGTGCGTTCCACGGGTGTGCACCGGTCTGACTGCGCAGGCGGTGCATCTGGAATGCAGCACCGGTGACGACGATGTGTTGATGTCTTCGGCGAACCCGCCCCCGCGCCCGCACGGCGCAGCGGATTCCGCCGCTCAAGTGAACTGGAGGAGAGAAATGGCAGCAACCTGCCAGGTGACCGGAGCAGTTCCCGGTTTCGGACACAATGTGTCCCACTCGAACCGCCGCACCAAGCGCCGGTTCAACCCGAACATTCAGAAGAAGCGCTACTACGTGCCCTCGCTGCGCAAGACCGTGACCCTCAATGTGTCCGCCAAGGGCATGAAGGTCATCGACGCACGCGGCATCGACGCTGTGGTGACCGAACTCATTGCTAAGGGAGTGAAGCTCTGATGGCAGCAAAGACCAAGGACATCCGTCCGATCATCAAGCTCAAGTCCACTGCCGGCACGGGCTACACCTACGTCACCCGCAAGAACCGCCGCAACAACCCGGACCGCATCGTGCTGAAGAAGTACGATCCCGTCGTCCGCAAGCACGTAGATTTCCGAGAGGAGCGCTGAGCGCACACAATGGCTAAGAAGTCCAAGATCGCACGCAACAAGCAGCGCGCTGAGATCGTCGAGCGCTACGCCGAGCGCCGCGCAGAGCTCAAGCGCCAGCTTGTCCACCCTGATTCCACCGACGAGCAGCGCGAGGAGGCCCGCCTGGGTCTGCAGAAGCTCCCGCGCGATGCCTCGCCGATCCGCCTGCGCAATCGCGACCAGGTCGACGGTCGTCCGCGCGGCTACCTCCGCAAGTTCGGACTGTCCCGTGTGCGCTTCCGTGAGATGGCACATCGCGGAGAACTGCCCGGAGTTACCAAGTCGAGCTGGTAATCTCTGGTAAGTTCGGTATCGGTGAATCAACCGACCTATGTCCTGAAGGAGGACAACCTTATGGCTAAGAACCGCAGTGAACTCGTTTCCGAGGTTGCCGAGAAGACCGATCTGACCCAGAAGCAGGTGTCGGACGTCCTCGACGGTGTGTTCGAGTCGTTCAGCGAGGTCGTCAAGAACGGCGACAAGCTGACCATCCCGGGCTGGCTGTCCGTTGAGCGCACCGAGCGTGCAGCTCGCAAGGGCCGCAACCCGCGCAGCGGCGAAGAGATCCAGATCCCCGCTGGCTACTCGGTGAAGCTCTCGGCCGGATCGAAGCTCAAGGCAGCTGCCGGCTCGCCCAAGAAGTGACCTCCTCTTCCGGATACGGAACT
>NZ_JALXKS010000020.1 GCF_025144725.1 Brevibacterium sp. p3-SID960 | reverse complement strand
GCGCCTCGGTCAGGGCCTTGGCAGCTTCGAGGATCGACTGTGCGTGCAGCCGGCCGGGCTGGCGGGTCAGCCGTTCGACCGGCCCGGAGATCGACACAGCGGCCACCACCCGGTTGCTCGGACCGCGCACTGGGGCGGAGACGGAGGCGACTCCGCGCTCGCGTTCGGCGATCGACTGCGCCCAGCCGCGCCGACGCACACCGGAGAGCATCGTGGCGGTGAAGCGGGCGCCGCGCAGTCCCGAGTGCAGGCGGTCAGGCTCCTCCCAGGCGAGCAGCACCTGCGCGGCCGACCCGGCACGCATGCTCAGAGTGGCTCCGACCGGCACGGAGTCGCGCAGGCCCACCGGGCGCTCGGCTGCGGCCACACATAGGCGCAGATCACCTTGGCGACGGAACAGTTGAGAACTCTCACCGGTTCGGTCGCGCAGCTGGTTGAGGACCGGCCCGGCGGCTGCCAGCAGCCGGTCCTCCCCGGCAGCCGAGGACAGCTCCGCCAGGCGGGGGCCCAGCACGAACCGGCCCTGCAGATCGCGGCCGACGAAGCGGTGATACTCCAGGGCCACGGCCAGACGGTGTGCTGTCGGGCGGGCGAGGCCGGTGAGCGTGACGAGCTCGGCAAGGGAAGCAGGACCGGCTTCAAGTGCAGAAAGGACGAGGTCGGCCTTGTCGATGACCCCCACGCCGCTGCCAGTTTGAGTGCTCATGTTCAACATTCTGCAATCTCAAAAATCGAGATGCAAGTTCACCATGCAGAATGGAGCATTAACGTCGGTGGCCAACCCGCACCCGTGACCTGTCTCAGGCGCGAACCGCATATAGGAGGATCCAGTGGGCAAGACACTGGCCGAGAAAGTTTGGGCCGATCATGTCGTCGTACGCGGCGACGACGGCGCTCCCGACCTGCTCTATATCGATCTTCACCTCGTGCACGAGGTGACGAGCCCCCAGGCATTCGAAGGGCTCCGCCTCGCCGGCCGGCCGGTGCGCCGCCCGGACCTGACGATCGCCACCGAGGACCACAACACCCCGACACTCGACATCTTCAAGCCGATCGCCGATCCGACCTCCCGCAAGCAGATCGAGACCCTGCGGGCCAACGCCGAGGAGTTCGGCATCCGGCTGCACTCCCTCGGCGACGCCGACCAGGGCATCGTCCACGTCGTCGGCCCGCAGCTCGGACTCACCCAGCCGGGCATGACGGTCGTGTGCGGCGACTCCCACACCTCAACCCACGGCGCTTTCGGCGCGCTCGCCTTCGGCATCGGCACCTCCGAGGTTGAGCACGTGCTCGCCACCCAGACGCTGAGCCTCAAGCCGTTCAAGACGATGTCGATCACCATCGACGGCGAGCTGCCCGAAGGATCGACTGCCAAGGACATCATCCTGGCGATCATCGCCAAGATCGGCACCGGCGGGGGACAGGGCTACGTCCTCGAATATCGCGGCGAGGCGATCCGCAGGCTGTCGATGGAAGCCCGTATGACGATCTGCAACATGTCAATCGAAGCCGGCGCCCGCGCCGGAATGATCGCCCCGGACGAGGTGACCTTCGACTACATCCACGGCCGCCCGCACGCACCTGAGGGCGCAGACTGGGATGCCGCTGTGGAGTACTGGAAGACCCTGCGCACCGATGACGATGCAGTCTTCGACGCCGAGGTGGTGCTCCAGGCCGCAGACATCGAACCGTATGTCACGTGGGGAACCAACCCCGGGCAGGGTCTGCCGCTGAGTGCCAGCGTCCCGGATCCCGCCCAGATCGTCGACGAGAACGACCGTGCAGCCGCCGAAAGCGCATTGGCCTATATGGGCCTGACCCCGGGCACGCCGCTGCGCGACATCGCCATCGACACCGTCTTCCTCGGCTCATGCACCAACGGCCGGGTCGAGGACCTGCGCGCGGCTGCCGATGTCATCCGGGGCCGAACGAAGCACCCGGACGTGAAGTTCATGGTCGTGCCCGGCTCGGCGAAGGTCCGCCTGCAGGCCGAAGCAGAGGGGCTCGATGAGGTGTTCACCGACTTCGGCGCCGAATGGCGCTTCGCCGGCTGCTCGATGTGCCTGGGCATGAACCCCGACCAGCTCACCGAGGGAGAGCGCTGCGCCTCGACCTCGAACCGCAACTTCGAAGGCCGGCAGGGCAAGGGCGGGCGCACCCACCTCGTCAGCCCGCTCGTCGCCGCGGCGACCGCGGTGCGCGGCACCCTGTCGTCACCTGCCGACCTGACCGCCGACGACCGCACCGCGGTCAGCGCCTGAGGGAGGAACCATGGAGAAGTTCACCATACACACCGGCACCGGCGTGCCGCTGCGCCGATCGAATGTCGACACCGACCAGATCATCCCGGCCGTCTACCTCAAGCGCATCACCCGCACCGGTTTCGACGATGCACTCTTCGCCCGCTGGCGCAAGGACCCCGACTTCGTGCTGAGCCAGGAAGCCTACGCAGGCGGCTCCGTGCTCGTCGCCGGCCCCGATTTCGGCACCGGCTCCTCACGAGAACACGCTGTCTGGGCGCTCAAAGACTACGGCTTCAAAGCCGTGCTCTCCAGCCGCTTCGGCGACATCTTCCGCGGCAACGCCGGCAAGGAGGGCCTCGTGGCCGCCAAGCTGGAGCAGTCCGATATCGAGCTCATCTGGAAGATCCTCGACAACCAGCCCGGCACCGAGATCACCGTCGACCTCGAAAGCCGCACCGTGACCTGCGATTCGCTCACCGTGCCCTTCGAGATCGACGACTACACCCGCTGGCGGATCCTCGAAGGCCTCGACGACATCAGCCTCACCCTCGCACGCGCCGATGACATCGAGTCCTATGAGTCCTCGCGCCCGGGCTTCAAGCCGCAGACGCTGCCGGCGAAGGTCTGAGGCAGCGCACTGACCCTGAGCGCGTACTTCCTTTCTGGCAGTGTGGTGACAGGCTGACAGGCAGAGGATTCGCTAGGCTGGTTCACGCACGCCATGCCGCCGAGCCACCGCCTCGGCGCCGGCAACTGCGCCGAACCCTGCGTGCGCACAGTCGGAAGACGGCGAAGGAGGACAATGCTCGAGGTTGATGGCGGCACACCGCTGAGCGGCACCGTTCACGTCCGAGGTGCGAAGAACCTCGTGTCGAAGGCGATGGTCGCATCCCTGCTGGGATCCAGCCCGTCTGTGCTGCGGGGGGTCCCGCGCATCCGCGACGTCGAGGTCGTCACCGGCCTGCTCGAAGTCCACGGCGTGCGCGTCGAATCTCAGCCCGACGGCGACACTCCCGACGGACAGCTCGTCATGGATCCCTCGAACGTCGAACAGGGCTCCATCGTCGACATCGACGCCCACGCCGGCGCCTCGCGCATCCCGATCCTCTTCTGCGGCCCGCTTCTGCACCGCCTCGGAAAGGCCTTCATCCCCGACCTCGGCGGCTGCCGCATCGGCGACCGGCCGATCGACTTCCACCTCGACGTGCTGCGCCAGTTCGGGGCGACTGTCGACAAGACCCCCGGCGGCATCCAGCTCGAAGCCCGCCAGCGGCTGCAGGGCACCCAAGTCGAGCTGCCCTACCCCTCGGTCGGAGCGACCGAGCAGGTGCTGCTCACCGCCGTCACAGCAGAAGGCGTCACCGAGTTGAAGAACGCCGCGATCGAACCCGAGATCATGGACCTGGTCGCGATTCTGCAGAAGATGGGCGCGATCATCTCCGTCGACACCGACCGCTGCTTCCGCATCCTCGGCGTCGACGAGCTCACCGGCTACACCCACCGGGCGCTGCCTGACCGCATCGAGGCCGCCTCGTGGGCGTCTGCGGCCTTGGCTACCGGCGGCGAGGTGTTCGTCGAAGGCGCCCACCAGCCGGACATGATCACTTTCCTCAACGTCTTCCGCCAGATCGGCGGCACCTTCGAGGTCACCGAGACCGGCATCCGGTTCTCCCACCCGGGAGGCGATCTGTCCTCCCTGCCGCTGGAGACCGACGTGCACCCGGGCTTCATGACCGACTGGCAGCAGCCGCTCGTCGTCGCCCTGACGCAGGCGACAGGACTGTCGATCATTCATGAGACCGTGTACGAGAACCGCTTCGGCTTCACCGACGCGATCAACCGGATGGGCGGGACGATCCAGCTCTACCGCGAATGCCTCGGCGGCACCCCGTGCCGGTTCGGGCGCAAGAACTTCAAGCACTCGGCCGTCATCTCCGGACCCACGAAGCTGCGCGGCGCCGACATCGAGGTTCCCGACCTGCGCGGCGGCTTCTCCCACCTCATCGCCGCTCTCGCAGCTGAGGGCACCTCCCGGGTTTCCGGCATCGGCATCATCAACCGCGGTTACGAGGACTTCCTCGACAAGCTCGCAGCCCTCGGTGCGAAGGTCCAGATGGCATGACGCACAACGACAGCCGCGCTCACCCTGATGATACGCCGGCCGAAGCCCTGCACGCCGCCCACGACGGCACCGTCGACGTCACCGGGACCCCGCCGAAGTACCACGTCGACTTCGATGAGAAGAGCCTGAAGAAGCAGAAGTTCACCGCCGGTTTCGTCGCCCCGGCCGCAGGGGTGATCTTCCGCCTCTTCGGCCGCTGCCAGGTGCTCGGCGACGAACACATCCCGCCCTCGGGCCAGCCGGCGATCTTCGTCGCCTACCACGCCAGCTACCTCGACCCGGTCCTCATCGGGCTGGTCCTGTGGCACCGCGGGCGGCTGCCGCACTACCTGGCCAAGTCCCCGCTGTT
The DNA here is from genome assembly GCF_025144725.1 of Brevibacterium sp. p3-SID960. Classification (GTDB taxonomy): domain Bacteria; phylum Actinomycetota; class Actinomycetes; order Actinomycetales; family Brevibacteriaceae; genus Brevibacterium. Next base: position 43,500 of record NZ_JALXKS010000020.1, on the reverse strand, counting down.
CACCGGCGTGCTCGGCGCCGGACTCAAAGCGATCGGGCAGATTCCAGTGCTGCGCGACTCCGTGCACGCTGGCGGCAGCCTTGTCTACGCCAGGGCCGCACTCGAAGGCGGGCAGGCGATCGTCATCTACCCGCAGGGGACCCTGACGAAGGACCCCGACCTGTGGCCGCAGGCCTCGAAGTCAGGTGCCGCGCGCCTGGCCCTGTCGACAGGAGCCCCGCTCATCCCGGTTGCCCACTGGGGCCTGGACAGGTCGATGCCGGCCGGAGCGAAGATCCCCAAGCCGCGTCCGCGGGATACGCTGCGCGTCGCCTTCGGCCCGGCGATCGACTACAGCGACCTCGATGGGCTGACCACTGCCAACATCCGTACCCTGACCAACCGCGTCACCAGCCACATCGCAGCCGAACTCGCGGTGCTGCGCGGGGAAGGGATGCCCGAGCGCTTCCGCGCCGACTACCGGCCGGTCGCCGGGCGAACAGAAGGAGACACCGCATGACGATCGCCGTACTCGGAGCTGGATCCTGGGGTACGACATTCGCCAAGGTGATCGCCGACGCCGGCCACGAGGTGCTGCTGTGGGCCCGCCGCACGGAAGCGGCAGACGAGATCAACACCTCCCACTCCAACAGCCGCTACCTGCCCGGCATCGAGCTGCCTGATACGATCCGCGCCAGTGCCGACATCGCCGACGTGCTCGCCGCCGCCGAGGTGGTGGTGCTGGCGGTGCCCGCGCAGTCCCTGCGCGAGAACCTCATGGCCTGGGCGCCGCTGCTGCGCGAGGACACCGTGCTCGTCAGCCTCATGAAGGGCATCGAAGTCTCCACCGGCAAGCGGATGAGCGAGGTCATCGCCGAGGTCACCGGTGCCGGCCCGGAGCGCATCGCCGTCGTCTCCGGGCCCAACCTGGCCCGCGAGATCGCCGTCGGGCAGCCGACTGCCACCGTCATCGCCTGTGCCGATGAGGCTGTCGCCGACCGCATCGCCGAACTCACCGCCAACGCCTACTTCCGCCCCTACACCAACGACGACGTCGTCGGCGTCGAACTCGGCGGGGCCATCAAGAACGTCATCGCCCTGGCCGTCGGCATCACCGACGGACAGGGGATGGGGGACAACTCGAAGGCCTCGATCATCACCCGCGGCCTGGCCGAGACCACCCGGCTGGCACTGGCGATGGGCGCAGACGCCCACACCCTGGCCGGTCTCGCAGGCCTCGGCGACCTGGTCGCCACCTGCGCCTCACCGCTGTCGCGCAACCGGTCCTTCGGCCGGCTGCTCGGCGAGGGGCTGAGCCTGGAGGAGGCCACCACCCGCACCGCTCAGACCGCCGAAGGCGTCAAGAGCGCTGCCGCGGTGCTCGAACTCGGCCGCTTCCACGGCGTCGAACTGCCGATCACCCAGGGGGTGACCGCCGTGCTCACCGGCCGGCTGCATGTTGACGAACTGGGCGGTTTGCTGTTGTCTCGAAAGCGCAAGACCGAAAGCCCGATGAAGTACGACCAGACCCCGGGCCAGAGCCCGGCCGGCAGCTGAGAGACCTCAGCCGCCACCCGTCACTGCCACCGGCTCAGGAGGAAACATGATCGAGCACCAGAACTCACCCTTCGCCAAGCTCAATGAGGTCCCGCGCTTCGAGGTCACCAGCACCGACATCACCGAAGGAGCCGAACTCGACGCCGCCCAGCGCTCCGGCGCGATGGGCATCGACGGCGGCAGGGACATCTCCCCGCAGCTGTCCTGGTCCGGCTTCCCGGCCGAGACGAAGGCCTTCGCCGTCACCTGCTTCGACCCCGATGCCCCGACCGGCTCCGGATTCTGGCACTGGGTGCTCACCGACCTGCCGGCCGACGTCACCGAGCTGCCGGCCAACGCCGGTGATCCGGATGCCGGCCTGCTGCCCGACGGCGCGGTCATGATGCGCAACGATGCCGGTGAGCCGCGCTTCGTCGGCGCCGCCCCGCCGGAGGGCCACGGACCGCACCGCTACTTCTTCATCGTCCACGCCCTGTCCGAACCGCTCGAACTCGACGCTTCGTCCAGCCCGGCCTTCGTCGGCTTCAACATGTTCTTCAAGTCGATCGGCCGCGGTTGGATCGAGACCACCTTCGAAGTCAAGTGACCAACCCCGCCAGAAACAGCTGATCCCATGACACCAGTCTCCTCGCCCTCAACCGCCGGCGACACCCGGCCCGTTGTCGCCGTCCTGTTCGGCGGCCGCTCCTCAGAACACGCCGTGTCGTGCGTCTCGGCAGCCAATGTGCTCGCCGCGATCGACCGGAATGCCTACCGGGTCATCCCGATCGGCATCACGCGGCAGGGCACGTGGCGGATCGTCGAGGACTGGGAGAAGTTCACCTTCGATCCCGAGGCGATGCCCGAGGTGACCGACGACGGCACCTCGGTCATCCCCTCGATCTCCGAGCACCGCGAACCGCTGCTGCACCGAGGAGCCGACGGCACGCTGAGCGAGCTCGACGTCGTCGACGTGTACTTCCCGGTGCTGCACGGCCGCTACGGCGAAGACGGCACGATCCAGGGGATCTTCGAGCTGTCGAACACCCCGTTCGTCGGCGCCGGTGTGCTCGCCTCGGCGGTGAGCATGGACAAGCACTTTATGAAGGCCGTCATGGCCAATTCCGGGATCCCGTCCTGCCCGTTCGTCCTCGTCACCGAGGTGAAGTACGAACACGCCCCGGAGGTCATGACCGAACGGGTCGAGCAGCTCGGCTTCCCCGCCTTTGTCAAGCCCTGCCGTGCCGGCTCCTCGATCGGCGTGTCGAAGATCGACGACGCCTCCGAACTCGACGCCGCGCTGAGAGCTGCGTTCGAACACGACAACAAGGTCATCGTCGAACCGCTCGTCGACGGACGGGAGATCGAATGCTCCGTCCTCGGCTCCGTCTACGACCGCCGGGCGCGGACCTCGGTGCCCTCGGAGATCGTCGTCGGCGGCGACCACGAGTTCTACGACTTCGAGGCCAAGTACCTCGATCTCGACTCCGTCGAGCTCATCTGCCCAGCCGATGTCGATGCCGACACCACCGCGAAGATCCAGGACCTTGCCGCCCGCACCTTCAAGGCCTTCGAATGCACCGGCCTGGCCCGCGTCGACACCTTCGTCACCGCTGATGGTGAGGTGCTCATCAACGAGCTCAACACCCTGCCCGGCTTCACCCCGAGCTCGGCCTACCCACAGATGTGGGCGGCCTCCGGGCTGCAGTACAGCGAGCTGATCACCGAGCTCATCAGCATCGCGATGAGCGATCACGCCCGCCAGGCGGCCAACCAGTCGACGAGCTGAGCCGCATCACGGCGCTCCCGTCTCCTCGTCAGCCGGCCGCTCGTCAGCCGTCTCCTCGTCAGCCGGCTGCTCGTCGGGGCCGGGAGTCTCGACGGGCAGACCGTCCTCATCGAGATCCTCAGCTGCCACACAGGACCGCGTCTGCTCGATCGTCGACACCGACGGGGAGATCTCCGAGAGCACCGTGGCGCCGGCGATCCTGTCCGAGGCGACGAGCACCTCGACGGCGGGCTCACGGCCATAGGAGACGAACCGCCACGATGCGCCGGTCTCCTCAGTCGAAATCCAGTCGACGCCGTTGACGCTGACACACCGGTCAGTCGAGGGGCCCGGCGGTTCCACGCCGCACCGCAGCACCGCCACCGACGGGTCGCCCCACGCATCGGTGCCCTGCGAGGTCGTCGTGCGCGAGGCATGACCATCGATCTCATCGGGCATCCGCAGCATGACCGCCGCGCACTCCGGATTGTGGGCGTCGGCAGCGGGTTCGACGGACACGGCGGCAGCGCAGCCGCTGAGACCCAGGCCGATGACGGCGCAGGCGGCAGCGGCAGAGGGGAGGCGGTTCATGCCCTCCAGGTTAGTCGGTGTCCGTCCGGCTTGGCATACTGACCCCATGACATCACCTGCCCCTGGCACACCTCCGGTCCCACCTGGTGCCGTACTCGGCGACGTCGGTGAGGACGGCGTGCTCTCCGCGCTGCTCGCCGCCCTCCCTGCCGCCGGACCCGAGGTGCGGGTCGGGCCCGGAGACGACGCCGCGGTCTCGACGCTGAACGGAGCCCTCGTCTCGACGACCGACATGCTCGTCGAAGGGGAGGACTTTCTGCCGGCCTGGACGGACCCCCACCGGCTCGGCATCAAAGCCGCCGCCCAGAACCTCGCCGACGTCCACGCGATGGGTGCTGCCCCGCACGGCATGCTGCTGACGATCGGGGCACCAGCGGACACGCCGCTGTCGTTCGCGCGTGAGCTCATGACCGGGTTCGCTGAGGAGACCGCCCGCGGGGGAGCGCAGGTACTCGGCGGGGACCTGTCCGGCGGGCCGGTCGTCATCATCTCCGTCACTGCCCTCGGCACGCTGACCGCCCACCCGCCGGTGCTGCGCAGCGGTGCCCAGCCCGGCGATGCGATCGTGCTCGCCGGCACCGTCGGCAGGGCCGCCGCCGGCCTCGACCTGCTGCTGGCCGACCCGGACTTGGCCGACACCTCTGACCCGGCGCTGCGCGAACCCATCGACGTCCAGCGCAGCCCGCGCCCGGACTATGCCGCTGCCGCCCGGATCGCCGGGCGAGCACACGCGATGATCGACGTCTCCGACGGATTGGCAGGCGACCTCGGCCGGATCGCAGCCGCCTCCGGCATCACCGCCGACCTCGACCCCAGCGCTCTCGACGCACTCGCTGCACCGCTGCAGGCAGCCGCCGACCACCTCGGGACCGGTGCCAGCCCGCGGGACTGGGTGCTCCACGGAGGCGAGGACCACGGGTTCCTTGCCGCCGTGCCCGCCGGCCAGGTTCCGGTAGGCTGGATGCGCATCGGAACATGCCGCGCAGCCAACGACGGCGGCGGCGTGACGATGGCAGGGCAGCCGGTGACCGGAGGATCCTTCCGGCACTTCGGCTGAACGCTGACATCCGGGCACCATGATCGGGGAGGGGAGAGAGTGGACGAGCGCGACGCGCTGAACATCAACGGCCGGCTGGCCGCCCGATGGGCCCGGCGGACCGTCGAACGGCTGCGCCGCGAACGCAACGACATCAACGCCATCAACGTCTTCCCCGTCGCCGACGGCGACACCGGCTCGAACCTCTACCACACCGTCCGCTCGGCCTACCGCGCCGTCGAGAACCTGCGCGGAGCCGTCACCCTCAGCGACGTCATCGGCGCGATGGCCACCGGCGCGCTGCGCGGAGCCCGCGGCAACTCCGGGCTCATCCTGTCTGTGGCCCTGCGCGGGGTCGCCGATGCTCTCGACGGGGTCACCGACCTCGACGGCCCCACCTTCGCCGGCGCACTCGAACTCGCCGCCGCCCGTGCCCGCACCGCCGTCGCCACCCCCGTCGACGGCACCATGCTCACCGTGCTCGAGGCGATGGCCGCCGAAGCCCGCAGCCAGGCCGATGCCGGTGCCGACCTCATCGGGCTCATCGCCGCCGTGCGCGAATCCTCCCAGCAGGCGCTGCTGGAGACCACCGGACAGCTGCCGGCGCTGAGCGAAGCCAACGTCGTCGATGCCGGCTCCTCGGGCATCGTCGAGCTCTTCGACCTGCTCTACCTCACCATCACCGGTGAGGACCCCGCCGACCACCCCGCCCTGCACGCAGCCCACCTGACCGCCACCACCGGCGGATCCACCGCCTCGGGAACGGGCGCCGGGACTGAGGCGAACACTGCTGAGGAGTGCCGCGGGCCGAGCGCCCCGGCGCTGCTGCACACCGGCGAGCAGGGCTTCGAACTCGTCTTCTACGTCGCCGAGCGCCGCGACCGCACCCGGCGGGTGAAGAAGACCCTCACCGCCGGCGGCGGCGACTCGATCGTCGTGTCCTGGCCGATGATCCACGTGCACGTGCCGAGCGAGGACGCGGCCCTGGAGACCCTGCGCGCGTGTGCCGACCTCGGGATCGAACGGCTGCGCGTCGAAGACCTCTCCGTCACCGGCGGCCGAAGCCTGACCACTACCGTCATCGCCGCAGGCTCAGGGGTCGGGATGCTGTTCGCCTGCGCGCTGCAGGACGCCCACGCCGTCAACGCCGACGGTCCAGCAGTCGCCGAGCAGATCGATGAGCTCATCGCCGATGCCGGCGCACCTGTCATCGTCGTCCCCGACTCCGCGCACCTGCTCGGCGAGCTGCGCCGCCGCTACGGCCACGGCAGCGAGACCGCCGGCAGTCTCGGCAGCGCGGCTGGCGGGGCCCGCCAGCCGGTCTCGATCGTGCGCTCCCGCTCAGCTGCCGCGGTGCTCTCGGCACTGGCCGTCTACGACAGCACAGCCCCAGCCGCGGAAGCGTTTGAGGACATGGCCGAATCAGCCTCCGCCACCCGGGTCGGGGCAGTGGTGCGCGCCGAGCGCAGCTCAGCCGGCCCGCTCATCTACGACCGCAGCGACCTGCTCACCATCATCGACGGGCGGATCCGCAGCGTTGAGCAGAACCCGGCCGCCGCCGTCATCGCCTGCGCCGACCGGCTCCTCGGCGCCGGCGGCGAGGTCATGACGATCGTCACCGGCGCACAGCTGCCGGCCAGTGCTGTCGATGCGCTGCTGCGCCACGTCGAGACCCGCCACCCGCTCGTCACCGTCGACATCGTCCGCTCCGAGCACCCCGAGGGGTGTGCGGTGCTCGGCGTCGAATAGGCACCGGACATGTCCCGCGAACCGATCGACGTCTCCACCCTGCTCGACGATGAGCGCCTGTGCGCCGACCTGCGCTCCGTCGGCATCACCACCGTCGACGACGCACTGCGATACTTCCCGCGCCGCTACCTGCAGGCCGGCACCCTGAGCAACCTGGCCATGGTCATGGAGGAAGGCGCCGACGTCGCCTTCATGGCCCGCGTCGAATCCGTCACCACCCGGCAGATGCGCCAGCGCCGCGGCAGCATCACCACCGCCCGGGTCTCCGATGGGTCCTTCACCGTCGAAGTGCCGTTCTTCAACCAGCACTGGATCGCCGACAAGATGCTGCCCGGATCTGAGATCGCGATCAGCGGCAAAGTCGCCAAACAGAACCCCAAGTACGGCTCAGCAGCCCACTTCCAGATCAAGAACCCCGTATGGCTCAACCAGATCGCCGGCGACGAGCTGACCTTCGAGACCCGCAGCCACCCGATCCCGATCTACCGGGCCAGCAGCCGGATCGCCACCCACCGCATCGCCGCCGCCATCCGCACGATCCTCGACACCGCACCCGACGAGGTCTTCGCCGACCCGCTGCCCATCCAGGTGCTCAGCGACCGGCAGCTGCCGGACCTGCGCAGCGCCTATGCGCACATGCACCGGCCCGACACGATGGAGCAGGTCGAAGCCGCGCAGAAGCGCTGGAAGTTCGAAGAGGCCTTCGCCCTGCAGGCCCACCTGCTGGCGCAGAAGAGCCTGTGGAACCGGGAGGTCTCCCGTGAGCTTACCGGCCGGGACGACGGGGCGCTTGCCTACTTCGATGAGCATCTGGCCTTCCCGCTCACCGGCGCCCAGCAGCGGGCAGGTGCGCAGATCGCCGCCGACCTGGCCCGGGCGCACCCGATGAACCGCCTGCTGCACGGCGACGTCGGCTCCGGCAAGACGCTCGTCGCCCTGCGCGCGATGCTCCAGGCGGTCGACTCCGGCTGCCAGGCTGCGATGCTCGCCCCCACCGAAGTGCTGGCCGCCCAGCACTACCGCTCGCTCATGGCGATGCTCGGCCCCCAGGCCGAGGATCCCTCGCTGTTCTCCCACGGACGGCTCTCACACGAGCACACCCGGGTGCGGGTGGCGCTGCTGACCGGCTCGCTGTCGACGAAGGAGCGCAAGGAGCTGCTGTTGGCATTGGTCGCCGGGCAGATCGACATCATCGTCGGCACCCACGCACTCGTCTCCGAGACGACGCTCTTCAACGCCCTCGGTCTCGTCGTCATCGACGAACAGCACCGCTTCGGCGTCGCCCAGCGGGAGGCGCTGCGCCGCAAATCCTCCGACTACGCCCCGCACGCCCTCGTCATGACCGCCACCCCGATTCCGCGCACCATGGCGCTGACCGTCTTCGGGGACCTGGAGACCTCGGTGCTCGACGAGCTGCCGCACGGGCCCAAGTCCATCGCCACCCACGCGTTCTCTCTCAGCGAGCACCCCACATGGCTCGACCGGGTGCTCACGATCGTCGCCGAGGCGGCTGCGGCCGGGCAGCAGACGTTCATCGTCGCTTCGAAGATCGACTTCGACCCCGGCCAGGGCGACCCGCTGATCGCACCGATCGGCGTCGAGGAGCTCCAGCGCCGCCTCCAGGCCCACCCAGCCGTCGCCCATCTCGACATGGCGGTAGTGCATGGCCGGATGAGCATGGAGGACAAAGAGAAGGTCATGCGCGCCTTCGCCGCAGGCAAGCTCGATGTGCTCATCGCCACCACCGTCATCGAAGTCGGCATCGACGTCCCCCGCGCCCGCATCATGGTGATCTTCGATGCCGAGAACTTCGGCGTCGCTCAGCTGCACCAGCTGCGCGGACGCATCGGCCGCGACGGGCAGCCCTCGACCTGTTTTCTGCTCACCCACCAGCCGTCCGGCAGCGAGGCGATGGAACGACTGCGGACCGTCGCCGAGACCCTCGACGGCTTCGCTTTGGCGGAGTTCGATATGGAGAAGCGCCGCGAAGGCGATGTCCTCGGTCGCACCCAGTGGGGCCGCACTTCACTGAACCACCTGTCGGTCGCCCGCGACGCACGCGTCATCGAAGACGCCCGGACGGCAGCAGCAGACGTCGTCGACGCTGACCCGCTGTTCGAGGCCTACCCGCACCTGCGCGACTTCATCGACACGATCATCGGCCCCGAACGCAGCTTCGGCAGCACGGCGGACTGAGCATGCGCATCATCGCTGGCCGCTGCAAAGGCCACCGCCTCAACACCCCGCCCGGCGAGGGCACCCGCCCGACGTCTGACCGGGTGCGCGAATCTCTGTTCTCCTCACTCACCACCCTCGACATGCTCACCGGCGCCCACGTCCTCGACGTCTGCGCAGGCTCCGGCGGGCTCGGCTTCGAAGCTCTCTCCCGCGGCGCAGCACACGTCACCTTCATCGAACGCGCCGCCTCCGTGTGCCGCGTCATCACCGCCAACGCCCGCTCCCTGCGCGTGACAGGCGAGGTCGAGATCATCCAGGCGCCGGCCGCCGCGGGCGCGGGACGGCTGCCGGAAGGCAGCATCGACCTCATCTTCGCCGACCCGCCGTATCCCATGCCCGAGGCGGAGGTGACCGCGATCCTGGACGCGTGCGCGCCGCTGCTGCGCGACCCGGCAGCGCTCATCGTGTTCGAACGCTCCAGCCGGTCACCGGAGCCGAGGCTGCCGGAGCGGCTGGAGGTGTTCCGGCACAAGAAGGTCGGCGAGACCGCATTGTGGTTCCTGCAGCTGCGGGAGTGACGAACGTGCGGGGCTGAGGCCTGGGGTCAGTGCTCCAGCACCGCGGAGAGGAACTTCGCGGTGCGCTCATGCTGCGGGCGGGTGAAGATCTCGTCCGGTGGGCCGTCTTCGATGATCTGGTCCCTGCACGAACGACTCGGTCACCTCGACACCGGCATCCGGGTTGTTGTCGGCCATCCAGTTGAGCCAGATGCCGGCGAGTGCGAAGACATCGGCTCTGCCGGAGGTCACCATCTTAATACCGTCCTAGGGAGTGCCCACTTCAGTCGAGCCTTCAATGTCAAGATCTGCGGCGTCGTCCGATTCGATCGCACCGGCCATCGTGGCGAGCGTGACGTCGCCGTCGGCCTCCAGGGGCCTCACCGGCGAAGCCGACGGATCGCGCTGACCACGACAGCGGCTCGATATACGATCGCGGGCTTGTCAGACCTCGCTGCCAACCTTCGCCATCGCTTGAGGCAAGCAGATGAACGTCCCACCACGTCACGGTTCCGATAGGCGCCGGCATCAAAGGCCGGTGGCCCTCCACCATTGCTGCCGCGCTTTTCCCGAACCGCGATCTGATCCTTCTTCTCCGGGATTACGGCCCGGATGCCACCCGAACACAAGTATTCGCGATCGGCTTTAGGCCCATAGGACCGATCAGCCAGAACAGCGGCCGGGCATGTGAGGACGACCACCGTCGGCCCGTGGGACTCGAATGTCAGCCAGAATCTGCTGCAGAGAAACTCAATCAATGTCACCAGCAGCATCGGCATCACAGAGCACCCGGGCCAGCACACGAGCCCACGTGCCGTCAGCGGCGTAGCGGCGGTGACGCTTCCACACCGTCTGCCAGGGCCCGAAATGCTCACGCGGCAGGTTACGCCAGGCAATTCCTGCACGGTGCCGGTAGACGATCCCTTCGACGATCCGATCCTTCGCCGATCCGACGGCTGTTCTCAAACGGCCGGGCTCTCTTGCCAGCATTGCGAGGGCAACAGCGGTCCGATTCGCGCCCACTGCTCACCGTAAAGACTCGGTGTCGATGCTGTGTAGTCACGTCTCCACCGAGACAGCCCTCAAATGGTGAATAAAGGACACACGCCCTAGAACCCGGAAACTGTGCCGGCGGGCACCTTCCCGGTGTTCTGCCGGGTGACTGCTCGCACCTGTTCGCCGTCTTCTCAGTAGTTCGCCGGCGGGTCGCTGCCGGGGAAGGATTCCTTGCCCCATTCGTCCGCGACCTCGTCATCACTCACCAGGTGCTTATCTGCGGTGTTCTTAGCCTCCGCGGTCTGCGCGTCGGCCTTCTGCGCTTCCGTACTGCGGGGGTCTGTGTCCTCCGCGTTGCGGGACACGGCCGCCCGACGGCGGTCGTTCACGTCGTCCATGATGCCCCCTTCCTAGGTTCCCTGCGCGCCCACTGGGCTGTGGGCGCTGCGATGGTCGAAAGCGTCGCCGTCGTGGCGCAGCGCGCGAGTGCGCAGATACGCGTGGACGGCGTCGAGAGTCTCCAGCTGGGCGTGGGCGCGCGCTACGAGTTCGTCGAACTCGGCAGCTGCCAGGCCCCACGCCTCGGCGTTGGCGGCGAGCGTCTGCCACAGACCCAGTTTCCCGATGACCGCGCTGCGCATCAGCTCCGTCTCCAGCAGCGGGGTGAGGGGTGAGCGGCTCAGGATCGCTCCATTGCCCTTAAGTCTCCCGACGTGCTCTCCCGCCCAGGACACCGCCTGACGCAGTGGTTTGCGGGTCAGGCCGAGCGCCGGGATCAGAGCTGCGAGCCGCGCACGTTCGCGGTCGATCTCCATCGCCAGCTCCGACAGCGGAGCGAAGTACGGTGTATCGACGAAGTCGTCTGCCATCCGCTGCACGCGCTGCGCGCCGGCGGTCGCTCCCGTGAGGTGATCGTCCAGGTAGATCCCCAGCAGCTCCCTGTCAGCGGGAGGCACCGCTGAGGTGCGGGGTGCGGTGCCGGAGGCCCGGCGCGGTCGCAGAGGCACCGAATCGGTGCCGGTGCCCGCGATGAACCCGTTCAGCAGGTCCCGCAGCGCGTCAGCTGCGGAGACGCGCGGTTCCCATCCCAGTTCCGCCTTCGCCCGGGACGCATCCATGAGCGGGACGCCCACCGCCATGTCAATCCACCCTGTGTCGGCCGCGACCAGCCCGGTGCGATGGCCGATGCCCAGCCCTGTGCGCAGGGCCGCTGAGGGTAGTTCGACGAACCGACCGTGGTCGATGATGTCTGCGAGGTCCTTGAGCCCCATCGTGTCGTCGGCGCAGATGTTGAACGCTCCCGGTGCGCGTGCGAGAACTGCCGCCGCATATGCGCGGCCGATGTCGTCGGCGTGGACCGCTTGGACGCCGCGCAGGCCGCGGGGCACGGGGAGGAACGGCGGGCGCCCGTAGCGCAGGAGTTGCAGCGGTATCCAGGAGCCCAGGAAGTACCGCTGGATCTCTGAGGCGGCGCGGCCTCCGAAGATCAGTGCCGGGCGCAGACGGGTCACGGTGATGGAGGGGTGATGTGCGTCGAAATCGGCCAGCACCTTCTCCTGAGCGGACTTGTCCACGCTGTAGTGCGACGTAGCGATCCCATCCGTCGGCCACGACTCGTCACGGCGGGTCGCCTCATCGTCCGTGTCGTCCGGGGAGTAGGCCCCGACGGAGGACGCGACGACGAGGTGCGGGACGCCGGCACGGGCGACCGCCTCCGTCACCCGACGTGTGCCGTCGACGTTCACGCGGCGCAGCAGCTCGCGTTCCGTGTTGGGCTGAATGAGCCAGGCAAGATGGATGACCGCATCGGCCCCCTCGAACGCGTCGGCCAGTCGCGCGATCGCTTCACCCTCCGGACTGGCTGCTGCGACGTCGATGGAACGCCAGTCACATCCGTCGTACGGGGGGACCGTGGTGTCCGGCATGCGGCGCGCGATCCCGACCACCTCTGTCACCTCTGGGGTCGCCGCCAGCGCCTCCAGTACGGCAGTACCGGTATTTCCTGTCGCTCCGACAATTGCGACGCGCACAGTGCCTCCCTGGGGTGGGCTGCGCCCGGCTCTCACCGGGCCTGGCTTTCATCGTACGTGTGGAGACGGGGCGTGTCGAGGGATCATCCGACAGCGGGTCGTGGGGTTTGGTCTGTGTTGTCCGGCAGTCGCGCGGGGAGAACCTTCGACGCTGCCCCCGGGGCGTGGGAGCCGATGAGGTTGCGGGAGCCGTCGCACAGCGGAGGGATACCGGAGGCTCCGCACCGGCACAGGGCGACGACATTGGGCCGCGGCCGCTTCCATTGGCCGTCCTCTTCGCCTGCGAGTACGAACTCCCCGCGAACCAGCAGCGGACCGCCCGGGCACGGCGTGATAGTGGTGTTCACGAGCGTGGGGCTGATGGTCATCGGGTCTCTTCATCGTATGTGCGCGAGCGGATGGAAGGTGCGGATGCCGTGGAAAGGGGCGAAGCGGCGAGCACCGCCTCTCGTCGGCGAAAGGACCACGGTGAGTTCGCGGCCGTGTGCAGCCGCGTTCCGCGGTAGGGCACCTCGCCCCGCATTCGGGCGCCCACCACGACCTATGGGCACACGCCCCGCTCAGCGAGCCAGAGAGCGCCCAGAGTGCGGGGTCCGGCGGGACCACGGTGCGTCGTGATCACGCCAACGCCGCCTCTCGGCACAAAGGATCGCCGCAGCCGTCGCAAGGAGTCCGACGGCGCGCCAACGAACCGAGAGGGGCAGGACTGGGAGGATCAACAGGTCCGCGGCCAGCCGCGCCGGCTGCGCGAAGCTGTCGTATGTCTGCCGGACGCGCTGCCCGCGGAACGCGCGGGACGTGGGCGGGAGCCTGGCGACGAAGAGGTCGTCGGCGGCGGCGAGGACACCGCCTCGGGTTTGGGCTGTGCGCATGAGCTCAAGATTCGCAATGGGCACTCCCGGGTCGTAGCCAGCGCCCAGGTACTCCGACCGCACTCCCAGGGTGCCCCGGGTAGTCGGACGCCCACGCCCGGTTCACGAGGGCCCGGGCGGTGTCCCAGCGGACGTGGCACGGAGAAGGTGCCGAAGGGTCGATGACGGGGTGGTTCTGCGGACGCACGAGGCCCACCTCCTGGAGAAGGTCGCTGAGATGAAGGAGCGTCTCCGCCGAAAAACGGACGTCATCGTCCGCGATGACGACGCAGGAACCGACGAAGTGCGGGATCGCCGTAAGAACCGCATCGACCTTCCCATTGTGCCCGGCTGACGTGCTCGTCGAAGTACCAGGTGACGTGGGAGCTGTTACCGGTGCGGGCGAACGCCTGCGAATAGTGTCGGCCGGGGATCGATGAGGTCATCTCAAAGGCGGCGAGGTGGCCGACGATCGTCCCACAAAGCCTGCGGTGTAGCCCGAAGAGGTTCATGACGTCGAAGAGCAGGAGGGTGGCGGCCGGCACGCGGTCTGGGTGCGCCTGCGGTCGGTCGTCCAGTCCCATTGCTCGCACCGTGCCGGCGAAGACCTCCGCGTGGACCAGGTCGGGGCGGCCGCCTCCGTACTCGTCGGACTGGATCCCCAGGAGAGCGGCCTTCCCCGTCCCCGCAGGCGGGGATCGCCCAGCTGGAGGGGTCGGCCTCGCGCAGCGTGTAGATCGAGCGGTGGATGCGGCACTCGTGTAGCGGCGACGGCTCAGCATTGCGCGAAAGTCACGTCGTGAGCGTGGGAAACGCCGCGTTCGCTGTCATCTCGAACAGCAGCGCGGAAGTGCTGGCCCCGTCCGTCGGCAGATCTGTCGGCATTGAGACACGATCGCACAGGGCACTCTCAACCACCTTTTCGATCTTCGCGCGGCTGGCGAGAAGCTGCGGGCTCCATTCCCAGTGGCCGCGGATGTACTCGCCTGGCCCGTAGTGCATCAGGCAGAGGGGAACAACGTGAGCTGGATGCCCTCGTCGGTCAGCACACCCCGGGGCTCACTGAGCGCGAGATCGGCTGCGCGCGCGAACGTGTCGCCCCCGGGGCAGCCGATGTCGGGGTCCGCCTGGGATTCGTCGTCCCGGTTCGCAACCGGGGCGCTTCCCACTGCGAGGAGAAGGCCGAGCAGAGCGCGGCTCGCGGGCCCGCGGGCTCGGTGCTGGAACGTGCGGGCGTAATCCCCGGGTGGCTGTAGCCTCGTCGGCGGGAGTCATGACTCTTCCTTGCTGACGGTGGTGAGGAGGCGCGCACGCGGGCCGCGGGGCCCGCGGTCCTGCAGCTGGGGGGGGGGAGGAGTTCCTCAGGCAGCTTTTCGGCGACTGACAGGACGAAGTCCTGGGCCCGCCAGTCGAGTTCGACGCACCGTTCGCGCAGCTGTGCGGCCTCCTCGAGCGAGGGTGCCCTGCCGTCGACCGGGACGACGAACGCCTCGATGTGCAGAACGTGGCCTTGGTCGCGGATGCGGCATTCCGCCTCCGCCACCCACCAGGCGGAGCTCAGACAGTCCATCACGCGGTCGGTGAGAGGGTCGGGGCTCGTCCCGTCTTACTGGGTGGCCCGCGAGTCCATGAGATCACGCGCCGCATCACGGAGGTTCTTCCACCCGTCGCGTACGATGTCGATCGCGACGACGATGGCTGCGACCGAATCCGCCCACCACAGCCCCACGCCGATGCCGAGGATTCCGACGATGGTCGCAAGCGACGTCATCCAATCGGCCTTGTTCATTTGGGCATCCGCGTAGAGGACCTTGTCGTGCAGCAGAGGAGCCAGTTTGAGCTTCATGCGGCCGAGGATCACGGTCGGAGCACCGGTGACGATCATGACGGCGATCATGAGCCACCCCTGCCAGATGGGCGTGTCGAACAGGACGAGCACCCCGATCGGCGGATGCTCTGCTTCGAACAACCCAAGGCCGGAATCGATGATCAGGTAGAGACCCATGAGCAGGAGCGCGCACCCGGACACCAGATGGGCGATGCCGATCGCGCGGTGATAACCGTACGGCTTCGCCGCGGTCGGGGGCCTCCGGATGAGTCGTGCTGCGAGCAGGAACGCGATCGGCGGCAACAGGGACAGCGAATCCTCGATCCATGCGGCCTTCATCGCCTGCGAGCTGCCGGCGACGAGCAGGACGAGGACGACCGTCACCGCGATGACACCCAACGAGACACGTTCGAGACGGGTCGCCTTCTTCAGTGCCTGCGCCTGCTTGTCGGGCAGTTCCGTGTGGCCGAACCGAGCTGTCATCGGTGCGCTTCGGCGTGCACGAGCGCGTGGCGCTCGAGTGCAACCATGAAGGCGTTCTCACCCATAGGCACAGCTAGCACATGCTGCTCCGTGGTGCCGTCGTTTCCGGTCGCCTCCACGTACGCGGTCGTAAGCGCCGCGTGCGTCGTCCAAAGCGACTTGTCGGTGAGACCGCCGATCACAACATCGAGCCGGCCGTCGCGCAGCTGCTTCATGAGCGGCTCCTCCCCGCCCGTCTCCCAGACGACCCCGGCGTCGTGAGTCGAGGCGAAGTCTGCGATGAGCTCCGACTCAGTGCCGCCGGGTGTTCCCCGCCCGGCGAGGGCACCCGCCCGACGTCTGACCGGGTGCGCGAATCTCTGTTCTCCTCACTCACCACCCTCGACATGCTCACCGGCGCCCACGTCCTCGACGTCTGCGCAGGCTCCGGCGGGCTCGGCTTCGAAGCTCTCTCCCGCGGCGCAGCACACGTCACCTTCATCGAACGCGCCGCCTCCGTGTGCCGCGTCATCACCGCCAACGCCCGCTCCCTGCGCGTGACAGGCGAGGTCGAGATCATCCAGGCGCCGGCCGCCGCGGGCGCGGGACGGCTGCCGGAAGGCAGCATCGACCTCATCTTCGCCGACCCGCCGTATCCCATGCCCGAGGCGGAGGTGACCGCGATCCTGGACGCGTGCGCGCCGCTGCTGCGCGACCCGGCAGCGCTCATCGTGTTCGAACGCTCCAGCCGGTCACCGGAGCCGAGGCTGCCGGAGCGGCTGGAGGTGTTCCGGCACAAGAAGGTCGGCGAGACCGCATTGTGGTTCCTGCAGCTGCGGGAGTGACGAACGTGCGGGGCTGAGGCCTGGGGTCAGTGCTCCAGCACCGCGGAGAGGAACTTCGCGGTGCGCTCATGCTGCGGGCGGGTGAAGATCTCGTCCGGTGGGCCGTCTTCGATGATCTGGCCGTCGGAGAACATCATCACCCGCTGAGAGACGTCGCGGGCGAACTGCATCTCGTGGGTGACGATGAGCATCGTGATGTCGGTGGTCTCGGCGATCTCGCGCAGCGCCCCGAGCACATCGTCGACCAGCTCCGGGTCGAGTGCTGAGGTCACCTCGTCCAGCAGCAGCACCTCGGGATCCATCGCCAGCGCACGGGCGATCGCCACGCGCTGCTGCTGCCCGCCCGAGAGCTTCGTGGGATGCTCATTCTCCTTGTCGGCCAGGCCGACCCGCTTGAGCAGCGCCCGCGCCTTCTCCAGCGCATCGGCTCTCGACATGCCGAGCACATGGATCGGGGCCTCGATGATGTTCTCGGCGACCGTCATATTGGGAAACAGGTTGAAGTGCTGGAACACCATGCCGATGCGCTTCGTGTTGCTGCGGACCTGCTTCTTCGGCAGCGCCACCCGCCTGTCGCCGCGCTTCTCATGGGTCAGCGGCCTGCCGTGGACACAGATGTATCCATCGGTCAGGCTCTCCAGGGTCATGATGAGCCGGAGGATCGTCGTCTTGCCCGAACCGCTGGGCCCGATGAGCGTGACGCGCTCGCCTGGGGCGACGGAGAAGTTGAGGTCCTGAAGGACGACGTTGTCGCCGAAGCGCTTCTCGACATCGATGAACTCGATAGCCGGCTGGGCAGCTGCAGCGCCGTCCGCGCGGGACTGTGGGGTCTCGTCAGTACCGGGCAAGGGACTTCTCCAATCGTCGGATGAGCAGGGAGGTCGGATAGCTGGCGGCCAGGAAGATGAGGCCGGCGAGCGTGAACGCCTCGGTGTAGGCGAAATGACGGCCGCCGTACTGCTGGGCAGAGGTCACCAGCTCGACGACCCCGATGGCGAACAGGAACGGGGTGTCCTTGAACATCGCCACCGCGTAGTTGCCCAGCGAGGGGACGGTCGCCCGCAGCGCCTGGGGGAGGACGATCGAGCGGAACGCACGGGCCGGCGGCAGCGACAGCGCGCTGATCGCCTCCCACTGGCCCTTCGGCACCGAGTCGATCCCAGCCCGGTAGCTTTCGGACATGTACGTCGAATAGTGCACGCCGATGATGATGAGCCCGAGTGTCAGCGACGGGATACCGGCGAGCACCGGATGCTTGGCGAAGAGGAAGTAGATGAACAGCAGCTGCACCACCAGCGGCGTGTTGCGCACGAAGGCGACGGCGAGCTTGAGCAGCCAGTTGATCCACCGGGGGAGGACGCGCAGCAGAATCGCGATGACGAGTCCGAGCACAACCGCGATGAGCGTACCGCCGACGGTGGCGATGAGGGTGTTGCCGAAGCCTTTGAGCAGCAGCGGCAGCGCATCGAATGCGCGCGACCAATCCCACATCAGCCCAGCACCTCCTTCTTCGGTCGGTGCCGCCGGGAGAGCACGCTGCGCAGCCGTCCGGACTTCTCACGCCGGCCGAGTGCGACCGCCGCCCGGTGCTCGAGGGCATCCATGCCGACCTGCAGCAGCCAGGCGAGCACGAAGTACAGCAGCAGGCCGACGGTGTAGGCGAAGAAGGTGTCGCCGGTGGCCTGCCGCAGCTGGTCGATGCGGTCGGTGAGGTCCTGGAGGGTGATGAAGGAGACGACTGCGGTGCCCTTGAGCAGCTGGATGAGCAGCGTCGCCAGCGACGGGATCATGAGCAGCCAGGCCTGCGGGAAGATGATGCGCCGCATCATCCGCACCGGCGACAGGCTCAGCGCCGTCGCCGCCTCCCACTGGCCGCGGTCGACGTGTGCGATCGACGAGCGCACCACCTCTGCCGAATACGCCCCGTAGTTCAGTGCCAGGGCGAAGATGCCGCAGCTGAGCGGATCGAGATTCGCCCCCAGCAGCGGCAGCACGTAGAAGAGCCAGAACAGCTGCACGAGCAGGGACGTGCCGCGGAAGAACTCGACGACGATGCGCGCCGGGATGCCGAGCCAGCGGTACGGGCTGGCCATCGCAAGGCCGAGCACCAGGGCGATGAGCAGCGCACCGGCTGCGCCGCCGGCGGTGAGGAGGAAGGTGATCTTCAGACCGTCCCATAGTTGGGGTGCATAGCTGAAGAGCGTCGTGAGGTTGTCTGTCATGAGCGCGTGTCTGTCATGTGCGTGCCTGGATTTCGGGACGGAGGTGCAGAAGACGTGCGGTCACCGGCTGGCGGCCCGCGCCCGAGACGGGGGCCGCCCGCCGGCGACAGTCGACGTGATCAGCTGGGCAGATCACCCGAGCACAGCTGCTCAGTGGTGATGGACCCGTCAGGGCGCTCCTCGGCGGTGAAGCCGAACTCGCCGACGATGTCGAGGTAGCGCTGCTCGTCTTCGACGATCTCGTCGAGCTTCTCGTTGTAGGCCTTGAGCAGCTCTTCGTCGTCGGTGCGGAAGACGGTGCCGCCGGCACCGATCTGCGGCACGCCGTCGATCTCCTGCACGAACGACTCGGTCACCTCGACACCGGCATCCGGGTTGTTGTCCGCCATCCAGTTGAGCGAGATGCCGGTGAGTGCGAAGACATCCGCCCTGCCGGAGGTCACCATGTCCATCCCGTCCTGCGGAGTGCCCACCTCAGTCGAACCTTCAATGCCGAGATCGGCGGCGTAGTCCGATTCGATCGCACCGGTCATCGTGGCGAGCGTGACATCGCCGTTGGCTGCAACATCGTCGAGCGTCTTGAGGTTGTGTGGATTTCCCTCTTCAACCATGAGCGCGGTTGTGTACATGAATTCCGGATTGGAGAACGACGCCTGCTCGCAGCGGTCGGGCAGGATCGACATGCCCGCGGAGACGACGTCGAAGCGGTCGGCGTTGAGGCCCGGGATGAGGCCGCCGAACTCGGTGAGCACACCGTCGACCTCCTCGATGCCGAGCTCTTCGAAGATCTCACGGTGCAGGGCGACAGTGGCACCGGTCAGCTCGCCGTCGGCTTCGAAGCTGTAGGGGGCCTCACCGGCGAAGCCGACGGTGATCTTCTTGTCCTCCTGGGCCTTCTCCAGCGTGCTGCCCGCATCTGAACCGCCTCCGCCGCAGGCGGCGACGAGTCCGAGCGAGGCGATGGCGGCAAGGGCTGCCAGGGGGCGGGTGATTCTGTGGTTGCGCATAGATACTCCGTTTCGTGCGTACAGCAGGCGACGACCAGGCAAGAAGTGTCGACCGAGCCGGTATGGCCCAGGTCACTGTTAAACAACAGTATCGAGCCGCGTCTGCGCGTCTACGGCATTTCCGTCAGCGTTAAGACATCGTTACATGCCCCGGCCGCCGCCGAGGCGGTCCTGCGCTAGTCTGAGAGCGTCACCAGTCCCTGATGGAACGGATGCGTATGAAGGTCGTCTGCCCCGGCTCCTATGACCCGGTCACCGTCGGACACATCGACATCGCCGCCAGGGCCGCCGCACTGTTCGACGAGGTTGTCATCGCTGTGGTGCACAACCCGGCCAAGACCGGCCATTATCCGGTCGCTCAGCGCATCGAGCTCATCGAGGCTGCCCTGGCTGCCGATCCGCGCACCGCCGAGGCCACCAACATCGTCATCGACGACGTGCCCGGCGGGCTGCTCGTCGACTACTGCGCGCAGATCGGCGCCGCCGCAGTCGTCAAGGGGCTGCGCTCAGGCACGGATTTCGCCTATGAGCTGCCGATGGCCCTGATGAACCGGCACCTGACCGAACTGGAGACGATCTTCGTGCCCGGCGACCCGCGTTTTGAGCACGTCTCCTCCTCGCTCATCCGCGAAGTCCACGCCCTCGGCGGAGACGTCTCAGAGCTCGTGCCCGACGCGGTGCTCGAAGCGATGGACGCCAAGCGCCGGGCCGACTGACCGCCGGTTGTCAGCTGCCCCTGCCTGCTGTCCCTGTCTGCCGCCCGCACGCGGTCGGTGAGGTGCACGTCACCTCAAGTGGCAATCACTGGGCGAAGCCATTAGACTGTTTCCTTGCGTGTGATCCGTTGCGTGCCGACTTCACGGACAGCGTCCAAACCGGAGGTGAAGACACATGAGCAGCAATTCTAACCTCATCGTCGACCTTCGCTCGCTCGGCCTGGCAGACAGGCCTGGCGAATGGACACGGCTGGAACGTGACGTCCCGGCTCCGGCGGATCTGCGGATCGAGATGATCGGAGTGCCAACCGGTTCGCCGCTTCACCTGGACCTGCAGCTCGACTCCGTGGTGGAGGGGATCTTCGTCTCCGGCACCGTTGCGGCCACAGCCCAGGGACAGGATGCCCGCACGCTGGAGGACTTGGAGGTTCCGCTGAACGTGGAGCTGTCCGAGCTCTTCGCGTACGAGGTCGAAGAAGGCGACGAGGAGACATATCCGGTTGATCGCGATCGGATCGACCTCGAACCGGCGATCCGAGACGCACTCGTCATGGCTTTGCCGTTCCGTCCTCTCAAGGATGGGGAGGATGCGGACGAGTTCCGGTACACCGTCGGCGAGGACATCGTCGAAGAGACACCGGAAGATGACCCACGCTGGTCAGAACTGAAACGACTGTTAGAAGAGAAAGAGAGCTAGACGTGGCTGTTCCCAAGCGAAAGATGTCGCGCAGCAATACCCGCCACCGTCGTTCGCAGTGGAAGGCCAAGGTTCCGACCCTGGTCAAGACTGTGGAGAACGGTCGCGTTGTGTACTCGCGCCCGCACCAGGCCAAGGTGGTTGAGGACTCCGCCGGCACCCCGCTGTTCCTTGAATACAAGGGACGCAAGGTCGCCGACATCTGATTCGGTTCTGCACCGGAATCGCATCAGACAGTGGAATCAGCACCTGATCTGAACACACTCAACGAGCGTCTCGGGGTCGATATCGACCCCGAGACGCTTCGTCTTGCCCTCACACACCGCAGCTACGCGTTCGAGAACGGCGGCATCCCCACCAATGAGCGCCTGGAGTTCCTCGGCGACGCTGTCCTGCAGCTCGTCGCCACTGAGTCGCTGTTCCTTGATAACCCCGAGCTGCCCGAGGGCCGGCTGGCGAAGATGCGCGCCGCCGTCGTCAACACCCGCGCGCTGGCGCAGATCGCCCGGCGTCTGAAGATCGGCGAGTTCGTGCTGCTGGGCAAGGGCGAGGAGATGACCGGCGGGCGGAGGAAGGACTCGATCCTCGCCGACACCGTCGAATCCCTCATCGGCGCCTGCTTCATCAGCCGGGGCCGTGCAGAGGCCTTCGCACTCGTCCACCGGCTCATCGACGACATGCTCATCGACGCCGTCCGCCTCGGTGCTGGCATGGACTTCAAGACGACCCTGCAGGAAGCCGCCGCCGACCTCGACCTCGGCGCCGTTGTCTACGAGGTCACCGGCCGCGGGCCGGACCACGCACGCGTTTTCACTGCCCTCGCCCTGCTCGGCGGAACGGAATGGGGCGCCGGCGAGGGCACCTCGAAGAAGGCCGCAGAGGCAGTCGCCGCCGAGGCCGCCGTCACCGCGATCCGCGCCGCCCACCCGGACTACAGCCGGCACTGAGTTCCCCGTATCCCGGATCGATCGGCGCTGGTGAAGCCGGAGTACAATCCGCGTATGAGTTCCGTTCTTCCGGTCACTGGCGATCTCCTCATGCCAACCGCACACGACTTTGTGAGGTCGACGATGCTCCTCATCCCGAGCAGACTCGGCCTCGTCATCGCGAGCGTCGGATTCGTCGTCGCTTTCATGCTCGGTGACAGTGCGCCCAAGCGGCTGGTTCGGGGATCCTTCCTGCTCTTCACGTCGCCTGTCGGGCTCATCGTCGAGATGCCCCTGCACTGCAGCGGCCGCAGAACAGCGGCCGCAGAACAGCGGCCGCCTGAGCGAGCTCCGTGCCTGAGCTTCCCGAAGTCGAGTCTGTCCGCCGCGGCCTGGCCGACTGGCTGCCCGGCGCCTGCGTCGACGCAGTGCGTCTGTACGATCCGCGGATCCTCGGCACCACCTCCCAGCGCGCCATCAGTCCCGCCGCCGCCGAGGCGTTCGCCACCGGCATCACCGGTGCCGGTTTCGGCGTGCCCGCCCGCCGCGGAAAGTTCCTGTGGGTGCCGCTGGCCGGAACCGGAGAGATGCCGGAGCGTGCACTGTCGGTCCATCTGGGTATGAGCGGACAGTTCCGCATCCACGAGCCCGGCGACCCGGTCCACCGGCACACGCGTGCAGACTTCACCTGCTTCTCACCTGATGGCCGAGAGTTCGCGCTCCGGTTCGTCGACCAGCGGATCTTCGGCCACCTCGGCATCGATGAGCTCACCGTGCCAGGCCGATGGAGGAGCCGCCTGCCGGTGCCCGCACAGATGGCGCACATCGCCCCAGATCCGCTGGAGGAGAGCACTGATCTCGATGCGATCGCGCGGGTGGTCAAGACGAAGCGCTCAGCGATCAAATCGGTGCTGCTCGACCAGCGCGTGCTCAGCGGCATCGGCAACATCTACGCCGACGAGGCGCTCCATCGTGCTGGAGTCCATCCGCTCGCTCACGCCGCCCGGCTGCGGATCTCCCGAGTGCGGGCCGTGCTGGAGTCCGCGCGCGAGGTGATGCTCGAAGCGCTCGAGCAGGGCGGGACGAGCTTCGACGCCCTGTATGTCAATGTCAATGGCGAATCCGGCTACCTCGACATTGACGTAGAGCGAGTCGAAGGAAGCCGTGCACACGAAGGTCGCGATTGTCTGTGCCGGGCATCGGCCATGCGTCGACAAGCGATATTGCGGTCTGACCTGGCACGAAGGGCTCTGGACAAGCAGCTCAACGGTCCAGCCCATTTAGTAGCGCACCGACACAAAGTCGGGTCGCGGAGTCTGCGAGGTGTGGCCTGTGCCTGAATTGCCTGAGGTCGAGGTCGTGCGTCGGGGGATCGACGATCATGTCCGTGGCCGGACGATCGCCTCGGCGACTGTTCTGCATCCGCGTGCGGCGCGACGTCATGTGGGCGGTCCGGCGGATCTCGCAGCACGGATGGTCGGTGCGACGATCACGGGGACTGCGCGCCGCGGCAAGTACCTGTGGCTGATCCTGGACGGTGCAGATGCGTTGCTGATGCATCTGGGGATGAGCGGGCAGATGCTCATTTCGTCCCCTGATGCCGCAGTCGCCGCGCACGAGCGGGCGCGCTTCACCTTCACCGACGGAGGCCACGATCTGCGGTTCGACGACCAGCGCACGTTCGGCCATCTGCTGTACGACGAGGGCGGAGCGGTGCTGCCCTCGCTGATCGCCCACATCGCGAGGGATCCCTTCGACCCGCAGTTCGACCAGCCGGCGGCGGTCGCGCGGATCAAGGCCAGGAGCACCGGGATCAAGCGCGTGTTGCTGGACCAGACGGTGGTGTCCGGCATCGGGAACGTCTACGCCGACGAGGCACTGTGGGCTGCCAAGGAGCAGGGGGAGACGGCAGCCTCGTCGTTGAGCAAGCCAAGGATCTCAGCGCTGGTCGATGCGGCGCGGGAGGTCATGGCCGCTGCTCTTGCCCAGGGCGGTACATCGTTCGACTCCCTCTATGTCGACGTGGCCGGCAGCAGCGGCTATTTTGCCCGCAGCCTGAATGCCTACGGTCTTGCTGGCCAGCCTTGCATGCGCTGCGGGACGTCGATCGTGCGGGAGAAGTTCATGAACCGATCGAGTTTCTTCTGCCCTGTCTGCCAGCGGAAACGCTAGTTCGATCGGTCGCCTGCGACGCGATCACAAACAGGGGATCGGGCTACATCGCCATGGCGTCGCCTCGTTTCCCGATACGTCAATGTAGGACGATCACCGTCGCTCCAGAAGCGCTCCGGTCACGGTATTCTCTCGCACCGCGCGTGGGCGTCGATGCGGACACTGCAGTTCCACGGCACGAACCGGCAGTGGTGAGGACAGGGCGATTTGCCCAGTTCGGGGTGGGCACTGACTTGCAGCGGCGGTCCATGAGACCCGTTCAATCGACGAAGCCGTCGAGGCTGACTGACGGTCTTCCTTTCACAACTTTCGACGTCTGACGAGGACCTACAGGTAGCGACACACCTGATCGGCGCTGCAGGTCTCCGGCTCGGGGTGCGCTGCATCGTCCCGGAGGTCCGTGATGGTGTCGCGCAGTGCGGACAGCTGGGAGATCTGCTGCTCGATGTCGTGCAGGCGCGCGTCGAGCAGGTCGCGCACGTGGTCGCACGGGGCACGTCCGGCGTCGCGGATGTCCATGATCTGGCGGATCTGGGCGAGGGTGAGGCCGGCGGCCTGGCCGCGGTGGACGAAGTCGACACGTGCGATCGCGTCCGGCGGGTAGTCACGGTACCCCGACGACGTCCTGCCGGGCGGCGGTAGCAGCCCCTGCTCCTCGTAGAACCTCAGGGTCTTGGCCGTGGTGCCGGCCGCCTGTGCGAGCTCCCCGATCTTCACGCCGTCCTCCGATCGTGTCGCGGCCGTACTTGACCTTCCCCTGTACTGGAAGGTCCAGCATAGTTGATGACGGAACAGAAGACCAAGGACTGACAGGAGCAGGGATGCCTACGAAGTACGACCTCGCCATCATCGGATCGGGCGGCGGAGCGTTCGCCGCCGCGATCCGTGCGAACACGCTCGGCAAGTCGGTGGTGATGATCGAGCGCGGAACCTTCGGCGGCACGTGCGTGAACACCGGCTGCGTGCCGTCGAAGGCGCTCATCGCCGCCGCCGAGGCCCGCCACGTCGCCATGGACGCGTCTGGTCGGTTCCCGGGCATCGTCGCGGCCGCGGAACCGGTGGACATGCCGGCGCTGATCGGGAGCAAGCAGGACCTGGTCGAGAGCCTGCGAGGCGAGAAGTACGTCGATGTCGCCGAGGCGTACGGATGGCACGTCCGCAAGGGCGACGCCTCGTTCGCCGGCACCCCCGACGCGCCGGTCCTGGAGGTCGTCGGACCCGACGGGGCCGTCGGGACCATCGAGGCTGACCAGTACCTGGTCGCGACCGGATCCCGGCCATGGGCCCCGCCGATCGAGGGCCTGGAAGAGGCCGGGTACCTGACCTCGACCACGGCGATGGAGCTGACGGCGGTGCCGAAGTCGCTGCTGGTGCTCGGCGGCGGCTACGTGGCGCTGGAGCAGGCCCAGCTGTATGCGCGTCTCGGGGCGAAGGTGACCCTGCTGGTCCGTTCCCGGCTGGCGTCGAAGGAGGAGCTGGAGGTGTCCAATGCCCTGGCCGAGGTCTTCTCCGACGAGGGCATCCGAGTGGTCCGCCGAGTGGTCCCGACCCGCGTCGCCCGCGACGCGGACGGACAGGTCGTCGTCACCGCCGACGTGTCCGGCGGATCGCAGGACTTCCGCGCCGACCAGGTTCTGGTCGCGCTCGGCCGACGGCCGGTCACCGAGGGACTCAACCTCGAGGCGGTGGAGGTGAAGACTGGCGACGCCGGGCAGATCGTCGTCTCTGACCAGCTGCAGTCGTCCAACCCCCGGGTCTGGGCCGCGGGGGACGTCACCGGGCACCCCGAGTTCGTCTATGTCGCCGCCCACCACGGCACCCTCGTGGCTGAGAACGCGTTCACAGATGCCCAAAAGCCGGTGGACTACGCGAGGCTGCCCCGGGTGACGTTCACCTCTCCTGCCATCGGCGCGGTCGGGATGACCGAGAAGCAGGTCCTCGAGGCGGGGATCCGCTGCGACTGCCGCGTCCTGCCCCTGCACTACGTGCCCCGCGCGCTGGTCAATCGCGACACCCGCGGCTTCATCAAGATGGTCGCCGACGCGGACACCGGGGAGATCCTGGGGCTGACCGCGGTCGCCAAGGACGCGGGGGAGCTGGCCGCCGCCGGGGTCCACGTGCTCGGCAAGACCATCGCCGAGGTCGCCGACGCCTGGGCTCCGTACCTGACCATGGCCGAGGGCATCCGGATCGCCGCCAAGGCCTTCACCACCGACGTCTCGAAGCTCTCCTGCTGCGCGTGAGAACCCCGCGACAGCACACCGCCCGCATTCAGAACTGGAGGAACCCGCAATGTCCGACCTCAGTAAGCAACTTCCCGAGCGGCTCGGCCGCACCGAGGAGACGGGTCTCGACCCCGGCCTGCTCGTCCCGCTGCTTCGGCTTCTCGCCGACGGCGATCCCGTCACGGTCGAGCAGCTCGCCACGGCCGCGGGCCGCACACCCGAGCAGGTCAGGACCAGGCTGGCAGCGGTGCCCGACACCGAGTACGACGACCTGGGTCGGATCGTCGGCCAGGGCCTCACCCTGCGGCCCACCCCGCACCGGTTCACCGCGTCAGGAGAAGGGCTCTACACCTGGTGCGCGCTGGACACCCTGGTCTTCCCGGCGCTTCTCGGCCGCCCAGCGCGCGTGGAGTCGGTCTCCCCGGCCAGCGGCGAGATGATCCGCGTCGCCGTCGATCCGGTCGCCGGAGCCATAAGCATCGAGCCCGCCACTGCCGTGGTCTCGCTGATGAATCCGGACCAGATCACCTCGATCCGATCGTCGTTCTGCAACCAGGTGCACTACTTCACCTCTGTTGGCGACGCTGCCGAGTGGCTCGCCGAGCATCCCGGGGCCGAGGCGGTGCCGGTGGCCGAGGCGCATCGGATCGGAGCCGAACTCGCCGCGCGCCTGCTCGACCGGTCCCAGGGTGATGTCTCGGCGGCCGACGACTGCCGCCGCTGCTGCTGACCCAAGACTTCGAGAGATTCGAGATACAGATGACATCAGAACACTATGACCGGCCAGGTGGCGGAGGCCTGCTCTTCGGGGCAGGAGCCGTGCTGCTCATGGCCCTCTGCTGCGCACTGCCACTGCTCATAGCCGGGGGAGTGCTCGCCGGCGTCGGAGGCCTCCTCGGCAACCCCTGGGTGATCGGCGCGGGCATCGCGCTCGTCGCGCTCGTCCTGCTGGTCGTCGCCCGTCGCCGAGCCCACCACGGCCGCACCGGACCCGACTGCTGCCCGACCACCGACCCCGCCCAGCCCGCAGACCCGAAGGACGACCAGAACCGATGACGATATCCCTCACCCGCCGCACAACCCTTTCGCTCGCAGGCCTCCTGATCGTGGGTTCTCTGGCCTTGAGTGCCTGTGGTAGCGCCGACGAGGACGGGTCCTCCGCGGACGCCGGCTCGCCCGCACCCGTGACCAGTATCGACGGCCAGCAGGTCAGCCTGCCAGCCGCTGGGAAGCCCACCGCCGTGTTCTTCTTCTCCGTCGGCTGCGGCGAATGCGTCGGCGGCGTCCGGTCCCTCGGTGAAGCCGCCGCCAGCGCCGAGGACAACGGCACTGATGCACAGTTCCTCGCCGTCGACATGGATCCGCGCGAGCCCAAGGAGACCATTGAGGGCTTCATGGAGTACGTCGAGGCCGAACACGTCCCCGCCGCCATCGACGAGGGCGCGGTCCTGTCGCAGCGCTTCGACGTCGCCGCGCTGTCCACCCTGATCATCGTCGACGCCGACGGCAAGGTGACATTCCGCGCCACCGACCCCGCCGCCGGCACGATCGTCGCCGAGCTCGAGAAGGCCGGGGCCTGAGCCATGGGTGGACTTCTCGCGCTCGCTTTCGCCGCCGGGATGATCGCCCCGGTCAATCCCTGCGGCTTTGCCCTGCTCCCGGCGTGGATCACCCACGCGCTCGGGGACGCCTCCTCCTCCCCGGCACCGGTGCGACTCCTGCGGTCGCTGCGTGCCGGCGTCGCGGTGACCATCGGGTTCGCGGGAACGCTCGCGCTGGCAGGCATCGCTGTGAGCGCCGGAGCGCGGAGCCTGATCCAGGCCGCTCCCGTGCTGGGGCTCGCCGTCGGCGTCGTGCTCGTCCTGTTCGGCGCGGCGATGCTGACAGGCCGGTCTTTCTCGCTCCGACTGCCCAGCATCCCTTCCCGAGTCACGGACCGCCCTCCGAGCACCGCACGCATGGTCCTCTTCGGGGTCGGCTACGCCGTGGCGTCGCTGTCGTGCACCTTCGGCGTACTCCTGGCCGTCATCGCGCAGGCCCAGGCCACAGCCAGCTTCGCAGGGCTGCTCCTCGTGTTCGGCGTGTACGCCGCGGGCTCTGCCACCGTCTTGCTGATCGTCGCCGTTGCCGCCGCCGCAGCAGGTTCGGCGCTGTCGCGACGCATCGCATCGCTGGCGCGCTATGGGCCCAGGATTACTGCCTTCGTCCTCGTACTCGCCGGTGCCTATCTGGCCTGGTACTGGTACCCGGCCGCCACCGGCGACGCTGCCGCCTCCAGTCGCACCAACGCCGTCGCCGGAGTCGCCACTGCGGTGTCGGGCTGGGTCCAAGGACACGTCGGTGTCGTCACCGGAGTGTCCGTCGCCGCCGTGATCGTCGTGCTGCTGATCGGGACCCTCAGCCGTCGCCGCCGCGCCAGCCTCCGGAAGACTGAGGCAGACTGCTGCGCCCCGGAGCCAGCGCGCTCTGCCGACGACCGCCAGAGCGCAGAAACCGAGTGACCACAACCCTGGCCGATGGCCGTGGACGAATGGCTCGACGTCGCCGCCTCGGCAGAGCGCCACGGCTGCAGCAAGAGCAGCTGGCGGCGCGTCTGGCAGGGCAGGCTCCCAGCCCGGACCGAGAAGGTGGACGGACGCGACGGACGCATGGTCATCAAGACGCTGATCCGGGTCTCCGACCTGGACCCGGGCGTTCGGCCTGACCGCGCACGCCGAGCACGTCCGGAAGATCCGCCAGGCCGCGCCGCCGCTGACGCGGGAGCAGACGACGTTCATCGCCAAGGTCTTCACGGACCACCTGCTCGAACAGGACGCCAAGAGAAGAAGAGAAGGGGAGGCCGGCACTGCGTCGTAGCCGACGCAGTGCCCATCTTCGTTGGCGGAGGCATCCTGTGCGCACGGTCACGGATGCCCGATTCTTCCTTCGACCGGGCCGTTGACATGTTGAAGTCCTGAGGCCGTACTCTGGTGTGTAGGCAGTGCGCGTCCTTCACGCGTCGTCGCACCGTGAAGTATCCTCTGACCAGCGGAAACGCCACCTTCAGAGGCTCCTAGTTTTTCAATGTATCTATCGTGGGAAGTCGGGCTACTTCGACCGGTCGCTCGGCGTCTACGGCCGCACCGGGCAGCCGTGCCTGCGCTGCGGCACCCTCATCACCCGCCTCGTCGTCGGCGGCCGCGGCACACACATCTGCCTGCAGTGCCAGAAACCACAGCGCTGAGCCTGCACGTGAGGCCGGGCTCTGGCACGAGCGAGCCGCCCATGCCGAAGTCGAACTCTCCAGTGATCAAACTCAGTAGTGGTAGCGAGCCTGCAAGATCACCACGTCGTCACCGTCGACAAGATACACAAGCCTGTGCTCCTCAGTGATCCGACGCGACCAGGCCCCCTGAGCGCCGTACTTGAGCTGCTCCGGCTTGCCGATCCCGGCGAAGGGCTCGCGCAGGCAGGCATCGATGAGCGTATTGATTCGCTTGAGGACCTTCCGGTCAGCAGTCTGCCAGTACGTGTAGTCCTCCCAGGCGGACCTGTCCCAGACCAGGCGCACTCAGGCGCCCCTGTCCGCATCGTCGGTGCGGTCAAGTTCGTGCACCTCGGTCCTGCCCAAGGTGGCGCGCTCGTAGGAATCGAGCAGCCGACGGGCGTTTGCGGGCGAGCGGAACAGGTAGGCGGTCTCCTGCCATGCAGAGTACTCGTCGGCTGGCATGAGGACGGCGTTGCCCTTCCGGGAGACGATCTCCACGGCCTCCCGGTCATCGTTGACGCGCTGGATGAGGGGGAACAGGGTCTTGCGGGCTTCGCTAGCGCTGATGGACATGGGCCGCTTCCTTCCCTCGAATGAGTGGTACTGGTTAATGGTACCACGTAACAGAGGCTCTATAGAGCGTCAGTCCTCGCGCTCGCAGCGTTCGAGCAACCCACGCGGATCCGCGATCCTCCGAAGCTGTTGCGGCTGGTCAGGACCGGCGCGTCTGCTCAGAGGGCAGATTTTCACACAATGTCACCGCAGGCATGACACAGGCCCCGACCACAGAGAGGAGTTGAGGCGATGTACCTGAAGTCGCTGACGCTGCGCGGTTTCAAGTCCTCGAGCGGCTGGACTGCTGGCGTGATCGGTGCCGGCAAGGCGCATTGATCCCACTGAAGGGCAAGGCCTGCCCCGGGGATTCACCGAATACGGCTCGCGACCGCATATGATCAAAGATATGCACTCCACCCCTGATGTGCTGCCGTGCGCGCCGCCACCTGCACCGTAAGTCACTTGTCGTCGGCTCCCTGCTCGTCGCGATCCTCATCTTCATCATTGCGCTCGCGGTTGCATTCGCAGGTTCCGATAGAGGTGCCGCGGCACTGTTCGTCCTCTCGCCGACCTGGGTTGTGTGGGTCGTCGGTCTCATCCTCTTGCTGGTGGGAGTCACCAGTGAAATGCGGGCCAGGCGCATCAATCGCGATGACTGGGCAACTGCGAACTCACTGGCCGCTCATGCCGAGCAGCTTCTGGCACGAGCAGCGACAGAAGCGTATTCGTCTGACGCAGTGATGCGGCTCGATACTCATCGTGTGCTGGAGGTCGAGCGCCACTTCGACGAGAAGACCGCTGGTGAAGCTCGGGGGACCCTCGCGCATCAATTCAGCATGTTCGGCCAGTCCTTCGGCCTGGGCTACGCCGCGAACAATCGGACGTCAGTTGCAGCCGGGGTGCATTCCGCTGCGATCAACGGCATGTCCGATGTCCACCTGAGGCTGTCCTCGACGACGCGCCACGATCTGATGGGTGACGCTCTCTTCGCGCTCTTCGAAGTCCACGATGCGTCCGGCCAGCCCGACACGCTGCGTGTGACAGCGCTGTCCAACGGCGCTGTCACGGAGTGGATCCACGCCCTCGTCCTGCAGACAGCCGAGCAGCTCGGGATGGACACCCATTCCGGGGTCACAGTGGAAGCCTATGCGTCGCGAATCGCAGACCACTTCGCCCCAGCTGACGTCTCGTACCTCTCCGACCGTCTCCGGCTCGCTCTCGCCCAGATCGAACGTGGTGAGGAACCGCCGTCGATCTACGTTGAAGGTGTGCCGTCAGGGCGCGGTGCGATCGTGGCGACAAGTGCTCGCGTGGGCGAGGCGGATGCGCTTCGGATCTTTCCCACAGCGCTTCCCGCAATGTGGGGACACACCGTCGGCGGTGCTCTGGCCGCAGCGGTGCCGCCGAAGGAGATCAGCGCCTGACTCCCGCAGACAACAGCGTCTGCATCCCTCCACCGCGGAAGAGATCCCCGATCGCCAGCCCCCAATCAGACTGGTGCGGTCCGCCCCCAATCAGACTGGTCAGATCCCCGCTACCAGGCTGAACGGTAGACTTTCGGGGAGAATCCCCGCCTGTCCCCACCGGCAGGGTGGACGCAGGGGCACAACGGACCGTCGAGAGGAGCTGAGGCGATGTACCTGAAGTCGCTGACGCTGCGCGGTTTCAAGTCCTTCGCCTCAGCCACCACGCTCGCCTTCGAACCCGGCATCACCTGTGTCGTCGGGCCCAACGGCTCGGGCAAGTCCAACGTCGTCGACGCGCTGGCCTGGGTGATGGGGGAGCAGGGGGCGAAGAATCTGCGCGGCGGGAAGATGGACGACGTCATCTTCGCCGGCACCTCCTCTCGGCAGGCCCTCGGACGCGCCGAGGTGTCGCTGACGATCGACAACACCGACGGTGCGATTCCGATCGAGTACACCGAGGTGACGATCTCCCGGACGCTGTTCCGCACCGGCGGCAGCGAGTACGCCGTCAATGGTGCGTCGGCCCGGTTGCTCGACATCCAGGAGCTGCTCAACGACTCCGGTCTGGGCAAGGAGATGCACGTCATCGTCGGGCAGGGCCGGCTCGACCAGATCCTGCACGCCGACCCACTCGAGCGCCGCGGCTTCATCGAAGAGGCAGCCGGGGTGCTCAAGCATCGCCGCCGCAAGGACAAGGCGCTGCGCAAGCTCACCGGTCTGCAGACCAACCTCGATCGGGTCGCCGACCTGCGCGCCGAACTCGCCCGGCAGCTCGGCCCGCTCGGCCGGCAGGCCAAAGCAGCCAAACGCGCCGCCGTCGTGCAGGCCACCCTGCGCGACACCGCCGCCCGGCTGCTCGCCGACGACATCGTCCAAGTCCAGGCCCGGCTGGAGACCATCACCGGGCCCGAGGACTCCCAGCAGCGCCGCGAACAGCTGCAGGCCGCACTCACCGACATCGACGAGCGGATCCGCGCGGTCGAAACACAGCTGCGTGACCACGACTCCGGCGCCGAGGCGATCCGCACCCGGCTGCGCACCGCCGGCAACCGCGCCACCCGCGCCATCGCGCTGGCCCAGCGGGCAGGCGACCGGATCGGGTTCCTCGAACAGGCCCCGGTCGAACGCAGCGGCGGCGACAGCCCCGATGCGATCCGTGCCAGGGCTGCGAAGTTCGAAGAGGAACTCGAAACCGTGGCAGCCGATCACAAGCAGAAAGCCGCCGAACTCGCCGAGCTCACCACCCGGCGCGATGAAGCGGCGGGGAAGCTCGAGGAAGCCGAGCAGCAGCTCACCGTCCAGCGGCAGCGCATCGCCCAGCGGCTGCGGGAGCGCTCCAGCGTCGAATCCGCCCGCGATGTCGCCCGCAAGACCCTCGCCGATGCCCAACGCCAGCTCGCAGGCCTCGACGAACAGGAATCGTCCCTCACCAGCAGGCTCGACGAGGCGAAGACGGCACTGGCCTCAGCGCAGCAGCAGGCGCAGGACACCGAATCCGGGGAGACCGCGCTCGACGAAGCCCACGAAGCGGCACTTGAGAAGCTCAACGCTCTGCAGGAGACGAAGTCGCTGGACGAAGCTGAACGCGACGAGATCCGCACCGAACTCGGCCAGGCCAAGGCCCGGGTCGAGGCGCTGCAGATGAGCACCCGGCTGGCCGCCGAGACCGCTGAGCTGCTCGACAGCGGACTGCCCGGCATCCAGAGTGCCGTCGGCGATCAGCTCGACATCACCCCCGGCTGCGAAACCGCGATCACCGCTGTCCTCGGCGAACTCGCCGGAGCTGTCGTCGTCGACGACATCGATGCCGCGCTCGCCGTGCTCACCCACGTCGGCGAGGACACCGACGTCGACCTCGTCGTCGCCGGACCGCCGAACGCTGCCACGGGCAAGACGGGTGCACCGGCGACCACCGCCTCGGGAGCGGAAGCCTCCGATCTGAGCCGCGGAATGGCAGCACTCGACCTCGTCTCCACCAGCCACCCCGGCCTGGCGGCACTGCTGAGGGCCAGCCTCGGCGAGGTCATCGTTGTCGACTCCGCAGACACCGCCGCCGCACGCGCCCGCGACGCCGGCGGAAAGACCTTCGTCACCCCGGCCGGTGAGGTGTTCTCACCCTTCCGGGTGGCCCGGGCCAGCTCCGGTGAGGGCGCGCGCATCGCCTCACGCCAGGCGCTGGTCGAAACCGTCGAGAAGGTCGAGGCACTCGACCAGTCGCTGGCCGCCGTCGAGAAGCGCCTGGCTGATGCCGAACCCGGCATCAGCCAGGCTCAGACCGCAGTGGACGAGGCGCTGGAGAAGCTGTATGCCTCCGATGCGCAGATCGTGGCCGTCGGTCAGGAAGTCTCCCGCGCAGCAGAGGAAGTCCAGCGTCTGAGCACAACCCTCGCCGGCACCGGGGAGACCCGCAGCAGGATCAGCGACGACATCGCGAAGGCCGAAGCCGAACTCGAACGCGCCGAAACCGCTCTGCGGGCCAACACCGACCACGTCGAGGACGAACCGGACACGAGCGAACGCGACCGACTCGCCGCACGCGTCGCAGGACTTGGCGATGAGGTGATGGAAGCCCGCATCGCCGAACGCGGACTCAGCGACCGCGTCGGCTTCCTTACCGACCGGATCCGCGGCCTCGAACGGGCAGCCAAGCAAGAGGAGGACGCCCGCGCCCAAGCCGCCCGGGCCGCAGCACGGCGGCGCGCCCAGGCAGAATCCGCCCGCGTCATCGAACGACTCGCCGATGCGCTCGCCACCCGGCTCAAGGACATCGAAGCCCGCGCCGAGGCCGAACTGGCCGAATCGAAGACCCGGCACGAACAGCTCGACGACGAGCTGCGCCGGCTGCGCGAATCCCGCGTCAGCCAGTCCGAAGAGCTCGTCGCCGTCACTGATGCCGAACACCAAGCCCAGCTGGCACGCGAGCGGTTCGTCCTCGCCCTTGATGAGCTCAACCGCCGGGCACGCGAGGATATCGGCCTGTCCCCAGAGAACCTC
Source organism: Brevibacterium sp. p3-SID960 (assembly GCF_025144725.1). Lineage (GTDB taxonomy): Bacteria > Actinomycetota > Actinomycetes > Actinomycetales > Brevibacteriaceae > Brevibacterium. Next base: position 8,867 of record NZ_JALXKS010000020.1, on the reverse strand, counting down.
GTCGACCAGTTCGGACCGCACATGCCGGTGCCGGTCCTGGACGAGACTGCCGGTGACGACGACGGCTCGGCCGGCGAGGTGCCCTATGTCCGCGCCGATGTCGAGAAAGCGCATGCCGCTGCCGAAAAGGAGCTGAAGAAGATCGGCGCGGTCAACCCGCTGGCGTTGGAGGAGTACGCCGCGCTCAAGGAGCGCCACGACTACCTCGAAAAGCAGATCAACGACATCGAGACGAGCCGGCGCGACCTGCTGGGGCTCGTCGACGACGTCGACGAGCACGTCCGTGCCGTCTTCGCCGAGGCATTCGCCGACACCCAGCGGGAGTTCGCCGACATCTTCTCCCGGCTCTTCCCGGGAGGCGAGGGCCGGCTCGAACTCACCGAACCCGATGACATGCTCGCCACCGGCGTCGACGTCTACGCTCGCCCGGCCGGCAAGAAGGTCAAACGGCTCTCGCTGCTCTCCGGCGGTGAGCGCTCCCTGGTGGCGATCGCGATGCTCGTGGCGATCTTCAAGGCCCGGCCGAGCCCGTTCTACGTCATGGACGAAGTCGAAGCCGCCCTCGACGACCTCAACCTCTCGCGCCTGCTCACGGTATTCCAGGAGCTGCAGGAGTCCTCCCAGCTCATCGTCATCACCCACCAGAAGCGCACGATGGAGATCGCCGACGCCCTCTACGGCGTCACCATGCACGGTGACGGCGTCTCAAAGGTGATCTCTCAGCGAATTCACCGCACCGAATCATCCGGCCCGTCAAGTGAGTAGGAGGCGGGGATATACACTGAAGAGGACGGACGCTCATCGCCGAGGTGCTGGGCGTTCACGAGTACACGGACACCGGTAGAAGAAGGAGCTCCCCGCCCATGCCCGCAGGTCAGCCCATTTCGGAGACGCCATGGGCATAGGCGGCGGCATCGCAGTCCTCATCGGCATGGGAGCCACGGTGCTCATCGGCCTCGTCATCGTGCTCGTCGTCGCGCTGCCGGGTCTGCAGTCCGAAGGCCGAATCAAAAGCGACCGGACCCAGCGTTTCCGGCTGCCGAACGAATGGACCGGATACGACGACGACGCCTACGGGTTCTTCGGCCACGACGAGGAGACCTCGCACCTGGCCACCCGCGAACAGGCTGCGGTCACGGCCATGCGCGAGCACTCCTATGTGCTGCGCCCGCAGCCGCGTCGCCACTGCGCTCCGCCGCTGCTGACCTTCCGCCCGCGCACCCGGCACTGGAAGGTGCCCGAGACCGGATCGGGCTTCCGCACTGCCATCACCCTGCTGTTCGGATAGGCCCGGGTGGCAGCTTGCCAGTCTCTAACGCGCATGGCACTGTGCACTGTGAAGCGCCCGACCTGGGCACCTGAGATCATGACCTTCCCCGCGACTGACCGCCGACCGACGCTGCCGCACATGGCCGGCCCGCTTACTGTTTGGAGATGAACGTGGACCTCCTGACCGGAGACTCACTGCTGTGGATCGTGCTCATCGGCGCCGCCGTGCTCATCATCGGCGGAGCCTTCCTCTTCGTCCCGAAGCGCCGCAAGCCAGCCCCGCCTGAAAGCGAGCTGCCGGACCTGGCCGAGGAGCCGGGTCTCGAACCCGGTGAAGAGCCCGCCGAGGCGCCGGTTGCCGTTGAGACGCCGACCGAACCCACGACACGGCTGGCCAAGCTGCGCAACCGGCTGTCGAAGTCGAACTCCACGCTCGGCCGCGGCCTGCTCGCCCTGCTCTCACGCGACACCCTGGATGAGGCGACGTGGGAGGAGATCGAGGACACCCTCATCATGGCTGACCTCGGCGTCGACACCACCACCGAACTCGTCGACCGGCTGCGCGAACGCGTCCGCGTGCTCGGCACCCGCGAACCCCACACTGTGCGCGAACTGCTGCGCGAGGAGCTCATCAATGTCGTCGACCCGACCATGGACCGCAGCCTCAACGTCGAACGCGAGAACTCCGACACGCCCGGCAGCGACCCGGCCGTCGTGCTCGTCGTCGGCGTCAACGGCGCCGGCAAGACGACGACGGTCGGCAAGATCGCCCGCGTGCTTGTCGCCGAGGGCCGCAGCGTGCGCCTCGGCGCAGCCGACACCTTCCGTGCCGCGGCCGCCGAGCAGCTGACCACCTGGGGTGAGCGCGTCGGCGTCGAGACGATCAGGGGAGAAGAGGGTGCCGATCCCGCCTCGGTCGCCTACGCCGCAGTCGAACAGGGCAAAGTCGACGGCACCGACGTTGTGCTCATCGACACCGCCGGGCGCCTGCAGAACAAGCGCGACCTCATGGACGAGCTCGGCAAGGTCAAGCGTGTGGCCTCCCGCCCGCTGAGCGAAGAGGGACACGACATCGACGAGGTGCTCCTCGTCCTCGACGCGACCACCGGACAGAACGGCATGCAGCAGGCCAAGGTGTTCTCCGAAGCCGTCCACATCACCGGCATCGTGCTCACCAAGCTCGACGGCACCGCCAAGGGCGGCATCGTCGTCGCCGTGCAGCGTGCCCTCGGCGTGCCGGTCAAGCTCATCGGCCTCGGTGAGGGCGCTGACGACCTCGCACCCTTCGACGCGGCAGGATTCGTCGACGCTCTGCTGGCCGGATAAGCGCGGAGCAGCCGCTGCGTCATGACCGGCACGCTGGCCATGCGGCGGGCGGCTGCCGTGCGTTATCCTGAGATGCCGTGCGTTATCCTGAGATGTTGACAAGTACTGACTCTGACGAAAGCTGAAGACCTTCGTGTTCAATTCACTCTCCGATCGTCTGACATCGACCTTCAAGAACCTGCGCGGCAAGGGCCGCCTGTCCGAAGCAGATGTCGATGCCACGATCCGGGAAATCCGGCGCGCGCTGCTTGACGCCGACGTCGCGCTGCCGGTGGTGCGCACCTTCACCGGCAATGTGCGCGAACGCGCGCTGTCATCAGAGGTCTCGGCGGCACTGAACCCGGGCCAGCAGGTCGTCAAGATCGTCAACGACGAACTCGTCTCGATCCTCGGCGGCCAGACTCGCCGCCTGCAGTTCGCCAAGCGCCCGCCGACGGTCATCATGCTCGCTGGCCTTCAGGGTGCCGGTAAGACCACCCTGGCTGGAAAGCTCGCCCACTGGCTCAAGTCCGAAGGCCACCGGCCGATGCTCGTCGCTGCTGACCTGCAGCGGCCCAACGCCGTCAACCAGCTGCAGATCGTCGGTGAGCGCGCTGGCGCCTACACCTACGCGCCCGAACCCGGCAACGGTGTCGGCGACCCCGTCAAGGTTGCAACCGATGCCATCGGAGTGGCCAAGTCGAAGCTGCACGACGTCGTCATCGTCGACACCGCCGGCCGGCTGGGCATCGACGAAGTCCTCATGCAGCAGGCCGCTGACATCCGCGCAGCCGTCAACCCCGACGAGGTCCTCTTCGTCATCGACGCGATGATCGGCCAGGATGCCGTGCAGACCGCTGAGGCGTTCCTCGAAGGCGTCGACTTCACCGGTGTTGTGCTCTCCAAGCTCGACGGTGACTCCCGCGGTGGTGCCGCGCTCTCCGTCGCCCAGGTGACCGGCAAACCCATCATGTTCGCCTCAACCGGCGAGGGCATGAAGGACTTCGAGCAGTTCCACCCCGACCGGATGGCCGACCGCATTCTCGACATGGGTGACATCCTCACCCTCATCGAGCAGGCCGAGAAGACCTTCGACCAGGAGCAGACGCAGAAGCTGGCGAAGAAGGTCCAGGCCGGCGAGGACTTCGACCTCAACGACTTCCTTACGCAGATGGCTGCGGTGAAGAAGATGGGCTCGCTGAAGAAGATGATCGGCATGATGCCGGGCATGAGCCAGTACAAGGAGCAGCTCGAGGCCTTCGATGAGCGCGAGGTCGACCGGGTCGAGGCGATCGTGAAGTCGATGACCCCGCAGGAGCGCACCAATCCCAAGATCCTCAACGGCTCCCGCCGTGCCCGCATCGCCAAGGGCTCGGGCACCACCGTCACCCAGGTCAACCAGCTCATGGAGCGCTTCGCGGCAGCCCAGAAGATGATGCGCCAGATGGGCAAGGGCGGTGGCATGCCCGGCATGGGCGGCCAGCCCGGCGGCGCCCCCGGCATGGGAGGCATGCCCGGTATGGGAGGCCTGCCCGGTGCTCCCGGTGGGCGTGGTCCCAGCCGGAAGAAGAAGGGCAAGAAGGGCAAGGCCGCCGGCAAGTCCGGCAACCCGGCCAAGCGCGCTGAGCAGGAGAAGCTCGCGCAGCTCAAGCGCGAGGGCAAGGAGCCGACCCCGACTGGCTCGGCCTTCGGCAACCTCGGCCTGGACAAGGACGAGGACATCGATCTCTCGAAGCTGCCCAAGGGTTTCGGCGGGATCTTCGGCAAGGACTGACACACCCGCCGGCCTGCCGGTTGACTCTGGTTGGCGCGGCGTGCGCATTTCTGGCAGAATATTCGCTTGTACTCGACTGTGCTCGGACCCTCTCAACCGCAGCGCAGTCCGGTCCACGCGCGCGTCTGCTGAGTCCATCCCCACGGATGCGGTGACGCTTGCAGCACCTAACATGCAAAAGGAGACACCACTACAGTGGCAGTCAAGATTCGACTCACCCGCATGGGTAAGATCCGTGCACCCTTCTACCGTGTTGTCGTTGCCGACTCCCGCACCCGCCGTGACGGCCGTGCGATCGAGGAGATCGGCATCTACCACCCGACCCGTGAGCCCTCGGTCGTCGAGATCGACTCCGAGCGCGCACAGTACTGGCTGTCCGTCGGCGCCCAGCCGACCGACCAGGTCAAGGCACTGCTGAAGCTCACCGGCGACTGGGCGAAGTTCACCGGCGAAGGCAGCACCGAGAGCTCGGTCAAGCCGCAGCAGGAGAAGGAGGGCTTCACCGCCCCCGCCGCCGACTCGGTCGTCAAGCAGACCAAGAAGGACGACGAGGCCGAGCAGGCTGAGGAGAAGTCCGACGAGGCCGCCGAGGCACCTGCCGAGGACAAGGCTGACGAGACCGCTGAGGCCCCGGCTGAGGAATCGGCCGAGGCTGGAAGCGAAGAGAGCTGATCATGCTCTCCCAGGCTCTCGACCACCTCGTGCGCGGCATCGTCGACAACCCCGATGATGTCTCGGTGCGTTCGCGCGGATCGCAGCGCGGCACCACGCTCGAAGTCCGCGTCCACCCCGACGATCTCGGTCGCGTCATCGGCCGCTCAGGTCGCACCGCCAAGGCGCTGCGCACCGTCATGAGCGCCCTCGCCGGCCGCGAACAGGTGCGCGTCGACCTCATCGAGGCATAAGCGCAGCCGCATACAGCTGAGAAGCCCCGGCACCACCCCAAGTGGGAGGTGCCGGGGCTTTCGCATCCGCTCCCGAGGCGGTGGCTGGGACCCGCAGGCAGGCCTGGCTGACGGCGGTGCTACAGTGCTGGTCAGCGCCGCGCACACGCGGCCGATGAGACAGCCGTGAACGAGCACGACTGACACCTGAACCAGGTGCGGTGCGTGCTCGTTCTCATTCACAAAGGACAACCCCGACGATGAGACCGCACGACACCGCCGGCACTGCTGCCGTATCCACTGCCGAACCCGCGACCACCACCGCCGTGACCACCACCTCGGGTGCGGAGGGCAGCCTCAAGCGGGTCTCGATCACGTTCTGGCAGGGCGTGGCGATGATCTTCGGCACGAACATCGGCGCCGGCATCCTCAGCCTGCCCTACGGCATGCGCGAAGGCGGGTTCACTGCCCTCGTCATCGCCCTCGTCCTCTCGGGCTTCCTCACCACCTGTTCGATGCTCTACGTCGCCGAGGTCGCCTTGCGCACCCGCAAGCCCATGCAGCTGGCCGGCCTCGCCCGCCGCTACATCGGCCAGGCCGGGTCCTGGCTCGTCTTCGCAGGCGTCCTGGTCAACGGCTACGGGGCGATGATCGCCTACTCGACCGGCTCCGGGGAGATCCTGTCGAACCTGCTCGGTATCTCACCGACGCTTGGCAGCCTCATCTTCCTCATCCCCGGCATCACCGTCATCTGGTTCGGTCTGCACGCCACTGGCCGGTCCGAGCAGCTCATCACCACCACGATGCTCATCATCTGCCTGAGCCTCGTCGCCTGGACGCTGTTCGGCCCCGGCATCGACATCGCCAACCTGACGTACTTCGAGCCCTACTTCATCATCCCGATCGTCAACCTCACCGTCTTCGCCTTCCTCGCCCAGTACATCGTGCCCGAACTCGCCCGCGGCCTGGCCGAACACAACCCGCGCATGCTCCCGCGCGCCATCGTCACCGGCATGGTCGCCACCGGCACGCTGCTCGCTCTCATCCCGCTTTCGGCGCTCGGGCTCATGGGCCACGACGGACTGACCCCGGTCGTCACCCTCGGCTGGGGCCAGCAGCTGGGCCCCATCGCCTACTATCTAGCGAACATCTTCGCCGCGCTGGCGATGCTCACCTCGTTCTGGGCGCTCGGTCTGACCCTGCACACGAACATCCTCGACCGCTTCAACCTGCAGGAGAGCAACTACCGACACCGCGCGATCTCGATCGCCGCAGCCTGTCTGGTCCCGTTCGCCATCGGCCTGATCGGGCTGGCCGGATTCGTCTCCGCTCTCGGCTACGCAGGCGCCTTCGCCGGTGCGGTCATGGCGGTCGTCCCCGTGCTCATGCTTACCCGTGCCCGGCGCACCGGCGACCTCGAACCAGCGTGGCAGGCCGGCTGGGTCGCCCACCCGGCCATCCGCATCGCCATGATCACCGTGTTCACCGGCGCCTTCGTCTGTTCGCTGCTGACGATCATCGGGCTCGTGCCCAACGGCTGGACGTGAGCGGCTGCGATACCGTTGGAATCATGAGCACAGTAGTCGCCCGCCTGGGCAAACCGCACGGCATCCGCGGCGAGATGACCGTCGAAGTCCGCACCGATGATCCAGATGAGCGCTTCGTCCCTGAGGCGGTGTTCGGCACCGAGCCCGATATCGGCCCGCTGACGCTCACCCGCGCCCGCTGGCACCGCGACCGGCTGCTGCTCAGTTTCGCCGAGGTGCCTGACCGGAACCGGGCCGAGGAGATCCGCAACACCCTCATCACCGTCGACGCCGACGACACCGATGACGACGATGAGGACGCCTGGTACATCGACGACCTCATCGGTGCTGAGGCGCTCATCGGCGAACACTGCATCGGGAAGGTCTCCGGGGTCAGCCCCGGAGCTGCGCAGGACCTGCTGCACATCACGCCATCCGCCCAGCAGGTCGAGCGCAGCGACTCCGATGAGGAGATCCTCGTGCCCTTCGTCGCCGAGATCGTCCCGGACGTCGACATCGACGCCGGGCGCATTGTGCTCACCCCGCCCGCCGGCCTCATCCCGGGATTCGACGACTGATGCGCATCGACGTCATCTCGATCTTCCCCGACTATCTCGCCCCGCTTGAGCTCTCGCTGACTGGCAAGGCGATGGCCGCAGGTCTCCTCGACGTCGGCATCCACGACCTGCGCGACTGGACGACCGACCGGCACCGCACTGTCGACGACACCCCCTACGGCGGCGGTGCCGGCATGGTGATGAAGCCCGAACCATGGGCGCAGACACTCAGCCACGTTGCTGGGCTGGCCGACCCGGCAGAGCGGGCCGGCCTGACAGGGGGGACCGACCTGGCAGAGCGGGCCGGCCTGACAGAGGGGACCGACCTGGCAGAGGGGACCGACCTGGCACGGTCGAGCGACGGCACCCAGGCGACCACCGCCTCGGCCACGGATGCCGCTGCCGAGGCGGGGGAGAAGCCGGTGCTCATCGTCCCCTCACCGGCCGGTGCCCCCTTCACCCAGGCCGATGCCCGCCGGCTGGCCGTCCGGTCGCATCTGGTGTTCGCCTGCGGCCGCTATGAGGGCATCGACCAGCGGGTCATCGACTGGGCAGGAGGCGACTTCGACGTCGAACTCGTCTCGATCGGCGACTACGTGCTCAACGGCGGCGAGGTCGCCGCACTTGTCATCATCGAAGCCGTCGCCCGCCTCATCCCCGGATTCATGGGCAACCCGGAGTCACTGGTCGAGGAGAGCTACGAAGACGGGCTGCTCGAATACCCCGTCTACACCAAACCCGCCGATTGGCGCGGACACCCGGTGCCCGACGTGCTGCTGTCAGGCAACCACGCTGCGATCGCGAGGTGGCGGCGCGACCAGCGGCTCATCCGCACCCAGCGCACGCGCCCCGACCTGCTCGCCGGTCTCCCCGACGAGGCACTCGACACCCGCGACCGTCAGGCGCTCACCGAGGCCGCACGCGAAGTTGAGCCCGGCGGACCCGGCGGCTAAGATAGGGCATTGCGTTTGTTGGCACTGATCTGCCCCGGGGGAGCAGGTGCCAGCGCCCACCGTTAGCCCATGAGGATCATGCCAGCAGGTGAGCGCAGCAGAGGAACAGCAGTTCCGGCAGACGAACCCATCTCATCACCGGCCGAGCGTCGGGCTGATCGAAGCTGTGCCGACCCGAGGCGAGCACACAGGAGAACACATCATGCAGAAGCTTGACATCGTCGACAAGAAGTCGATGAAGACGGACCTCCCCGAGTTCCGCGCAGGCGACACCGTTGACGTCGCCGTTCGCGTCATCGAGGGCAGCCGCTCGCGTATCCAGATGTTCAAGGGTGTCGTCATCCGCCGTCAGGGTGCCGGTATCTCGGAGACCTTCACCGTGCGCAAGATCAGCTTCGGCGTCGGCGTTGAGCGCACCTTCCCGCTCCACTCGCCGACCGTCGAGCGCATCGACGTCGTCTCTCGCGGCATCGTGCGCCGCGCGAAGCTGTACTACCTGCGCAACCTGCGCGGCAAGGCAGCGCGCATCCGCGAGAAGCGCTGATCACTCGCCACAGCGAGACCATGACACCGGTGAAGGGCGCGACTGCACAGTCGCG
>NZ_JALXKS010000002.1 GCF_025144725.1 Brevibacterium sp. p3-SID960 | reverse complement strand
CAGGCTCGCGCTCGGACACCGCCCAGATCCGCAAGTGGGCCCAGGACAAGGGCTACGAGGTCTCCGACCGCGGCCGGATCCCCAGCGAGATCGTCGAGGCCTACGACAACGCCCACTGACCCAGGCCAGCGGCACCTACTGTGCCGACCTGAGTAGCGCCTCGGGAACGGATCCTGACGTAAGCGGGCCCAGCCACTCCGGTTGGGCCCGCTGCGCTGTTGCCGGGGCGGATTCCCAGCCGGTCCGCACTGAATTTCGCCATGAGCCGAATGGCGTTCGGCTGACGGCGAAACGGCAATAAATCCCGCGTCGCCTTGGTTAGAGTCAGAGGAATCGACAGACCGAGGAGGGCAAATGTTTGAGCGGTTCACGGATCGTGCCCGTCGCGTAGTGGTGCTTGCGCAGGAAGAAGCAAAGATCCTCAAGCACAACTACATCGGCACGGAGCACATCCTGCTCGGCCTCATCCACGAGGGTGAGGGCATCGCAGCAAAGGCTCTGGAAGGTATGGGCATCTCACTCGAGCAGGTGCGCGACCAGGTCACCGAGATCATCGGCCAGGGCCAGCAGGCCCCCAGCGGCCACATCCCATTCACCCCACGGGCCAAGAAGGTCCTGGAGCTCAGCCTGCGCGAAGCGCTGCAGCTGGGCCACACCTACATCGGCACCGAGCACATCCTGCTCGGCCTCATCCGCGAAGGCGAAGGCGTGGCCGCCCAGGTGCTCGTCAAGCTCGGCGCGGATCTGGCGCGCGTGCGCCAGGAAGTCATCAAGCTCATCTCCGGCTACCAGGGCAAGGAGCCGGTCGGTGCGACCAGCGGCGGCCGCGAAGAGGGAACGCCCTCCGGCTCGCTCGTGCTCGACCAGTTCGGCCGGAACCTCACCGCTGCCGCCCGTGAGGGCAAGCTCGACCCGGTCATCGGCCGCACCGAGCAGATGCAGCGCGTCATGCAGGTGCTCTCGCGCCGCACGAAGAACAACCCTGTCCTCATCGGCGAGCCCGGCGTCGGCAAGACCGCCGTCGTCGAGGGCCTGGCTCAGGCTATCGTGCGCGGTGACGTGCCCGAGATCCTCGAGGACAAGCAGCTCTACACTCTGGATCTCGGTTCGCTCGTGGCCGGCTCCCGCTACCGCGGCGACTTCGAGGAACGGCTGAAGAAGGTGCTCAAGGAGATCCGCACGCGCGGCGACATCATCCTGTTCATCGATGAGATCCACACGCTCGTCGGCGCCGGCGCTGCCGAAGGTGCGATCGACGCCGCCTCGATCCTCAAGCCGATGCTCGCCCGCGGTGAGCTGCAGACGATCGGTGCGACGACCCTCGATGAGTACCGCAAGAACATCGAAAAGGACGCGGCTCTCGAACGCCGCTTCCAGCCGATCCAGGTCCCGGAGCCGGCCCTGTCGGACGCGATCAAGATCCTCAAGGGTCTGCGGGACCGCTACGAGTCCCACCACAAGGTCACGATCACCGATGCCGCACTGGCTGCAGCGGTGAACCTCTCCGACCGCTACGTCAACGACCGGTTCCTGCCGGACAAGGCGATCGACCTCGTCGACGAGGCCGGCGCGAAACTGCGCATCTCGCGGCTGTCAGCCCCGCCGGAGCTCAAGGAGCTCGATGAGAAGATCACCGAGGCCCGCCAGCGCAAGGAAGCTGCGATCGACAAGCAGAACTTCGAGCTGGCTGCCGATGAGCGCAACACCGAGATGCAGCTGCAGGCCGAGAAGGACAAGGCTGAGAAGGAGTGGCGTTCGGGCAAGAAGGACCAGTCGGCGATCGTCGATGAGGAGCTCATCGCCGATGTGCTCGCCTCGGCGACCGGCATTCCGATCTTCAAGCTCACCGAGGAGGAGTCCTCCAGGCTGCTGCGGATGGAAGACGAGCTGCACAAGCGCATCATCGGGCAGAACGATGCGATCAAGTCAGTCTCGCGTGCGATCCGCCGCACCCGTGCCGGCCTGAAGGACCCGAAGCGCCCGTCCGGTTCGTTCATCTTCGCCGGCCCGACCGGCGTCGGCAAGACCGAGCTGGCCAAGGCGCTGGCGGAGTTCCTGTTCGGCGACGAGTCCGCGCTCATCTCACTTGACATGAGTGAGTTCTCTGAGAAGCACACGGTCTCGCGGCTGTTCGGTTCGCCTCCGGGCTACGTCGGCTACGAAGAGGGCGGCCAGCTGACCGAGAAGGTCCGCCGCAAGCCGTTCTCCGTCGTGCTCTTCGATGAGGTCGAGAAGGCGCACAGCGATATCTTCAACTCGCTGCTGCAGATCCTCGAAGACGGCCGCCTGACCGACTCGCAGGGTCGTGAGGTCGACTTCAAGAACACGATCATCATCATGACGACGAACCTCGGCACCCGCGACATCGCCAAGGGCCAGCAGATGGGCTTCCAGGTCGAAGGCGACACGACGACGAACTACGAGCGCATGAAGCAGCGCGTCAACGAAGAGCTCAAGCAGCACTTCCGTCCGGAGTTCCTCAACCGTGTCGACGACACGATCGTGTTCCCGCAGCTGCAGAAGGAGGAGATCGTCAAGATCGTCGATCTGTTCCTCGCACGCCTCGACGAGCGGATGGCCGATCAGGGCATGCGGATCGATCTGACGCAGGAGGCGAAGAACGTGCTTGCCGACCGCGGCTACGACCCGGTGCTCGGTGCACGCCCGCTACGCCGCACGATCCAGCACGATATCGAGGATCAGCTCTCCGAGCGGATCCTGTTCGATGAGCTGCGTTCCGGTCAGACGGTCTACGTCGACGTCGAAGGCGAGGGCACCGATGCGGTGTTCACCTTCCGCGGCGTCGAGGAGGATCGCGCCCCGGTGAAGGTCGGTGCGGATTCGGCTGAGGATGAGGAGGGCACGGGAGCCATTCCCGAGGCGGACTCCGCCAATGCCGCTGCCGCCCGGTCCGACGACACGCCCGATGAGGGTGGTCAGGCGCGGGCCGAATCGGCAGGCACTCAGGAGCTGTAAGCTCCGGCAGCGAGAAGGGGCTGTAAGCTCCGGCAGCGAGAAGGGGCTGGTGGAATCATCCACCAGCCCCTTTCGCGTACCTGCGCAGCTGCCACTCGTTTCGACCCTGACGGCGGGCGATCAGCATCCGCTGTGACGGTGGCGGGCGATCAGTATCCGCTGTCCTCCTCGACGCTGATGACGACCTTGCCGTCGACGATCTCGGCGGTGCCGGAGACGTCGAAGCTCACGGTGTTGTCATAGTTCTCCGAATCCCCGAAAAGGCTGTACTTGCCGGTGATGAGCGCGGTGCCGGTGGACTCCGAGGTGATGCGCCACTTCGAGCCGTCGCTCGGCTCGGAGTCGCCGTAGCCGTACCCGTAGCCATCTTCGCTCAGGCTGATGTCCGGGTACTCCTCGATCGACCACTTGACGTCCGTGACATCGGAGTAGCTTGCCGACCGGGAGCCGAACGGGCAGCCGGCCGGCTCGGTCTCCGTCTTCCCAGCACACGAGTCGAGCAGGCTGCGCACCTGCTTGTTGACCTCATCGGTGAACGCCTGGGTGGGAGTGGCCTCCAGGATCGGCGGCTCCCCGCCTGCTTCCTCCGCGGAGGTGCCTTCGAAGAACGCCCGCGTCTGCACTTCATCGGCCTCCAGATAGTCCGAGGAGTCGGCGAGGCTGACAGTGTAGAGCGCCGGGAAGGCCGGCAGACTGAGCATGCCGTCGGCTGTCGGGACGGTCACGCCGTTGACGTTGACCTGGCTGAGGTTCGGAGTCTCGACGACGACGCGGCCGAGGTTCGGCGAGGCCAGCCGCCAGTCGTTGAAGAAGATCCCGCGTTTGCCGACTTTGCGCACGTCGATCTGGACGTCGCTCTTCGAACCGCCGAGGTCGAACTCGGCGGTCACGATGGCGGTGTCGCCGTCGACTTCGGTGTCGGTGATCGAGATGCTGTCCGGGCGCGCGGCTGCGCTGCTGAGCACTTCGTTCGTCAGCAGCGTGCGCTCTTCGACCGGCACATCGACGTCGGCCAGGGCGAGTGCCCCCTCGGCGTCGCCGCTGGAGAGCTTCGACAGGTAGGAGCGCACAACCCCGTCGGGGCCGTAGAACCGTGAGTTGATCTGCCCGACAGCGATGACGCCGGCGATGAGCGCGAGCACAAGCGCTCCGGCGGCGATGGCCCAAATCTTGGCTCTGCGCCGGTCGATCGGCTGCGGCGGGCCCATCGGAGCCGCCCCGTATGCCGGGGGCGGTGATGCCGCTCCAGGCGGGGTCATTGCGCCGGTCGGCATGGCGCTCGGCAGCGGGGTGGCTGGCGCCGGTGCCGAGGCGGCGAACGATGCTGTTGCCGCGCCCGGTGCCGAGGCGACAGGCGGGGCGCTCGGCGAAGGCGGCGCTGCCGGCCCGCTGGGGGTCGTCGCTCCGCCTGAGGGTGCGACCGGGGGAGGAGGGGTCTTCATATCCGGGTGGCGGAGTGCACCGCGCGGCTCGCTGATGCCCAGCGGCTGACCCCAGTACGGGTGGACGGCACGCCCACCGAGCCAGGCGGCCAGCTGCGGCATCGTCAGCGCGATCCGCGGTGCGAGCGTGATCGCGAGGACCTCGATGAGCAGGCCCCAGAGGGCGAAGATGAGGAATGTCCACGGCAGCAGGCCGATACTGAGATTCATCATCGCCGGGAACTCGCTGTCGAGCAGCTCGGCACCCTGTCCGCTGACCCGGCCGCTGACGGTGACCGGCAGCAGCACGAGTGAGAGCAGCCCCCACAGCAGACCGAAGGCGGCCGGCAGCTGCCAGATCGCGGTCCACGGGCTGGAGACGCCGGACTGATGCGCCCAGCTCGGCCGGCGTGTGACGGCGGCGGCGATCGCGGTGACGAAGGCGGCCAGCAGCACGGCCAGGAGCCCGAGCCACAGAGTGCCCGGGATCGTGTCGCTGAACATCGTGACTGCTGTCGAGCCGCCCTCATGACTGGCTCCGGCCAGTGCCCGGCCGCTGGCGGACAGGCCGCCGAAGTGGGTCAGCGCTGCCATCATGAGGGCAGCAGTGCCGGCGAGCAGCGGGACGAAGCTGCCGTTGACATCGAAGTGCAGCGGCAGGGCGAAGACGCTGACGATGAGGAAGATCGTGCCGACGATGACGAGATGCAGCAGCGCGGTGCGCGCTGGTGCTGCGGCGTAGCGCAGCCATGGGAGCCCGGCAGCATCGCAGCCGCGGTAGTGGCCGAGGATCCGGCCGACCGTCGTGGCGATGAGGATGAAGATGAGCGGCAGGAAGAACGTCCGCGGAGTCACTGCGGAGAACTCGATGGAGGCTGAGAAGTAGTCGTCGCTGATGTTCGAGCGGGAGGCGAAGATGAGCTGGAGCAAGAACAGCACGGTCGTCAGCGCCAGGGTCGTCAGGCCGATGCGGATCCAGAATGCCGCGATCGTGCGGGAGGGGTGGCGCCGTTCGCTCAACATCGACCACCAGACCAGGGCGGTGGTGAACACGGCGGTGATGAGCAGCGGGGCACCGGCGAAGTGCACTGCCGCTGAGGCGCTGAACTCGTCGAAGGCCTGACCGCTGAATCGCAGTGCGGCTGATCCGCCCAGGGCGAGGGCAAAGAGGATGAAGGGCAGAGCGAAGCCGAGCGACCCGGTCGGCATGCTCTCAGCGACGTCGGTGATGGCGTCGTTGACGGTGGAGACGACGATGACGGAGATGATGAGCGAGGCGATGAAGCCGGCGGCCAGACCGATGGCAGCGGTCACGAGGGCCTCGCGGATCGTCAACCCGTCGATGGGGCTCTGGCGGGCGGGCAATGGGCCGGTGGGATAGCCGTAGGTCCCCTGCTGCGGCTGCGAGCCCGAGTAGGGTCCGGCTGGCTGACTGTAGACCTGCTGCTGCCCGTAGGCCTGCTGGTGATACACCGGCTGCGGTCCGGTGGCCGGCTGGGGCGGTATGGAAGGCGGTGACGGGATGCCCTGCTGACCGGGGTTCGAGCCGGGTGGGTTCTCAGGTGGCTGTTCCGGTGGCTGGTCGGTCATGACGGCTCCTTGGCTCAGTCGCCTTCGCTTGGGGAGGGGCGAAGCTGCTGCGACGTCGATTCAGTTCTCATCTCCCACGGGGGCCGAGCGACCCGCACGAGGATAAGCGGATCACAAGGCTCCTCGGCGCCCACCATACAAGAACCTGAACGTACTGTGTATGGTTCATAAGAGAACAGTCAGTCCATGGGTGAGGTGCCGCCGAGGACAGGAGACAGAGCCATGAGTGTTCCGCCCCAGGGAGATCCGCAGCACAACGGCTGGAACCAGCCGCAGAGCCACTGGCCTGCCGCGCAGCAGCCCCAGCATCCGCAGGGACACTGGCCGACGCCCCAGCAGCAGCCCCCGGCCGGCTACCCGCCCTACGCCCAGCAGCCCGGCCAGCCCTACACTGCCGGCCAGCCCTACACTGCCGGCCCGCAGCCCGCGCAGCAGCGCAGGCAGCGTGGCCCCTGGCCGGTGCTCCTCGGCATCGTGCTCGTGCTGGCACTCGGCGGCGGACTCGGCTGGGGAGCCCTCCAGCTGTTCGGCTCCAATGACGACTCCGGTGCCACCGCCGCCCCGAGTGCGCCGCCGTCTGCTGCACCCACCGAGGATCCGACCGGCGGGGAGACCCGCGGCCAGGGCGACGACCCGACCGGCGAGGCGAGTGACGGCGCCCTGCCCGACGACCCGGCCGAGGCGCTCAGGCAGCGCATCGACAGCGACGCCTCGGCGGTGGCCGCCGACATCGAGGGCAGCTGGGTGCCGCAGCTGAGCTCGAAGAAGGTCGGTCTCGAAGCCGAGGGCCGGACGTGGGATGAGCAGGCGATCCTCGATGAGCACGAACAGCTGCGCGAGGAGCACCCGCGCGTCAAACTGCTGTGGTCCGGGGACTACGCGAGCTTCAAGGGCAAGGACTTCTACGTCACGATCGTCGGCATCACCTTCGATGACCCTGACCAGGCGCTCGCCTGGTGCGGCTCCCACGGCCTCGACGCCGACTCCTGCTACGCGAAGAAGATCAGCACAACCGGCGGGCACGAGGGCACGACGAAGACGCGCTGATGGCCCCGCAGCCAGGACACCGTCGCGATCGCCCCTGCCATCGGCCGTCGAGGCACGGCGTGGGCGCGCAGTCTGCTGGCTGGGATGTGAGCGGACAGCGACTGGTGCCGGGACTACCATGACGACATGAGTGCCGACCCGACCAGCCAGCAGATTCCCGCGAACGAGCCTCCTGCCAGCGAGCCGACCGCCTCGGCGCCGGCCTGGGCCGAACGCGACTTCACCCACCGTGAGCTGCCCGGCGGGCTCGTCATGCGCCGGGCACGCACGAGCGATGTGAACGCGATCCGCCGGCTCGTCCAGCCGATGGTCGATGCGCGGATCCTCGTGGCCAAGGAAGCCGTCAACTACTTCGAGGGCCTGCACGAGTTCCGGCTTGTCACAGACCCGCACGCCGACGGCGGAGAGCGGGTCATCGGCTGTGCAGCGCTGCACGTTCTGTGGGAGGACCTCGCTGAGGCGCGCACCGTGGCCACCGACCCGGACTACCGGGGGCGGGGGATCGGCCGGATGCTCATGGAGCAGCTTCTCGCCGACGCCCAGGCGATCGGGGTGAAGCGCGTGTTCTGTCTGACGTTCGAGACCCGCTTCTTCACCTCCCTGGGCTTCGAGCAGATCACCGGCACCCCGGTCTCACCGGAGGTCTACGTCGAGCTGCTGCACTCCCATGATGAGAACGTCGCCGAGTTCCTCGACCTGGCCCGGGTCAAACCCAATACGCTCGGCAACACGCGCATGATGAAGCACCTCTGAGACGCCGGCGGCCGCCTCACAGCGGGCCGCTCAGTGCGGCAGGTGAAGCCTGCCGCCGGACTCGGCCGCCAGCCCGTCGGCGATGAGCGCATCGATGAGCCGGCCGATCCGCTGCCCGTCGCCGAGCTCGCGCACTCGCAGGATCGCCGTCGCCGCCGGGCCGTCAGCGGACTCCGGGTCGGACTCCGGGGCGAACGCCGTCGCCGAGGCGGTCAACAGCTCGCGGGCGACCGGTGCCTCGGCGGCCTTGAGGACGGCCATGATCGCCCCGCGCAGCTGCCGGTCGGTGCCGTGCCAGGCCTGGGTCTTGGGCTTGCGGGCCGGGTCGTCGCCTGCCGGTCGGCCGGCGGCCAGCCACCGGCACTGCGCGACCAGCGGGCAGGCCTCGCAGGCCGGGCTGCGGGAGGTGCAGACCAGCGCGCCGAGCTCCATCACCCCGGCGTTCCACGCCACATGGCGGGCGCCCGGCGCATCCGGTCCGGCGGGCACGAACTGGGCAGCCCAGGCGGTCTCCGACTTCGTCAGCGCTCCCTTGGGGTGGGCGTGGCCGTCGAAGGCGCGGGCGAGCACCCGGCGGATGTTGACGTCGAGAACGGCGGTGCGCTGCCCGCCGGCGAACGAGGCGACCGCGGCCGCGGTGTAGGCGCCGATCCCCGGCAGTGCGCGCAGGGTCTGCTCATCACACGGCACCCGGTCGCCATGCTCTGAGGCGATGACGGCGGCGCACTCCTTCAGTCGCAGGGCCCGCCGCGGGTAGCCGAGCGAATCCCAGGCGCGCAGCACCTCGGCGGTGGGCGCGGCGGCGAGGTCGGACGGTGCCGGCCAGCGGTCCATCCAGTCCCGCCAGCGGGGCGCAACCCGGGCGACTGGGGTCTGCTGGGACATGATCTCGGAGACGAGCACCGCCCACGCAGAGGTGCCCGGCGCCCGCCACGGCAGTTCGCGGGCGTGGGTGTCGAACCAGGTGAGCACCGCCTCGTGCGCGGCAGCGAGGTCGGTTTCGGCAGGTGTCCGGTGTGTCATCGTGGTTGCTTCCATCTGCAGCCCTTAGGCTTCAGGTGATGTCTCCTTCTGCGCGTGGTCAGGGTTCCCAGCGGCGCCGGCCGGGTTCGGCTCGCGGCCCGCTCCGCCCCGACCCTGCAGTCTATCGCCGCCGGCGCATCGTCGTCGGCGTGCTCGCGCTCATCGTCGTGTGTCTGCTCGTGCTCGGCATCGTGCTCATGGTCAAGGCGATCCAGAAGGTGCGCCAGGACTCCAGCGATCAGACCGCAGCCGAGGCAGCGGCCGCCCAGTCGCCGGAACCGACCCTCCCTGCCCCGACTGGGGACGAGGCCTCGGGCGCCTGTCCGGCCGATGCCGTGGAGATCATCGCCGGGACCGATGAGGAGTCCTACGCGCCCGGCGCCTCGGCGACCCTGGAGCTGACGGTGAAGAACAACCACGACGTCGCGTGCGCGATCTCGGTGGGCCCGGAGCATCAGGTCTTCGAGATCCGCCAGGGCGGCAAGACGCAGTGGTCGACGGAGTACTGCACGCCGGGCGGGGACGAAGCGGATGAGGACGTGCGCGTCTTCGCTGCGGGCACTGAGCGCAAGTCGACGCTCAAATGGCAGATGATCCCTACGGACAAGAACTGCAACCGCACCGGTGATGCGTTCGCGGCAGGCGACTACGAGCTGGTGACGAAGCTCGGTGAGGTGGAGAGCAAGCCTGCGCACTTCACGGTCGAGGAGCCGTCGTCGGAGCCGACCGAAAGGCCCGAGGACGAGGACTGAGCACAGGGCAGACGGCCGGGGCTGACGGGGCTGACGGATGCGGATGAGGCGCTCTCAGTTCTCGTGGACTTCCTCTTCGATCCGGTTGAGGCCCTCGCGTACGATCCGCGCCCGGTGCTCGCCGACGCCCTCGACGGATTTGAGCTCTGAGAGCTCAGCAGCCAGCAGGTCGGTGAAGCGGCCGAAATGCTCAGCAAGCCGGTCGACGACCATCGGAGGCACGCGGCGGATCGTCGAGAGAAGCCGGTAGCCCAGCGGGTAGACGTAGCGGTCGAGCGATTCGCTGGCAGCTGAGGAGCCGATGGTGCGTGCGACGATGTCGATGTCGATGAGGTCGTGGCCGGGCAGCGCGGCGAGGTTGCGCAGGACGCTGTCGATCGAGTGGTGCTCGGGGATCGCGTCGATGTAGTCGCGCAGCAGGTGGTACTGGCTGTCGCTGCGGGGCCCGACAAGCTCATCATGCTGCAGGGTGATGAGGCGGGCGTCGTCGCCGAGCTCGAGGATGTAGGTCTGGATCTCCTTCGAGATCCTGCGCACCATCTCCTGGCGCTGCAGGACGACGAGCATATCGGCCAAGGTGGCCCGGTCGACGATCTCCAGATACGTCAGTGTGGCGGTGACCTCATCGAGGCGGTGCTTGTAGCGCTCCAGGGTGTCGAGCGCCTGGTTGGCGCGGGCGAGGATCCTGTCGGAGGTCTCGAGCACATGCCGGATGCTGTGCACGTAGACCTGGATGATCTGCATCGACTGGCTGACGGAGATGACGGGGAACCCGGTCTGCTTGGCCACGCGCTCAGCGGTGCGGTGGCGGGTGCCGGATTCCTGTGTGTCGATCGAGGGGTCGGGCAGCAGCTGCACGCCTGCAGTGTGGATGTGGGAGGCATCGCGGCTGAGCACGATGGCGCCGTCGAGTTTGGCCAGTTCGCGCAGGCGGGTGGCGGAGAATTCGATGTCGATGTTGAATCCGCCGGTGGAGATCGAGTCGACGACCTTCGATGAGCCGAGCACGATGAGTGCACCGGTGCGGCCGCGCAGCACCCGTTCGAGGCCGTCGCGCAGCTCGGTGCCCGGGGCGACGGCTGCGAGTGTGGAGAGGACGAGATCGTAGCTGGTCTGGTCCACCTCTCGCTGAGCGTCAATGAAGAGGGGATTTGTCGCCGCGCGCACCTTTTCCCTCCGATCAGTATCTGCAGTCCTCTCAGTAGGCTAGCGAACCGTGTCGCGCCCCGGCGGGGAATACTGTTGCGAATGAGCAACAGTTGTGTTGCCGATCTGCCGCAATCCTCATGACGGCAAGGGGCATTGCTGCATTCCTCAGCGCGCGGTGTTGTTGAGTTCGAGGCCCAGGGCGGCCTCGACGGCCTGCCGGATGCTGTCGCATTCGCTGACCTCCATGCCGCGCGGGACGGTGACGTTGTTCAGTCCGCCGGCAGCGACGATCGCATGGCTGACGCCCTGCCGGTACGCCTCCTCCAGTCGCTGCTCGATGCCGGGGACATTGCGGATCTCACCGGACAGGCTGATCTCCCCGATGCCGATGACCCGGTTCTCCAACGGCCGGAACTGCCAAGCGGACTCCAACGCGAGCGCCAGTGCCAGGTCGGCAGCCGGCTCGACGACCTTGGCGCCGCCGACGGTGGAGGCGTAGACATCGCATTCGGCGAAGCTGTGCAGCATCGGCTCGCTGTTGAGCACCGCGAGCGTCATCGCCAGCCGGTTGGCATCGAGCCCGCTGACCGTGCGCCGCGGTGCCCCCCTCGTCTGCTTGTCGACGAGCGTCTGGATCTCCACGAGCAGGTGGCGCTTGCCCTCCTGCACGACTGTCAGGCACGAGCCCGGCGCGTGCCCGCTGCCGCGCGAGAGGAACAGGCCCGTGGGGTCGGGCACTGACTGGATGCCGAGCTCGGTCATGTCGAAGCAGCCGACCTCATCTGTGGGTCCATAGCGGTTCTTCACTGCTCGCAGCAGCCGCAGGCGGGAGTGCTTATCGCCTTCGAACTCGCACACAACGTCGACGAGGTGCTCCAGCAGGCGCGGGCCGGCGACCGTACCGTCCTTGGTGATGTGCCCGACGAGCACCGTCGGGACGTCGAGCGACTTCGCTGCGCGGATGATCGCAGCTGCCACCTCGCGCACCTGCGTCACGCCGCCGGGCACGCCCTGCACCTCGGCAGAGGCCAGCGTCTGCACAGAGTCGATGATGAGCAGCTCCGGTTGGATCTTGACGATCATGCCGAGCACCGTTGCGAGATCGGATTCCGCGGCCAGCAGCAGGTCGGGGTGCATGGCGCCGATGCGCTCAGCGCGCAGCCGCACCTGCCCGGCCGACTCCTCGCCGGTGATGTAGAGGGCACGGCGTCCCTCACCTGACTCGCGCGAGGCTCGCCCGGCCACGTCGAGGAGGAGGGTGGACTTGCCGACTCCCGGTTCGCCGGCGAGCAGAATGACCGCGCCAGGGACGACGCCGCCGCCGAGGACCCGGTCCAGTTCGGAGACCCCAGTACGGAATGCCCGGGTGCGAGTGCCGTCGACTTCGGTGATCGGCTTGGCGAGCTTGCTCGCCGGCACTTCCTTGGCCTGCGTCTTGATCGCAGTTGCGCCACCGGCAGCTTCGGACTGCTCGAGAGTCCCCCATTCGCCGCAGCGCGAGCATCTGCCCAGCCACTTGATGCTGCTGTAGCCGCATTCCGTGCAGGTATATGACATGTGCCCAAGTCTGGCATGGGCCACTGACATCACGGCCTTCGCTGTGGACAACCCCAGGTCAGGCAGCGATGTCAGTGCCCTCTTCTAGCGTGGGAGGCAGATCTGAAGGAGGATGTGTCGAGCGCTGAGGATCAGAGGAGATTTTCTCTGGACACGGTATGTCAGAACGATTATAATAGAACTGAAGAGGTGGTATCCGCCTCTTGATCGCTCACGAGGGGGCGGCGGCAATGAGAACGCGGAATCCTGATCCTGAGGACATGGAGCCATCGATCGAGGCTGCCCTCCGATCGCACATCCGTCGCCCGCGATGCAGGGGAGTTCTGCCCGGCCGGGCTGCCACGGGTCGCAGGGGTCACGGTGAGGCCGTGCGGGGAGACCTCGATGTCCGGCTCAACCGGCTGCATGCCAGCCGCGTCGCCCAAGGACTGCTCAAAGTGCATGAGTACGAGGATGCGCTCGCAAGCTACAGTGCACGCCTGGATCGCGAGCCTGAGTACCGCGAACTCTCCTGCATCGTGGACGAGTGGATCAAGTACCGGCCAGCGCGGTTCCGTCACCTGCCCCCTGCCTCCACCTCATCCGAGACGATCGAGTGGACGGTTCCCTGCACTGAAGAACAGCTCCGGGAGCCGGGAAGTGAGCCGAGGGACCACGTCACCTTCGTCTTCGATCCCTCCGTGATCCATCGCATCGAGGCCGACCTCAGCTGGGATCGTGGTCTGCCGGACCTCAGCGATCCCGACAGCATCCACAGCACGCTGGTCCACCAGGGAATCGACATCGGCCTCCGCCGCAAGGACGCGGTGCGACCGCGTGCGATCATCGGCCACAGTGCTCACGGGACGTTCTCACGCCTCGGCGCCGTCGGCGCGGATGACCGCAAGCGCGGCAAGAGGAGCGCGACGAGCGAGTTCCGTCCGATCGCCGACGGGGTCAGCGCACAGCTCGCGGAGCGCATGGCCGTCTCGCTCGCCCAGGTTGAGGACACATTCACAAGCGAGCTGCTTCTCAGCCTCACCGAACTGTACGACTGCACCACCCAGACAGCAGCGAGCAAGATCAAGCGGGCGGCACGGGCCATCCTCGGCACGCCACGCCTGCTGTCGATGGTGCGCGCAGGTGAGCTCTCGTTCGATCGTCTGGAGTATGCAGTGCGTGCCGCCGGCAAGCTGCCTGCACGCAAGATGCCGATCTTCGACGAAAAGATCTCCCAATGCCGGGCGACGAAGATGGTCTATTTCCGTCGAGCGGTCAACGAGCTGATCGCCGCTCTCATGACCGATGACGAGCGCAACGAGGAAGCCTTCTCCAGGCGTCGCGTCGTCACCCATCACAACGCCAACGGCACCAGCGAGATGACGCTCATCGGCCCCACGCATTCTCTCGTGCTGCTCGAAGCGCGGCTCGCCGGCATGGCCAAGGCGATCCGGCGCGGCCAGCTCTCAGCCTTCGGGGAACAGCTTCCAGACGGGCATATCCCGGTCGAGGACCGCACACTCGAGCAGCTGAAGTTCGACCTGCTGGCAGGAGCGATCCTCGCCACGGAGTCCGAGTGCGCCCCTGCTGACGAGGTGGGTGCGGAGTCCATCCCCGGTGTCGAACCGGACCGCACGCGCGTGCGCTTCACCTGCCCGACCGACACCGAATGGCTGCGCCGACAGGCGCGCGTGAACGTCACCGTGCCGATGATGACTCTGCTGAACGAGGACGCTGACATTCCCGGCACGCTCAACGGCATCCCGATCAACCCCGACGCTGCTCGCCACATCGTCGGATCCGGGCCGAAGACCGTCTACCGCATCCTCACCGACCCTGAAACCGGGAAGGTGCGCGACGCGCAGGCACAGACCTACACCATTCCCGAGGCGATGCGCATCGCTCTGGTGGAGAAGTGGCAGTACTGCACCGCGCCAGGTTGCCACCAGCCGGCGCGCAAGGCCGAACTCGATCACCAGCGGCCCTTCGATCACAGACATCCGGCAGCCGGCGGGCTTACGACGATGAAGAACCTGCATCCGCTGTGTAAGATGCACCACCAGCTCAAAACACAGGGCGCGCTGCGTCTGTCATCCTGCGGAAGCAGCGAGATGATCTGCTGGGAGATGGACGGTCGCACGTGCGATCCGGTGACGATCCCCGAAAGTCTGCTCGGCGTTCTCAATGCTGAGCACTTCGCTGCCATGGCTGAAGGACGATTGCCCAATCCCAGCCCAGAACCGGTGCTGCGCATACCCGATCGCTCCGGCGGAGACGATGACCCAGACGATTCCGCCGAAGCAGCCACCGCGCGGACACACCGACCTGCTGGTTGCATATCAGCAGACGATCCCGCGCACCCATCGCAGACGCGAACTGTCTTCGACAACCTCAGAGGCGAGCCCTCAGGCGGCTGGGAGAACTCGGCCGACCCGCCGCCGTTCTGATCGATTGCCACCGCCCGGAACGTCGACCGTGGCTGCCCGGAACGTTGACCGTGGCTGCCCGGAACGTCGACCGCCCCGGTCCGAACTTGATGCTCGAACCGGGGCGATGACAGCGGCGATCAGGCCAGCCGTGGATCAGCCGCAGATCAGCTCAGCTGCAGATCAGCTCAGCCGCAGATCACAGGAACTTCACTCCCTGGGCCAGCGGCAGCTCACCGGAGTAGTTGACCGTGTTCGTCGCCTGACGCATGTACGCCTGCCACGAATCCGCACCGGACTCACGTCCGCCGCCGGTCTCCTTCGTGCCACCGAACGCGCCGCCGATCTCAGCACCAGAGGTGCCGATGTTGACGTTGGCGATGCCGGTGTCCGAACCTGCGAGGAAGCGCTCAGCCTCAGCCTGATCCTGCGTGAAGATCGCCGATGACAAGCCCTGCGGGACGGCATTGTTCAGCTCGATGGCGTCATCGAGATCCGTGTACTCCATGACGTAGAGGATCGGTGCGAAGGTCTCCGCCTCGACGATCTCCGTCTGTCCGGGCATCTTCACGACAGCCGGCTCGACATAGTAGGCATCCGGGGCGTCATCGGCGAGCACACGGGCACCGCCGCACAGCACCTCGCCGCCCTGGGACCTCGCAGCCTCAAGCGCTGCCTGCATGTTATCGAAGGCCTTCTTGCTGATGAGCGGCCCGACGAGCACACCGTCCTCCGTCGGCGCTCCGATTCTCAGCGTGCCGTAGGCGTCGACGATCTTGCCGACGAGCTCATCGACGATGTCGGTGTGCACGATGAGGCGGCGCAGCGTCGTGCAGCGCTGACCGGCCGTACCGGCGGCGGCGAAAACGGCACCGCGCAACGACAGATCCATGTCTGCGCTCGGGGCGACGATCGCGGCGTTGTTGCCGCCGAGCTCCAGCAGCAGCCGTCCGAACCGCTGCTGCACCTTCGGCCCGACAGCCCGGCCCATCGGCACCGAACCGGTCGCCGAGAGCAGCGCGACACGCTCGTCCTCGACGAGCACCTCGCCTACGGAGCGGTCGCCGACGAGCAGCAGGTTGAGGTTGTCCGGCGCGCCCTCCTCCTTCGCAGCCTGCGCCAGCAGCGCATTCGCGCCGAGGGCTGAGAGCGTCGAGGCCTCTGAGGGCTTCCAGATCACCGTGTCACCGCAGGCGATCGCCAGCGCGGTGTTCCACGCATACGGGGCGACCGGGAAGTTGAACGCGGTGATGATGCCGACGACTCCGAGCGGATGCCAGGTCTCCATGAGCCGGTGGCCCGGACGCTCACTCGGCATCGTCTTGCCGTACATCTGCCGCGACTGGCCGACGGCCAGCTCGCAGATGTCGATCATCTCCTGCACCTCGCCGGCCGCCTCGGACGGGGTCTTGCCCGCCTCGACCGTGACGAGCTTGGCGAGTTCGTCCTTGTGCTCCTCGAGCAGGCGGCCCCAGCGCTGCACCACCTTGCCGCGCACGGGAGCCGGCACGTCCTTCCACTGGCGGAACGCCTGCTGGGACTTCGCCACCGCCTCGGCAGCGGATTCGGGAGTGTCGACGGCGATGTGGCCGAGGATCTGGCCGGTGATGGGGGAGGGCAGCGGCATCGACTGCGCCGACTCTTCGGTCAGCAGCGAATCGAAGTCGATGCCGCAGGCTGCCAGTCCTTCGCGGGTGAGCTGGATGATGGCGTCCTGGCTGGGAAAGGTCATGGATGCTCCTTCTCTTGTGGGGTGTCTTCAGTGTGTTGCAGATTGCCGGCTTACACGACGTTCATCTCGACGCGCAGCTCCTCGCGGTCGAATCGCTCGACGCTCAGACCGCTGACGTCGACGAACGGCGCGCGCCCGAGGCAGAGGTCGCGCACCACCTCGCCGACGGCTGGGCCCTGCAGGAACCCGTGGCCGGAGAACCCGGTTGCGTAGATGAACCCGGGCAGGTGGGCCGCGGTGCCGATGAGCGCGTTGTGATCCGGGGTGCACTCGTACAGGCCCGCCCAGCCCTTGCCGATCCCCACGTCGCCGAGGGCCGGTGTCCGGTGCTCGATGAGCTCGGCGAGCCGGTCGAGCCAGGCGGGGTCGGTGTGCAGGTTGAACTCGCGGACGTCCTCGACCTCCGGGGCGCCCATGAGCAGGCCGCGGCACTCGGAGTGGAAGTAGAACGAAGTGGTGAAGTCGATGGTGAACGGCAGCTTCGCGGCATCGAAGTCGACCGGCTCGGTCACCGCGACGTGCCGGCGCAGCGGGGTGACAGGCAGGTGCACGCCGGCCATCTCGCCGATCCTCTGCGACCAGGCGCCGGCTGCGCACACCACGTGCGAGGTGGCGATCTCGCCCTTCGTCGTCGTCACCCCGTGGATCTCCTCGCCGGTGGTGACGATGTCGGTGACCTCGCAGTTCTGCACGAAGGTCACCCCGCGGTTGCGCGCAGCGCACGCGAACCCGCTGACAGCCGCCTCAGGTGTGCAGTGGGCGTCCTCGGGGTTGAAGGCCGCTGCCACCAGGCCCGAGGTGGAGATCACCGGGGAGAGCTCGTGGGCTTCGGAGACGGTGAGCATCCGCGAGGACTGGCCGAGGGAGCGCTGCAGCTCGACGTTGCGTTCGAACGCTGCGGCGTCGGCGTCGTTGTCGAGCAGGAACAGGTAGCCGCTGGTGACGAGATCGAGGTCGGTGGCGAAATCGGTTGCGAAGCGGCGGAACGTCTTCAGGCTGCGGGCGCCGAGCATGATGTTGGTCTCGTCGGAGAACTGGGTGCGCAGACCGCCGGCGGCCTTGCACGTCGAACCGGAGCCGAGCTGGTCGCGCTCGATGACGACGATGTCCTCGACTCCCGATTCGGCCAGGTAGTACGCGGCTGCCACGCCCATGATGCCGCCGCCGATGATGACGATCGAAGCACTCGGGGGCAGGGGAACAGTCATGGTGAACCTCCTCCTCTTCAGGCCGGCGCGTTCTGCCGGGGCCCGGTGGGCCCTGGCAGTCGGTGCCGGGAGCGCAGGCCCGACGACTGTGTCGGGTCTCACAACTGCGTGTGCTGTCATCTTCGGCCAGCCAACCCGCCCCAGGCAACGTCCTGACAGCGATGAACTGTGAATGCAGCGTTTAGGATTGCTGAAAGGCGGCCGGTGCGGCCGATGGTGAATGTGACAGAAACGTAGGGAGCGCCGATGGCGATGAACTGGACGCTCGTGCAGCTGCGCGCCTTCGTCGCCGTTGCCGAGCTCGGCACCATGAGTGCGGCCGCCCGCGCGCTCGGCTACACCCCTGGGGCGGTGAGCCAGCACATGGCGACCCTGCGCCGGGTCGTCGGCACCGACCTGCTCGTCTCCGCCGGCCGCGGCTTCGCCCTCACGGAGGCCGGACGCACCCTGCTCGAGCGCGCCCGCGCGGTCATCGCCGCTGAGGAGCAGGCCGCCGAGGCGGTGCGCGGTCAGGACTTCGGTCGCGTCGGTGCGGTGACGCTGGGGGTGTTCGGCTCAGCCTCGGTCGTCGCCTTCGCCGCCGCGGCCGGCCGGCTGACCGGTTCAGGGGTGCAGGCGCGGGAGATCGACGTCGAACACATGCCCGAGGCGGTGCTCGCCGGGCGCATCGACGTCGGCATCGGCATCGACTACCCGGCCGCCCCACTCGCCCCGCAGCGAGGGCTGCGGGTCAAGCACGTGCACAGCGAGGAGTTCTCTGTCGTCTCTCCCGCGGGTCCGGCGCCCACCCACGAGGAGCTTGCCGGCAGCACCTGGATCCTGCCGCCGAGCCGGTCCCTGCAGGGCCGGGCAGTCCGCTTCGCGATCGCCGGGCTGGGGTTCGCCGCCCGCGAGACCCATATCATCACCGACACCTCCGTGGCGCTCGCGATGGTCCGCTCGGGGCTGGGCTACACGCTCGGCACCCCGATCATGATGGCACTCGCCCCGCCCGGGCTGCAGCTGGTTCCCGGCACGCAGGCAGGCGGCCGGCACATCGTCGTCATCAGCCGGGAGGAGCACGCCGACCGGCCCGACATCACCACAGTCACCGAGGTGCTCACCGAGGTGTTCGCCGTCGGCGCGGGGATACGATGAGGCCATGAGCTACCAGCACCAGTGGGCGCAGATGATCGCCAGGGATCCCGAGCACTCGCACCGCTACGCCGAGCGCTGGCGCAGCCTCGCCGCCGCCGGCCACGACCTCGACGGGGAGGCCCGTCTCATCGACGCGATGGCCGAACGCGGCAGCCGCATCCTCGACGCCGGCTGCGGCACCGGCCGGGTCGGGGCGTACCTGGCTGCGCGCGGGCACAGCGTAGTCGGCGTCGACCTTGACGAGGTGCTCATCAGCGAGGCGCGCGAGACCTGCCCTGCAGCCGAGTGGCACGTCGGTGACCTCGCCGAGACCGGCCCCGAACAGCTCGGCGACGGCTTCGACATCGCCGCCAGCGCCGGCAACGTCATGACCTTCCTCGACCCCGCCTCACGCGCGGCCGTCGTCGCCAACCTCGCCTCCGTGCTCGCACCCGGCGGGCGGCTCATCACCGGCTTCGGTGCCGGGCGCGGTTACGACTTCGACGAATACGCCGACGACCTCTCACAGGCCGGCCTGCGCATCGAGCACCGCTTCGCCACCTGGACGCTGCAGCCGTTCGCAGCCGACAGTGACTTCCTCGTCTGCGTCTCAGCCAGGATCTGACCCCGCGGGCCGTCTGCAGTGCAGGCGGGCCGTCACGACCCGATCGTGAAGATGAAGTTCCAGGTCCCAGCGGCGACCGCCGCACCGATGGTGACGGCAGCGGCGATGATCGCACCGGCGAGGAGCACTCCGTCGCGCGGATGGAAGGACGAGACCCGCGCCCAGGTGCGGTCCTGCGCACCGAAGCCGCGGCCTTCCATCGCCATCGCCAGCCGGGTGCCGCGCCGGATCGCCTGCACGAGCAGCGCGAACGACGTCTGGAAGAAACCGCCGACCCGGGCGAACACGTTCCCGCCGGCCACACCTCGGGCCCGGCGGGCTTGGGTGAGGGTCTGCCATTCGGCGATGAACAGGGTCACGAGCCGGGCGGCGGCCAGCGCCGCGAGCACGAAGGTCGCCGGCAGCCGCAGGTGCTGGATGAGGCTGTCGGCCAGGTCGGTCGGGTCGATCGTCGCGATGAGGATGACCGCCGGCAGCGCAAGTGCGAGCGCGCGCAGCGCAACTGCTGCGCCCATCGTCAGCGAGTCGCTGGTGAGCAGCAGCGGGCCGGCGTCGACGATCACCGTGCCGGTCTTCTGCGACAGCAGCGCGGTGCCCCAGCCGGCCATGAGCGCGGCCAGCGGCAGGAACCACAGCCGTTTGACGAGTATGGCCAGGTCGAGGCCGGTGAGCGGCAGCATGAGGACGACGAGTCCGAGCATGACGGCTGCGGAGACGACGTCGATGCTGAGCACGACCGCAACGGCGAGCACCGCACCGGCGGCGAGCTTGGCGACCGGATTGCAGCGCACCAGCGCGGTCTCCCGGACGACTGGGACGAGGAGGTCGGCATTCATGCGCGCACCGCCTGCCCGCGGCCGAACAGCATCCGCTCGGCGGCGATCGCCTGGAGGAACTCCGCATCGTGGCTGACGGTCAGCAGCGCGGTCCCGGCATCGAGCAGCTCGCAGCTGAGCGCCGCCAGCTCCCGCCACGTGTTGGCATCCTGTCCGAAGGTCGGCTCGTCGATGATGAGCACCGGCGGGCGGGTCGCCATCATGCATGCCACCGACAGCCGCCGCTTCTCCCCGCCGGAGAGCGTGTGCGGATGCGCGCCGGCCAGCCGGGTGAGCCGGAGGCGTTCGAGCAGCTCGGCCACCCGCGCTTCGGTCTCAGCCGGCGTGCAGCCGGCCTGGCGCGGGCCCAGCCGCAGCTCATCGGCGACCGTGGTCGTGAGGAACTGGTGCTCCGGCTCCTGGAACACCGTGCCGATCCGGGCGACGAGGTCGGCCGCCGGCCACCGGTGCGGGTCGCTGTGGCGGGGAGCCCCGTGCCCGAGGTCGAGCAGCCGCGGCGTGGCCCGGACCCTTCCAGCACGGGCAGGCAGCAGCCCGCCGAGGGTGAGCGCTGTCGTCGACTTGCCGGCGCCGTTGTGACCGACGAGCGCCAGCGCCTGCCCTTCGGCGAGGTCGATGCTCAGATCGCTGACGGCGACCGGGCCGCGGCGGGCCCGGGCGACGGCGAGCCCATCAGCCTCCAGCAGCACCGCACCTGCCGACTGTCGGGTGCGCGGCTGGGGGAGTGCGGCACCAGGCAGCCAGACCCCGGCTGCGGTCAGGTTGCCGCGCAGCTCCGGGTCGTGCAGCACAGCAGCGGGCGAGCCGTCGGCCACCACCCCGGTCTCACCGAGCACGATGATCCGGTCGACGTGCTCGGCCCAGATGTCGACGCGGTGCTCGACGATGAGCAGGGTCGCCCCGGACGCGGCCTGCGCGCCCAGAACCGCCTGGCACACCTCGGGCACGGCGGCCGGATCGATGTTGGCCGTCGGCTCGTCGAGGACCATCAGGCCGGGGGTCATGGCGAGCACTCCGGCCAGGGCGAGACGCTGCTTCTGCCCACCCGACAGCGCCGAGGTCGGGTGGTCCCACGGCAGGTCGAGGCCGACGGTGGCCAGCGCCTCGCGGGCGCGGGCGGGCATGGCGGCCGGGTCGACGCCGGTGTTCTCCATTCCGAAGCACACATCGTCGCCGAGCCGGGCGAGCACCACTTGCGCGTCCGGGTCCTGCAGGACGAGCCCAGTGGTGCCCGAGGTGGGATCCGGTGGGCGGCCGTCGACGAGCAGCTCGCCGGTCCGGTACCCGGATTCGGACGGCAGCACACCGGCAATAGCGTGCAGCAGTGTCGATTTCCCAGCCCCCGAGGAGCCGAGCAGCAGGACGCGCTCACCAGCCTCGATGCTCAGGTCGATGTCGCTGACGGCGGCGCGCTTGCGACCGGAGTGCCGCCAGCCGAAGCCGCGGGCGAGGACGTCGACGCCGCCGGTCGCGGCTGCCATCAGACTTCTCGCGCGCTGCGTCCGGAGGCGAAGGCGCCCAGTGCTCCGGTGCGGGCGATCGCCTTGAGCGCAAACCACGACACGAGGCCGGCGAGGACCATGCCGGAGATGCCGGCGAAGACGGTGTAGAGCGCCTTGTGCTCGAACGTCCAAGCGGCGTTGTAGAAGATGTTCTCGCCGATCGCCAGCGACAGCCCGGCACCCAGGCCGGCGATCAGTGTGGCGGTGAGGGTGTAGCGGCGGTAGCGCAGTGCGGCGAAGATGAGCTCGGCGCCGAAGCCCTGGATGAGCCCGGAGACGATGACCATGAGCCCGAAGTAGTTGCCCGGCACCGCCGAGACGATCGCAGCGAGCACCTCGACGTACAGTGCCGCACCGGGCTTGCGGATGATGAGCCCGCCGAGCACTCCGCCGAGCACCCACACGCCGGTCAGCAGGCCCTTGGTGGGCGGGTAGAGGGCCTGGAACGGGGCGCTGATCGTCTCCCAGGAGTTCGACCAGGCCCAGAACACGATGCCGATCGCGACGGCGAGCACCGAGGCGACGACGATGTCGACGACTCTCCAGCGCATCGTGGCCGGCACGCCGGCCGGAGTGGGGTTGGGTTCGGAATCGGTGTGGCGGGTCTGGACGTCAGACATCGCAAATCCTCCTTCAATCAGGCAAGGAGGGGTGAAGAGACTCGACTTCCTCCGGCGGTATGAACCGCGTCAGGTTCGAGGGTCTGCAGCTGTGCACTCTCAGCGCTCCTCGTGAGCGCTCCCCTGTCGTCGCGTCTACGGTAGCAGACCCATGTACGCCAGGGCGGCCTTGACGATGTGCTCCTGCCCGTGGTTCATCTCCGCGACGATGTCCTCGCGCAGCGCCTCATCCGGGGTCAGCCAGTCGAGGCTGAGCGCATCCTGGCGCGGCGTGCACTCGCCCTGCACCGGCAGGATGTAGCACAGCGCGATCGCATGCTGGCGCGGGTCGTGGAGCCTGGAGGCCCCCTCGGTGGGGAAGTACTCGGCGATGTGGAACGGGTTGAGCGAAGTCGGCAGCGACGGGAACGCCAGCGGCCCGAGGTCCTTCTCCGCGTGGCGCATGAGCGCAGCCCGCAGGGTCTCGTGGAAGCGCACCCGCCCGCCGATGACCTCGCGCACAAGCGAGCCGTCGTCGCCGGTGCGCAGCAGCAGGCCGACCTTCTCGGGCACGCCGTGGTCATCGAGCAGCACCGGCACCGCATTGATGTAGGCCATCGGCAGGCGTCTGCGCAGCTCGGCCAGCTCATCGGGTTCGAGCCAGTTCTCATCGAAAGCCAAAGCGGTGCGTGTCATAGTCCTATGGTTCCACACGCGCCCTGGTCAGGCCAGACTCCGGGCGCATGTCCGCAGCTCCCGGCAGCGTCGACCGCCGGCCCGGCCCTGCGGTAGGTTCGGGGTATGAGCGATGACACGCATGAGCCGACCACCGGCGGAGACCAGCGCCTGGCCGACGAGATCAGCGCCCATTACCACCCGATCGCCATGACCCTCTTCGGCCTGCTCGATGCCGAGGATCAGATCGATCAGCCCGAATCGCAGGCCGTTGACGCCGCCCGGATCGCCGAGGTGGCGGTCGTCAGGGCCGCGCTGCGGATCTGGCAGTGGGTCGCCTCCGGTCCGAACGCCCAGCGCCCGGCCGCTGAGTCCGGCGAGCTGACCGGCGAGGAGCTGACTGCCGTTGCTGAGCTCGCGGATCTTGACGCACCCGGCGCGGCCGGATCTGCCCGCGCCCTGGCCGAGCTTCCGCTGACCGAGCGGGCCTGGGCGACGCTGCTGCTGACCGGCATGCTCGAACAGGCCGGATCCGATGCGGTGACGGTCGGGCTGCCCGAACTCTTCGGCCCCGTCGCCGAGGCGGTGGCTGCCGGCCGTGCGGTCGAGCTCAGCGACGAGCAGGCCGGGGCGCTCGCCCGCTGGCTCAGCGTCTGGGCGCTCGCCGCAGCGAACCACTGGCAGCAGGTCAATACGCAGGTCACCGGTGCCGGAGACCTCGACATCCCGCTGTTCTCGACCCTGGCGATGTACCTCGGTGCCGCCGGCCGGGTGAGCCTGCCGGAATCCGAGCAGATCCACGCTGTGCTGGAGGCCGATGAGCGGCTCCCGGCGCACACCGCTGAGTTCTTCCGGCTGCTCGGCTACGCCCCGGAGACGATCTCCGGTGAGAGCTTCGCCCACGTCGTGCTCGCCGGCACGTCTGAGACCCTGCTGCGGATCCTCGGTGACTGGCGCTCAGGCGGCGTGCTCATCGATGCCGGGGACGACATGCTGCGGGCGCATCCGGGAGCGCGGCTGTCGCTTGTCACCCTCGTCTCGATCATCCAGGGAACCGGACAGCCGGCAGAGGGCTGAGCTGGCAGAGGACGGAGAAGACATAGCATCATCGCTGGCCAGCGAGCTGCGCGCGCGGCTGGGGCGGGACCCGGTGAGCGGGGCCACACGTGGGCGTGGCATCCTAGAGAACGTACGGCGTTTGTGTTGCCCCTGCTCGTGTTTTATCTTGATGTCAAGATAAAGTGTGGCGTGGCGCTCAGCCCGCGCCGCTCATACAGTTGAATGCAGCCCGCGCACACCTCGGGCACTGACGGTCAGCGTCGCCGACACCTCGGCTGCCGACGTCGAGATAAGGAGAATCTCCATGATCAACCATGAAGTCCGCACGTATAAGAGCTCGGAAAACCTCCCCCGCGAAGATCAGCTGGCCTGGAAGATCGCAGAAGTCGCATCCGATCCCGTCGCCGTCGACGCGGAGGTGACCGACATGGTCATCAACCGCATCATCGACAACGCTGCCGTCGCTGCCGCCTCGGTCCGCCGTGACGCACCGACCCACGCCCGCGAGCAGGCGCTGCCGCACAAGTCGAAGCCCGGCGCGACCGTCTTCGGCCAGCCGCTCGACGACACCGTTTCCCCGGAATGGGCTGCCTGGGCCAACGGCGTGGCCGTGCGCGAACTCGACTTCCACGACACCTTCCTCGCCAAGGACTACTCGCATCCCGGTGACAACATCCCGGCCATCCTCGCTGTCGCGCAGCACCTCGGCGTCGACGGCAAGGACCTCGTCAACGGCATCGCCACCGGCTACGAGATCCAAGTCGACCTCGTCAAGGGCATCTGCCTGCACGAGCACAAGATCGACCACGTCGCCCACCTCGGCCCCTCGGCCGCAGCCGGCATCGGCGCAATGCTGCACCTGCCGACCGAGGTGACCTTCCAGGCTGTGCAGCAGGCGCTGCACGTCACCACCGCCACCCGCCAGTCGCGCAAGGGCGAGATCTCCTCGTGGAAGGCCCACGCACCGGCATTCGCCGCCAAGATGGCTGTTGAGGCCGTCGATCGTGCGATGCGCGGCGAAGGTGCCCCGAGCCCCATCTACGAAGGCGAGGACGGCTTCATCGCCTGGATCCTCTCCGGCCCCGAGGCCCGCTACACCGTGCCGCTGCCGGCCAAGGGCGAAGCCAAGCGCGCGATCCTCGACACCTACACCAAGGAGCACTCGGCTGAGTACCAGGCCCAGGCGCTCATTGACCTCGCCCGCAAGATGGGCAAGGAGATCGACGACCTGACCAAGATCAAGAAGATCGTCATCCACACCTCGCACCACACCCACAACGTCATCGGCACCGGCGCCAACGACCCGCAGAAGATGGATCCGAAGGCCTCGCGCGAGACGCTGGACCACTCGATCATGTACATCTTCGCCGTCGCCATGGAGGACCAGGGCTGGCACCACGAGGACTCCTACGCCCCCGAGCGCGCCGCCCGCCCGGAGACCGTCGCACTGTGGCACAAGATCGAGACCACCGAGGATCCCGAGTGGACCCGCCGATACCACTCGACCGACCCGGAGGAGATGGCCTTCGGCGGCCGCGTCGAGATCGAGTTCGAGGACGGCTCGACGATGGTCGACGAGATCGCCGTCGCCGACGCCCACCCGAACGGCGCACGCCCGTTCGTGCGCGAGAACTACATCGAGAAGTTCCGCACCCTGGCCAAGGGCATCATCGCCGAGGAGGAGCAGGACCGCTTCCTCGACCTCGTCCAGCGCCTGCCGGAGCTCTCAGCCGATGAGATCCGCGAGCTGTCCTTCGTCGTCGAGGGCCTGGAGCACACCGGGTCGAAGGGGATCTTCTGATGCTCGGCGCCACCACACCAGCAGCCGAGCGACGCAAGCGGTTCCGCGAACTGCTCGCCGGCAGCGAGATCGTGCAGTTCCCGGGCGCCATCAACCCGATCAACGCCCAGATCATCGAACAGCTCGGCTTCGAAGGGGTCTACATCTCCGGCGGTGCGTTCTCCGCAGCGCAGGGGCTGCCCGACATCGGGCTCACGACGCTGACTGAGGTCGTCGCCCACGGCCGGAACATCTCCCGGGTGACGAACCTGCCGACCTTCATCGACGCCGACACCGGCTGGGGCGAGGCGATGAACGTCGCCCGCACCGTCCAAGAGTTCGAGGACGCAGGCCTGGCGGGCATGCACCTGGAGGACCAGGTCAACCCCAAGCGCTGCGGTCACCTTGACGGCAAGGAGGTCGTCTCGACCGCCGAGATGGTCAAGCGGATCTCGGCCGCGGTCAAGGGCCGCCGGGATGAGAACTTCGTCATCTGCGCCCGCACCGACGCCCGTGCCGGTGAGGGACTCGACGCCGCGATCGACCGTGCGAAGGCCTACGCCGACGCCGGGGCGGATCTCATCTTCCCCGAGGCCATGCGGGACCTGTCGGAATTCGAGACCTTCGCCTCGGCGCTCGATGTGCCGATTCTGGCGAACATGACCGAATTCGGCAAGAGCGAGCTGTTCACCACCGAAGAGCTCGCTGGCGCCGGCGTGCGGCTCGTCATCTACCCGGTGACGACGCTGCGCATCGCGATGGGAGCCATCAAGCGCGGACTCGAGACGATCCGCGCCGAAGGCACCCAGGAAAGCATCGTCGAGGGCATGCAGACGCGTGCCGACCTGTACGAGACCATCGACTACGGTGCGTACAACGACTTCGATGCAGACATCTTCAACTTCTCACAGGAGGGTCACCAGTGACCGAGACCGACATCAAGAAGGGCCTGGCAGGCGTCGTCGTCGACACCACGGCTGTCTCCAAGGTCGTCCAGGAGACCAACTCGCTGACCTACCGCGGCTACCCCGTCCAGGAGCTCGCCGCGAACTGCACCTTCGAGGAGGTCGCCTACCTCATCTGGAACGGCGAGCTGCCGAGCGCTGCCCAGCTGGAAGAGTTCACCGCCCGTGAGCGCTCCCAGCGCGCCGTCGACGACAAGCTCGTCGACCTCATCCTCGGCCTGCCGAAGGACTGCCACCCGATGCACGTCGTGCAGACCGCTGTCGCCTACCTCGGCTCCGTCGACCCGGAGGCAGACGTCGAGGGCGAGGAGGCCAACCGGGCGAAGGCCGAGCGCCTGTACGCGCAGCTGCCGACGATCGTCGCGATCGATCACCGCCGTCGCCACGGCCTCGACCCGGTCGCCCCGACGACCGATCTGTCGTATGCTGCTAACTTCTTCAAGATGGTCTTCGACGAGGTCCCGGCCGACGAGGTCGTGCGCTGCTTCGACATCTCGATGATCCTCTACGCCGAGCACTCCTTCAACGCCTCGACGTTCACCGCCCGCGTCATCACCTCGACGACCTCGGACCTGTACTCGGCCGTCGCCGGTGCCGTCGGCGCTCTCAAGGGGCCGCTGCACGGCGGTGCCAACGAGGCCGTCATGGCGATGCTCGAAGAGGTCGGCACCGCTGATAAGGCGGAGGCCTGGATCGACAACGCTCTGGCGAACAAGCAGAAGATCATGGGTTTCGGCCACCGCGTCTACAAGAACGGCGACTCGCGCGTACCCACCATGCGCGCCGCCTTCGAGGACATGGTCAAGGTCAAGGGAGCAGACGAGCTGCTCGCCCTCTACAACGCCTTCGAAGAGGACTTCGTGTCCCGCAAGGGCATCTATCCCAACCTCGACTATCCCTCAGGTCCGGCCTACCACCTCATGGGCTTCGACACTGAGCAGTTCACGCCGATCTTCGTGATGAGCCGGATCACCGGCTGGACCGCCCACATCATGGAGCAGCAGGCGTCCAACGCACTCATCCGCCCGCTCTCGGCCTATGACGGCGAAGAGCAGCGCGCAGTCCCCGCGGACCGCGGCTGACATGAGCACGCTGGACCAGCTGCGCCGGTCCATCGAGAGCATCGAGGGTTTCGGCTTCACCATCACCGGTGGAGTCGGGACCCTCGTGTTCGATCGGCCGGAGAAGCGCAATGCTCTGTCCCGTCAGATGTGGCAGGCCCTGCCGGACATCCTCGCGACCATCGACGCCAGCGATGAGCTCTCAGTGCTCATCCTCACCGGCGCCGGCGGGCACTTCTCTGCAGGCTCCGACATCCACGATCTCGATGTGCCGCTGGCGGACTTCTGGGAGACGAACTCCACCGCCGAGGCGGCACTGGCCTCGGTGTCGATTCCCACCATCGCCGCGATCGAGGGCAACTGCGTGGGCGGTGGCACCGAGCTGGCTGCGGCCTGCGATGTGCGCGTGGCAGCTCCCGGCACCATCTACGGGGTGACGGCTGCCAAGCTCGGGCTCGTCTACCCGCCAGGGCCGACGAAGCGGCTGGCGGCGATCATCGGCGATGCGTGGGCGAAGTACTTCCTGCTCACCGCCGAGATCATCGACTTCGACCAGGCCCTGAACCTCGGCTTCATCCACGCCGTCAGCGACGGTCCGCTCACTACCGCGCACGAGATCGCCGCGACGATCGCCAGCCGTTCGCCGCTGTCGCAGACCGGGGCGAAGAAGATCCTCGCCGGCGAGCTGCCCGACGCCGCAGAGGGCTCGTGGCTGGCCGAGGCCTATGCCACCGAGATCGTCGAGGGTCAGGAGGCGTTCTTCGCCAAACGCCGGCCCGACTTCACCTTCACCCGCCAGGACTGGCAGGACTGACCCGCCCCCGAGGCGTTTCTTGCCTCCCAGCGCGCTGACGCCCCCGCATTTGTGCGGGGGCGCTCTTGCATCCCCCTGCGTTGAATGGTTTACTACTTAAGTAAGTAACCAAGGAGGGAGAGATCCGTGATCGAAGAAGGACGTGCGCTGTTCCTGCAGATCGCAGAGAGCATCGAGAACAGCATTGTCGACGGCTCACTGGCCGAGGAGTCCCGGGCACCGTCGACGAACGAGCTCGCCGCGTTCCACCGCGTCAACCCGGCCACCGCCGCCAAGGGCCTGACCGTGCTCGCCGACAAGGGCCTGCTGACCAAGAGGCGGGGAGTCGGCATGTTCGTCACCGCCGGTGCTCGCGAGAAGCTGCGTGCTGAGCGCCGGGCCGTCTTCGCCGCTCGCTTCGTCGAGCCGCTCATGGTTGAGGCCGCCACCATCGGGCTCAACGCCGGAGAGGTCATCGCCATGGTCAAGGACCGTGCCACGGCAGTCGGAGCGCAGTCATGAACCCCGTCGTCAGAGCCCGCGATCTCGTCAAGGCCTACCCGGCGGGCAATGCGCTCGACGGCGTGGGCTTCGATCTGGAGGCGAACACCATCTACGGCTTCCTCGGCCGCAACGGTGCCGGCAAGTCGACGACCATGTCGATCATCACCAGCCAGCTCTTCGCCACCTCGGGAACGGTGCGCGTCTTCGACGAGGACCCGTACGAGAACCCGCGCGTGCTCGGCCGGATGTGCTTCGTGCGCGAGAACCAGAAGTATCCCGAATCGATGACCACCGCACACGCCCTGCGCGCAGCCAGCCTGTTCTACCCCGGCTGGGACCATGACTTCGCCGAGCGGCTCGTGGCCGACTTCCGGCTGCCGCTGAAGACGAAGGTCAAGAAGCTCTCACGCGGTCAGCTCTCGGCCGTCGGCGTCATCATCGGGTTGTGCTCGCGGGCCGAGATCACCTTCTTCGACGAGCCCTACCTCGGACTCGACGCGGTGGCCCGGCAGATCTTCTACGACCGGCTCATCGCCGACTACGCCGAGCATCCGCGCACCATCCTCATGTCCTCGCACCTCATCGACGAGATCGCCGACCTCATCGAGCGCGTCCTCGTCATCGACGGCGGCCGCATCATCATGGACGAGACCGTCGAGGAGGCGACCTCGGCGCTCACCCGAGCGACCGGACCCACCGCCGCACTCGACCGGCTGGCCCGCAGCCACCGGGTGCTCGAGCGCAGGACCATGGGCAGCGCAGGCGCACTCGTCTTCCACGGCATCCCCAGTGAGGCCGAATCCGAGACCGCCACCCACGCCGGCGTGCGCCTCGAGTCCGTCGGACTGCAGGAGTCGATCGTCCACCGCACTGCGGCCGCCGCGACGGCGACCGGACCGGAGCTGTCCCCCACGAGCATGGAAGGAGCGCTGTCGTGAGCCAGACTGCGCGCATCGTCAACGTCATCCGCCTGCAGTTCGTCAACCGGCAGCCGTTCCTGTGGATACCGCTCCTCGTCTTCGGCCTCGCGGTTGCGCTGTCGCTCATGATCTACGCGATGATCCCCGAAACCGGTCCCAAGTACGGCGGCGCGGCTCAGGCGCCGATGTGGACCTTCCTGTTCGTCGGCGTGTCCGCGATGACCCTGACCTTCCCGTTCTCCCAATCGGTGGGCCTGGCGCGCTGGGAGTTCTATCTCGGCAGCCTCGCTGCTGCAGCCGTCGGTGCTGCAGCGCTGGCGAGCGCGTTCATCGTCCAAGGCTTCATCGAACGCGCCACCGACGGCTACGGCATGGATGGTTACGTCGCGCACCTGCCGTGGCTGTGGGAATCGGGCTGGTGGGCTGCGTGGCTGACGTTCTTCGTCTTCACCCTCATGGCCTTCGTGCTCGGCTTCTGGAGTGCGACTGTGTTCAAGCGCTGGGGCATGACGGTGCTCGTCGCCGTGCTCGGCGTCCTCGGTGTGGCGATCGCCGGTGCGCTGCTCGTCGTCTCCCGTCGCGAAGCCTGGGGTGAGGTCATCGCCTGGTTCGCCACCGCCGGCTGCCTGCAGCTGACCGGCTGGCTCGCGCTTCTGACCGCCGTGCTCGCCGGACTGTCCTACCTCACGCTGCGCCGCGCGGTGCCCTGAGCTGGTGTGTTGCACTGGGGACCGCGCCCGAGGCGGGACTCGCCTGCGCAGATGGGCAGGTCGCGGTGGCCGGCGGGCGCCGGATGAGCGGTCGGACGTGTGACGGTAGGATGAACCCGTGCGTCTTGCAGTTCTCGATATCGGATCCAACAGCATCCACCTCCTCGTCGTGGATGCCCACGTCGGTGCCCCGCCGATGCCGGCGACCTCCCACAAAGAGGTGCTGCGCCTAGCCGAGCACCTCAAAGACGACGGATCGATCACCTCCTACGGCCAGCAGCGCCTCGTCGACTTCTGCAAGGAGTCGATCACGATCGCCGAAGAGCAGGGCTCCGAGCAGATCCTCGCCTTCGCCACCTCGGCGATCCGCAGTGCGCCCAACGGAGATGAGACGATCGAACGGATCCACGACGAATCCGGGCTCACCCTCAACGTCATGAGCGGGGAGGAGGAGGCCCGCATCACCTTCCTCGCCGCCCGCCGCTGGTTCGGCTGGTCGGCCGGCAGCATCCTGCTCCTCGACATCGGCGGCGGTTCCCTGGAGATCGCCGCCGGCACCGACGAATACCCCGACATCGCATTGTCCCTGCCGCTGGGCGCTGGGCGCATGCACAGCCGGTTCCTCTCCGCCGACCAGCCCAGCGAGGACGACATCGCCGCTCTGCGGCATCTGGCCCGCAAGGAGATCGGCCGGATAGCCGGAGACGTCAACCGCGTCGGCAAGCCGGAGAAGATCGTCGGCTCGTCGAAGACCTTCCGGTCGCTGGCGCGCATCGCCGGGGCCGCCCCGAGCGGCGATGGGATCTACGTGCCGCGCAAGCTCCAGCGCAAGGACATGCCCGGCATCATCGACACCCTGCTCTCGCGCACTCCCGCCCAGCGCGCCGAGCTGCCCGGCGTCTCAGCAGCCCGCTCCGGGCAGGTGCTCGCCGGCGCGATCGTCGCGGATGTCGCCTTCACGATCTTCGGCATCGAATCGATGAAGATCAGCCCCTGGGCGCTGCGCGAGGGCATCATCATGCGCAAGCTCGACCTGCTCGACTCCTCGGAGTCCGTGTCCATCCCGCGCGGCCGTCCGCTCGCCCTCGACCTGTAGGCCGCGTACTAGACTGTTCGGTGTGACACCGAGAGCATCGCGACCCCGACGGACGTTCCGCAAGGCGCTGACGACGCCGAACTCCGCGCGCGCGAACTCCCGCCGCCACCGCGAGTTCTTCGAACGTGTCCCCGTCTACGAGTTCGGCGTCAAACACGTCTCCGACCACCCGATCCGGCTGGGTCTGTCGACCTCCTCGGTCTATCCGATGACGGTCACCACCTGCTTCGACACCGCCGCACGGCTGGGCTACGAGGGCGTCGAGATCATGATCACCAACAGAGCCGAAACCCAGGACGTCGATTTCATCCGCTCCGAAGTCCAGCGCACCGGTCTGCCCGTGCTCTCGCTGCACGCCCCGACCCTGCTGTTCATGCCGCGGGTGATGACGAGCGACCACTGGGAGAAGCTGCGTATCACCTGTCGCATCGCCGCTGAGGTCGGCGCCCGCTCAGTCGTCCTCCACCCGCCGTTCCGCTGGCAGGGCGACTACGCCCGCAACTTCGTCACCGGGGTGCGTGAGATCAGCGAGGAGACCGGCATCACCCTGGCCGTGGAGAACATGTACCCGTGGCGGGCCGGCATCCGCGAGGTCCAGGTCTACCTGCCCGACTGGAACCCGATCGGCTATGACTACGACGCCGTCACCTTCGACTTCTCACACGCCGCGACCGCCGGGATGAACGCGCTCGAATCGGTCCAGGAGCTGTTCGGCCGGCTGCACCACATCCACCTGACCGACGGCGCCGGATCTCTCAAGGACGAGCACCTCGTGCCCGGTCGCGGCCACATGCCCGTCGCCGAGGTGCTGCAGTACCTGGCCAAGGAGAACTGGTCCGGTGACGTCGTCGTCGAGGTCAACACCCGCTTCACCACCAGCTCCCGCAAGCGCGAGGAGATGCTCATCGAATCGCTCGAGTTCGCCAAGCGCCACCTCGGCCTGCGCGACTGAACCGAACCGACAGGAGGACCTCATGACACTGGCATTCATCGGCACCGGATCGATGGGTACCGCCCTGCTGGCAGGAGTCATCGCCGGCGGCTGCGACCCGGCTGAGATCATCGCGACGACGAAGTCCGCCGACAGCGCCCGCAGCCTCGAACGCGAGCACGGGGTCCGCGCCCTGGCCCTTGACGACGATCCCGGCGCCAATCGCAGCGCTGCCGCCGAGGCGGACTGCGTTCTCCTCGGCGTCAAGCCGTGGATGGTCAAGGACACCGCCGCCGAGGTGGGTGCTGCGATGGCAGCCGACGCGATCCTCGTGTCGATGGCCGCAGGCGTCACCCTCGATCAGCTGGCAGCCGCCTCCGGGCGCGAGGCGGTCGTGCGGATCATGCCGAACACGCCCTGCCAGATCGGCTGCGGGGTCATCTCGCTGTCCCCAGCTGACGCGGTCAGCCCGGACAGGGTCGAGACCCTGCGTCAGCTGCTGTCCGGTGCCGGTGATGTCGTGCCCCTAGACGAAGATCTCATCCCGGCGATGACCGGAATCTCCGGTTCGGGAGTCGCCTACTTCTTCCTGCTCGCTGAGGAGATGGTCAAGGCCGGTGTGGCGATGGGCCTCGATGAGCAGACCGCCGCCGGCATGGTCGTGCGCACCGCCGAGGGCGCTGGACGGCTGCTGGCCAAGCACCCGGACCCTGCGGCGCTGCGCACGGCGGTGACGAGCACCGGCGGGACGACCCACGCGGCGATCACGACATTCGACGACGCCGGATTCGCAGACCTGGTCGCACGCGCGGCCCAGGCCGCCGGGCAGCGGGCCATCGAGATGGCCGAGGAGTACTGAACCGAGGAGTACCGAG
This sequence comes from Brevibacterium sp. p3-SID960, assembly GCF_025144725.1. Classification (GTDB taxonomy): domain Bacteria; phylum Actinomycetota; class Actinomycetes; order Actinomycetales; family Brevibacteriaceae; genus Brevibacterium. Next base: position 84,086 of record NZ_JALXKS010000002.1, on the reverse strand, counting down.
CCGGCGAGCCGGTCAGCCAGCGCGACGCTCCCGCTCGATGTGGGTGCGTGCGTGCGCGACTGCGGCGTCGAGGTCGTCGAAGAGGTGATTGGGGTGCCGCAGAGCCGCTGACAGCCCGCCGGTGCGGGCCAGCCGCTCATGGCGGGCCTGGATGCCTTTGACGAGCACCGTGATGCCGCGGCGCTCGAGTGTGGTGACGAGTTCGGTGATGACCCGGGCGCCGGTCGAGTCGAGCATCCGGATCTGCGACATCCTGAGGATGACGACCGAGACGTCTTCGATATCGGCCAGCTCGGTCAGCAGCCGGTCGCCGACACCGAAGAACAGCGCCCCGTCGAGCCGGAACAGGGCGATGCGCTCATCGCCGGGCTGCGCCGCGCCCGGCAGCTCCTCCCGCGTCGTCGTCGACTGCGCCGACAGGGTGCGCAGCGCGAAGAACGCGGTGACGACGATGCCGATCCCGACCGCGATGATGAGATCGAAGGACACGGTGATGAGGGCGGTGAGCCAGAAGACGAGCGCATCGGCACGCGAGGCGCGGCACACCTCGGCGGCCACAGGCACATTCACCATCCGCACCGCCGTCAGCAGCAGCACCCCAGCCAGCGCGGCGAGCGGGATCTGGGAGACGAAGCGGGCGGCGAAGAGCACCACACCGATGAGCACGAGAGCGTGGACGACGGCCGCCAGACGCGTCTGCGCACCGGAGCGGATGTTGACGGCCGTGCGCGCGATCGCACCGGTGGCCGGCATGCCGCCGAAGAACCCGGCGCCGATCGACGCCAGCCCCTGGCCAACGAGCTCTCGGTCTCCGTTGTAGTGCCCGACCGGGCTGAGTGTCGACGCGACGCGGGCCGAGAGCAGCGACTCGATCGCCGCCAGTGCTGCGACCGTGAGTGCGGGACCGGACAGGGCGGCGATGAGGTGCAGATCGAAGGCCGGCAGATGCGGCAGCGGCAGCGTCTCGGGCAGGGTGCCGATGCGCTCAAGCGGAGCGTTGAGCCAGGCGGCGAGCAGCGCGGCGACGATGATCGCGATGATCGAGCCGGGCAGCTGCGGGTGGATGAGCGGGGCCAGCAGCATGATGCCGATGACGAGGACCACGGTGCTCAGCGTCCAGCCGAGCTGCGGCCAGCTGGCCCCGGCGGCGGCCTGCACGGCGTGGACGACGGCGTTGCGCGACTGCCCGGTGTCACTGCCGAGGGCAGCCGGGATCTGCTGGAAGAAGATGATCGTCGCAATCCCGAGCGTGAAGCCCTCGATGACGGGAAACGGGATGAACGCGACGCTGCGGCCCAGCCGCAGCAGCCCGGCGAGGACGACGAGGGCACCGGCCATGAGGGCGACGACCGGGATCGCGGCAGGACCGTGGGCAGCGGCGATCGGGGCGAGCACGACGACCATCGCACCGGTCGGCCCGGACACCTGCACATGCGAACCGCCGAAGACCGCGGCAATGAGGCCGGCGACGATCGCCGTGACGAGTCCGGCCTCGGCCCTGAGCCCTGAGGAGATCGCGAATGCCAGCGCCAGCGGCAGCGCGACGATGCCGACGGTGAGACCGGCGAGCAGATCCCGCCGCCACGTCTGCGGCAGCCGCCGGTAGTCCGCCGCATTGGGCAGCAGCGAGGCGCGCGGCAGCCGCGCGCGCAGGCGGCTGGGCTCAGGGGGCACAGGCACCGTCACACCTCCGGCAGTCGACACAGGCACCCCCAGCGACCCGCTGGGGGCCGAGCATCCTCATCAAAGCACACCGGCGGCCGTCGCGGGGGCAGTGTCAGGAAGCTGAGACCGCCGGGCTCAGCGTGTGGGGTTCAGGGACGGCCGGCGAAGCGGCCGAGCAGCTCGACGTGACCGGCGACGATGAGGACGTCCTGGCTGCCGATGCGGGAGGACGGCTCCGGGTAGGTGAAGTCCCGCCCGGGGCTCTTGATGCCGACGACGGTGACGCCGTAGGTGTCGCGGATGCCGGATTCGGCGAGCGTGAAGCCCTGCACCTCCTTCGGTGGGCGCATCTTGACGACAGCGAAGTGGCCGTCGTCGAACTCGATGTAGTCGAGCATCTGCGAGGACACGAGGTGGGCTACGCGCGCTCCGGCCTCGGATTCGGGGAACAGCACATGCTCAGCGCCGATGCGGCGCAGGATCTTGCCGTGGGAGTTCGAGATCGCCTTCGCCCACACCTGGTCGATGCCGAGGTCGACGAGATTGGCCGTCGAGAGCACACTTGCCTCGATTGAGGTGCCGATGCCGACGACCGCGGTCGAGAAGTCCTGGACACCCAGCTGGCGCAGCGCTTCGATGTTCGTCGCATCCGCCTCGACGACGTGGGTGAGCCGGCCGGACCACTCCTGGACCATCTCCGCATTTCGCTCGACAGCCATCACCTCGCGGCCGAGCCTGATGAGGTTCTCAGCCGTCGAAGCGCCGAAGCGGCCGAGGCCGATGACGAGGATCGCATCGTTCGCGGGTTTTCCCGACTGCTTAGCCAATGATCGGCCTCTCCTCCGGATAGCGGAACAGACGTTGCTGGTGTCTGGCGGACAGCGAGGCCGCCAAGGTAATCGTACCGAGCCGGCCGAGGAACATGAGAGCACTGAGGACGTACAGACCGGCATCAGGGGACTTCTCCGTCACTCCGGAGGACAGCCCGCAGGTGGCGAAGGCGGAGATGACATCGAAGACGACCTCATCGAGCGGCAGCCGCGTGATGTGCAGCATGAGCAGAGTGCCGACGAAGACGAGCGCGGCGCCGGCGAGCGTGATCGAGATCGCTACGCGCACCGCTGCCGGGTCGATGCGCCGGTGGAAGACGGTGACGTCCCTGAGCCCGCGCGCCTCGGCGAGCGCGGCGAGGACGAGCACCGCGATCGTCGTGACCTTGATGCCGCCGGCGGTCGAGGACGAGCCGCCGCCGATGAACATGAGGACGTCGATGAGCAGATGGCTGGTGCCGTACATCTCGGTGACGTCGATCGAGGCCATGCCCCCGGACCGCGGCATCGCGGCCATGAACAGGGTGTTGGTGATCGAATCGCCCAGGCTCAGCCCGCCGATCGTCTTCTCGTTGCCGGATTCGAAGATGTACAGCAGCACGAAGGACACGAGCAGCAGCACTCCGGTGGTCGCCAGCGTCAGCTTCGTGTGCAGATCCCAGCCGCGCGGGCGATTCCACGTGATCGCGACCATGAGCACCACCGGGAAGCCGAGCGAGCCGATGAGCATCGAGACCATGAGCACCATGAGGATCCACGGATCGTCGGCGAAGTACTCGATGCCCCCGGTGTGCAGCGTGAACCCGGCGTTGTTGAAGGAGGTCACGGCATAGAACAGGCCGTGCCACAGCGCTTCGCCCAGCGTCTCGCCGCGGATGAGGAAGCGGGGGGTGAGCAGGGCCATGATGACAGCTTCGACGGCGAAGATCGTGATGAGCACTGCGCGCAGCAGCGTGCCGACCTGGCCGATCTGGAAGGTGTTCGTCGCCTGTGCGGCGATGAGCCGCTGACGCACGCCCAGCCGTTTCGACACCGCCATCCCGAGCAGCGACGCCAGTGTCAGGATGCCGAGGCCGCCGACCTGCATCGCCGCGACCATCACCCAGTGGCCGAACGTCGACCAGTACTCCTCGGTCACGACCGGGGTCAGGCCGGTGACGCAGACGGTGGACACAGCGACGAACAGACTGTTGGCGAACGAGTAGTCGGACGCGTCGGCGTGGGCGACCGGCAGCGACAGCAGCACCGTGAAGATCGCGATCGCGATGACGAACGAGGCGATCGCCAGCCGCGCCGGCGAGGCCTCGGCGACCTCGTCGAGGACGTCGCGCAGCCGCCGCCCCGGGTGGAACACCCGGTCGGTGAAGGTCGTCTTCGGTCGCTGATGAGCCACAGCGTCAGTGTAGCCGGGGGCGGTGCGGCTGCCGCGGCGCTGGTGGCGGGACGGTGCGCTGTTCCGCAGCTCACACCGAACCAGTAGAGTATGGCCATGGCCAAGCGAGAGACAGAAGTCTTCGTCATCTGGGACGAATCCTTCACGCAGTACAACTTCGGACCGACCCATCCGATGAACCCGCTGCGCCTCGACCTGACCGCGAAGCTCGCGACCGAATTCGGTCTCTTCGACCACCCTCGCATCCACATCTCCGGCGTCGGCGGCGTCGACGAGGACGCGCTCGCAGCCCTGCACACCCAGGACTTCATCGACGCAGTCAAACGCGCCGAGACGACCACGGACATCGCCCCTGACGTTGCGCAGACCTTCGGAGTCGGCACCGATGACGTGCCCCGCTTCGACAGGATCCATGAAGCCTCCGGACGGATCTTCCAAGGCAGTCTCGAAGCCGCCCGCGCCATCACCTCGGGACGCTATGAGCGGGCGGTGAACTTCTGCGGCGGGATGCACCATGCGATGCCGGGCAGGGCCGCCGGATTCTGCATCTACAACGACCTCGCCGCCGCCATCCAGCATTTCCTCGACCACGGCTATGAGCGGATCTGCTACATCGACCTCGACGCCCACCACGGGGACGGCACCGAGCGCTTCTACTGGGACGACCCGCGGGTCATGACGATCTCCGTGCACGAGAACGGCCGCTTCCTGTTCCCCGGCACCGGCTTCGCCAACGACATCGGCGGACTCGACGCCGCCGCCTCAGCCGTCAACATCGCCCTGCCCCCGCGCACCGACGACCACGACTGGCTGCGCGCCCTCGACGCCGTCATCCCGGCCGTGATCCGCGAATTCGACCCGCAGGTCATCGTCAGCCAGCACGGCTGCGACGGGCATTCCGCCGACCCGCTCACCCACCTGCGGCTCAGCGTCGACGCGATGCGCGTGGCCACCCAGTGGGTGCGCGACGTCGCCGACGACTACGCCGAGGGCAGGTGGCTGGCCACCGGCGGCGGGGGATATGCGCTCGTCGAAGTCGTCCCCCGGGCCTGGACGAACCTCGTCGCGATCGCGGCTGGAGCCGACATCGACCCCGCCACCGCGCTGCCGGAGCGCTGGCGGACCTACGTCGAGGATGTCACCCGGATCACCGCACCGCACATGATGACCGACGGCCACGACGGCACCTTCGACCCGTGGGCCAACGGCTACGATCCCGAATCCGACCTCGACCGCACCGTCATGTCGACGCGGAAGAACATCTTCCCCTTCTACGGCCTCGACGCCCACTTCGACTGACATCCGACCCGCCGCGCAGGCGGCCTCCTTGACTCGAGTGCGCAGTTTTGGAATAGCTCCAGGCAACGATAGAATTAAGCGGTTACGTCTGACAGGCGAACGAACAGTGTTCGCCCCGATCGCCTACCCGTGAGGATTTATCTATGGGCTCAGTCATCAAGAAGCGCCGCAAGCGGATGTCGAAGAAGAAGCACCGGAAGCTTCTGCGCAAGACCCGCCACCAGCGCCGCAACAAGAAGTAAGCGGCTGCGTGCGTCCCCGTCGTTTCGAGCGGCGGGGTTTCGTGCTGATAAGGCCCCGGCACGCAGGCCGACAGCGAGGAGGATGACCGGATGAGCGTCGAGCTGACGTTCCTCACCCGCCCCGGATGCGGGCTGTGCGTCACCGCCATGGACATCATCGAGGACACCCTCGGCCAGCACATCGCCGCAGCCGACGTCACGGTCACCGTCGTCGACATCGAAACCGACGCCGACCTCCTCGCCCAGCACGAATGGGACATCCCCGTCGTGCTGCTCAACGGCCGCAAGCACGCCAAGCACCGCATCGACGGGGCCCGGCTGAGGCGCACCGTCGAGACACTGCTCGCCCGCGGCTGAGACCGCCGGCGGGCCACACACCATACGGCATCGTGACACAGACAGGGGGTGAGGTCGTTGGTGAGCACCGCTTCGCAATCCGGCGGCACCGGACTGTCCTCCGTGCCCGCCCCGGTCGTCGCCCGCATGCCCGGCTACCTGCACGCCCTTGACGAACTCGCCGCCGCCGGCCAGCAGACGGTCTCCAGCGAGGAGCTCGCCGGGCGCTGCGCCGTCGGCTCGGCGATCCTGCGCCGCGACCTGTCCCACCTCAAGTTCGCCGGCCGCCGCGGCGTCGGTTACGACACCGCCGCCCTCGGTGCCGCGGTGCGCCGCTTCCTCGGCCTCGACCGCACCCGCCGCATCGCCATCGCCGGTGCCGGCCGCCTCGGCTCGGCGATCGCCGACTACGCTGCCGTGCGCTTCAGCGGATTCGAGCTCACCGCCGTGTTCGACACCGCACCCGAGGTGGTGGGCACCACCGTCGGCGGCGCGCCCGTCCTGCCGATCGAACAGCTGGCGTCCGTCACCGCCGAGACCGGCATCGAGATGCTCATCATCGCCGTGCCCGCCCCTGCCGCCCAGGCTGTCGCCGAAGCCGCTGTCGCCGCCGGCATTACCGGCCTGCTCAACTTCGCCCCCGCTATGGTCACCGTGCCCGAGGACGTGCACGTGCGCCATGTTGACCTCGCCACCGAGCTGCGGGTCCTCGCCCACTACACCGCCCCGGCCCAGCCGGCCGGAATCGACTCGACCGACCTTCGCAACACACGTCCTAGGGAGCATGCACTGTGACATTCCTCGTGCTCGGGATCTCACATCGGTCCGCACCGATGTCCGTCCTCGATGCCATCGCGCTCGACTCAGACGGAGTCGAGGCATTGGCCGCCGGGGTGCGCGCCGGTGACTACGTCGACGGCGCCTGCGTGCTCTCGACATGCAACCGGCTCGAGGTCATCGCCGACGCCTCGGCCTTCCACGGCGGCCTGGCCGACATCGGCTCCGCGCTCGTCGACGCCACCGGCCTGGACTGGACGCGGCTGTCCGAGCACGTCTACGTCTACTACGACGCCAAGGCCGTCGAACACCTCCTCACGCTCGCCTGCGGCCTCGACTCGATGGCCGTCGGCGAAGCCCAGATCCTCGGTCAGCTGCGAAGCGCCTACGTGCACGCCCAACAGGCCGGTCAGCTGACGAAGGAACTCGGCATCGTGCTGCAGCAGGCGCTGCGGGTCGGTAAGCGGGCGCATGCCGAAACCGAACTCGACTCCGTCTCCCAGTCCCTGCTCGATAAGGCGCTGACCTCCGCCGAGGCGCACATCGGCAGCCTGGAGCGGGCCAGCGCTCTCGTCGTCGGCGCCGGGGCGATGTCCGGGCTGAGCGTCGCGACCCTGCAGCGGGCAGGCGTCGCCCGCATCACCGTGATGAACCGGACGGTGGAGAAGGCCGAACGGCTCGTCGCCCCTGTCGGCGGCCGTGCCGTCGAGCTGACCGCCGACACCCTCACCGCCGAGATCGCTGATGCGGACCTCATCGTCTCCGTCACCGGGTCGCGCGGCACTGTGCTCTCGCGCGAGGACATCATCGCCGGCATGCAGGCCGACTTCGACCAGCAGCCCAACAAGTTCCTCGTCGACCTCGCCCTGCCGCGTGACATCGACCCGAGCGTGCGCGAACTGCCCCACATCCGGCTCATCGGCCTCGCAGAGCTCTCCGAGATGTTCGCCGAATCCGATCTGCGCAGCCCGTCCGGCGTCGTCGAGATCGTCGCGGAAGTCCGCAGCATCATCCGCGACGAGCTCGCCGCCTACCGCGCCGAGCACAAGGCCCGCTCGATCGCCCCGACCGTCACCGCGCTGCGCTCGCACGCCGAGACCACTGTGGCCGGTGAGTTCGAGCGACTGAGCCGCAAGATCGGCGCGAAGGTCGACGGCGAGGTCCTCGACGAGATCCGCACCGCGCTCAAGCGCACCGCCGACAAGCTCGTCCACACCCCGACCGTGCGGGTCAAGCAGCTGTCCGTGCAGGATTCCGACGTCGACTATGCCGCGGCCCTGACTCAGCTCTTCGACTTGAGTGCCACCTCCGGCCGCCGCGCCGAGCCCCAGCGCATCGACCGCTCGAAGGTCTCCGTCACCGCCCCCGGTGTCACCCCGGTCACCGCCCGGACCGACCACCACGTCGAGGCCGACGGGCTGCGCCCGGTCGCCGACCACACCCTCGACGTCGTCGAACCGGCCCATTACGTCGGCCGGACCGTCAAGCTCGGCACCCGCCGCTCCCGCCTGGCCCGCTCTCAGTCGACAGCGGTCGCCCAGCAGATCGCCGCACAGACCGGCTGGCGGGTCGAGATCGTCGAGGTCGTCACCGAAGGCGACGTGAACATGAGCCCGCTGGCCGCGATGGGCGGCTCCGGCGTGTTCGTCTCCGCGGTGCGTACGGCCCTGCTGACCGGCAGGATCGACATCGCCGTCCACTCGCTCAAAGACCTGCCGACCGCCCCGGCCGCTGGCATCGACCTCGTCGCCGTGCCCCCGCGCGTCGACCCCTCCGATGTGCTCATCGCCCGCGACGGCATGACCCTGGCCGAACTGCCCGCCGGCGCCGTGCTCGGCACCGGCTCGCCCAGGCGCGCCGCCCAGCTGCGCGCCGCCCGGCCCGACATCGAGGTCCGCGGGGTGCGCGGTAACGTCGACACCCGCATCAAGCACGTCACCGACGGCCGCCTCGACGGCGTCGTGCTGGCCGCCGCCGGGGTGCGCCGCATCGGCCGGCTGGCCGAAGTCACCGACGTCCTCGACGCCGCCGTCATGCTCCCGGCCCCCGGGCAGGGCGCCCTGGCCGTCGAATGCCGGGCTGCCAACGCCGATGTCGGCGAGTTCGACACCGAGCTGCGCGCAGCCCTGTCCGGCATCCACGACCCCGACACCGCCCTGGCCGTGCAGGCCGAACGCGCGATCCTCGCCCATGCCGAAGCCGGCTGCTCCGCCCCGATCGGCGCGCTTGCCGAGATCGACGGCAACGCACTCACCCTCACCGGTGTGATGGCAGACGACACCGGCCGCCTGCAGCGGGTGACCCGCACCGCCGACCTCACCACCGCCTCGGGCGCGGACGACCGCCCGGTCATCGCCAAGGAGCTCGGCAGCGCAATCGCTGACGAGCTGCTCACCATCCTCGGTGTCGTCCCCGACACCGTCACCGGCGCCAACGCCCCGAGCGCGCACATCGACCCGCGCAGCGAACACGCCGCGGCACCGGACCGGCAGTCCGTGAGCGAGGTGAGCCGATGAGCCAGGATTCCCGTCCCGAGGCGCAGTCGTCTGCCCGTCCGATCGTCCACTTCCTCGGCGCCGGCCCCGGCGACCCGGGGCTCATGACGTACAAGGGTGCTGAGCTGCTCGAGCGCGCTACCCTCGTCGTCTACGACGCCGGCGAACTCGACGATATCGTCAACGCCTACGTCCCGGCCTCAGCTACCCGGCTCGATTCGGCCGAACTCGGCTCGGCGGCGACCACCCGCGGGCGCAAGCTCGCCCAGCTGGCCCGCGAGTACACCCGGGTCGTGCGCATCGTCCCGCACGACGGCGTGCTGTTCTCCACCACCACCGATGAAGCCGCCGGCTGCAAGCGCAACGGCGTCGACTTCGAGATCGTGCCCGGCGTCGGGCTGACCTCGTCGGTGTCGGCCTACACCGGCACCCCGATCACCACCAGCCGGGTGCGCTCGGTTCGCTTCATTGAGGCAAGCCCGCAGACCTACGTCGACGTCGCCCGCCACCGCAACACCGGCCACGTCATCACCGGCAGCGTCGACGAGGTCTCGGTGGCCATCGACAGCCTGCTCGGCGACGACTGGGCTGGCGACACCCCGATCCTGCTCACGATCGGGGTCTCGACCCTCCAGCAGGTCTCCGTGGAGACGACGCTCGGCGATTCCGGCCGGCACCTGGCCAAAGCGAGCCCCGACCAGCGGGTCGTCATGCTCATGGGCCAGGGCATCGACATGCGCAAGGAGCTGTCCTGGTTCGAGACCAAGCCGCTGTTCGGCTGGAAGGTGCTCATCCCGCGCCCCCGCGAACAGGCCCCGGCCACCCAGGATCTGCTGGCCGAATACGGTGCCGAAGGCACCATTGTGCCGACGATCGCGATTCAGCCGCCGCGCACCCCGAACCAGATGGAGAAGGCGATCCGCGCGCTCGTCGAAGGCGACTACCAGTGGGTCGGCTTCACGTCTGTCAACGCCGTGGCTGTGGTGCGCAACTGGCTTGAGGATCTCGGTCTCGACGCCCGCTGCCTGGCCGGCGTCAAGGTCGCCGCGGTCGGCGACCAGACCGCGGCCAGCCTGCAGGAATGGGGTGTGATCCCCGACCTCGTGCCCTCCGGCGAGCAGTCCGCTCGTGGGATGCTCGAGGACTGGCCGCCGTTCGACGACAGCTACCACGCGATGAATCGGGTGCTGCTGCCGCGCGCCGACATCGCCGGTGAGGTGCTCGTCACCGGATTGCGCGAGGAGGGCTGGGAGGTCGACGACGTCACCGCCTACCGCACCGTGCGCGCCGCCCCGCCGCCGGCCCCGGTGCGCGAGGCGATCAAACGCGGTGACTTCGATGCGGTGCTCTTCACCTCCTCGTCGACCGTGCGCAACCTCGTCGGCATCGCCGGCAAGCCCTTCCACACCACCGTCGTCGCCTGCATCGGCCCGGCGACGGCACAGACCGCCACCGACCACGGCCTGCGCGTCGACGTCATGGCCGATGAAGCCAACCTCGGCTCCGTCGTCACCGGGCTCGTCGAGTACGCCCGCGACCGCCGCGAGGAGATGCTCGCCGCAGGCCGGACCCCGCTGCGCCCGTCGCAGACCCGCCGACGCAGCTCACGCCGCAAGAAGTGAGGATGCACATGACGCCACCCAACCCGTCTGCACACGCGACCGATCACGCTCTCGGGCTGGCCCCGGGCGCGATCCGCCCGCGCCGCCTGCGCACCACCCCGGCCCTGCGCCGGTTGGTCGCCGAACACCGCCTCGACCCCGCTCAGCTCATCCTGCCGATGTTCGTCAAGGAGACCCTCGACGCCCCCATCGAGCTGCAGGGCATGCCCGGAGTCTTCCAGCACACCCTCGACTCGCTTGTCGAGGCCGCCCAGCAGGCCGCAGATGCCGGCGTCGGCGGGATCATGCTCTTCGGCATCCCCGCCGAACGCGACCCCGAAGGCAGCCAGGCCTGCGCCGCTGACGGGATCCTCAACCGTGCCATCACCGCCGTGGCCGAGGCGGTCGGTGAGGACACCGTCGTGATGGCCGATCTGTGCCTGGATGAGTTCACCTCCCACGGCCACTGCGGCGTGCTCGCCGATGACGGCAGCGTCGACAACGACGCGACCCTCGACCGTTATGCCCAGATGGCGCTCGCCCAGGCCCGCGCCGGGGCCCACGTGCTCGGCCTGTCGGGCATGATGGACGGCCAGGTCGCTGCCGTGCGCGCCACCCTCGACGCCGCCGGATTCACCGATGTCGTAGTCCTCGGCTACACCGCCAAATACTCTTCGGCCTTCTACGGGCCCTTCCGCGAAGCCGTCGAATCCCAGCTCGAAGGAGACCGCCGCACCTACCAGCAGGACCCGGCCAACGGCCGTGAGGCGATGCGCGAGCTCGAACTCGACCTCGCCGAAGGCGCTGACATCGTCATGGTCAAACCCGGCCTGCCCTACCTCGACGTCCTCGCCCATGTCGCTGAGGCCTCCCCGGTGCCGGTGTGGGCCTACCAGATCTCCGGCGAATACGCGATGGTCGAGTTCGCCGCCCGGGCAGGGGCCATCGACCGGATGCCGGCGATCCTCGAAAGCCTCACCTGCTTTGTGCGCGCCGGCGCTGATGCGGTGCTCACCTACTGGGCGACCGAAGTCGCCGAGCACCTGAACGCCGCGGCCGCCGGCAGGGCAGGCAGGCGAGGATGATGGAGCGCGACCGGGTGTGCGACGGCGAGCGGGTCCCGTACGTCTCACCGGTGACCGAGGCGCCGGATGAGCCGCGGTGGCTCAGCGCGGACCAGCAGGTGGCCTGGCGCAGCTTCCTCATCGCCCACCAGCTGCTCATGAGCCAGCTCGACAAGGAGCTGCGCCAGACCCACCGCATCGGGCTGCCCGAATACGAAGTCCTTGTCCACCTCTCCGAACAGGCGGGTCGCTGCATGCGCATGGCGCTGCTCGCCGACGATATGGGCATGAGCCGGTCACGGCTGACCCACATCGTGTCCCGGATGGAGAAGCGCGGGCTCGTCGAGCGCACCGCGATCGCCGAGGACGGCCGCGGCATCAACTGCTCCCTCACCGACGACGGCTGGACGCTGCTCAAGCGCTCCGCCCCGCTGCACGTCGAAGGCGTGCGCCAGCACCTCATCGATCTGCTCGACGACAGTGAGATCGAGACGATGCGCTCGATCTTCCTCAAAGTGAATTCCCATATGCGCGACGTACCCTAAGTGCCGCATGCGCCCTGGCCAGCGGCCGGGCACCTGACCGTGACGAACCGCCGAAAAGGAGCTCCATGACCTCGCAGAACCTGACAGCCTCCCAGCAGCTCTTCGACCGGGCGCTGACCGTCACCCCCGGTGGCGTCAACTCACCGGTCAGGGCCTTCGGAGCTGTCGGCGGCACCCCGCGCTTCATCGACTCGGCACAGGGTGCGATGCTGCGCGATGTCGACGGCAACGACTACATCGACCTCATCGGCTCCTGGGGGCCGATGATCCTCGGCCACGCCCACCCCCAGGTGCTCGCCGCCGTCACCGAGGCCGCGCAGAAGGGCTTCTCCTTCGGCACCCCGTCGGCCAATGAGGTGGCGCTGGCTGAGGAGATCGTCGCGCGCGTCGAACCGGTCGACGAGGTCCGCCTCGTGTCCTCGGGCACCGAGGCGACGATGTCGGCGATCCGCCTGGCCCGCGGCTTCACTGGCCGGGCGAAGGTCGTGAAGTTCGCCGGCTGTTACCACGGGCACGTCGACGCGCTGCTCGCCGCCGCCGGCTCCGGACTGGCGACCTTCTCCCTGCCCGACACTCCCGGCGTGACCGGCGCGAGCGCGGCCGACACGATCGTGCTGCCCTACAACGAGCCAGACGCCCTGGCTGCCGCCTTCGCCGAACACGGCGCCGACATCGCCTGCGTCATCACCGAAGCCAGCCCCGGCAACATGGGCGTGGTGCCGCCACGTGACGGATTCACCCAGACGATCCGGTCGCTGACCCGCCAGCACGGCGCACTCATGATCTCCGACGAGGTCATGACCGGCTTCCGCGTCTCGGCCGCCGGCTGGTACGGCTACGAATCCGCCGCCGCCGGCTACCCGGAGGGCGCGGCCGACCTGTTCACCTTCGGCAAGGTCATGGGCGGCGGCTTCCCGGCAGCGGCCTTCGGCGGCCGCGCCGAGGTGATGCAGCACCTCGCCCCGGCAGGCCCGGTCTACCAGGCCGGCACGCTGTCGGGAAACCCGGTCGCCACCGCGGCCGGAGTCACCACCCTGAAGCTCACCACCGAACTCGACGTCTACTCCCACCTCGAACGCGCCGCCGATATCCTCCGCCCAGCCGTCAGCGAGGCGCTGACCGCCGCCGGTGTGCCGCACCGGATCCAGAGCGCGAACTCGATGTTCTCGGTGTTCTTCACCGACCGGGAGGTGCGCAGCTACGATGACGCCCGCGCCCAGGATTCCGCCGCCTACGGGGCGTTCTTCACCAGCATGCTCGAATCCGGCATCCATCTGCCCCCGAGCGCCTTCGAGGCTTGGTTCCTGTCTCTGGCCCACACCGACGAGGTGCTCGAGCGGATCATCGCCGCTCTGCCCGCCGCCGCCTCGGCCGCGGCCAGCCACCGCGGAGGAGAGAAGGCATGAGTCAGGTGCGCATCCACCTCACCCGCCACGGCGAGGTCCACAACCCCGAAGGGCTGCTCTACGGCCGGCTGCCCGGCTATGGGCTCTCGGCCTGCGGACACGAGATGGCCGGCCGGCTCGCCGAGCACTTCACCAGCCCGGACTTCGCCGTTGCGGCACTTGTGAGCTCGCCGCTGCAGCGCGCCCAGGAGACCATCGCCCCGCTGGCCGGTGCTTTGGAGATGACCCCACGGATCGATGAGCGGGTCATCGAGGCCGCCAACAGCTTCGAGGGCATGGTCGTCGACCGCTCGCAGCTGTCGCAGCCGGCCAACCTCGTGCGCCTGCACAACCCGCTGCGCCCGTCATGGGGTGAGCCGTACCGGCAGCAGGTGATGCGCATGCGCGCCGCGATCGCCAGCCTGCGCCGCCGGCTCGAACCCCTGGCTGCCGGCGACGGCGCGGCCGGGGGAAACGGCAGCGTCGACGGCGTCATCGTCTCCCACCAGCTGCCGATCTGGGTGACCCGCCGGGCCGCGGAGGGCCGGCGGCTGTGGCACGATCCGCGCGAACGCGAATGCGCGCTCGCCTCCGTCACCACCTTCACCTATGAGGCAGGAGAGCTCACCGGCATCGATTACACCGATGTGTGCGCTGATCTCCAGCCGGCCAAGGCGGTGCCCGGGGCATGAGTGACCAGCCCTTCGGCCGCCGTCCGCTGAGCCGGCGCGGACTGCTGACGCTGGCCGCCTCGGCCGCCGGAACGATCGTGCTCGCCGGCTGCGCGAGCGAGAACGACGAACTCGCCCAGCAGGCCGGTTCCGAACAGGGATACGTCTCCGGCTCCGGAGTCATCACCCAGGTCGCCCCCGGCGACCGAGGCGAGCCGCTCGACCTCGACTTCGAGACCCTGGACGGCCAGCAGCAGTCCCTGGCCGGGCTGCGCCCCAAGCTCGTCGTCATCAACCTCTGGTACGCCGCCTGCCCGCCGTGCCGCAAGGAGGCCCCGGATCTCATCGAGGTCTCCGAGACGTTCGCCGACGACACCGTGTTCCTCGGCGTCAACGTCCGCGATCAGGCAGGGGCAGCCGAGGCGTTCATCAGGAACTTCGATGTGCCGTACCCGAACATGCTCGACACCGACGGTGCGATGGTCGCCCTGCTCTCGGACATCCTGCCGCCGCAGGCCACCCCATCGACCGTCATCCTCGACACCGAGGGCCGCGCGGCCGCCCGCGCCGTCGGTGCCGTCGACGCCTCGACGCTGAGCGGGATGATCGAAGACGTGCTCGGCGAATGACCGATATCGGCAACACCTTCGCCCAGACGATCCTCGACGGGCCGCTGCTCATCGCGATGCTCGTCGCCGCGCTCGCCGGCGCGGTGTCCTTCGCCTCCCCGTGCGTGCTGCCGCTCGTGCCCGGCTACATCGGGTACGTCACCGGGCTGACCGGCACCTCGATCGAGGACAAGCGCACCTCCACGGTGCTCGGAGGAGTCGCCCTCTTCGTCCTCGGCTTCGCCGTCGTCTTCGTCGCTCTCGGCACCGCCTTCTCCGGGCTCGGCGCTGCAGCGGGGGAGTGGATCGGCCTGCTCACCCGGATCATGGGCGCTGTCGTCATCATCGCCGGCATCGTATTCATGGGCGGCTTCGGCTGGCTGCAACGTGACCGCCGGCTTCAGAAGAAGCCCAAGGCCGGGCTGTGGGGCGCACCCGTGCTCGGAGCGACCTTCGCGCTCGGCTGGGCGCCGTGCATCGGCCCGACCCTGGCCGCCGTGCTCGCCCTCTCCACCGGATTCGGTGCCGAAGGGCAGGTGTGGCGCGGCACGCTGCTGACCTTCGTCTACTGCCTGGGCCTCGGCATCCCGTTCCTCATCGTCGCCTTCCTGCTCCACCGCGGCGCCGGCCGGCTGGCCTGGGTGCGCGAACACCAGCAGACGATCGTGCGGATCGGGGGGATCATGCTCATCCTGCTCGGCCTGCTGCTCGTCACCGGTGTGTGGAACGCCTGGATCCAGCAGCTGCAGGGCACCATCGGCGACTTCGACCTGCTGATCTGACGGCCCCGACCATCTGCCACACTTGACGAGGACATGAGTACGAAGACCGCGAAACCCGCCCCGCCCGACATCGGCGCACTCGGCATGCTGCGCTGGGCCTGGCGGCAGCTGACGACGATGCGCACCGCACTCATCCTGCTGCTCATCCTCGCCCTGGCCTCGATCCCCGGATCCCTGCTGCCCCAGCGCATCCAGGACCCCGCCCAGGTCACCCAGTACATCGAGGACAACCCGCGGATCGGCCCGTTCCTCGACGCCGTGCAGCTCTTCGACGTCTACGCCTCCGTGTGGTTCGCCGCGATCTACATCCTGCTGATGGTCTCGCTCGTCGGCTGTGTGCTGCCGCGCAGCAAGCAACACTACAAGGCGATGCGCCAGGCCCCGCCACCGGCGCCGCGGCGGCTGTCCCGGATGCCCGGCTACCAGGCCTTCACCGCCTCGGGCACGGCCGAGGACATGCTCACCGCCGCCGAGGCGAGGCTGAAGAAGCTCGGCTACCGCACCACCCGGCGCGGGGACGCGATCTCAGCTGAGCGAGGCTACCTGCGCGAGACCGGCAACCTGCTCTTCCACATCTGCCTGCTCGGGGTCACCGTCACGATGGCGGTCGGCGCGCTCATCGGCTACTCCGGCCAGCGCATCCTCGTCGAAGGCGACACCTTCACCAACTCGCTCGTCGCCTACGACTCCTTCGAACCCGGCTCCTACTTCTCCGCCGACCGGCTCGACGACTACCGGCTGCGGCTCAACAGCTTCGACGCCAGCTTCGACGACACCGCAGCCGGCAACCAGTTCGGCCAGCCGCGCGCGTTCAACGCCGACGTCACCACCATCCAGGACGGCCAGGAGACCGACCACAGCCTGCGGGTCAACGAACCGATCCGGATCGACGGTTCGCGCGTCTACCTCACCGGCAACGGCTACGCCCCGGTCATCACCGTGCGCGACGGCGACGGCAACGTCACCTATTCCGGGCCGGTCGTGTTCCTGCCGCAGGACGGCGTCTACACCTCCCGCGGCGTCGTCAAGGTCCCCGACGCCAGCCCCGACCAGCTCGGCTTCGTCGGCATCCTGCTGCCGACCGCCTCGCAGAACGAGAAGGGCGAACTCGTCTCCCAGTTCGCCGAGCTGCGCAACCCCTACCTCGTGATGAACGTCTTCGCCGGCGACCTCGGCCTCGATGCCGGCGTCGCCCAGTCGGTCTACGAACTCGACACCGACAACCTCGACCAGCTCGCCGGGCCCGACGGGCAGCCGCTGCAGCTGTACCTCAAGCCCGGGGAGACCACCGAGCTGCCCGATGGGCTCGGCAGCGTCGAACTCGAAGAGATCAAACGCTACGTCGCCCTCGACATCCGCCACGACCCCACCCAGGGGATCATGCTCGCCTTCACCATCTTCCTGCTCGCCGGCCTCGGACTCTCCCTGTTCGTGCCGCGGAGGCGCATGTGGGTCCGCGCCGCCGACACCGACGACGGCGTCGCCACCGAGGTCGCCTCCCTGGCTCGTGGAGAGGACCCGCGCGTGGTGCAGGCGGCTGAGAGCCTTGCAGTAGAATTGAACAACTCACCCAGTCGAAAGGCATGACCTCCATGGACGTCAACGTCACGCTTGCGACGTGGTCGAACCTGCTCGTCTACTCGGCGATGGCTGTCTACGCGATCGCCTTCCTGCTCTACTCCAGCGACCTGTTCGCAGGCCGCACTCTGGCCAGCAGCGGGAAGCAGGCCGCATCCGGCAGGGCCAGCGCGAAGGCCGGAACGCCGGTGCGCACCTCACGCAACAGCGCCGTCGCCGTCCTCGACCGCGAGAACGACGCCGAGACCGGCGGCACGGGAACCGGTGACACGGGGTCGGGCGGACCCGATGAGGAAGCGACCACCGCCTCGAAAGCGGCCGGACGCCGCACGACCGCCCGGATGGCGACCGCACTGACGGTGCTCGCCGCCGGCCTGCACGTGGCCGCTGTGCTCACCCGCGCGCTGTCGGTCACCCGGGTGCCGTGGGGCAACATGATGGAGTACGCGCTCACCGCCTCGGCACTCGCCGTGCTCGTCTACATCGTCGTGCTGTACTTCGCCGACATCCGCTACCTCGGCACCTTCGTCGCCGGCGGAGCGCTTGTGACACTGGGCCTGTGCATCACCGTCTTCTACACCCCGGCCGCACAGCTTGTGCCGGCGCTGCAGTCATACTGGATCTGGATCCATGTGCCGATCGCGATCCTGTCGACCGCGCTGCTGAGCGTCTCAGCGATCCTGGCGGTCTTCCAGATCCTCAAGGCCCGCACTGAGCAGAAGGACACCGTCACCGGGCTGGGCTGGATGTTCAGCCGCGTGCCTACCAGCGAGGCCGTCGAGCAACTGTCCTACCGGATCGCCGCGGTCGGGTTCGTCACCTGGACCTTCACCCTCATTGCCGGTGCGATCTGGGCTGAGGTCGCCTGGGGCCGACCGTGGGGATGGGACGCCAAGGAGATCTGGACGTTCGTCGTCTGGGTCGTCTACGCAGCCTACCTCCACGCGCGCGCGACCCGCGGCTGGTCGGCCACGCAGGTGGCGGTGCTCAACATCGTCGGTTTCTCCAGCCTCATCTTCAACTTCGCTATCGTCAACGTCTACTTCGACGGCCTGCACTCCTACTCCGGGCTGTGAGCCTGACGTGAGCTGAATGCATGAGCTGAATGCAGATGATCCGCAGGACCTCACGGTCCTGCGGATCATTTTTTCTTGTGGCTTATGAGCGGCCGTTGGCGGAGTTGGCGCCGTTCTCTCCGCTCTCCGGGTGATCATCCGGGGTGTCGCGTACTGCCTGCTCCTCGCGTTCGCGTTCGGCCAGCCAGCGTTCGAACTGCTCGTGCGGGCTCAGCTCCTCAAAAGCAGCCCCCGGCTCGGCTGCAGGTTCGTCAAAGGGTTGGGGCGTGGCGGGTGCGTCGACGTCCTCCTGCGACTGGGCCTGGGCGCCGTGTGCTGCGGCAGTGCTGCCGGTGCCGGTGGACCTGCGGCGGCGCTCGATCTCCTCTCGGCGCTTGCGGCGCTCGGCCTGTTCGACGTCATCGGCGATCTTCTGCAGGTAGTCGGGGTCATCATCCGGGGCGACCGGGCCGACCGAGCGGCGCTGGCCGAAGCTGGAGCGGCCGAACAGGAACCACAGCAGCAGCCCGAAGACCGGAACGAGGAGGATGACGAGCAGCCAGCCCCATTTGGGCAGGACTCGAATGTGGGCGCGGTCGCGGACGACGCAGTCGAAGAAGCTGTACAGCGTGACAGCGACGAGAATCAGTGCGGCGGCTACCAGAATCCTTGTCATATTGCCTATCAGGATAGTCGATCGGCGCAGGCGGACGGAAACGACCCAGCGTCTCAGATGCGGCCTCTCAGCGCGGACTCAGGTGCGCCTCCCGCGTTCGGACGGACCGCCGGCACCGGTACACTGGTGGGCATCATGCGTGACTATCTGATGTACCTGCTTGCCCGCCTCGCTGTGCTCATGGGCACGATCGTCGTCGTCTGGTGGATCGCGGGCCCCGGCCTCATCTCGACGATCGCGGCGATCATCATCTCCGCCCTCATTAGCTATCTGGCGCTCAGGCCGCTGCGCGATTCGGCGACCGGTTCGCTCATCGCCTGGCAGGAGCGCCGCCGGGCCCGCAGCGGGAAGGTCAAGGCGCGCACCGTGAAGAAGGGCAGCGACGAGGACCTGGAGGACCGGGAACTCGACCGCAGAGATCCTGACCGCTGACGTCTGCTGGCCCAACAGCCGTCTGCACGCCTACAGTGCCAGGCCGAGCGCCAGCAGCGCCGCATAGGCCAGAGCCGCGAGCCCCGTGTGCTTGATCGGCGGGATGAGTGCTGTGCCCTCCGAACCGGAGAGCACCACCTGCAGCGGTGAGATCGTGAGCACCAGCGACAGCGCGGCCAGCACCGCAGCCGGATGCCCGGTGAGAATCGGCACGAGCAGCAGTGCATACGGGAGGAACACGAGCAGCGTGTAGGCAAGCCTCGCCCGCTTCTCACCCAGCAGCACCGCCAAAGTCAGTTTGTCGGCCTGCCGATCGGTGGGGATGTCGCGCAGGTTGTTGACCATGAGCACTGCGCAGGCGAACAGCCCGATCGCGACCGCACCGGCGATCGCGGCCGCTGAGATCGTCGAGACGAGCGCATAGGTCGTCCCGAGCGTGGCGACGAGGCCGAAGAAGACGAAGACGAACAGCTCGCCCATCGCCCGGTAGCCGTACGGCTTCGAACCGCCGGTGTAGAACCAGGCCGCCCAGATCGCGGCGGCACCGACCGGGATGAGCCACCACGCCTGGGAGATGATGACGAGGATCGCACCGGCGGCCACGGCGACACCGAAGCTGATGAATGCCGCCCGCTTCACCGCCTCGGGCTCGGCCGCACCGGAGGCTGTCAGCCGCAGCGGTCCGACTCGTACGTCGTCGGTGCCGCGCACGCCGTCGGAGTAGTCATTGGCGTAGTTCGACCCGATCTGCAGTGCCAGGGACACGATGAGTGCGAGCGCTGCCTTGAGCAGCAGGAACGATAGTGAGACATCAGGGTCAGGGTCGTCGAGCATGCTGCCGATGACGAGGGCCGACAGACCGCCGAGCACACCGAGCGCGGCTCCGGTCCCCAGCAGCACGGGGGCGACGGCCAGCGGCAGGGTGCGCAGCCGAGCTCCCTCGACCCACTGCGGGAAGGTTGCCATCGAAGTCCTCAATGTCATTCAGATCGAGCCATGGTCAGTGCGCTGGCCAGCAGTTTCGCTGGCATGCAGACCAGTCTAGTCTGCCACTGCGACAGGCCGTTTCCCAGCGCGGCGCATCACAACTCGGTTGCAGTCAGGTGCGCTCGGCCAGCCCGAGACGCTCAACCAGCTGGCGGCGCAGGGCGCGCCTGTCCGGTTTGCCCAGACCGGTCGCCGGCAGCGCTTCGAGTTCGACCGCATAGATCGGCCGGTGCAGGCTCGGCAGGTCCGGCACCGCGGCGGTGAGCCGGTCGGCGAGTACGCGTGCGGCGGCGACGGGGTCGCCGTCAGTCGTGCCGGGGCGGTCGGTGACGATCGCGCAGGCGAGCACCTCACCCCATTCGGCATCGGGCACCCCGGTGACGAGCACCTCGCGCACCCCTGCCGGTTCGAGGGCGGCGAGCAGTGTGTTTTCGACGGTCAGCGGGCTGATGTTCTCCCCACCGGAGATGACGACGTCATCGGCCCTGCCGAGGACGCTCAGCACCCCGTCGGTGATCGTCCCCAGATCGCTGGTGACGAACCGGCGGGCCCCGTCGTCACCGGTGGTGAACCCGCTGCCGGGGCCCGCCTCGGGGTCGGGGAGTGCGCGCAGCCGGCCGCCGGTGATGTCGACATAACCGTCGGCGAGCACAGCGCCGGCCAGCACCACCCGGCCGGCGTCGTCGATGCTGACGTCGACGTCTGCGAAGGGGATCCCGTCGTAGACGCAGCCCCCGCACGTCTCGCTCATGCCGTAGGTGCGCACGATGTTCAGGCCGGCTGATGCGGCGCGGGCGAGCAGACCGGGGGAGATCGCCGCCCCGCCGAGCAGGATCACATCGAAGGCGCGCGCGAGCTCAG
Organism: Brevibacterium sp. p3-SID960; assembly: GCF_025144725.1. GTDB lineage: Bacteria > Actinomycetota > Actinomycetes > Actinomycetales > Brevibacteriaceae > Brevibacterium. The sequence continues at coordinate 62,804 of NZ_JALXKS010000002.1, read as the reverse complement.
CGGCGACCGGGTCGGCCATGATGCGGGTGAGCTGGGTGGGCACGAGCGCGGTGTAGAGCGGGCCGGCCGGGCCGGAGGAGGCGATCATGTGCAGGGCCGCCTCCTGCAGTGCCATGACATCGGCGGTGAAGGACTGTGCAGTGAACGGCCCGCGCGCGGCGAACGGCACCGTCTGTGCCTGCAGCGAGCGCAGCACTACCTGGACGCCGGCGATGTGGTTGACCGGCAGGCACAGGTACCAGCGGCCCGGCCCGCCGAGGATCGCTTCGGTCGCCGTCGCCGAGGCGGTGAGCGCCTCGGCCGACAGCGCGACGCCCTTGGGTGTCCCGGTGGTGCCCGAGGTGTGCACGACGAGGGCCGGGGGTCTGCGGCCGGTGCCGGCGTCGTCATAGCGGTGCGGGTCGATGACCGAGACCTGCCCGTCGCGGGTGGGCGGCAGCACGACGGTGTGCGCGCCTGTCATCGCCCGGCGCAGCAGTTCGGCGAGTTTGGTGTGGTCCATGCAATCAGAGGAGGAGAGTCGTTAGCTGAGGCGGAGGAACAGGTGCTGCTATGAGGATATCTTGAGCACTGAAGACTCCCTGGGCGTTCACGAATGGTGAGGACCCAGGGAGTCTCCGGCGGGTTGCAGGCTTCTTACTGGCGACCGATGAAGTAGTCGAAATCCGCTGATTCGACTTCTCCGTCGGCAAAGCGCGAAGGTCGGAAGTCAGCCAGCAGTTCGGATTCCTGTCCTTCGAGTTCTTCGGCAGCGAGGCGGCCGAAGAGCGGGCCAAGGGTCATGCCTGAGTGGGTCACGATCGCATACAGCTTCTTCGCGTCATCGAGGAATCCGATGATCGAGTGACCGTCCTCCGGGAAGCTCCGGCCCGAGTAGTAGACCTTCTCTACCGCAATCTTCTGTCCGAAGAACCGCTCGAGTTCAGCCTCCATCTCGGAGCCGACCTCCTCGAGCATCTGCTGGGAGTCTCCTTCGGTGACCCGTTCTTCGAGGCGCGCAACCTGCACCCACATCCTGCCGTCGTGTCGAGGGCGAACATTGAGGCGATTGGAGATCACGATCCTCTGCAGCGGAATCGACGTCGGTTCCGTAATGCCAAGCAGGCTGTGCGTACGGGTGGACTGCTCCGCGAGATCGGCCACCGGGACGAAGAAGCCTGACTTCTGGGCGAGCTCGCGTGACCAAGCGCCGACGGCGAGGACGGCGGCATCCGCGGACAGCTCGCTGCCATCGGATAGGTTCACGCGTGCCTCATTCGGATCGGAGTCGACGTATGTGACTGTCGCGGTGCGAACTTCCACACCATGCTCAGTCAGCACCCGCAGGAGTTCTTCACCGAGAACATCATTGTCGAGCCAGGCTTCTTCGGGATAGAAGAGTGCGGAGTCGATTTCCTCCGGCCACTGGGCGGACGGTTCGAGCTCGCGCAACCGACCCAGGTCGATCTTCTCGACCGGGTACCCCATATCGTTTGCATCACTGAGTCGCTTCGCGTAAGTGGCGTCGCGGGTGTCCGTAAAGTCGACAAGGATATTTCCGGAAGGATGCAGCCAGGTCCTTTCGGACGGGAACTCTGTCTGGAATCGCTTGTGCTCGTCGAGTCCTGCCCGATTGATCCGGTAGTAGGACTGAGGGAATTTGTTGTTTGCATTGAGCCATGCGAACGATCGATGGCTCGCTCCAGCGAACGGCCGGTCCTTCTCCACAATGGTGACCTCGTGGCCGCGCTTCTTCATTGAGTAGGCGGCGGTCAGGCCGAGAATTCCGGCCCCGATAACAATGATCTTCATGTGAGCTCACCATTCCAATTCGAGTCGGGGGTTTTCGAGTCGTACACAGGCTTGTCCTCGACGAGGTCTCCCTCAGTGCGGACGGGCTTCCAGATTGCAAGGCTCACGGCGTAGGCCATGCTGCCTCCGATGATTCCGAAGACGGCGAAGGGCGCGCTCGTGCCAATGATGTGTGCGATTCCGCAGGCCAAGAGACCGACGGCCATCGACACGAATGCCACCTGCGTCCGTACGCGGAAATGTTTCTTCGCGAGAATGATGCCGATGAGCATCGGTGCTGCAAGAATCGAAGCAGAGTATGCATACGTGGCCACGAGCCAATCGAGAGCTCGCGGGTAAACAATTGCTAATGCGGCTGCGACCAGCGTCACCCCGACGGTCAGCCACCGGGAAAGCGTGATGGTCTGCTTCTGAGTGGTCTTGCCCTTGATGAGTGCACCGCGGAGGTCGTTGATGAGATTGGCCACTACTGACTGCAGGGCCGAACCAGTCGTCGAGACGATCGTTGCCATCAGGAACGCGCCATAGAGAGCGAGCAACCAGGTTGGAACCTGTGTGAGGAACCATCCGGCGGCCATCTCCCGCCCGTCCTCGCCAAGCGACGGATTCATCGCGCGGATGGATACGCCGATGAAGAATGCGTAGACGCCAGCGACCATCACCATCACCGCTCCCAGATAAAGCGAGGAGCGGGCGTCCTTTCCGGACTTGGATGCGAAGACGCGCTGGTAGTAGAGCTGGTTGGTGAGCGTGCCGGGAACAATGGCGAAGAACCACAAAACGATCGTCCCCGCGCCGGCGAGCGTCAGGCCCTGCGGCATGGTGAACATGTCGTCAGGGACGTTCTCGACGACCTGCCCCCACCCCCCTGCACTCATGACGGCGTAGATGGCGATAATGATAGACGTACCCACCATGAAGACGCCGAAAAAGAAGTCTGACCATGCGACTGAGGTGAGTCCACCGGGAAGGACGAACAGCAGGCTGATGATCGCCATAGCGATGATGAGTGGTGTGAACGGGATGCCGGTGACCTCACTGAAGAGGTTGGCGAATGCGACGAACTGAGTTGCCAGCCACCCGAACGGTACGACGATCACTGCGATGGCAACGGTCGACAGAAGCACGGTGTTCTGGCCATAGAGACGGGTGAAGACTTCCGGGATTGTCGAGAACCGACCCTTGCGCAGCCAATTGGCGAAGAGCGCAATGATGAGCATTCCGGCGACGACGAAGAGCTCGTACCAGAAGACTGACAGACCCCAGGCGTAGCTGATGCCTACGTGGGCGACGAGAACACCACCGCCGACAGCGGTGGCGTACTGGGTGAACGCGACGACGATCATCGGCAGGCTGCGACCGCCGACCAACCAGTCGTCCTCCGTGTTGTGTTTCCTGCTGACGTAGAACGAGATCCAGGCGCCAATGCCCAGAACGACGGCGGCCGTGATGGTGACGAGGGCGATAGTTCCGAGGTTCATTCTGAGCCTCCGGTAGTGAAGCGGGCAGAATTCATGATGTCGAGCGCGTCCTCGGAGCTCCCTGAGGTGACGAAGTCGGCGACGACGGATCCGATCATGGGGGAGAACTTGAACCCCTGGCCGGACATACCGACAGCGAGAACGACCCGGTCATCGATTGGGCTGGGTCCGACGATTGGTGCTCCGTCGGGAGTGAAGCCTTCCGTCCACGTCGAGACTCGGACGGCGGTTGGATCGAGGTGCGGCATGAGCCGAGCGACTGCGGTCTCTGCGGACCGGACGAAGACAGGATCGACGAACCGCGCAAGGTGCTCGACGCTGTCGATATGCGGCCATTCGAGGTGGTGCGTCAGGATCTTCACTCCGACACCGTCGAGGCAGGGGAATCCAGAGAACGCCCCTTCGGAGTGACGTCGGATGGAAATCGGCATCCGCGATGGCTCGTGCATTGCGACATCTGTAGCCGGGAACCAGCAGCCGACAAGCTGCCGATTGGTGATGGTTCCAGCATCGAGACCCGAGAGCTCGGCAGCCCAGGGGCCAGTAGCCACGACGACCGAGTCGAAGGCCTCAGCCCCGTCGGCCGTGTGGATGACGACACGGTCCGGGAGCGAGCGGATGTTGAGTACGGAGCTGTATGTGCGGTAAGTAGCACCTAGCCGAATGCTCTCATTACGGGCCGCGAGTACGGCTGGTTCGGGGCGGAAGACCCCGGCGTTGGGATCGAATACCCCGATCTCGTCGTCGTCGACGCCGTAGGCGGGAAATTCCGCGCGCATTTCCTCGGCATTGAGGACGCGATGCTCAAGGTCGAGTTCCTCCGCGCACTCGAGGACGGCAGTCACATCTGGGTGGTCCGGCTTCCCGATGGTGAGGCCGCCGCACCACTCAAGAACGCGCGTGTCCTGGGCGCTTTCGAGTTCTTTCCACTTTTCGCCGGCCTTTTGGATGAAGCCGACATATTCGGGACCTTCCTTGTAGAGAGTGCGGAAGATCCGGGACTCTCCGGCTGAGGCTCCTCGGTCGTTTGGCGTATTCCAGCGCTCGAAGACGGTGACAGAGTGGTTACGCTGTGCGAGCTGCCATGCTGACATGGTGCCGATGATCCCGGCGCCAATGACGGCGACACGGCGGTTCGCACCCCCGGTCTTTTGTGAAACCGTCGATTCTTCAGTGTTCAATTTGGGTGACCTCCAAAGTGAGTTTGGTTGGGTGGAAGAGCATTTCGAGACGTTCGATCGGCTTTCCGTTCCCGGTGTGCAGAGTGCGGACCTGTCTGACCACGGGCGTCGTCGTGTCGAGATCGAGATGATCGGCATCCGACTCGGTGAGGTGCGTCGCCGAGAGAACGCTCGAAGCTCGAAGCTGCGAGATCCCGATTGACGTGTAGTACGCCGCAGTCGTCAGTTCTGCGAGATCTTCGTTGAGAATGTTCGGAGCCATCGCCAGATCGATGACGCAGCGTTCCACAACGATGCCGCGCGATGAGCTGTCGAGCTTCACACGGACGAGTTCCGCGATCGGGGTCCCCGCGCGGAACAGATCGACTGAGAGCGGGTGGTGCTCGGCAGCGGTGACTCGTGTGCTGATGACCCGGTGCAGGCCCTCGACTTCCGGGCCGTCGGTCGTTGCATGGAGCAGTCGCATAAGGCTGCTGCGCAAACCTGTCGAGGCAACGACTGTGCCAGAGCCGCGCCGTCGTTGGACAAGACCTGTTTCGACGAGTTTGGACATGGCGGTCTGAACCGGGTTGCGGCTGACCGCGAAGCGCTCCATAAGTTCACGCTCGGTTGGTAGACGATCGCCGATGGACAAGTTGCCGCGGGAGATTTCTCTTTCGATCCACTCGCGAATCTCTACATGCTTCGCACACGTCATGGGTGTGAGCTTAGTCATACATCTTATTCATGGCAACAGTAAAGTTGTCATGATATTTCATGCGGTTTCAGCACGCTTTAGGGACGTTGTATCGGTCGGCTTCGTGCATGAGTGAGCAGCAGCAGAGAGCAGGAATAGTCGTGATCTTCCAGCCGGACACTATGTACCCCGTCGGGCTGTTCGAGATAGAGACTGGGATCTGCAACACCGATTAGGTCAACATTGAAGAAGAATTCGCAAGGGTGGAATCAGGCATCGAGTCGTCAGATCTCGTGCTCTACGTTGTCGTCAGTCCTGATCGCGTCTGCTCCTTCAAAGACGGAGGCGAACTCGAACTCGCCCCACCGCGCCGGTATGTTCTCGACAGGCAAGATGGCGCAGATCAGCCAAGGTTGCGCGGCAAGCCTCGCATCATGTCGAGCGCTGGGCGTTTCCATTCAATGCTTGATACGAGATGTTCCAGCCCGACCACAGATGGTCGGTGCTGGCTCTGCCAGCCGCGGCAAGGTGGAAGTACGCCGACCTTGAAGTACGAGACTGACGAAAAGCCGTCGACCGGTTCTCGGCGATGAGCTTCAGTAGTACCAGGGGAACGGCGACCAGTCCGGGTCGCGCTTCTCCAAGAACGCGTCCCGGCCCTCGACGGCCTCATCGGTCATATAGCCCAGGCGGGTGGCCTCACCGGCGAAGACCTGCTGGCCGACGAGCCCGTCGTCGACGAGGTTGAAGGCGAACTTCAGCATCCGCTGGGCATTCGGGGACTTGCCGAGGATCTCGCGGGCCATCGTCAGGGCCGCGGTTTCGAGCTCGGCATGGTCGACGACCTCGTTGACCGCACCCATATCGGCCATCTCCTGGGCCGAATAGGTGCGGCCGAGGAAGAAGATCTCCCGGGCCCGCTTCTGCCCGACCATCTTCGCCAGATACGCCGAACCGTAGCCGGCATCATAGGAGCCGACATCGGCGTCGGTCTGCTTGAACTTCGCATGCTCACGCGAGGCGATCGTCATATCGCACACGACGTGCAGGCTGTGCCCGCCGCCGGCCGCCCAGCCGGGAACGACGGCGATGACGATCTTGGGCATCGTGCGGATGAGCCGCTGGACTTCGAGGATGTGCAGACGCCCGGCGCGTACCGGGTCGACGGTCTCTGCGGTCTCACCGTCAGCGTACTGGTAGCCGGAGCGTCCGCGGATGCGCTGGTCGCCGCCGGAGCAGAAAGCCCAGCCGCCGTCCTTCCCGCTCGGGCCGTTGCCGGTCAGCAGCACACAGCCGACGTCGGGAGTCTGCCGGGCGTGGTCGAGAGCGCGGTAAAGCTCATCGACGGTGTGCGGACGGAACGCATTGCGCACCTCGGGCCGGTCGAAGGCGATGCGCACACAGCCGACGTCGGCGCCGTCTGCGTCGATGGCGCGGTGGTAGGTGATGTCGGTGAAGTCGAAGCCGGAGACCGCGCGCCAACGGCTGGGGTCGAAGATCTCAGAGACAGGCATGCCCTTACCTTAGCGCTTGGGACCGTCGCAGGTGCCGGTGCGCGGCGTAGTGTGGAGGCATGATCCCAGACTGGCTGGCCGACCTCGTCACCGGCACCGAGGACCTCGATGAGCTGCTGCCTGAGCGCCGCGTCGTCGAGCTGCCGATGATCACCCGCTTCCGCGGCATCACCTCCCGGCAGGCGCTCGTCTTCCGGGGGCCCGCCGGCTGGTCGGAGTTCTCACCGTTCGCCGAATACGCCGCGCCCGAGGCGGCACGCTGGCTGGCAGGTGCGCTCGAGTTCGGTCACCGGCCGGCTCCGGCACCGCTGCGTGATGCCGTCCCCCTCAACGGCACCATCCCCGACTGCCCGCCAGCAGCGGTGCCGGGTCTCATCGCCCGCTACCCGGGTGCCGGAACCTTCAAGATCAAGATCGCAGCACGCGGGATCGCGAGCCTCGACACTGATCTTGCGCGCATCCGCACTGTGCGCGCCCACACACCTGCAGCCCGGCTGCGCTTCGACGCCAACACCGGCTACCCACTGGCCGACGCCCAGCAGCTGTGTGCCGCCATCGCCGAGCTGCCCGAGGTGGGCGACTGGCTGGAGTACATCGAGCAGCCCGTCGCCTCAGTCGAGGATCTCGCCCGGCTGCGGGAGTGGATCGCCGCACGCGGGCTGCCCATCCGCATCGCTGCCGATGAGTCGATCCGCAAGGCCGATGACCCCTACCGGGTCGCAGTCCTCGGTGCGGCTGATGTCATCATCGTCAAGGCCCAGCCGCTCGGCGGCGCCCAGCATGCCGCAGAGGTTGTCACCGGATGCGGGCTGCCCGCCGTCGTGTCATCAGCCCTGGAGACCGGCATCGGGCTGCGGGCAGGTGCGCTGCTGGCCGCCAGCCTGCCGGTCGATACCGCGGCCGAGGCGATCTTCGCCGGCCCACCAGCCTGCGGGCTGGGCACCGGGGCGCTTTTCGCCGAAGACATCATCAGCGAACCCGGCCCAGGCGGTTCAGAAAACGCCGCAACGCTGCCAGCGGCCCGCACGGCACCTGATCCGCAGCTGCTCGCCGCCCACACCGCAGACGCCGGGGCTCACGCCTGGTGGGACGCCCGGGTGCGCGAATGCCTGACCGAACTGCGCCGCGTGGCTTGAGCTCTCAGCCGAAGACACCCAGGGCCTCACCGGCGATCGCCTGCAGGTCGACCCGATAGGCCTCATCATCGATCGGTGCCGGCGAATCCGGTGCCCCATACGCGGAGATGAGCGTGTTTCCGGCCTGGGCGTAGACGTAGAGGAAGACGAACCCGTCGGCCTGCTTCTCCGCATAGCCCAGTGCCGCATCGGCGCCGTCGACCTCAACGTCGAAGAGCGTGAGCGTCGAGGACGCGTACGTCTCACCACCGCTCGTGCGCTCATAGCTGGCACACGACTCGACATAGGCGCGCACCCGCTCGAGGCCCGCCTCGGCGGCGTCTGCATCGGGGTAGCTGGTCGCATCGAGGTCGGCACGGGCATGCTCGCCGTGGGAGAAATGCTCATGCATCTGCACCTGCTCACGCTGCACCGCCGTCAGCGCCTCGGCACACGCAGTGTCCGCGATCTCCTCGGAGATGAACCCGATCTCATCCTCACTGGGCACCGTCTCATTCCCGTGCGCGGTGAACGCCTCACCATCGAAGCTCACCTGGTCGATCCGCTCCGAGACCGCATCCGTCTCCAGCTGCTCACCCCCACCGACACCGCAGCCGGCGAGCAGGAGGAGGGAGGCAGCAGCGCAGGCAGTGACAGCATGACGGGTTCGCATTCCCCCCCAGCCTATCGGCACTGGCATGCACCACACCGCATGTGCGCAACCTGCCGCGCGCGCCTAGGATCGCTGCATGGACACCGTCTTCGATCCCGCACCGCATGCCGCGCTCGCCCGGCTCACCACCGAGCAGACCGCCCGGTTGGCTGCCCTCGATCCGGCCTGGGCACCGCTGGAGGTGCCACACCTCGACGCCGGTGATTCCGTTGTCGGGGCTGATCCCGCTGCACCCGCGCCCGAGGCGTCGGTCGCCCTGGCCGTCGTGCGCACCCATGTCTCCCAGCTCGATACCCCGGCTGCCGCGTGGGGCACCCGGGTGGCGCACACGATCCAGTTGCGCGTCGGCAGCGATGCCGATGCCGCTGAAATCGCTGCGGTGCTCGCCGCTGCCGTCGCCGAGGCGCGGGCCCGGGATGCCGAGACGGCCCGTGGTCCCGGCAGCAGGTTCGGCGGCGGGGAGACGATCGACGAGCAGGACCGGTCGATCCGCGTCTCGATTCCCGCCCGCGAGGCGGTCATCGCGCAGGCGCTGGCGGCGACCGGCTTCCGTCTCGACTCCGTCGACGGATTGCGCACGCTTTCCGGCGACGCGCCCTGTGCGCCGGCAGGGGAGGCGCCGTTCACCGCACCGGAGGAGGCTGATGAGGACGCGCTGACGGACGGGATGATGAAGCTGCAGGCCTTCGATGCCGCGTTCATGTCCAACCTCATGCGCGAGAACACCGAGGCGGCCATGCGCCAGTATGCGCGCGAGGCGATCGCAGCCGGTCCCGGGTGGTCGGCGATCGTGCGCGGCCGAAAACCGGGCACCATCGACGCCTACCTCACCATCACCCCACCCGAGGAGTCCGCCTGGGCGGCCGCCGGCCTCACAGTTGGTGCCAGCGCCTATGTCGGCTTCGCCTGGACCGAACCGCACCTGCGCGGCACCGGACTGGCCAGCCGGATGCTCGCCGCCGGAGAAGCCCACGCCCGGGCTCAGGGCGTCGACTCGCTGCTCATTGGGTATGCGGCACAGAATCCGCTCTCCGGCCCGCTGTGGATCCGGCGCGGCTACCGGCCGGTGCGTGCGCACTGGCTGCTGCACCCGTAACCATCACCAGGGCTGCTACCGGGACCCGTCACTGCGGCACAGCGGTCGACGAGTACAGCCACTGCCGGATTTCAGCGTTTCTCGGCGGCGTCCCCGCGGCGACGCTTCCAGGCCCTGGATGCGGCCGGCACCGGTGCACAGGGTGCGATCGTCACATGCGTGATCTCGTCCTGGCCCCAGGTGCGATAGTGGCGGGTGCGCCGGCCGGGCACGATCGGATCGTGCAGCGCTCCGGCCATCCGGCCGGTGAAGTCGAGCCGGCCCTGTGCATCGGCGCGCAGCGTCGAGACTGACTCCGACAGCGGCGAGGAGATCCGCAGTTCATACTTCTCACCCGGGTGGTACAGCGCAGGAGTGCGGATGCGGAACGTGCCCGCCCCGTTGAGGGTGAACCCGGCAGTCGTCACCTGCCCGAAGGTCACCAGCTGCGCGCGCCGCCGCGAGATCGAGACCTCCCAGCCGTGCACGGAGAACACCGGCAGACCGGTGATGAAGGTGAATGATGCGCCATCGGAGACCTGACCACCACCTCGGGAACGGCGACCGGCGGCAGCCTGGGCCGCCAGCCGCTGCGGCAGCGCGGTGAGCCACTCGCCGAGTTCGCGCTGCCAGGCGAACCAGTTGTGCAGGCCGGTGGCGCGCGGCGTCCACAGGTGCCTGATGCCCAGCTCGCTCAGCCGCCGGTGGAAGGACTCACCGTGATGACTGACGCTGGCCTCCAGCACGTCGACGTGCTCCTCGGCCTCCTCCGGGTCCGGATCGCCGGAGCCGGCGGTGAACCACAGATCGGTGGCGGCGAGGTTCTCCGCCAGGTGCAGCGGGGAGTTGGCCAGCCATTCGGCCTTGTCACGGCGCGGATCGCCGAACAGCGAACGCGGTTCGCCGCCCTCGCGCAGGGAGATGATGTCCATGAGCGGCACGGCGGCCAGCGGGTCGAGCGGGGAGGAGAATGCGGCAGCCGCGCAGTAGCGGTCGGGATGCCAGGCGGCGTACTTCATCGCCGCATATCCGCCCATCGACAGGCCGGCCAGGATCTGGCCGCCGCGTTCGGCGTTGACGGAGTAGCGGCCGGTGACGAAGTCGACGAGCTCGCCGGTGTGGAACTTCGGCCAGTCGAGCAGCGTATCGCCGAAGGCATGCGTGGAGTAGCTCGCCGCCCCGGCATCGGGCATGACGACGAGATACGGGCTCTCAGCGGTGATCCGCTCAGCAGCCCCGAGGTCGGTCCAGGAGCGGAAGTCATCGCCGGAGCCGTGGAAGAGGTAGATGACGTCGGCGACCTCGCTCGGGGTGCCCGGCAGCAGCACCCGCAGCCCGACAGTGCGCGACAGGGCGGGGGAGTAGACGAAGAACTCGCGCAGCCGGCGGGAGAGCTTGCGCTTTTCCCGCACATGGAAGCGGGCGGCATCCTCGCCGGTGGGTTCGGGGCCGAGGAAGGTGAGCGTCTGGTTGCGGCCGGGGAACTCGCCGGCCCGGTTGCGGGCAGCGGTCAGGGCGCGCACGGCGCGCGCGCCGACGGAGAGCATGATGTGACGTCGCTGGATCATAAGCGTCCTCGCAGGGGTCGGCAGATGTGGGCGCGACACTGGGTCTCACCGCTCACGATAGGACGCGTGGGTGAACGGGAGGAGACGGGCGTGCGACTCAGCGCTGGGGATTGGCTGCCCGGCGCCGCTCGGTGCGCAGGCTCGGCAGCAGCTGACCCTGCCGGTGGGCGAGGAAGAGCATCGCCAGGCCGGCCAGCGAGCACACCGTGACGGTGATGACCGATCCCTCCATGCCGAGGTCCCCGCCGGTCAGCCAGTCCGGCCCGGAGAATGTCGCAGCGAACAGACCGTCCCCGGAACCGACGCCGGAGACCGGGGAGCTGAAGATGCCACCGGAGAGGAAGTTCCACGTGGCGTGGATGCCGATCGGCAGCCACAGCCGGCGGGTGAGCAGATAGGCCCCGCCCAGCAGCAGACCGGCCTCCACAGCGATCGCGGTCGCACCCCACCAGCTGGAGCCGGGATTGCCCAGATGCGCGGCACCGAACAGCGCTGAGGAGATGATGAGTGCTGCCCATGAGCCGAACCACGCATCGAGGATCCGCAGCAGGATCCCGCGGAAGACGATCTCCTCGATGACACCGGCGCTGATCCCGCTGGCCAGGCCGATGAGAATCCCGTCACTGAGCTGGATGCCGGTGATCCGGTAGCCGCCAAGCAGAGCGATGATCCCGATCGCTGCGAGGATGACCGCGACACCGACGGTGATGCCGAAGAGGAACTCGATGGTCTTCGAGCCCCCGCGCAGCCCCTGACCCGGATCACCGCCGATCCAGCCGACGATGAGCCGGTAGAGCAGCAGCGCAACGGCGGCGGCCGCGCAGGCGCTGATGACGCCCATCCAGCCGGGCCGGGCGACGGTGCCCGGATCGGTGATCTCGATCGGGTGGCCGGAGAGGTTCAGCAGCGCCCAGTCGACGGTGAGCAGTACGACGCTCGTGAGGATGAACAGGACCACCCCGGCGAGCAGCTGCAGGATCCGCCGCCTGTCCGTGCGCTGCGTCTTGGGCTCCTCAGGCTCAGAGCGCAGCAGATAGGGATGCGGCGGGTAGGTCATGAGCACATTCTAAGCTGTTGCGTCGGATGCCCGGCACGCTGCGACCGGAGAGGGAACAGCTTTCGGGCGGGCGTGGTTGAATCGAGGTGATGAACACCTCTCCCGATCAGCAGCTGCAGCCCTCGACCGCGGTGGCCCGTGCCGTCGTCCGCGCCCTGACCGCCGCGGGGGTGCGCGATGTCGTCATCTGCCCCGGCTCCCGGTCGGCACCGCTGACCTATGCGCTCGCGCAGTCAGCCGCGGCCGGGAAGATTACCGCCCATGTGCGCATCGACGAGCGCTCGGCTGCTTTTCTCGCCCTCGGTTTGGCCAAAGGGCACCGGATCGCAGGGCACCCCCGCCCGGTCGCTGTCGTCACCACCTCGGGTTCGGCGGTCGCGAACCTCCACCCGGCGTTCGCCGAAGCCGCCTACGCCCACCTGCCGCTCATCGCGCTCACCGCCGACCGGCCCGCCCGGCTGCGCGGCACCGGCGCCAATCAGACTCTCGATGCCCAGGCGACGATGCTCCCCGAGGCCGTGGCCGGCTGCGATATCCCCTCCGGCGCCGCTGACGCCGAGGCGATCGCCGGGCGCTGCCTGGCAGCGGCCCGCGGTGCCGGTCCGGGTGGGCAGCCGGGGCCGGTGCAGGTCAACGTCCAGTTCGACGTCCCGCTCGTGCCCACCGCCGCCGAGGCGGCAGACGGCTGGGCAGCAAAGCTCACGTGCGCGCCGATCCCCGCACCGATCCCCGCGACCGAGACAGTGGAGACCGCGCAGATCGCCGCCGCTGTCGAGGCGCTCACGAAGACGAGCGGGGAGACGATTGTGCTTGCCGGGGATGTCCACGGCTTCCCGCTTGCGGGTCTCGCCGCAGCATTGGAAGCCACCGGTGTGCCGATCCTGGCCGAACCCTCCTGTCCGCTCGTCGACTCCAGCGCCGCGGTGCCGGCTCACCCGCAGGTCCTCGAGGCGCACCCAGAGCTTCTCGACGAGTGCCGGCGGGTCGTGGTCATCGGCAAACCGACCCTGTTCAGGCCCGATGCGAAGCTGCTGGCCTCCGACCGGCAGATCATCCGCATCCCCGCCGGCGCCGAGGCGGGACTCGCCTCGGCACTCGACGCCGAACGCGAGGCCGGGTGCCACGCCGAACGTCCCGCTGGTGCCGGCGGCTGGTCGGGCCGCTGGATCGAAGCCGGCCGGAAGCACACCGGAACCGGCGGCAGGCGGGCGGAGATTGTGCAGGCGGCGCTCACCGCCGCGGGCGATGTGCGCCCGCACGTCTACGCAGCCAGCTCGTCGGCCATCCGCGTCATCGCCAAGACCATCCACGCCGTACCGGTCGAGAGGCGCGCGCATGTGCATGCTTCGCGCGGATTGGCCGGCATCGACGGGCTCATCTCGACAGCCACCGGGTTCTCCCGGGCACGTGACCCGGCCGTGCCGGTACGCCTCATCATCGGGGACCTGGCGATGCTGCATGAGATCGGCGGGCTGCTGCGCGAAGCAGGCGAAGAGCTGCCAGCGGTGCAGATCATTGTGCTCAACGATGACGGCGGGCAGATCTTCGCCGGACTCGAACACGGCCAGGACCACCTCGTGCCCTACTTCGAACGCTACTTCGCCACCCCGCACGGCCGGGACTTCGCCGATCTGGCCGCCGGCTACGGCTGGCCGCACACACGGGTCGACAATGCCGAAGAGCTCGCACGGGCGCTGGCTGCTGGCGAGGCGGGCATCATCGAGGTGCCGCTGCCGTCAGTGGCCAGCCCAGCAGCCAGCTGAGCCTGGCATCAGGCGCTGCCGCGGCGCTGCGCGCGCCTGCGGGCAGCAGCGATGAGACTGAGCGCCACGCCGGCGATGAGGATGACACCAGCAGCGAGCATGATGACCGCAGCGGTGGTGGCCCCGCCGTCGGACGGGGCGAAGAGGTCGGTTACATAGCCGGTGAGGAACGTCCCGGCCCCGGCGTAGACGACGCTGTTGGCGACCCTGCCGAGCGCGGTGGCCGGGCGTTCGGCTGAGTCGGTGAACTCGCGGCGCGAATCGTCGTGCCGGGTGCCGCCGGAGGCGGCATCGTGCTCGGCATCGCCGTCATGGTCACCGGTGCCGTCATCGAAGGACCCCGCGACCGTGCTTGCCACCTGCAGTCCGATGCCGGTGGCGATGAGCACGGCCGCGACGGTGAGGACGAACTCCTGACCGGCAGGCACCCCGTCGCCGAAGAACACGAGCGGAAAGCTGATGAGCGCACTGAACGCGACGATGACTGCACCTGCGAAGATCGCCAGATAGCCGGACCTACGCATGGCTGTCCTCCCGAACAGCAGCCGTCGGTGCTGTATCCGTCGGCATGGCTGCCGCGTGCTCCTCGGCGATCGCGGCCTGCGGGTCGATGCCGAGCGCGGTGCGCATCGGCGCGAACTTCGCACCGGTCTCGACCAGTTCGGTCAGCGGATCGGAATCGGGCATGATCCCGGCCCCGGCGAAGAGCCGGATGCGGTTGCGGTCCTCGAACTGCCCACACCGCAGCGCGATGCCGAACTGCCCGTTGCCGGCTGAGTCCATCCAGCCCACCGGCCCGGAGAACCGGCCCCGGTCGGTGCGCTCGTATTCGGCGATCGTCGCGGCGGCCAGCGGCGTCGGTACCCCGCCGATCGCAGCAGTCGGGTGGACCGCCTTGGCGACGGCCAGCGCAGTGGGCACCCGCCCGTCGCGGACTGTCAGCGTGCCGTGGGCATCGGAGGCCAGGTGGATGACATTGGCCAGCTGCAGCAGATGCGGCTCCTCATCGACGTGCAGCTGATCGGTCAGGCGGGTCAGCGGCGCGACGACCGACTCGATCGCATACCTGTGCTCCTCCTGATCCTTGGCCTTGCCCAGCAGCTCGCGGGCGGCGGCGAGTTCGGCACGCGGATCGTCCTCGACCCGGTAGGTGCCGGCGAGCACCCGGGTGGTGACCCGGCCGTCCTCGACTCCGACGAGCAGCTCCGGGGTCGCGCCGATGAGGCCGGCGACATCGAAGGTCCAGCAGCCCGGATAGGCGGTGTTGAGTGCTGCGAGCAGCGCACGCACGTCGATCTCGTCGGGAGTCTCGATGAGCTCATCGCGGGCGAGCACGACCTTCTTCAGCGCCTGCGCACCGGTCTGCTCCCGCATGAGCGCGCTCGCCTGGGCGACGATGTCGAGGTAGTCCGACCCGGTCGTGTGACCGGGCTTGCGAACGGCGCCGGTCGGCCGGCGGATCGCGGTCGGGGCGAGGACGAGCTCCCCTTCGTCACTGCCATCGCCGCTGCCCGCCGGGTCGGCTGTGTGAGCATCGAGCGGTTCGATTGAGGTCAGCCACACGCGCCCGTCGCGGCGGCCGAGCAGATAGCGGGGGATGTCGATGACCGAGGTGGCCTGCGACTGGGCGGAGAACGTCACCGCTGAGAAGCACATGAGCCCCGAACCCGGCAGGCCGACCGGATCGTCGATCGTCGAGGTCGCCACGATCTGCTGCCAGGCCCGGTCGAGGTCAGCGAACCGGCGGGTGCCGGTGGCGGTCAGCCGGGCTGCCCGGCCGAACCCGACGAGCCCGGAGGTGTGCCGCACCCAGCACGAGAACCCTGCAGCCGGCAGCTGGGAGATGAACTCCTGCGGCGTCGTCGGCAGTCCGTGGGTGAAGGGCACTGGGGCATGGGGGCTGAGGCCGTCGATGAACCATGAACGCACCGCGAACCGCGGCAGCCCAGGGTCGTCGTCGCTCACATCGATCCTGTCCATAGTCATGCCATCCTACGTGCTCACCGGATCCGGCGGCAGGCACCTCGAGCCGTCCGCGCCACGACACCGGGCCCCGATTGGCTCCCGGGCGGCTCAGTTGAGACGATAGGGCAATGAACCGGGCCCAGCTGGACAAACAGGCCGCCGACGTCGCGTCGATGTTCGACGACGTCGCCGAGCGCTACGACCTCACCAACGACGTCATGACCTTCGGGATCTCACGCCTGTGGCGCATCGCCAACACCGAGGCGGTCGACCCCAAGCCGGGTGAGAAGATCCTCGACCTGGCCGCCGGGACCGGCGCCTCGTCCGTTCCGTATGTGCGCGCCGGCGCCGAGGTGGTGGCAGGCGACATCTCCGAGGGCATGCTCGCTGTCGGAAGGGAACGCTACCCGGACATCGAGTTCGTCTACGCCGATGCCCTCGACCTGCCGTTCGCCGATGATCATTTCGATGCGGTGACGATCACCTACGGCATCCGCAACTTCCAGGATGTCGACGCTTCCCTGACTGAGATCCTGCGCGTCCTCAAGCCCGGCGGCCGGCTTGTCATCGCCGAGTTCTCCACCCCGACGTTCGCACCGTTCGCTGTGGCGTACAAGGAGTACATCATGGCCGCGCTGCCGGCCCTGGCGAAGGCCGTGAGCTCGAATCCCGATGCCTACGTCTACCTCGCCGAGTCGATCCGCGCCTGGCCGGACCAGGACACCTTCGCCCGGCAGATCTTCGCTGCCGGCTACGACCAGGTCAAGTACCGCAACCTCACCGGCGGCATCGTCGCCATCCACCACGCCCTCAAACCCGCCGCCGGACCCAACCCGGCTGGCAGCGCGACGACATGACCCGCATCGACGCCGATGTCGTCATCGTCGGTGCAGGACCGGCTGGCTCGACCGCAGCCGCCCACCTCGCTCAGGCGGGTTTCGACGTCGCGCTTCTGGAGAAGGCCTCCTTCCCGCGTGACAAGATCTGCGGCGACGCGCTCACCCCCAGGGCGGTGCGCGAAACCCAGCGCCTCGGCATCCCGACCCGGGCCGAGGACGGCTGGCACCCCAACCGCGGGCTGCGGCTCATCGGCGCCGGCCACCGCCTGGAGATCGACTGGCCCGATGTGCCGGGCATGCCCGATCACGGGCTCACCCGTCCGCGCATGAAGCTCGACGCCGACCTCGCCGGCTTCGCAGCCGCGTGCGGCGCGCACCTGCACGAGAACACGATGGCCACCCATCCGATCCTCGGCCCCGACGGCTGGGTCACCGGTATCGCGGCCCGGGCCACCGATGAGCACGGCCGCAGGACCGGCCCCGAGCTGACCTTCCGCGCCCCGGTCGTCATCGCCGCCGACGGCGTGTCCTCCCGCATGGCCGTCTCCCTGGGCCTCGAGAAGCGCAACGACCGCCCGATGGGCGTGGCCGTGCGCACCTACCATTCCTCCCCGCGTCATGACGACGACTACATCGAAAGCTGGGTCGAGCTCACCGCACCCACCCAGACCACCGCCTCGGGCCAGGCGACCGGCGGCGAGGTGATGCCCGGCTACGGCTGGCTGTTCCCGCTCGGCGACGGCACCGTCAACGTCGGACTCGGGATGCTCAACACCTCCCCGGCCTTCGGTCAGCTCGACTACCGGGCGGTGCTGCGTGACTGGATCGCAGCCATGGGTCACGAGTGGGACATCGACGAGACCACCGAACTGACCCCGGTGCGCTCAGCGGCCCTGCCGATGGCCTTCAACCGCACCCCGCACTTCAACCGCGGCATGCTGCTCATCGGCGACGCCGGCGGAATGGTCAACCCCTTCAACGGCGAAGGCATCGACTACGGCATGGAAGCCGCCCGCATCGCCGCCGAGGTCATCTCCACCTACGCCCGCTATCCCGAGGCCGCCCGCCGGCGCCGCCTGGCCGAATACCCGGCCGCCGTGCGCGAGAGCTTCGGCTCCTACTTCACCCTCGGACGGGTGTTCGCCGAGCTCATCGGACGCCCCGAGCTCATGAGCCTCGGCATCAAGTACGGTATGAGTAGCAGACTGGTGATGACCTTCGTGGTCAAGCTGCTGGCGAACCTCTACGACGACGGATCCACCACCGATCGGGACGCCTACGACTATGTCATCACCGCGCTGACGAGGCTGACACCGGCGACGACGAACGACTGAGGGCTGAGGGGACGGACATGACGAAGCATTCGACACCCATGACGGGTCCGCTGTCGCCGGTCTCCTTCACCGGCGCCGGATCCGAGCTCAGCGCTGCCCTGACAGCGCGCCTGGATGAGGTCGAGGAGTTCCTCGACATCGCCGTCACGCAGACCGACAAGCTGCCGAACGAGACCTCCCATCATCTGCTGCGCGCCGGCGGCAAACGGGTCCGGCCGATGCTCGTGCTGCTCGCCGCCGAATACGGCGACTCCAGCACCCGCGATGTCGTCAAGGCCAGCGCGGCCGTCGAACTCATCCACCTCGCGACCCTCTACCACGACGACGTCATGGACGACGCCCCGGTGCGCCGTGGCGCACAGGCCGCACACGAGGTGTGGGGCAACTCGGTGGCGATCCTCACCGGTGATCTGCTCTTCGCCCGCGCCTCGCTGCTCTCAGCCGAACTCGGCGTCGCCGCCGTCGAACTGCAGTCGCGTACCTTCGAACGCCTCGTCCTCGGCCAGCTCAACGAATTCGTCGGCCCCCAGCCCGGTGACGACCCGATCGAACACTACCTCAAGGTGCTGGCTGACAAGACAGGTTCGCTCATCGCAGGCTCCTGTGAGTTCGGGCTGCTCGCCTCCGGCGGCCCAGCCGAGCTCGTGCCGGTGCTGCGCGACTACGGCGAACGCGTCGGTGTGGCCTTCCAGCTCGCCGATGACATCATCGACCTGACCTCCGACGCGCAGACCTCCGGCAAGACGCCCGGCACTGACCTGCGCGAGGGTGTGCCGACCCTGCCGGTGCTCTACCTGCGCCGGGCTGCCGCAGCCGGTGACGTTGAGGCGCAGCGCATCGTCGAGCTGCTTGCCGCCGACCTGTCCTCCGATGACGCACTCGAGACCGCCCGTGCAGCGCTCGCCGCCCACCCGGTGACCGCTGAGGCGCGCGCCGAAGCACGCCGCTGGTCCGATGCCGCGGTCAGCGCCCTCGAAGCACTGCCGGCCGGCTGGATCAAGGACAGCCTCGCCGCGTTCGCCGACACCGTCGTCTCCCGCGTCGCCTGAGGCTCACCCGGCAGGCGACTGCCCTATACGCGGTGGCCGGCTGCCGGCGGTTCGTCTGCCTCCGGACGATTCGCGTCCACACCGTCGGTAGCCCTCGCCTCCCCAGCCGCTGCGACATCCGGAGTCCCAGTTACCGCCGGCAGAGGCGGTTCGGGCCGGTCGGCGTTGCGGACCTCGCGGCGCCGCTGAGCCTGGGTGGCGCGCAGCATGTCGACGGTGAGCATGATGACGGCGATCCAGATGATGATGAACCCGATCCAGCGGGCCAGCGGCATCTGCTCGCCGAGCACCGTGATGCCGAGGATGAACTGGATCGTCGGGGTGACGTACTGCATGAGCCCCACCCACGACAGCGGCACCCGCCGGGTGGCGGCGCCGAAGAGGATGAGCGGGATCGCGGTGATCGGGCCGAGCGCGAGCATGATGAGCAGATGCCCGGTGCCCTCGGTGCCGAAGTGCGAGGCACCGATGGCGGTGAGATAGATGATGTAGGCCCCGCAGACCGGGGCGAGCACCGCAGTCTCGACTGTCAGCCCCTCGAGCGCGCCGACCTTCCCGCCGACCCGGTTCTTGATGAGCCCGTAGAAGCCGAAGGAGAACGCCACGAGCAGCGCCAGCCACGGCATCTGCCCGTAGCCCACGGCGATGACCACGACGGCCAGGCAGCCGACGATGACCGCCGCCCACTGCAGCCTGCGCAGTCGCTCGCCGAGGAAGACCACCCCGATGAGCACAGTGACGAGTGGATTGAAGAAGTAGCCGAGTGAGATCTCGACGACGCGATTGAGGCTGACGCCGAGGAGGAAGCCGAACCAGTTGATCGAGACGACGATCGCGGCCAGGGCGAGCGTGCCGAGCACGCGCAGGTCGCGCACCGCGGCCAGGACGCGGCGGAACCCGCGGGCGAAGATGAGCAGGATGGTGCAGAACACCAGAGACCACACGATCCGGTGGGCGAGGATCTCGATCGGCGTCGCCGGGGCCGCAGCGGCGAAGACGAGCGGCATCCCTCCCCAGAACAGGTAGCCGGAGAGACCGAGCATCAGGCCCGAGCGGCGGCGGGCGGATTCCTCGTCAGTCAGCGGGCGTTCAGTCACGAACGGCAGTCTAGTCCACAGCAGGATCGCTGCTGTGACTTCCCACATACTGACCGCCCGAGATGTCGACATCAGGCGCCTGGACGTTAGAATCGTGAGTTGACTAGGTGAAAGGTGTGTTATGACTCGTCCTCTCCGGGTGGCCATCATCGGCGCGGGCCCGGCCGGCATCTACGCCGCAGACCTGCTGACCAAGGCTGAACGGGAATTCGACGTCAGCATCGACCTCTTCGAACGCCTCCCCGCCCCCTTCGGGCTGGTGCGCTACGGTGTGGCTCCTGACCACCCGCGCATCAAGGGCATCACCAACGCACTCATCAAGGTGCTCGACCGCGGGGACATCCGGCTGTTCGCCAATGTGGACTACGGCACCGACATCACGCGTGAGGAGCTGCAGCAGCACTACGACGCCGTCGTCTTCTCCACCGGCTGCTTCGTCGACGCCAAGCTCACCATCCCCGGCATCGACCTGCCCCGCTCCTACGGCGCCGCTGACTTCGTCAACTGGTACGACGCCCACCCCGATGTCTCCCAGGACTGGCCGCTGGACACCAAGGAGGTCGCCGTCATCGGCAACGGCAACGTCGCCCTCGACGTGGCCCGGGTGCTGGCCAAGCAGGCCGACGATATGCTCACCACGGAGATCCCCGACCACGTCTACGAGGGACTCAAGCGCTCCGAGGTCACCGATGTCCACGTCTTCGGCCGCCGCGGCCCGGCCCAGGCGAAGTTCACGCCGCTGGAGCTGCGCGAACTCGGCCACGTCAAGGACGTCGACATCATCGTCTACCCCGAGGATTTCGAGTTCGACGAAGCCTCGATGGCTCAGATCCACTCGAACAACCAGACCAAGCAGGTCACCAAGACGCTGACGGACTTCACGCTGCGTGAGCCAACCGGTGCCAAGCGACGCCTGCACCTGCACTTCCTCCACGCCCCGGTCGCCGTGCTCGGCGACGAGGACACCGGCGTCACCGGCCTGCGCACCGAACGGCAGGAGCTCGACGGCCGCGGGGGAGTCAACGCCACCGGCACCTTCGTCGACTGGCCGGTGGACGCGATCTACCGGGCGGTCGGCTACTTCGGCACCCCGCTGACCGAACTGCCCTTCGACGAGCTCAAGGGCGTGATCCCGAACCACGAGGGCCGCGTCGTCGATGCGCTCTCGCAGTCGGAGTCGGCTGATGCGCCGTGGATCCCCGGCGTGTACGCCACCGGCTGGATCAAGCGCGGACCCGTGGGGCTCATCGGTCACACGAAGGGCGATGCGCTCGAGACGATCACCCACCTCATCGAAGACCATGTCGCCGGCCGGCTGCCGACCCCGTCGGCCCCGGGCGAGGACGCGATCACCGAACGGCTCGCCGCCAAGGGCGTCGACTACGTCGACTGGGAGGGCTACCACCGGCTCGAAGCCGCGGAGAAGCAGCTGGGCGAACCGCACGGCCGTGAGCGGATCAAGATCGCCACCCGTGAGGGCATGCTCGCCGAAGCCCGCCGCGCCGTCGAGGCCGCCGACCCCGTCGCCGTCGGCGAAAGCTGATCGTGGGTGCAGCCGGGCGGGCCGAGCGCATCGTCCGCTCCGTGCGCGGCCTGCGCCGTGTGCGCCGGCCGGCCACCGCCTCGGGCCCGGAGTTCGACCTCCACTACGTCCGCCAGCCGGCAACCGGCACCCGCCCAGCAGGCCTGCCGATCGTCATCGTTCCCGGCGGGCCGGGTCTCGGCTCCCTCCTGCTGTTCACCGGGCTGCGGGCCCGTGCCGCCCGCGCCGGTCTCGAGGTCATCATGATCGAGCACCGCGGCATCGGCCTGTCCCGCTTTGACACAGACGGTGCGGATCTGCCGCTTGAGGCGATGCGCGTGGCTGCGGTGGCCGATGACATCGCCGCTGTCCTGGATGCGGAATCCGTTCCCGAGGCGGTGCTCGCCGGATCCTCGTACGGCACCTATGCGGTCCAGGCCTTCGCGGCCGACCATCCCGAACGCACCGCCGCTCTCGTCCTCGACTCGGCGATGATCGACGCGGGCTTCCCGCAGCGCATCGAGGACTACAGCCGCCAGCTGCTCTTCGAGGGGCGCCCGCCAGCAGAGCTGAGCGAGATCGGCCCGGTGCCCGGCATCGCCGGGCCGGTCGACCCGGCCGCTGACCTGCCCGGGACCGAGTGGGTGGCGATGAAGATCCGCGACCTCACCGGCTCCCAGCTCATCAGCCAGCAGGACCTCGGCCGCATGGTGCGCTCGGTCTTCGAGTTCGCCGGAGTCAGCACACTCGACCGGCTGCTCAACCAGATCGCCCTGGGCCGCGCCGGGTGGACGCAGGCGATGCTGACCACGCTCATCACCGGCGAGCTCGAATCGCGCAGACCGCATATCATGGAATTCGACCTCGTCGGTGAGATCGCGGTGCGCGAACTCGGCTATGCACTGCCGGGCCGCGGCAGCCTCTTCGACTCCTCCGCGGACTTCGGAGACGCCAGTGGCCGCTTCACCCCGTTCGCCGGAGAGTCCTATGATCTGTCGGCAGCGCTCAAGCCGCTGCAGGCCCCGGTGACCGTGATCTCCGGGAATCGTGACCTGCGCACTCCGCGCAGCATCGCCGCACGCATCGCAGCTGACGCACCCGACGGCGCGCTCATTCCGGTTGCCGACCACGGGCACAGCGCTCTCGACACGCATGCTGGGCTGTTCCTCGCCGTCGTCACCGCCCACGCTGCCGGCCGGCGCCCGCGGGCAGACGAGCTGGCTGCGGCCAGCGGCCGGCGTTCCGGTTCAGGCTCGCACCGCCTCGGCGGGATGCTGCGCGCCAGCCTGCTGGCCGACCGGCTGCGACCGGTCAGTCAGCGTCCCGGTCAGCGGTAGTTGGTGAACTGCAGGTCGACGTCGAGGTCCTTGCCCTTGAGCAGGGCGATGACCGCCTGCAGGTCATCGCGCTTCTTCGAGCTCACCCGCAGCTCCTCGCCCTGGATCTGGGCTTTGACGCCCTTGGGGCCCTCATCGCGGATGATCTTCGCGATCTTCTTCGCGTTCTCCTTGTCGATGCCCTCCTTGAGGTGACCCTCCAGTCGGTACTCCTTGCCCGAGGCGTACGGGTCGCCGGTCTCGAGGGACTTGAGCGAGATGCCGCGGCGCACGAGCTTGGACTGGAAGACATCGAGCACGGCCTTGACGCGGTCCTCACTGACCGCCTTCATCATGATCGACTCGCCGGACCATTCGATCGAGGCGTCGGTGCCCTTGAAGTCGTAGCGGGAGCGGATCTCCTTCGCTGCCTGGTTCAGGGCGTTGTCGGCTTCCTGCCGGTCGACTTCAGAGACGATGTCGAATGACGATTCGCTGGCCATGGATCCTCCTGCGGACGGTGACGTTTCGCACACCATTCTAGGCGCTGAGGCGATTGGCGTTTCTGCCGCGGAGCTAGTATCCTTCCATAGGTGCTTGACCGCGCATGCGCCTCAAGCAGACACCTGGCAGGTTGCCCGAGCGGCCAAAGGGAGCTGACTGTAAATCAGCCGGCATTGCCTTCATAGGTTCGAATCCTATACCTGCCACAGCCAAGGCCCGAGGCGTTCTCGCCTCGGGCCTTTGCCGTCGCCGGTTGCCGTCTCCGGGTCCGCTGCGGCCGGGTTCGTGCGGTGGTGCCGGCCGCTGTTCACCTGGTGCTCGGTTCGTTCTCCGCTTCGGCCTCGCTGAACGCCAGGTCCGCGATCTGGCGCAGCCCGGCCATATGCGCGTCATAGACCTTCCGGCCGGCGGAGGTGAGGCTCAGCCACGTGCGCGTCCGCTTGCCGATGAAGCCCTTGCGGACTGCAACGATCTCGTTGTCTTCGAGGGTGGAGATGTGCTTCGACAGCGTCGAATCGCTGACGCCGAGCT
The DNA here is from genome assembly GCF_025144725.1 of Brevibacterium sp. p3-SID960. Lineage (GTDB taxonomy): Bacteria > Actinomycetota > Actinomycetes > Actinomycetales > Brevibacteriaceae > Brevibacterium. Next base: position 38,753 of record NZ_JALXKS010000002.1, on the reverse strand, counting down.
GCTCGCGGATCGTGCGGAAATCCGCCCGCACACAGCCGTGGAGTCCGGCGACGAGGGCCAGCCGCGTCGGGTTCGTCAGCTGCGGGGACAGCTGCGCAATCGCATTCTGAGGGGTGCCCATGATCGTCTCCTGTCTGCCGGTTCATGTACGGCGGTTCAAGCACGGCGGCGCAGCACGGCCATCGCCACGGTCGTGACGAGGATGATGAAGCCGGCCGCGAGGTCAGCGTACAGCGGGGCGGCGAGCAGGTTCGCTGCCATCGCCGCGCCGATGTAGGCGCCCACCTGCAGCACGAGCACGGTGACGAGCAGGATAGTGTCCCGGCGCGTCCACGAGCGGGCGGCGGAGTAGATGACCGCACCGGGGATGAGCAGCGCGAGGGAGAGCAGGATCCGCAGGATGAACAGCGGTGAGCCTCCCGCCTCGGCGTCAGCGGCGACGACGAGTGATCCGGCGGTCATCGCAGCCCCGGAGGCCAGAAGACCGGCGGCCAAGGGCAGCGTGTTGGCACGCGCGGAGGTGGTGTGCGCCTGTTCTGCTGCGGCGAGTGATGTGCGGGCTTCGGCTGGGTCGGGGTGCTGGTGGGCGTGTGCTGAGGTGCTGTTCGTCATCGTGACTCCCTCGTCTCATCATCTGTCGTCTTCTGCAGCTGACGTCAGAGTATCAGTCACTTTCCATGATGGAAAGTGACTGGGGTTAAGGAGTCTGAGCAGCTGCGTCTCAGCGCTAGGGGGAGCCTGCTTCCGCATTGCGGCGCCGATGGCGGGCCACGAGCAGCGCGGTGATGCCGACGCCGATCGCCACCAGCCCTGCCGCCAGGAGCAGCAGTGTCTCCACTCCGGTGCGCGGCAGCGGTGCCCAGCGGTCGGCCTCATCGTCGCGCGGCAGGCTGCGCTCACTGCCCTCGGAGTCGTTTTCAGACCCGTGCTGTGCGGAAGAGGCGGACGGAACCGGCCTGAGGGCATCGCTCGGGCCGGAATCGTCTTCGCCGCTGAGCTGAAGGACGAGATCGAGACCGAGGTACCGCGACTGCGTCGCATTCGGCGCCGAGAACGGCAGCACGGCCTCGGCGTCGAGACGGGCAGTGGCCTGTGGGGCGAGCTTACCGAGGTCGGCGGTCAGAGGCTCGGCGCGCAGCTGGCGGACGGTCGCAGAGCTCCCGTTCATGCCCACGGCAATCGCATCGTCGATCGCTGCTGTGTCCGCCGGCCCGATCCAGCGCATCTGCACGCGAACGGCGATCGGCGCATCGGTGGCATTCCGCAGCCATACCGTGTCGTCGACACGGTCACCGGGGGAGAGGCGGTCGACGCTGTCGAACAGCTGCCGGGGCAGCTGCGGAGCCCAGTTCTCACCGTCGACGGAGACCTCGATAGGAGCTGATGCCGAGGCGGTGGTCGCTGTGGCAGGCAACACGTCCAGAGCAAGAGCGAGGGCTGCGAGGGCGGCCAGCAGGACGCGTGCGACCGGGCGCGCGGGGGCGTGCTGTAAGGCGGGGGTCTCAGGCATCGGTGCGCACCTCCTCGGCGCTGGGGGAGCGCTCACCGGGTGCGGTCTCATCCTCGGAATCCGGGCGGCGCCGCACGCGGTCGCGGCCAGCGAGCAGCAGCTGCCAGATCGCGTAGCCGATGAGCGCCAGGCCGATGACGGTGATCGCGGCGATCTTCGTCGGCCCGTCGATGCCGAGTGCGATGTGTCCGACGTAGGGGAGGTGGTAGACGACGACGCCGCGGACCTGCTTGGGAAGCACCGCCTCAGGGTCGGGTGCGTTGTTGGCATCGCCCTGGGTGGTGAAGGACTTCTCACCGGCCCCGTTGACACTGAAGCCGACGACCCGGTGCGTGATGAGCGTCTCGTCATCGGGGTTGGGCATGAACGTGATGACATCGCCGACGGAGACCTCGGCCGCACCCTCGACGGGTTTGACGTAGACCTGCGAACCCGGCGGGATCGCAGGCTCCATCGAGCCAGTCAGCACTGTCAGCGGCACCCACCCCATGAGGCGGGGGACGACGACCATCGCGAGCAGCAGCAGCGCCAGAGCACCGGCAGCGCTCCACAGGAGCCACGTGAGAAGCGTGCGCATCACCACTGCCTCCCCGGGACGTTCGGGGCGCCGGTGAGGTTTCCAGGCGTGGTGACGGTGCTGTTGCAGAGGTACTGGTTCATAAGCGACATGCCGTTCCACGACAGGTCCCACCCCTGCGCCGCAATGAATCGTGTCTGCGCGGAGTTCTTCAGAACGCCGACGATGGCGAAATCACGGTGCACCCGATTGCCGTCCAAAGCTGGGCGGCGGATGATTTCGCGTTCGACGTACACATGACGCTCTGATGCAGGGATGTTGCCACCGGGATGCTCCGGAGCGTAGGGTCCATCACTGGGACGCACGTGGTAGCCGTTGGTGATCTTGGACCAGGACCCGCCGGTCGGCTTGCTCCAGACTTCCCACCGGTCGATGACAGACGTGTCGACGGCGCTGGAGCCGCTGGCATCTGGCCACCCCCACTGCAGCCGCATGTAGCCGCGGTAACTGGACATGCGTCCGGGCTGACATCCGGGAACTCCGTTTGACGTGATGGAGGGCGACGGCGCTGGCTGCGGCAAGCTGACGCGGTAGAGGCTCGTGACCGACCCAGATTCGCGGCCATCGGTCGACAGTGTCTGAGCCGGGCCGATGTCGGTGACAGCTTTGATGCCGGCACCGGCGAAGCGGCGCAACAGGGAACGGCGCTGGTCCACCGTGGACGAAGCAGTGTCAAGGGTGATGTCGACGCACATGTGGCGGGTCTCGCCGGCTGCGAGCATGAATGTTGCGCCACCGGCCGGCGGAGTGAAGATCCCGTTCGCAGGTGGAGCCTGTCCGGTTTCCTTTGCTGTCCAGACCTGCTTCCGTTCGCTGCTCGTGCACGTCCGGCCGGCGGGGGCGAGCGCGAAGGTGATGCGGGAATTGCGCACCGGATCAAGGGTCGAACCGTCGTAGCTGTAGCGGCTTGTGAGCTGAGCGCGGGTGATGCGCATCTCACGCGCGAGGGTCGAGGACTTATTCGTGACGGTGAAGCTCGGCTGATTCCACACCGGAGGCTGTGCCGGGTTGGTGCTCTCGCTGGTGCTGGGCACATCGGCGAAGTCGAGCGTGTAGCTGTCCGTCTGTGCAGAGAGCTCATCGGTGGTGAGCTCTTCGAACCACATGGCCAGAGTGGAACCGGTCGGGGTGATGACCGTGGCGATGACGATGAGGAGCGCAGCGATGAGGCTTGCCGGGGTGATCCACTGCTGTCTCACGGTGCGTGCTCCTGTCGTATCGTCACCATGCGTGTCGTGTCTCGTGTGTCCTCGGGTACAGCTCGGCACTGGAGTGGGCTGTCACCGGTGGTGTTCCCTGCCGGTTCCCAGTGTGAGCCTGCTGTGCTGGTGAGGGGTCGAATGCAGTCGAGGTGTTGCGGCGCCTGCTGCTCGACCTGAACGGTGAGCGCGCCGAGGTCGATGCTGCGGGGCTCGAAGGACACCGGCCACTGCTGTGGGGTGGTGATCGTCGAACTCACCTGCCACTCGGCCTTCTTCAGTTCTGCGGGGTCGGATCCGGAGATCTCGGCCGGATCGCCGAGGCTCTCACCATCGCGGGTGAGTTCGGTGTCCACCGTTGTGCCGTTCGGCAGCGCAGCTGTGACGTCTGCTCGATCGACGGTGACGTGTGCGGTGAGGTTCGTCCCGTTCGCTGCTGCCGTGAAAGTCTCCTGGATGAGCAGCTGGTCGCCGGGCAGCAGCAGCTGCCCTTCGAGTTCAGCTGCCGTGAGTTCACGGCACGCCGCGAACCCGCTCGGTGCCGTGCATGCGGTGCCGCCGGCGAAGGTCCGCTGATCTTCGGGAAAGCGGCTGTGCAGCTGCACCGGAGCGGTGGAGCCGGCCTCAAGCGTGAGCGAGCCGGAGGAGATCTGGGTATCCGGCAGGGTGGTCTCTTCGTACCAATTCGCCAGGGTGACGCCGGTCGAGGACAGGAGGACCAGTCCCAGACCGGCGGCCACCGCGGCTGCCGCTACCCGTCGCACGGAGGCAACGGTCATGAGATCAGGGGTTGTCGTTCTGATCGAGTTCGATCTTGATCTCGGAGAGGTTGACCGTTCCGTCCTCGCCACGGTCGCCCCACCAGTTGGACTTGTCCTCTGTCGGAGTTTCGCCGTCAGCCGTCAGTGGGAACGTCAGCTCGACGGACACCGGGATCGCGGCAGTGTCGCCGGGCCTGACGGTCTGCTGGGTATCGGTGCCGGTACCGACAACGGTCGTGACCTCGACGATATTGGCAAGATCGCCGGTGACGGTGTCTGTGGTGTTGACTTTCAGTGTGGCGACGAGATTGTCGCCTTCGAGGTCAGGGGTGACGTTTGCGGTGTAGCGCAGCCTGTCGCCGGGCACCATCTTGAACTGGGCTTCATCGATGGTCTGCCCGCTGTTGTCGTCGACCCATTTTTCGTCCTCGACAGTCATATTCAAGTGCCCTGTCTGCAGGCTGCTGTCGCCGATCGAGGCCTCTTCATACCACTTGGCGAAGGTGGTACCGAGCCCGGCGAGCAGGGCCACACCGAGGGCACCGGCTGCGGCTGCCTTGGCGGCACGACGATTGGGCTTCTTCTGCGTTGGCGTTTCGGTCATGAGAGATCCGTTCCTCACGTGGGTTGTTTTGCGGCTTAACAGCAGGTGAGTGGTTGGTGAGCGCTCAACTGACGCATGTGCAAATCCTGCGTAGAGGGCTCATGCGAGATGAATGTGAGCTGAATAAACCTCATAGAAGTGATGAACACCTCATGGCTGCACGCTTCTGCGGGGCAGACGCGAGTGCCTTCGCGGATGCGGAGGGCTCGCCTCCCCGCCCACTCGTCGCCGAATCGGTGCCCATCCGTCTCCGTCACGCGAACCAGACATCAACGGGGTTCGCTGTCTCTGCCGTGCGAACCGTTAGCGTAGGGCAGGAGGCGTCGGCTAGCCTGGAACCATGCAATCGCCCATTCAGCAGTACCTCGACTCCGTGCACGAGCGTCTCTTCGATGTCCACGGCGGTGAACAGCCGCAGAACAACCCCTCACTCGCCGAGGCCGACCCTGATCTGTGCGGCCTGGCGATGACAACCGCTGACGGATACACCTACACCTCCGGTGACGCCGAGGTGCCCTTCAGCATGCAGTCGATCTCCAAAGTGTTCTGCTACGCCATCGCGCTGCAGGACCGCGGCTTCCGGTTCATGGACGCGAAGATCGACGTCGAGCCCTCCGGCTCCTCGTTCAAGGACCTCTCCAGTGAGGCCAACACCGGCAGGCCGAAGAACCCGCTCATCAACATCGGTGCGATTGCGGCAACCGCGCAGATTCTGCCGGACTCCGACGGCGAGGTCTTCGACAAGATCCTGCGCGTCATGTCCGACTGCGCTGCCCGGGACCTCGAAGTCGACGAGGTCTCCTATGAGGCGGATCGCGACGGCGGCATGCACAACCGCGCGCTGTCATGGTTCCTCGCCTCATGGGGCATCATCGACGGCGACCCGCTCCCGGCCTTCGACGACTACAGTCGCCAGTGCGCCATCCTCGCCAGCGCGAAGGACCTGTCGATCATGTCCGCGACGCTGACCAACCTCGGCGTCAACCCGGTCACCGGCAAGCGCGTGTTCTCCCGCCAGGTCGCCCAGCGGGTGCTGTCGGTCATGCTCACCTGCGGCATGTACGACGACTCCGGTGACTGGGTGTCCTCGGTCGGCTTGCCGGCCAAGAGCGGCGTCGGCGGCGGCATCATCTCCGCTCTGCCCGGCCAGCTCGGCATCGCCACCTACGCTCCGCCGCTCGACCAGCACGGTTCGAGCGTGCGCGGTCTGGCCGCCCACCGGATCCTCTCCCGCGACCTGGAGCTGCACTTCGTGCGCACCTCCACGGCCGGCCTGTCGACGATCCGCACGCACGACACCATCGACCATGTGCCCTCGACGACCCGTCGTCCGGAAGCCGCCGAGGCGGTCCTCACCGAATACGGCGAGCGCGCCCACGTGCTCGAAGTCATGGGCGACCTGCTGTTCTCCGGCATCGAAGTGCTCTCCCGTGAGGTCGCGACATTCGACAAGAACACCGTCTGCGTCGTCGTCGACCTCTCACGTGCCGATCACATCGCCGAGGTCTCAGTCAAGGCGATCTCGCGGCTGGCCGCCGCCCTCGCCGACGTCGACACCTCCCTCGGTCTCGTCGACCCGTTCGACCGGCTGGCGAACCTTCTGGTGCCCGTCGACATGCAGGTCGAGATCTTCGAGGACCGCAACGATGCCCTGTTATGGGCTGAGGATCAGATTCTCCGCCAGTACGGCGACGAGGACTGCTTCCCCGACGAGGCGATCTCCACTCCAGTGCTGCTCGAAGGCATCGACGAGAAGATCCGTGAGAAGGTCGTCAGCCTGCTCAAGCGCGAGGAGTACGACACCGGCGATATCGTCCGCAAGGTCGGTGACGAGTTCGACGGCATCCGGTTCATCGTCTCCGGCGAGGTGCACATGCTCAATCCTGAGGATGAGGGCGGCGACGTCAACGCGCAGCTCGTCGCCGGCATGTCCTTCGGTGAGCTCGCCCTCAATGAGACCTACCATCAGCCCTTCGACGTCCGCGTAGCCGAGCCGACCGTTGTCGAACTGCTGTCGAAGTCCGCGATCGAGAAGCTGGAGAAGTCGGATCCGGAAGCCGCGGCCATGCTGTGGCGCGCGATCGCGGTCGAAGGCTACATCCGCCTCGGGCAGGTCATGCGAGGAGTCAACTGATGCTCGAGGCGTTCCTCGCCGATCACGGGTACCCGCACGCCCCCGGCGGGGAGCACAAGCCGTGGGTCATCGCCCACCGGGGCTACTCGGGAGTCGCACCGGAGAACACACTCGTCGCCATCGAAGCCGCCCGGGTGCTCGGGTCCGACTGGATCGAAATCGACATCGGGATCAGTGCTGACGGAACCCCGATCGTGCTGCACGATACGACCCTGAACCGCACCACCTCGGCGACGGGAACCGCAGCGCAGATGAGCGACGAACGGATCTCACTGGCCGATGCCGGCTCATGGTTGGGTCCGGGCTTCATCGGCCAACGGGTGCCGAAGCTGCGCACTGTTCTCGCCAACCTGGCAGACTTCGACGGCAATCTGCTCCTGGAGTTCAAAGACGACTGGTCGCCAGGTGCGATCGCGCAGGTGGCCGACGACATCATGGCCACCGGGATGGCCGACCGGATGATCCTGCAGAGCTTCTCAACCGCAACGCTGACCGCCGTGCGCGACCTCATTCCCGTAGTCGCCCGCGGTCTGCTGCGCATGGTCCCACGGCCGGAGGACAAGACGCTGGCCTCAGATCTCGACGTGACCTTCTACAACCCATCGCGGCGCGGCTTCTTCCTCAGGCAGGCGCTGCTCGAGGAGTTCATGGCCGAGGGTTACGGCTGCCTCGTGTGGACGTCGAACGCGCCTGCCGACTGGGAGCGCCTCATGGCCGCTGGAGTGCACGGCATCATCACCGATCACCCGGGTCGCCTGCAGGGCTATCTGAGCGCCAAGTACGACGCCGACTGAGCGCAGTGAAGCTGATTTTGTCCGCGGCCGGAATGTGTGTATAGTGTTTTCTCGTTGCCCCGATAGCTCAGTCGGCAGAGCATCTCCATGGTAAGGAGAAGGTCAAGGGTTCGATTCCCTTTCGGGGCTCTCGTGCCGCTCGGAAGCGGCACTGCGGCGGGGTAGCTCAGCTGGTTAGAGCGCACGACTCATAATCGTGAGGTCGCGGGATCGAGTCCCGCCCCCGCTACGGCAGAAGAACGGCCACTACACAGCGCGTGTGGTGGCCGTTTCGCATCTGCCAGGGCTCAGGGCGTGCGCAACTGGCGGCGCAGGGTCTTCCCGGTGGCCGTCTTCGGCATCTCGTCACGGATCTCGACCTCGCGCGGATACTTGTAGGCCGCCATATTCGCCTTGCAGAACGCCGCCAGCTCCGCAGGCTCCACCTGCTGCCCGCTCTGCAGCGTGACGAAGGCCTTGACCGTCTCTCCCCGGTACTCATCGGCCGCCCCGATGACCGCCGCCTCGGCGACGGTCGGATGCGTGTAGAGGACGTCCTCGACCTCGCGCGGCCACACCTTGTAACCGGAGGCGTTGATCATGCCCATCTTCCGGTCGACGAGATAGAACCAGCCCTCGTCGTCGACGAACCCGATGTCCCCGGTCTTGAGCCAGCCATCGGCGAAGGCGCCCTCCGTTGTCTCGGGTGTGTTCCAGTATCCCGGGGTGATCTGGGGCCTGTGATGACGATCTCCCCGCACTCACCCGGCGGGAGGTCGGCGAGGTTCTCATCGACGATCCGCGCGCTCGTGTCGTAGACCGGTTTGCCGATCGACAGGGCGCCCGAGGTGGGGTCGGCCGGTGCACGCTGACCGCGCGGCACCAGATGCGTCGGGGAGGCCGTCTCGCTCATCCCGAAGATGTTGTGCACATACGCGCCATAGATCCCCTCCAGGCGATCACCGAGCGACGGGGCGATCGGGGCGCGGCCGGAGCAGATCGTGTGCAGGCTGGCGAAGTCCTCGGTGCGCGCCTCGGGGCTGTCGGCCAGTGCCATGAGTGCGGTGATCGCACTGACAGTGAAGGCCGGGCGGGTGCGGCGGATCGCCTCGAGCATGACGCTGGGGTGGAAGCGGTGGGTGATGACCATCGGTGTGCCGAGCCGCAGCCCGAGCATGACGTGGCCGACCATGCCGGTGATGTGGAACAGCGGCGCGACCGCCAGAATCGGCTCACCGGATTCGAGCGCGGAGATCTGCACACAGGTCTCGGCATTGAACGCCAGGTTCCCGTGGGTGTTCATCGCACCTTTGGACTTGCCGGTGGTTCCCGAGGCGTAGATCAGCAGTGCGACATCGTCGCCTGCCAGCTCGGCCGGGTCGTAATCCGAGCCGGCCGGCCGTGCCGAGGAGCTCGTCTGGGACCTCGGCGCGGGACTGCTTGGGCCGGTCGCCTGCCATCCGCCACTCATCGTGGGGCGCGATGATGACGAGCTCGACAGTGCCGATGCCGGCTGTGACGACCTCGCGGGCGACGAGCGACCACAGGCCCGGCAGCGTGATGAGGGCCTTCGCCCCGGAGTCCGCCAGCTGGTAGCCCAGTTCGGGCCGTGGGTGTGTTCATAGCAGTGCAATCGGGTTGACGGGCGAGCCGGCGGCGCGGTGGATCTTGAGCCGGGCTGCGATGTAGCAGAACTTGTAGCGGCCCTCGCGGTCACACGCCTCGGCGAGCGATTCGAGATCGCAGATCTCGGTGAAGGCGATGCCAAGGGTGCGCATGAGCGCGTTGTGCAGGACGAGGGCGGTGCCGGCGGAGGGGTCCATCGTCACCTCGTTGGCGATGGTGACGGTGACGAGGTTGGGGATCTCCATCTCGGCGAACCACTGCACGAGCTCCGGGCTGTACTCCAGGCCGGGTTCGCAGAAGTCCTCGTAGAATCTCTCGCCCTGCTCGAAGAACAGCTGCAGGTGGTTCGTGCGGATGAGCAGGATGTCGCGCTTGTCGATCGTGACGCCCTGGCGTTCGGCACAGGCGAGCAGATCGGTGTGGTCGAAGGTGTGCTTGGCCTCCATCGCCTCGACGCCGAAGTACCGGGCCATGTCGAGCAGCACGCCGGTGCCGGCGACGTCGCGCTGGGCGATCGGCTCGACGCTGGCCTTGTCCAGGCCGCCGACCGTGGTCCGGGCGTCATAGCCGTTCCACGGCTTGCCGTCGTACCAGACGTGGCCTAAGGCGTCGTACTGCGTGGGTCCCTGCAGGAAGGCCTCAATCTTGTCATCGGCAAAGTGCAGGTCACCGGGGAGTTGGGGTGCGTCCTCGCGGTCCCAGATGGATTCGTCCATCACCATCTCGCGTTCGGCCGGCGAGCGGCCGGGCCAGACCGGGTCGTCCCCCAGTTGGTCGGTGCGTTAGCGAGCAGCTCGGTGAGATCGGGTACATTGGTCATGGCATTCCCGCCAGGGGTGCCGACGACGGTGCGCGACGTCGAGCACCAGATTTTAATCTTGGGCGAACAATTGGTCAGTTTTCATCCGTGATTTTTGTGAGCAGACCCGGAGTGTCAACAGTCAGCACCCGCAGTTCTGCGAGCTGAGACACTCCTGGCGTTTGACGTTTGTCACTCCAGATGGATGACCAGATGTCGTCAGCTGCCAGGACTGCCCAGCACACAACAAGGCGCCTTGTTGCAGATCTGGCACATGGCGATGCCGTCATCCTGTCCGGAGATGCCTACAGTGAGGGAATGCCCATTCTGAGTCCCGGTCACCGGACTGTCCTCGTCAGACTGCTCGCGCTCGCTGCCGCGCTCCTGTGCTGCTTCGCCATGGCGGCGGCTCCTGCTGCAGCGAGCCCCGAGAAGAAGACCCTTTTCTCGGAGAGCGCAGCCGAATCAGAGGCGCGGCAACAGTCAGCTGAGGACAACTACATTTCGACGTGGGCAGACGTCATCGGAACGACTGTGGAGTCTGGCGACAAGGTCTACGTCGCTCCCGGTTTCGAATCGTTCTGGGATGAGCGACAGCAGAAGCTGGCCGCGCCTATGGTGAAACTCGCTGAGGACGCTGGTTACCACGTCACCCTTCTGGTGCTCCCCGCCACCGTCGCAGAAGATCGTGCAGGCAACGACATCGAGCCTGCGGAGCTGGAGCGCATCTGGCAAGAGATCTTCAACACCGTCGCGCGTGAGCACGACCTCGATTCGGTGGTCTTCGCCTCCTGGTCGGCTGTCTCAGGCGAACTCAAGACCACGGTGTACCGGGACCAGCAGCTCATCACTGAAGTCGGCGGCGTCATCAGTCCTGCCGAACTCAACGACGATGTGCCCGGTCCCTGGTTCCGGTACAGCCTGCGCCGCGCAGTCGACCCCAGCGTTTCGAGTCCCGAACAAGTCGAACTATCCCCGGACCCGTGGTTCGGCAGCAGACGGCCCGAGGACATCGTGCGCATCGACCAGGGCGCCGTCCACTGGGCGATACCGCTCGGTGCCGCGGCGGGATCGCTCATCGCCTTTCCCCTATCGGCCGGATGGTCGTGGTGGGGTGCCTTCCGCAGGAAACGGTCGGCGGCACGTCGTGAGTCCGACGACGAACTCAAGGCTGTGCGAAAGGCGGGAGTAAAAGGAGAACTCCTCGTCCAGCGCCGCGTCCAGACCGCTCTCTCACCGAAGTCATCCAGTGAGAGGCTCGCTGCTCACGATCGGCTGCGCAAAGCCGCCGAGGTGCTGCCCGCGGCTGCTGATTCGGAGAACCCGCTCGTGTGGGTCGCCTGGGCGCGCCTGGCCGAAGAAGCCCGCAGCGTCACGAAACCCACCCGCTGCTTCTTCCGGCCCGACAGGAGGGCTGAATCCACCCGATACTGGTCGGGGCTGGGAGATGACCTTCGCGTCCCTGTCAGCCGCGATGTGCGTGAGCAGCTGGATGCGGGAGATGAACCCAGCTTCCTCTCAGAGCGCGGGATCGACGTCGACAGGCCTTACTTCACCCATGACACCGCATTTGCCCGCAGCGGATTCGGTGCATTCGGATCGCTTGCCGAGGCATTGGCCGACAGTGCGGGCTCCTTCGCTCAGAACGGGAAGAGTGTCAGGCCGAAAGCCAAGCGCGGCGCTCGGACATTCGACAAGCTGCCTGTCACAGTGGCCACGGCCTTCGCCATCGCAGCCGTCGTGGGAGGGATCGCTGGGGCAGGAGTCGGATACCTCATCGACGACCGTGACACATCCGAACGGGCGCGCTCGGCAAGCAACGCCTACTCCGAGCAGGCCCCGTCACCGGATGAGGCAGACCGCTCGCTGCATGATCAGATCGCAGCAGACGCGGCTGATGATTCCGTGGCAGTGGCACCCGAGGCTCTGCTGGGAATCGCCCCGGAGGACATCGCCGAACTGAGCGAGAAGGTGCAGAGCATGCCGCATCGCACCGCGCTGCTGATCTGGGAGAATCCTTCAGCGGCTCCGTTCTTGCCAGACCGCAACCTGCTCGATGAGCAGCTTGTCGTCTACTCCGGTTACGAGATCGTGCTGAGAGCCAACCCGGGCTTCAGTGCTCTTCACAACTATCACCCGGACTTATCGAAAGTCCGCGACGAAGCGCCGGAAGAGCGAGACTCGGACCTGCCTGCACTCACGGCTTACATGACTGAACTGGACGCGCTCACCCAGGCCGCATGGGAGGGCGCGTCTACCCGGACCGGGTATACCGACATGCAGCACCTGTCGGATACCGAGCCGATTCAACCGCTTCCCGGTACAGCGCAGTTCGCCGAGAATCGCCGGATCGGTCTGCGCAAGAGCGCTTTGCTTGCGATCCCGGCTGTGCCGATCGGTCTGATCGCCGCCTTCCTCGTCTGGAACACCGACCACGATCGCCTCCGCCGCTATCGGGAGTCGAAGCGATGAAAGAAGTGCACATGACAAGAACGGCAACACAGCGGCCGGCAATCGACCGGCCCATTCTGCTGCGCATCCTCGGGACAGCCGCTGTTCTGCTGCTCATGGTGTCAGCCCTCAGCACTCCGGTGCACTCGGCAGAGCCGAAACTCGGCGGGCAGTTGGCAACGGCACAGAAACTCGCCGACAGCTGGACGCACGAGAGAATCTACGTTGAACCGGCGCTGCGCACGACATACGGCGACTCCACTGTCGCGTCCCTGACCAAGATGGCCGAGGAGCCATCACCTGCGGTGTGGGTGGCGGTCATGTCAGCCCCGGATGGCGATTTCCGGAAGCTGTCGGAGATCCTGTCGTTGGCCGCTGAGTTGCATGGTGAGCAGGGAACATATGTGCTCCTCGAAGCCGAATTGGGCATGACGCGAGTCGTCACGAATGCCACGGGTGAACGGGGATCGCTCATCACGAGCCAGGATGACCGCTACCTGTGGGACCCGGATCACTCTATGAGCCCGGTCGAGTGGCTGCGCGACATTCTGATGCGTTTGAAGAACCCGCAGGAGGGCGAACACAAGCGAAGCCGGGTTGATGACCTGCGATACTACGTCTACTCCGAACCAGTGAAGTCCGCGCTTTGGGCAGCGGCAGCGCTCACCGTCCTGCTTCTCGGGGTCTACGGCATCGCCAAGCGGCGCGGTGCGCGGCCGGGCCGCTACCGGCTTCCTTCGTCAGTGGTGAAAGCCGCGCGGCGAGCCTCCCAGGACGAGCTGCGCACAATGCTGGGTGAGGACTCCCTGCGCATCGCCGCCCGGCTGGAGAAGCTGCAGGCCGGTGAGCTCAGCGAGAAGCAGAGCGAGCAGGTGCAGCACGGGTTCGACGCGTTCTCCCTCGCGCGGCGCATCAGCGAAGACGACTCAGCCCGCGAGGATGACCTCGCTGGGGCGATGGTGCTCTTCGACATCGCCGAGCACGACCTCAACGCCGTTCAGTCGGCGGTCGGCGCCGAAGACCCCGGCCCGCGGTCACAGCGTGGCCGGCGCGGGACGTCTGAGAGTACGTCTCAGGGCAGAACAGAACTCGGGCTCTGCGTCATCAACCCCCGGCACGGTCGGGCGAAGACGGCGCGAAAGCTGCCGCGGATGGAGAAGTTCGCCAGCGTCTCCGTGCCGATGTGCCGGCAGTGTGTCTCTGCGGCAGCTGAAGGCAGGCGGATGCAGTGGCTGCAGGTCAACGGGAAGCCGTACCCTGAACGCGACAGCGTGTGGGGCAACACCCTCTACGGCGCCGCCGGCTCCGACCTCGTCGCCGACGTCATCCGGGCGCGCGCAATGGGAACAGACTGACGCAGTCGCGGCCGCAGTCGGCCGGTCATCGGCCCTGGTGGCCGTGACGGGTTCGGGTATGTGAGCCGGCCGGTCCCGCCTGCCGGGCCGGTGCCCGTTCCGGGTGTGACCCGGCGCACAATGGACTATGGAGCAGATCACACAGAACCCCGAGAAGACCGCCCCTCCGCCGATTGAAACCCTCAGCCTCGACGAATGCTGGGTGCTGCTGGAGTCCGAGAGCTTCGGCCGCCTCGCGGTCGCCGTCAACGGTGACATCGAGACCTTCCCCGTCAACTGCGCCGCCTACGACGGCGCGCTCTACATCCGCACCGCCGCCGGCGAGCGCCAAGTCCCGCCACATCCGCATCCGCCCGACCGAGGTGACCGGCCGCAGCCTGCGCTTCGGCCCCGAACCCGAGGCCGAACCTGACCTCACCTGCTGAGCCGAACGCTCATTCGGCATCCGAACCGCACCAACCCGAAAGCGCCTGGACGGACGTGCCTGCACACGGCGCGTGAGTGCCGTATACTGTTTAGTATGGTTAAAGTTCATGGGGTTGAAGGTGGATCGGGCATCGGCGGCCGCGTCCGTGCGGCCCGAACACAGGCCGGACTGACGCTCGAGGAGCTGAGCTCGCAGATCGGCGTCAGCCCTGCCACCCTGTCTCTCATCGAGCGAGAGCGCGTCTCCGTCACCGTCGAGCGGGTCTCACAGCTGGCTGAGGTGCTCGGTCTCGAACTCGAGGACCTCATGTACTCCGGTGACTTCGAGCCGAGCGCGGTGCGCACCGGACCCGGTGGCCGCGAGCACGCCGGCGCCCCACACCTCGTGCGCGGCGCTCCCGATGCCCCGCATCCCAAGATCGTCGAGGCGATCATCGACTGTTTCGTGCGCTGGGGCTACCACGGCACCTCGATGCGGCAGATCGCGCAGGCCGGCGGGGTGAGCGTCGCCGGGGTCTACCATTACTTCACGTCCAAGCAGCAGATGCTCGTTAGCCTGATGGACGAGACGATGGCCGAGCTCATCAGCCGGCTCGACGATGTGCTCACGGCGGCGGAAGGCCAGCCGGTCGAGGAACGCTACCGGCAGGTGGTGCGCGAGCTGGCGCTGTTCCATCTGGAGCAGCGGCGCAAGGGATTCATCGGAGCCAGTGAGATGCGCAGCATCGACGAACCCGACCGCTCCCGCATCGCCGGGCTGCGTCGCGACGTGCAGCACACCGTCGACGCGCTGGCTCGCGAAGGCATCGAGACCGGTGCGTTCGCCAACCCCGACTGGCGCTTCGCCGGCCGCGTGGTGTCGAACATGTGCACCTCGACCTCGCAGTGGTACGACCCCGAGGGGCCGGTGCCCAAGGACGCCGCCGCCGACAACCTCGCCGACTACGCCCTGGCGATGATGCGGGTGCCCGGCCCCGGGCGATAGACTCGCAGACACGGGACTGCCGCACGTCACCGGTCAGCGGCCGGGAGGTGCCGGCAGTCTGCCCACCTGAGCCGGACGAACCCGCACGGGCGCAGCGCCTGTGCCCAAGGAGGTACATCTGCCGATGGCTGTCAACACCGAGCTGCAGGGTGCGAGCTACGCCCTGCCGGAGCCCTATGAGGTCTCCCGCGAGGCGATCATCGAGTTCGCCCGCGCGACCGGGGCGCAGAACCGCGCCCACCGCAGCGCTGCGGCCGCAGCCGAGTTCGGTTACGCCGACGTCGTCGCCCCGCCGACGTTCGCCGTCATCCCCTCCCAGCGCGCCGAAGCGCTCTACATATCCAACCCGGAAGCCGGCATCGACTTCTCCCGCGTCGTCCACGGTTCCGAACAGTTCACCTACACCCGCCCGATCGTCGCCGGTGACCGGCTCAACGCCGTCTGCCACGTCGACGGGCTGCGCGAGGCCGGCGGGCATGCGATGATCACCACCCGCACCGAACTCACCGACGCGAACAGCGACGACGCCCCCGTGGTCACTGTGACCTCGACGATCGTCGTGCGAGGAGAAGAAGCATGAACGAGCCCATCGAACGCGAGGAATACCGTCCCTCCGGCGCCGACCTGGCGCCGAAGCTGCGCGACCAGGAGGTCGGCCGCACCGTCGTCTCCGCCCGCATCCCGCTCTCCCGCGCCGACCTCGTCGCCTACGCCGGCGCCTCGGGAGACCACAACCCGATCCACTGGAACGAGCGCTTCGCCCGCGAGGTCGGCCTCGACGACGTCATCGCCCACGGCATGCTGTCGATGGGATCCGTGCTCGCCCGCATCACCGAATGGGCCGCCGACCCCGGTGCGATCGTCGACTGCCGCACCCGCTTCACCGCCCCGGTCGTCGTCGCCGATGCCGCCTCCGGCTCCCCGGACACCCCGACGGCCTACCTCGACATGGCCGCCGTCGTCGGCGCGATCGATGACGAGGCCGGGATCGTGCGCCTCGACATCTCCGTCAGCTGCGGTGAGGACACCGTGCTCGGACGCACCCAGGCGAAGGTGCGGTTGGCGTGAGCCGGACAGCGCTGGCGGACTACGCGACGATGCGCGTCGGCGGCCCGGCCGCCGACCTCACCGTCGCCGGCACCCGCGAGGAGCTGCTCGACTTCCTCACCGCCCACCCGCTGACTGCTGACCGGGCAGCCCAGCCCCCCGGCAGTGGGGGAGAGGCAGCCGGCATCGGGCAGGGACTGAACCCCGATGTGCTCTTCATCGCCGGCGGATCCAACCTCGTCATCAGCGATGACGGCTTCGCCGGTCCCGTGTGCCTCATCCGCACCAGCGGCATGGAGTTCACCGAGCTCGGCGGCAACCGGGTCCTGCTGCGCGTGGCAGCCGGTGAGAACTGGGACGACTGCGTCGCAGAAACCGTCACCCGCGGGCTCTCCGGGCTCGAAGCGCTCTCCGGAATTCCCGGCTCAGCCGGTGCGACCCCGGTGCAGAACGTCGGCGCCTACGGAGCCGAGGTCGCCGACACCCTCGAATCCGTCACCGTCTACGACCGGCTCTCCGGCGACGTCATCACGCTGCCGCGCGCCGAGCTCGAATTCGGCTACCGCACCTCCCGGCTCAAGCGCACCACCGCCGAGATCGGCACCGTGCGCTTCGTCGTCCTCGACGTCAGCTTCGCGCTCACCTCCTCGGCCGAGTCCGCGCCGATCCGCTACCGGCAGCTCGCCGCTGCGCTCGGCGTCGACCTCGAAGACCGGGTGCCGCTGGCCGAGGTGCGCGAAGCCGTCCTCGCCGTCCGCGCCTCCAAGGGCATGGTCCTCGACCCTGCCGACTACGACACGTGGTCATGCGGATCCTTCTTCACCAACCCGATCGTCCCGCTCTCCACCCCGCTGCCCGACGGGGCGCCGGAATACCCGGTCATCGACCCGCTGACCGGCATGCGCGATGAGCACCGGAAGAAGACCTCGGCCGCCTGGCTCATCGACCGGGCCGGGTTCCGCAAGGGATTCGGGATCGGCGAACAGCGCGCCCGCCTGTCGACCAAGCACACGTTGGCGCTGACCAACCGCGGGCAGGCACGTACCGCCGACATCCTCGACCTCGCTCGCCACATCCGCGACGGGGTCGAGGAATCCACCGGCATCCGGCTCGAACCCGAACCCAACCTCATCGGCTGCCGGATCTGAGCTTGCGGATCCGAGTTTTCGGAGCCGAGCACCCGGAGCCGCTGGGCGCACCCGCCGCGGCAGGCTCAGCCTGCGGTCTCCCAGCGGTCGATGTCACTGATCGCGGCCTGCCGGATCCGCGCAGGTGCCAGTGAGATGGCAAAGGACTGCCGGGCAAGCTCGGCGATCTCAGCCCGGGTCAGCACCGCCTCGGCGGCGGCATACTGATCGACCAGCCGCGAATCGAAGATCAGCGGGTCATCGGCCCCGAGCGCGATCTGCGCACCGGAGTCGAACAGCTGACGCAGCGGCACCTGCGCTGCAGAGGCGTACACGCCCAGCGACACATTCGAGCCCGGGCACACCTCCAGGCCGATGCCGGCCTGCACGATCTGGTCCAGCAGCTGCGGATCCTCCGCGGCCCGCACTCCGTGCCCGAGGCGGTGGGGACGCAGGTGGGCGATGACTTCGCGGATGTGCGCGGGCCCGAGCAGCTCCCCGCCGTGGGGCAGAGATGCCAGGCCCGCCCGGCGGGCGATGCGGAAGGCGTGTCGGAACTCCGCCGTGTCGCCGCGGCGCTCATCGTTCGACAGCCCGAACCCCACGACCGTGGCGGCATCATCACCGGCGTACTGGGCGGCAAGCCGGGCAAGCGTCCGGGCCTCGAACTGGCTGCGGGTGCGGGAGGCGGCGACGATGATCGCGATGCCGAAGTCCGGCCCGGATTGGCGGGCGGCCTCATCGAGGACGATCTCCAGAGCCGGGGTGATGCCGCCGACGTAGGGCCCGTAGGAGGTCGGGTCGATCTGCAGCTCCAGCCAGCGCGAGCCCTCGGCCCGGTCGGCGGCTGCGGCCTCGGCGACGACCCGGCGCATGATCGTCTCCCCGCGCACGACGGCGCGGGCGGCATCGTAGAGGCGCTGGAAGCGGAACCAGCCGCGCTGGTCAGGGGACAGGTTCGCCGGAGTCGAACCGACGATGCCGCGCGGCAGCCGGATGCCGGCCTCGGCGGCGAGCTCGGCGAGCGTCTCATCAGCCAGCGAGCCGGTGAAGTGCAGGTGCAGGTGGGCTTTGGGAAGTGCGCGCAGACCCTCCCGTGTCACCATGACGACAGTTTAGTCGATGCCCTGCTGCGCCTGCCGCCGGCAGCCGGCATCTGCCCTGATGAGCTGAGCTGTCACCCGGCGGTGGGCCGCTCGTATAATTGCCCGCATGGTCTCAGCTCAGCGCCCCACACGCCGGGCATCTGCCCGCCTCGCGGCCGCGGCGCGGTTCCTGGCCGCATCCCTCGGACTGTTTCTGGCAGGCGCCCTGCTCGCCGCACCGTGGGCGGTGACGACCGCGCAGACCGAGGCGAACTTCGGCCCCCACGATGCAACCTATGCGGTCACGACCGACGGGGCGATCACCATCGACCTCGGACCGATCGGCCAGCTCGTGATACCGGCAGGCGACAGGCTGCCGCTGGGCCTCGGCGTCGACGTCGCCGTGGAGGAGATCCCGAACCATGCCGGCGTGCCGGTCTCAACGATCGATGAACTCGCCCAGGACGCCTCTTCCTACGCCAGCCTGTTCGGCGACATCGACGCCCTCGTCACCGTCGTGCGCAACGGCATCATCGCCGATGCGCTCACCCGCGACCTCATCGCCGCCGGTGTCGTCACTGTGGTGGCCGGCGCATACCTGCTGCACAGGCGCACCCGCCTGCAGCCCGAGACCGCCAGCGAGCGGGACCCGGCCGACGGGCCGATGACCGCGCTCGTGCTCAGCCTCGCTGCGGTGCTCATCGCCATCATCGCCGTGCCGGTGAGCGCGCCCAAGCAGATCACCCCGAATCCGGTGTTCGAGCGCACACCGCTGGCCGGATCCGAGGTGACCGGCAGGTTCTCCGGCGTCATCGACGAAGTCGCCCGCGTCGTCACCGACTACTACAACGACAACGAGACCTTCTACGACACCGCCCGCACGAGCCTGGACGTCGCCTGGCTTCAGCGCCCGACCAGCCCGCGCACCACCTCGGGCGCGGACCTGGTGCCCCGGCCCAACTGGGACCAGCCGCTGGATGGTGACCAGTCAGCCGATGGCGACGGTGCCCAGGCCGCCATCGGGAGGACGGCCACTGGGGAGGGGGCCACCGGCGGGGCTACCGGCGGGGCGGCCGATGGCGGGCAGGCCCAGGCGGGCGGGCAGGCCGGCGCACAACAGGGTGAGCCGGCTGGCATCATCACCGTGCTCATGGCCTCCGACATCCACTGCAACACCGGCATGTCGCGGGTCCTCGCCCGCGCCGCCCAGCTGTCGGGGGCCGACCTCTACCTCGACGGCGGAGACATCACGATGACCGGCACCACCGCTGAGAACATCTGCGTCGACTCCGTGCACCAGGCGCTGCCGCACGGCCTGCCGCGCCTCTACGTCAAGGGCAACCACGACTCGGCCGACACCGCCGCCCATGCCCGCTCACTCGGCTGGCAGGTCCTCGACGGCCAGCCGGTGACCGCCGCCGGGCTGACGTTCTTCGGGCTGCCGGATCCGCGGCGCACCGTCTTCCCCACCGGTGACGTGCTCGAACGCGGAGAGACCGGAGCCGGGTTCACCGACCGGGTCGCCGCCGAGGCGTGTGCGGCCGAGAACATCGACACCCTCGTCATCCACGACCCCCGGCAGGCGGCTGCGGCCCTCGGCGAGGGCTGCGCAGGCTTCGCCGTCTCCGGCCACTGGCACCGGCGGGTCGGGCCAGAGGCGTTCGGCCCGGCCACCCGGTTCGTCAACTCGACGACCGGCGGGGCACTGGCCAATGCGCTGACACCGGGCCCGCTCAAGATGCCCGCCGAGTTCTCCTTCATCCGCTACGACGCACAGACCCGCCAGCCCATCGACGTGCAGGTCGTCACCGTCGACATGGACGCACAGGTCAGCTTCAGCCCGTGGACGTCGATCCCACAGCCGGGCCCTTGGGCGCCGGCCGAAGCGAAGTGACCCGTCGTTAGACGGATGAGACATCGAGCGTGTATGCTCGTACCTTGGCAGAAGCCGACCCGGGTCTCCGGGTCTGTTTCATGCCCCGGCTGTGCCCGCACAGCCGAAGGGGTGTGGCGCAAGTGGTAGCGCAACGGTCTCCAAAACCGTAGGTTGCAGGTTCGAGTCCTGTCACCCCTGCTGAGAACGACGGAGCACAACGACCCCCGAGTGAGGAAGCGTGAGCGACACACCCGCAGGAACCTCTGAGAAGCGCGGCTTCTTCGGCACCATCATGCAGTTCTTCCGCGAGGTGATCAGCGAGCTCAAGAAGGTGGTCACGCCCACTCGCAAGGAGCTCATCAACTACACGCTCGTCGTGCTCGGGTTCGTCATCTTCATGATGCTGCTCGTCACCGTCCTGGATCTGCTGTTCGGAAAGCTCTCCGGCTTCGTCTTCGGCGGCTCGCCGATCTGGCCGCTGTGGGGTTAGTCGGCTGATCCAGCCGCCGAGCGGCGACACAGCCGCGGACGCGCCCGCACACGTCAGACCACGCCCCACGACCTAAGCACAAGGAGAACAGGTGTCGGACAACACCCCGGAAACCGAGAACCTCGATGCGGCCGCAGAGCCGACTGCCGAGGCTGTCACTGAGGAGACCGCCAGCCAGCCGGCCGCCGACGATACGACCGAACAGGCGCCGGCCGCCGAGGACACCGGCGACGAGCACGATCCGGCGGAGGAGTTCAAGTCCGAGCTGCGCATGAAGGACGGCGACTGGTATGTCATCCACTCCTACGCCGGCTACGAGAACCGGGTGAAGGCCAACCTCGAGAATCGCATCATCTCGCTGGACATGGAAGACTACATCTTCGAGATCCAGGTGCCGATGGAAGACGTCATCGAGGTCAAGAACGCCCAGCGCAAGCAGGTCCGCCGCGTGCGCATCCCCGGCTACGTGCTCGTGCGCATGGAGCTGACTGACGAGTCGTGGGGCGTCGTGCGCCACACTCCGGGCGTCACCGGCTTCGTCGGCAACGCCTACGACCCCGTCCCGCTCACCATCGACGAGGTCTTCTCGATGCTCGCCCCGGTCTTCGAAGAGGAGCAGGCCAAGGCCGCTGCCGAAGCCGGCGAGCAGGCGAAGGCAGCCGCTGGGGGCGGAGCAGCCTACGAGGTCGAATTCGAAGTCGGCGAATCCGTCATGGTCAAGGAGGGCTCCTTCGAAGGCCACCCGGCCACGATCCAGGAGATCCGCCCCGAATCGCAGAAGCTCACCGTCCTGCTGTCGATCTTCGAGCGCGACGTTCCCGTCGAGCTCGGCTTCGACCAGGTCGCCAAGATCTGAGCCGCACCACAGCGTTCGCCGGCACATCCCGGCACACAGCCGTGCCCGAGGTGAGGACCGCCTCGGGCGCGGCGGCGCCTGGAGAGCCTGGGGCTGGATTTAACAACCACGGGCTGTTCATGGAATAATGGTGTGGTTTGCGCCTGCGACATTCATCGGAGCGCGGCGCAGCACCCCTGACGCATCCCGCTGAAGGGAACGACCCTCGGCAGCCGTCGAGGGCTTCATCGAAGTATTAAGGACCGAAGAATGCCTCCCAAGAAAAAGGTAGCCGGCCTGATCAAGCTTCAGATCCAGGCTGGTGCGGCCAATCCCGCACCGCCGATCGGCCCCGCGCTTGGTCAGCACGGCGTCAACATCATGGAGTTCTGCAAGGCATACAACGCCGCAACGGAATCCATGCGTGGCAACGTCGTCCCGGTTGAAATCACCGTCTACGAAGACCGCTCGTTCACCTTCATCACGAAGACTCCGCCGGCTGCGGAGCTCATCAAGAAGGCCGCCGGTCTGAAGTCGGGCTCGGCCACCCCGCACACTGACAAGGTTGGACACCTGACCAAGGACCAGGTGCGCGAGATCGCCGAAACGAAGATGCCGGACCTCAACGCCAACGACATCGACGCAGCGTCGAAGATCGTCGCCGGCACCGCCCGTTCGATGGGAATCACCACCGACGTCGAAATGTGATGAACGGTGCCCCGGCTCGGTGGAACCGGCCGGCAGCGGCACCGACGTCACGTGGTAGGAGCAGCGCGCTCCCCGACACCACAACTGCAAGGAGAGAAGCAGATGGCAAAGCGCTCAAAGGCCTATCGGGCCGCCGCGGAGAAGATCGCGGCTGACACATACTACGAACCGGCTCAGGCAGTCTCCCTGGCCAAGGACACCTCTGTCGCGAAGTTCGACGCCACCGTGGAGGTCGCTCTGCGCCTCGGCGTAGACCCGCGCAAAGCTGACCAGATGGTGCGCGGCACCGTCAACCTCCCGCACGGTACCGGCAAGACCGCTAAGGTCCTGGTGTTCGCAGCCGGCGACCGTGCCGAAGCAGCCCGCGAAGCAGGTGCTGACTACGTCGGCTCCGATGACCTGCTCGAGAAGGTCGCTGGCGGCTTCACCGACTTCGACGCAGCCGTCGCCACCCCGGACATGATGGGCAAGGTCGGACGACTCGGCAAGGTGCTCGGCCCCCGCGGCCTCATGCCGAACCCGAAGACCGGCACCGTCACCATGGACGTGGCGAAGGCCGTCTCGGACATCAAGGGCGGAAAGATCGAGTTCCGCATCGACAAGCACTCGAATCTGCACTTCATCATCGGCAAGGTGTCCTTTGACCAGAGTGCACTCGAGGACAACTTCAACGCTGCGATGGACGAGGTCATGCGTCTCAAGCCGTCTTCGTCGAAGGGCCGCTACATCTCGAAGGCGACCATGACGACGACGAACGGTCCGGCCCTTCCGATGGACGTCTCCGCGCTGCGCGCGTGACATCGGAGGCACGACCCGGCCGCCAGCCGGCCTGAGGTCTGCAGCCACACCCCACAGGCCCCGCCTGCCCCACACCGTTGAGGACAGGCGGGGCCTGCGGCGTTGAGCGGAGTCTGTCCTGCGTTCGGAATATGCGCTCGGGCCCGCAGGTGAGGCCGCAGCTGGCGCAGGCGCTCCGGATGACCGCCGTGCACGCACCACCGGCTGACGGTCTGCAGCGCGCCTATGATGCGTGGGCGCCCATTCTCGTTCGAGCGCTGGGCACCGCACCTGTCTGGACCGGAGATCGAGCGCCCACCGGAGACGAACCTGACGTTCTACGACCGGCTGTTCGCCCGGCTCATCGACGACCTCGGGCTCACCGGCCCGCTCGTGTTCGCCTATCTCACCCCGAGCGGCCGCTCGGTCGGCGCGTGGAGCTGCGCCCCGGGCCGATCGGCATGAGCAGCCGGCTGACGACCCGCGGTGAGATGAGTGCGCTGCGCGGCGGCGTGGGCCCCGGCCTGCGGTGCCTGCGCAGCTGATGTCGAGGCCGACCGGTCACCCGACTGGCTCTACGATGGCGCCACACCGTGTGCCGAAGCGGACACGGTCTGGGCCCGCACGCTCTTCGGTGCGGTCGGTGACGATCTCGCCACGCAGCTGCAGCGTGAGAAGCCGGGCAGTCAGCGCGGCTGATTCCCGCTCGCGCCACCCGGATGCTGCGGATGCTGGCCGTAACCCGGGGGTGGGGTGACGCCATGACCGGCAGCCGGCTGCTGCGGCAGCACTTTCTTCTGATTCCGTGGCAGGGGGCGAATATCTCCATCCTACCGCCGGGGCACCCGCGAGAGCAGCACTGGCCCCGATTTGGATTCTCAGCCTGGTCTGCTCTATGCTGATAGTTGCCCAAGACCGTCGGTCTTCACAGGGACTCACATCTCACCTCCGTGTGCTGCTGTGCGCCGCTGTGAACGAAGACTCGCAAGAGTGGCCAGCGCAGGTGTGTAGTGGATGACTGTTCCGGTGATCCGGTTGCTGAGCAGCTTCGAGGATCCGGATGTGCAAGCGTTCCGTGCAGCCTGCGCGGGGCGCTTTTTCGCGTCTGACGCACCGACATGTACGAAAGGAATACCATGGCGAGGCCTGACAAGGCAGCCGCAGTAGCCGAACTCAAGGAACTCTTTGAGAACTCTCCTGCTGCAGTGCTGACCGAGTACCGCGGTCTCACCGTGGCGCAGCTCAAGGAGCTGCGCCGTGGTCTCGGTGAGAACGCCTCCTACGCCGTGGTAAAGAATACGCTGACCGCTATCGCGGCTAAGGAAGCCGGCATCGAAGCGCTCGAGGGACAGCTCACTGGCCCCTCGGCCATCGCCTTCGTCACCGGTGAACCCTCCGAAGCCGCCAAGGTCCTGCGTGACTTTGCCAAGGCGAATCCGCAGCTGGTCATCAAGGGTGGTTACTTCGAAGGTAACGCCATGACCGCTGAGGACATCACGAAGCTCGCCGACCTCGAATCCCGTGAGGTGCTGCTGGCCAAGGCCGCCGGTGCCATGAAGGCAAGCATGTACAACGCTGCTTACATGTTCACCGCTCCGCTGGTCAAGGCCGCGCGCACCGTCGACGCTCTGCGCGAGAAGCAGGGCGGCGAACCGGCTGCCGAGGACGCCTGAGTTTCACTCAGACCCACAGACAATCCATTCACGGCTGAACAGACCAGCCACGTACGGAAGGACATAGCCACCATGGCTAAGCTCACCCCCGAAGAGCTCATCGAAGCATTCAAGGAGCTCTCCCTCATCGAACTGTCGGACTTCGTCAAGAAGTTCGAGGAGACCTTCGAGGTCGAGGCCGCCGCTCCGGTTGCCGCAGTCGCCGCTCCGGCTGCCGGCGGAGCCGGCGGTGGCGATGCCGCTGCTGAAGAGAAGACCGAGTTCGACGTCATCCTCGAGTCGGCCGGCGACAAGAAGGTTCCGGTCATCAAGGAGGTCCGCGGCATCACCTCGCTCGGACTGAAGGAAGCCAAGGACCTCGTCGACAACGCTCCGAAGGCCGTCCTCGAAGGCGCCGACAAGGAGACCGCCGAGAAGGCCAAGGAAGCTCTCGAGGGCGCAGGCGCCACCGTCTCGCTCAAGTGATCTTCCACCCGGCCAGGCGGCTTTCGCGCGCAGCCTAGCCCGGGATCATGCAACAGCCCCGCTGCCAGCTGGCAGCGGGGCTGCTGTCATTCATCCAGATACCGGTCACTGTGCAGGAAGGTCAGCGCACGCGGCCTGCCAGGCGGCCGCCAGCTGATTCGCATCAGTGCGGGCATGCGCGATCGCCGCTCCGTGCCGGTCGGCAGTCAGGGGAGTGCCCTCGGCTGTCCACTGCTCCAGAGCGCGGATCGTGATCGCCTCCGGCAGCCGGCCGCTGGCGTTCGTCACCCGCCACCACGCGACATTCGATCCCCAGGCGGCCATGATCCTGCCGACCAGCCGCGGGGAGGTGCCGACGAGTTCGGCGAGCATCCCGTAGCTGACCACCTGCCCGGGCGGGACGCATTCAACCGCGCGCAGCACCCGTTCGACGAGCAGCTCATCCATCGTGGCGGGGTTCCTGCCATGTCCGTTCCCGAGGCGGTGGCTGGCCGGTCTGGCCGGGCACCTGACCAGGTGCCCGGGGAGGAGCAGGTGGTAGTGGGCCCTGCTGCGGCGGGACGTGCGGCGGTCCGAAGCCGTGCGCCGGGCCGGGATGCGGCGGGTTCTGCGGAGGCTCCTGGAATCGGCCGCCGCGCGGGTCCGGGCTCTTCGGTTTGCGCAGCAGCTGCCAGATGACGACGCCGATGATGAACACGGCGATGATGACGAGAGCCAGCCACATGAGATCGCGCAGGAACCACACAATTCCGGCGCTGACGCCGACAAGCCCCCACCACAGCGCCCAGGCTCGCAGCAGGACGGCGCCGGCGATGAGCAGTGCGGCATGGTCGATGAGGAACAGCAGGGAGTAGCCGGTGTGGTCGGCGGTGAACGCCGCGACCGTGCCGGTGAGCGTGATGAGCGCCATCGGGATGACAGTGCGCAGGTCGACGCGGACGAACTGGGCACCAGGGCCGCTGCGCACCGGCTGGCTGCGCGCGTAGAAGATCGACCAGCCGATCGCGGCGGCCAGCAGCACATGCAGAGGCACGACAGGGCGCAGCTGCCAGATTCCCGCCAGTGCGATCATGCCGCCGACCGCACCGATATAGGTGGCGGCCTCAGCGGTGATACGGCGCGTGAGCTGGTGCGGGAACCGCTGGGCCAGCAGCACGAGCATGAATGCCGGCATCATGAGCGTGATGCCGGCGATGAGCATCGTGAGCGAATGGAGCGCAGGAACCTCGGCGTCGACGAGCAGTGCGCTGATGAAGGCGGTGAGCATCGCGGCGAACGCTGCGATCAGCGGGGCGAGCGACCAGCGGGAGAAGCCGGCGACGAGGTGCTGGGCACCCGGCCTGCGGTCATAGGCGACCGAGACGCACCAGTACAGCGCATACGCCAGCATCCAGACCAGCCATGCCGCCAGCAGGTGCGCCAATGCCGTCTCGGCAATGCCGAGTCCGGCAAGGACGCGAACCCCGTGGTAGAGAGCGAGGAATCCGAGCAGCACGACTTCGGGGACACGGGCGGCGAACGCGTGGGCGAAGGCGACGGCGAACAGCAGCAGAAGCACAACTGCGGCCGCCAGCCGCACGTGCTCGACCGAATGGAGGCAGATGATGAGCACGCTGGCGAGGAACGCCGCCACTGCCGAGATGCTCAGCGGCAGCAGCCGCAGCTCCGCGAAGCGAAGACCGGGCCCGGGACCAGCGGCGGACAGTCTGCGGCTGGCCCAGTGCCCGGCGGCGAACAGCCCGACGGTGACGAACATAAGAACCGGCCCGGCGATGTAGGCGGCCTGACTGTCCTGGATGCTCATCGTGACGATCATGAACGCCAGCCCGAGCCCGAAGAAGGCCGCGAGGATGCCTGCGGTGATGACCGCGTAGCGGGCACGCCAGGTACGGCCGCGCCGGCGCAGACCGACCTCGGCGAGGGCCAGCCCGGCAAGAGCTGCGGCCAGGATGATGAGGTACCCGCCGGTGACGATCGGCGAGGCGACGCTCGAGCCGAGGCCCAGCGCCTTCCAGATGTCGCCGAGGACGTAGCCGAAGGCCAGGGCCACCGGCACAGCGCCGGTGACGAGCAGCGCATTGCGCGCCCACCATGCGCACAGTCCCAGCGCCGCCACAGTCGCGATGACGATGAGCGCACTGACCGGCGAGTCGATGTCGGCGGCCGCCATCGGTGCCGGGATCAGCAGCAGGAGAGCGGCAGCCGGCATGAGCAGCGGCAAGCCGGCGCGCAGCACCTGGCGGTGGCGGGCCCGGCGGGAGGTGATGGTCGAACTGAGCCACGCGAGTCCGATGAGCAGCAGCACATGCCAGATGAACCCGGCACTCGTCGCTACCCCGTTCGGCAGCGCGTCGCCCAGCGGGGCATCCTCCGGGCCATGGTGCATGATCTGGTAGACGAGGAACGCCCCGACTCGGGCAGCGACGGCGATCCCGGCGCCCAGCGGCAGCAGCGCATCGGCGCGCAGGGCCGCGAACACGGCAGCACCTGCTGCCAGCAGCCCGACGGCACTGACGAGGATCGTGGCGATGGTCTCACCCGGATCGGTGTAGGGGACCTCGGCAACCGCGATGCCGGTGGCGTAGAGGAAACCGCCGGCGAGCATGAGCGCGATGTGCGACGCCGCCGTCTGTGCGGCAGGTGTGGCCATGGCTGCCGGCAGCTCGCTGGAGTTCGGCCGCCGGGCAGGGCTGCCGCGGCCTGCCGGGCTGCGCAGGGCGGATTCGGTGAAGAGGACCGCGCCGATGAGGAGGGCCGCCACCGCGGTCAGCGGGCGATCCCAGCTGAAGTGCAGGCTGATCATCTCATTGTGGGCCAGACCGCTGATGATGAGCAGGATCGCCAGCGCGAAGCTGAACCGCGCCCCGACCCCGCGCAGCGGCGAACGGCGCAGCAGGGCGCCGACGAGGAAGTGCACACCGAGGGCTGCGAACAGGAAGCCCCACTCCAGGCGGGTCGGCACCGGGTCGATGAAGATCGCACCGGCGACGGCCAGGGGTGCGAGCACATCGCCGAGGATGATCTGCGGGCGGATGTACTTCTCGGCAAGCCGGCCGCGCAGCAGCACTGCCAGCAGCGCCAGGGGAGCGGTGGTGAGGATGAGGACGACGAAGTACCACACGACCGGTGCCGGGGTCAGGGCGATCGCCGACATCGTCAGCGAGAACGTGAAGGCCACGCTGAGCCAGGTGACGAGCTGTGAGCGCAGCACCACAGCGGCCCCCAGGTTGGCGAGCACTCCTGCGGCGGAGGAGATGAACCAGGCCAGTGTGCCTGACGTCAGCTGCCAGCCGCCGAGGCCGAATCCGGCGATCGGGATGATCGCCAGGCCGATTGCGGTGAGTGCGAAGCCGACCGGCCGCAGTCTGGCTACCAGCGAATAGACACCCAGCCCGGCGCTGTAGAAGGCGATGGCGACGAACCACAGGCTCACGGCCTTGATGACGGTCGAGGAGGCGACGGTGATGAAGATGATCGCCGCGGTGATCATGAGCAGGGCCGCGACCCCGAGCAGGATGTTGAGATACAGGCCGGTGCGGTCGACCGGTGGTGTCACCGGGGCCGAGGCGGTGGCCGGCTGACTCGGCTGTCCGCCGCCTGCGTGGGGCGGGTAGGGCAGGCGCGGCGGGCCGGGGTGCGACAGGCCCGGGCGCATCGAAGGCCCGGCAGGAGGTCGCATGCCCGGTGGCGGCGGGGGAGGAGCGAACCGACTGCGTGGCTGCGGCCAGTGCCGGTGAGGGTGCACACCCTGCTGCGGACCTGGAGGGCGTGGTCCCTGACGGCCCGGACCACGATGTCCAGGTTCCGGTTGGCCTGATCCGGGATGAGAGTGTTCCGGGTGCGCGGATCCCCGATGGCTGGGATGCGGCGGCGCTGACCATAGAGGTGGAGGCGGCGGTGGTCCTGGTCGGCCGGCTGCCGGCTGCTTGCCGACCGGCGGCTGCCTTTCTGCCGGCTGCCTTTCTGCCGGCTGCCCGGGTGCCGGGCCGCGGGGAGCAGGTGCTGGCCGGGGCCGGTCTTTGACCCGAGCGGTCGTCCAGGCCGCGAACCATGCCACCGTTGCATAACCCACCAGCAGCAGAGTGAGGATGAGGCTGATGAGATTCAGTCCTGCTGCAGCTGAGGCGTTCACGGCAGACTCGCTTTCGATGGGGCGCTCTGCCTCACCCTAGCGAATCTCAGCGTGCAGAACCGGTTATCCACAGGCGGGAACGCGACATGCTGACATGCCTCCCGCCTCGGGCGCGGAAGCATCCTAGGATCGGATCATGATCCGACTGCCCCGAAACCGCAGGCGCACCGCCTCCGGCGTGCTGGCGCTTGCGCTGGTGAGCGGACTGTCGGGCTGTGCGCTGCTCGGTCCGGTCGAGGTCGGTACCCATGATGCCGGGATCATCGCGCGGTTCACCGATCCGCGCACCGGCTCAGCCAACCGCAGCTGGGTCATCGAAGCCGTCCCCGAACGGGCCGCCCTGCGCGTGCATGCCCATGAAGAGTTCCTCAGCTATGAACGCGTCGACCTGCCGGCCGAGGTGTGGTCCGATGTCGCCACCGCCGCCGACGCCGCCCAGGAGCGGACGAACTTCATCCCGGAGCAGGGCTGTGAGGGGGCGCGCGAGATCGAGGTCGAGCTGTGGCGCGGGGACAAGCAGATGAAGGTGCTGCACGCCAACAACTGCGGCAGCGACGACACCTACTACGACCTGTACATCGCCGTCGCCCAGCCGCTGGTCGAGCAGTTCGACGACAGCCGGCTCAACCCCAACATCGAACCCGAACCGGTCCAGCCGCGCACGACGATGAGCCGGGAGGTCAGCGGGCCGCCCCAGCCCTGAGCGCTCGCCGGTTGAGCAGCTCAGCGCAGGCGGCGCACCCCGGCTGGCAGGCCGGTGCCGTCGGCGAAGGGGAACGGCTCGGCGCCCACCGCTGCCAGCTCATGATCCGGATCGGTGGCAAGGGCGGCGATGTCCTCAGCCTGCCGGCGGACGAACCCGGCGTCGACCGGCTGCCCGTGACCGGGCGCGTACACCTGAGCGCCGGGCAGGGCGGCAAGCGCCCTCAGCCCAGCCGCCCAACGGCTCGGAGTGGCGTCATCGCCAGCCTGCGGCGCGGTGCCCTCCTCGACGAGATCGCCGGTGAAGACGACATCAGCGCAGGCGAGGACGAGATCGGTGTCGATGTGGCCGGGCACCTCGAAGACGTGCAGCTGCCAGCCGCCGATGCCGAGGACTGCGCCATCGGCCAGCGCCGCGACCTCGACGGCCAGCTCACTCGGGTCGGCCGGCAGCTGCGGTTCGGCCTCAAGGGGCACCGAGTGGAACTGCAGCCAGGCCGAACCGGCTTGATCGCGGACGAAGGCCGGTGAGCCGAAGAACTCCTCGACGCCGCAGGCGGCAAAATGGGCGTTGCCGAAATAGTGGTCCCAATGGTCGTGGGTGTTGACGACGGCGATCGGCAGCTCGCCGTCCCGGCCGGGCGCCCTGTGCTGCGCGAGCACGGCGGTGAAGGCGTCGAGGATGCCGGCGGCCTGAGCGGGGCCTGAGCCGGTGTCGATGATGACGGCGCGCTCGGTGCCGATGATGAGATAGGAGTTGAGCGCAGCTGGCTCGGACGTGTGGACGAAGATCGCCGGAGCCGGCAGGGAAGGCGCAGACATGGCCGCAGACTATCACTGGCTCACCAGGGCAGATGGGGCGGCAGAGGCGAAAACTCAGCACTCTACCACACCGGCTTGCCACACGGGGATACGGCGACTATGCTATCTCTTTGCGTTGCTTTGTCTCTGTGGTGCCTTCATATAGCGGTGGGCTCACGCACAGCGCCCGACGGAATCGGGACCTGCCGACCCTCATTCACCCGGGACTCTACCAGCCACTGCGTGCTGTGTCCGGTGTGTGCGGCGGCGCGTCTCCTCTCCTCAGGCAGGCGAAGCGAACTGACCAGGTGAACCACTCGGAAGGATCCCATTGGCCGCCGCCAACGAACACACCAGGACCGCTAACCCACCCACGCGCGTTTCTTTCGCGAAGATCAACGAGCCGCTGCCGCTGCCGAACCTCCTCGGCCTGCAGACCGACAGCTTCGATTGGCTGATCGGCAATGAGAAGTGGCAGGACCGCGTCGCCGAGGCCATCGAGACCGGTGATGACTCCGTTGCCACCACCTCGGGCCTGGAGGACATCTTCGAGGAGATCTCCCCGATCGAGGACTTCTCCGGCGCGATGAGCCTGTCGTTCCGCGAACACCGCTTCGAGCCTCCGAAGTACTCCATCGATGAGTGCAAGGAACGCGATATGACCTACTCGGCGCCGCTGTTCGTCACCGCCGAGTTCATGAACAACAACACCGGCGAGATCAAGAGCCAGACCGTCTTCATGGGCGACTTCCCGCTCATGACCGACAAGGGCACCTTCGTCATCAACGGCACCGAGCGCGTCGTCGTCTCGCAGCTCGTCCGCTCGCCCGGCGCCTACTTCGAGGCCGCTGCCGACAAGACCTCGGACAAGGACATCTACACCGCCAAGATCATCCCGTCGCGCGGTGCCTGGCTGGAGTTCGAGATCGACAAGCGCGATCAGGTGGGTGTGCGCCTGGACCGCAAGCGCAAGCAGTCGGTCACCGTGCTGCTCAAGGCGCTCGGCTGGACCAGCTCGAAGATCCTCGAGGAGTTCGGCGATTTCGAGTCGATCCGCGAGACCCTGGCCAAGGACACCGTCGAGACCCGCGAAGACGCCCTGCTCGACATCTACAAGAAGCTGCGCCCTGCAGAGCCTGCCACGATCGAGGCGGCAGAGAACCTGCTGAAGAACCTCTACTTCAACGCCAAGCGCTACGACCTTGCCAAGGTCGGCCGCTACAAGATCAACCGCAAGCTCGGCATTGACGCGCCGCTGTCGGACTCGGTGCTCACCGCCGACGACATCGCCCAGACGATCCGCTACATCGTCTCGCTGCACGCCGGCAAGGACACCATGTCCGGCCGCCGCGACGGCGAGGAGGCTGAGATCCGCGTCGCCCTCGATGACATCGACCACTTCGGCAACCGCCGCATCCGCGCCGTCGGCGAGCTCATCGAAAGCCAGGTGCGCACCGGTCTGTCGCGCATGGAGCGCGTCGTGCGCGAGCGCATGACGACCCAGGACGTCGAGGCGATCACCCCGCAGTCGCTCATCAACATCCGCCCGGTCGTGGCCGCGATCAAGGAGTTCTTCGGAACTTCCCAGCTGTCGCAGTTCATGGACCAGAACAACCCGCTGGCCGGCCTGACGCACAAGCGCCGCCTGTCGGCACTGGGCCCCGGCGGCCTGTCGCGCGACCGCGCCGGCATGGAAGTCCGCGACGTCCACCCGTCGCACTACGGCCGCATGTGCCCGATCGAGACGCCGGAGGGCCCGAACATCGGCCTCATCGGCTCGCTGGCCTCCTACGGCCGGATCAACCCGTTCGGCTTCATCGAGACCCCGTACCGCAAGGTCGAAAACGGTTTCGTGACCGACAGGATCGAGTACCTCACCGCCGATGACGAGCTCGAATACGACATCGCGCAGGCCAACGCCCCGCTGACCGAGGATGACAAGTTCGCCGAGGAGTTCGTGCTCTGCCGCCCGGCCGGCGGCAGCGGCGAAGCCGAGCTGCTCCCGGTCGACGAGGTCGACTACATGGATGTCTCGGCACGCCAGATGGTCTCGGTCGCCACCGCGCTCATCCCGTTCCTCGAGCACGACGACGCCAACCGTGCGCTCATGGGTGCGAACATGCAGCGTCAGGCCGTGCCGCTGGTGCGCAGCGAATCGCCGTTGGTCGGCACCGGTATGGAGTACCGCTCCGCCGTCGACGCCGGTGACGTCATCCTCGCTGAGCACCCCGGTGTCGTCACCGACGTGTGCGCCGACTACGTCACCGTCATGAACGACGACGGCACCACCATGACGTACAAGGCCGAGAAGTTCCGCCGCTCCAACCACGGCACCTCCTACAACCAGCGCATCCTCGTCAACGAGGGTGACCGGGTGGAGGCCGGTGCGGTGCTCGCCGACGGGCCCTCAACCCAGGACGGCGAGATGGCACTGGGCAAGAACCTGCTCGTGGCATTCATGTCGTGGGAGGGCTACAACTACGAGGACGCGATCATCCTGTCCCAGCGCATGGTGCAGGACGACGTGCTCTCCTCGATCCACATCGAAGAGCACGAAGTCGACGCCCGCGACACCAAGCTCGGTGCCGAGGAGATCACCCGGGACATCCCGAACATCTCCCCGGATGCGCTGGCCGATCTCGACGACCGCGGCATCATCCGCATCGGCGCCGAGGTCACCGACGGTGACATCCTCGTCGGCAAGGTCACCCCGAAGGGCGAGACTGAGCTGACCCCCGAAGAGCGCCTGCTGCGCGCGATCTTCGGTGAGAAGTCCCGTGAAGTTCGCGACACCTCGCTCAAGGTCCCGCACGGCGAGTCCGGCACCGTTATCGGCGTCAAGGTCTTCGACCGCGACGAGGACGACGAGCTCTCGCCCGGCGTCAACCAGCTGGTGCGCGTCTACGTCGCCCAGCGCCGCAAGATTACCATTGGTGACAAGATGGCCGGCCGCCACGGCAACAAGGGCGTCATCTCGACGATCCTGCCGGTCGAGGACATGCCGTTCCTCGAAGACGGCACGCCCGTCGACGTCATCCTCAACCCGCACGGCGTGCCGCGTCGTATGAACATCGGACAGGTGTTCGAGGTTCACCTCGGCTGGATCGCCAAGCAGGGCTGGAAGATCGAAGGCAACCCCGAGTGGGCCACCGAACTCCTCGACCACGGCTTCGCCGCCGAGGTGGAGGCCGGCACCAACGTCGCCACCCCGGTGTTCGACGGTGCACACGAAGAGGAGATGCGCGGACTGCTCGAAGCCACCCACCCGAACCGCGACGGCGACCGCCTCGTCGACGCCTCGGGCAAGGCACGCCTGTTCGACGGCCGCTCCGGCGAGCCGTTCCCGTACCCGATCTCGGTCGGCTACATGTACCTGCTCAAGCTGCACCACCTGGTCGACGACAAGATCCACGCGCGTTCGACCGGACCGTACTCGATGATCACCCAGCAGCCGCTGGGCGGTAAGGCGCAGTTCGGCGGTCAGCGCTTCGGTGAGATGGAGGTGTGGGCACTGGAGGCATACGGTGCCGCCTACACTCTGCAGGAGCTCCTGACGATCAAGTCCGATGACATCCCCGGCCGCGTCAAGGTCTACGAGGCGATCGTCAAGGGCGACAACCTGCCGAATCCGGGCATCCCGGAATCGTTCAAGGTTCTCATCAAGGAGATGCAGTCGCTGTGCCTCGACGTCGAGGTGCTGTCCTCGGACGGCATGCACGTCGAGATGCGCGATTCCGATGATGAGGTGTTCCGTGCAGCCGAGGAGCTCGGCATCAACCTGTCGCGCCACGAAGCACAGACCGTCGAAGAAGTCTGATCGCCCCTGCCGGCCCCGTGCGGGCCGGCAGGCACAAGCCTGAGTATTCGAGAATTCCGACAGCTGTCCGTCAGCTGTCAAGAGAAAGAGGATTTACGTGCCTGACGTCAATTTCTTTGATGAGCTGCGCATCGGCCTGGCCACCGCTGATGACATCCGCCGCTGGTCCCACGGTGAGGTCAAGAAGCCCGAGACGATCAACTACCGCACCCTCAAGCCGGAGAAGGACGGCCTGTTCTGCGAGAAGATCTTCGGACCGACCCGTGACTGGGAGTGCTACTGCGGCAAGTACAAGCGCGTGCGCTTCAAGGGCATCATCTGCGAACGCTGCGGTGTCGAGGTCACCCGCGCCAAGGTTCGCCGTGAGCGCATGGGCCACATCGAGCTCGCCGCCCCGGTGACCCACATCTGGTACTTCAAGGGTGTGCCGTCGCGCCTGGGCTACCTGCTCGACCTGGCGCCGAAGGACCTGGAGAAGGTCATCTACTTCGCCGCCTACATGATCACCTCCGTCGACGAGGAGTCCCGTCACCGGGATCTGCCGACCCTGCAGAACCAGATCGACGTCGAGAAGAAGCGCATCGGCGACCGCCGTGACGCCGACCTCGACCGCCGGTCGAAGAAGCTGGAAGAGGATCTGGCCGAACTCGAGTCCGAGGGTGCCACCGCAGCTGCGAAGAACAAGCTGCGCACCCAGGCCGAGAAGGAGATGAACAATCTCCGCAAGAACGCCGATCGTGAGATCGACCGCATTGAGCAGGTGTGGGACCGCTTCAAGGGCCTCAAGGTCTCCGACCTCGAAGGCGATGAGAGCCTCTACCGCGACATGGTCGCCCGGTTCGGCATCTACTTCACCGGCGCGATGGGCGCTGAGGCGATCCAGAAGCGCCTGCAGGACTTCGACCTCGAAGGCGAGTCCGACAAGCTGCGCGAGCTGATCAAGACCGGCAAGGGACAGCGCAAGACCCGTGCGCTCAAGCGCCTCAAGGTCGTCAACGCCTTCCTGTCGACTGACAACAGCCCTGAGGGCATGGTGCTCGATGCGATTCCGGTGATCCCGCCGGAGCTGCGCCCGATGGTCCAGCTCGACGGCGGCCGCTTCGCCACCTCGGACCTCAACGACCTGTACCGTCGCGTCATCAACCGCAACAACCGCCTCAAGCGCCTCCTCGACCTGGGTGCGCCTGAGATCATCGTGAACAACGAGAAGCGGATGCTGCAGGAAGCTGTCGACTCGCTGTTCGACAACGGCCGCCGCGGCCGTCCGGTCACCGGACCGGGCAACCGCCCGCTCAAGTCGCTGTCCGACATGCTCAAGGGCAAGCAGGGCCGGTTCCGCCAGAACCTGCTCGGCAAGCGCGTCGACTACTCCGGCCGTTCGGTCATCGTCGTCGGCCCGACTCTGAACCTGCACGAGTGCGGTCTGCCCAAGACCATGGCGCTCGAGCTGTTCAAGCCCTTCGTCATGAAGCGGCTCGTCGACCTCAATCACGCGCAGAACATCAAATCCGCCAAGCGCATGGTCGAACGCCAGCACGCTCAGGTGTGGGACGTCCTCGAAGAGGTCATCTCCGAGCACCCGGTGCTGCTCAACCGCGCACCGACCCTGCACCGCCTCGGCATCCAGGCCTTCGAGCCGCAGCTTGTCGAGGGCAAGGCCATCCAGATCCACCCGCTCGTCTGCTCGGCGTTCAACGCTGACTTCGACGGTGACCAGATGGCCGTGCATCTGCCGCTGAGCGCTGAGGCCCAAGCTGAGGCACGCATCCTCATGCTCTCGGCGAACAACATCCTCAAGCCCTCGGACGGCAAGCCCGTCACGATGCCGTCGCAGGACATGATCATCGGCCTGTACCACCTCACCAGCGAGCGCTCAGGCTCGGAGGGCGAAGGACGCACATTCGCCTCCATCGCCGAGGCGATCATGGCCTTCGACCGCGACGAGCTCAACCTCGGTGCCAAGATCAAGCTGCGCATCGACGACATCGTGCCCTCGCGCACGATGGAGATGCCCGAGGGCTGGGAGCCGGGCCAGCCGGCGATCATCGAGACGACGCTCGGCCGCGCCCTGTTCAACGAGACGCTGCCGGCGGACTACCAGTACGTCAACTCGACCGTGGACAAGAAGGCGCTGTCGAAGATCGTCAACCGTCTGGCTGATCTGTACCCGAAGGTCGAGGTCGCGCACACGCTCGACCAGTTCAAGTCCGAGGGCTTCTACTGGGCCACCCACTCGGGCCTGACCGTCGCGATGTCCGACATCGTCTCTCCGGAGGCGAAGGCCGGCATGCTCGACGAGGCCGAAGAGCAGGCATCCCGCGTGCAGGAGCAGTACGATTTCGGTGCGCTCACCGACGATGAGCGCCGCAGCGAACTCGTCAAGATCTGGTCGGACACCTCCGACCAGGTCGCCGAGGTGATGCAGAAGAACTTCCCTGAGGAGAACTCCGTCGTCCGCCTCGTCAACTCCGGCGCGTCGGGCAACTGGACCCAGGTCCGTCAGCTGGCCGGTATGCGCGGCCTGGTGACGAACCCGAAGGGCGAGATCATCCCCCGTCCGATCAAGTCGAACTACCGCGAGGGCCTGTCCGTCCTCGAGTACTTCATCGCCAGCCACGGTGCCCGTAAGGGCCTGGCCGACACCGCTCTGCGTACGGCGGACTCCGGCTACCTGACCCGTCGTCTCGTCGACGTGTCGCAGGATGTCATCATCCGCTCGGAGTCGACCGATTCGCCCAAGGGGATCACGCTGCCGGTCGCGCAGCGCGGCGTCAACGGCGAACTGGAGCCGCACGAGTTCGCGGAGACCAGCGTCTACGGCCGCCTGACCGTCTCGGACATCACCGACGCTGACGGCAACGTCATCGTCCCGGCCAAGTCCGACGTCGGCCCCGACATCGTCGACACCCTCGTGGCCGCCGGCATCGAGGAGATCAAGGTCCACTCGGTGCTCACCGCCGACTCGGACGTGCAGATCTCGGCGATGCACTACGGCCGTTCGATGGCCACCGGCAAGCTCGTCGACATCGGCGAGGCGATCGGCACCGTCGCAGCCCAGTCGATCGGTGAGCCGGGCACCCAGCTGACGATGCGCACCTTCCACACCGGCGGCGTTGCCGCCGGCGGCGGAGGCGACATCACGCAGGGTCTGCCCCGAGTCACCGAGCTCTTCGAGGCCCGCACCCCGAAGGGCTTCGCCCCGATCGCCGAGGCGACCGGCAAGGTGAAGATCGACGACAGCCGCAAGACCCGCTACGTCATCGTCACCCCGGACGACGGCTCGGAGGAGATCGAACACCCGGTCGGCCGCCGTGCGCAGCTGCTCGTCGAGGACGGACAGCGCGTCGAGGCCGGATCGAAGCTCGTCGAGGGCGCCATCGACCCGAAGCAGGTGCTGCGCATCCGCGGTCGCCGGGAAGCCGAGCGCTTCCTCGTCGACGAGGTGCAGAAGGTCTACCGCTCGCAGGGCGTGGGCATCCACGACAAGCACATCGAGGTCATCGTCCGCCAGATGCTCCGACGGGTCACCGTCATCGAATCCGGCGATACGAACCTGCTGCCCGGTGAGCTGGTCGACCGCGGTCGCTACCAGGAGGAGAACCGCCGCGTCGTCGCCGAAGGCGGCAAGCCGGCCTCGGCCCGTGACGAACTCATGGGCATCACGAAGGCCTCGCTGGCGACTGAGTCGTGGCTGTCGGCGGCCTCCTTCCAGGAGACCACCCGCGTCCTCACCGAAGCAGCGATGGAAGGCAAGACCGACCCGCTGCTCGGCCTGAAGGAGAACGTCATCCTCGGCAAGCTCATCCCGGCCGGCACCGGTATGCACAAGTACCGCGACATGATCGTCGAGCCGACCGAAGAGGCCCGCCAGGACATGTTCTCCAACTCCTACAACGACTTCTACCCGTCGCTGGCAGGAGAAGGAGCGGCCATCCCGCTGGAGGACTATGACTTCGGCGCCTTCAGCTGATGACGTGACCGGCAGCCCACGGCTGCAGGCCTGAACCGTTTGGGGGGG
>NZ_JALXKS010000019.1 GCF_025144725.1 Brevibacterium sp. p3-SID960 | reverse complement strand
CACGTGGGCGTGGTGCCTGCCTCGTCCTTCGCACGTATCGGAGTGGCCAGAGCGTGCTTCCACCTTCGACTCCTTCTCGCTTCGTCCGTGGAGGCCCCGTGCGGAGAAGATCAGGATTCCGGATATCATCGGCGCGTGACGATTATCAGTGAGGCGCGGTCGGACCGTGCCAGGGGGCTTGCTCCTGTCGCGGCCGTGTTCCACTCGCTCAGCGATCCGACGCGGTTGGCCATCGTCAAGCAGCTGGCGGTGGAGGAGGCGCGCGTATCCGATCTGGTGAGCGAGCTGGAGCTGGCCCAATCGACGGTGTCTGCACACATGGCCTGCTTGCGCGACTGCGGTCTGGTCGCCGGCAGGGCGCAGGGGCGCAGCGTGCACTACTCGCTGAGCCGGCCCGAGGTGCTCGAGCTGCTCGCTCAGGTCGAGGCGCTGCTGACTGTCACTGGCAAGTCGGACAACGTGTGCTGCAACTACGTGCGCGCCGCCGAGCAGCAGTCCCTTCCGGGAGGATGCGATGCGTGACGTCCGTTGCCCCGAGACTCTGGAACCCGTCCCATCGGCGTGAAGCCGTCAACAGTCGAGCTGCTCATCGTCAGGAGTTTGAAAAGAGTGTTGTCCCCGCAGGTGTCACGCCGGTCGTTGATCCGCCGGTCCGGTGCTCTCACCGCCATCATCGCGCTCGGGCTGGCCGGGTGCGGTGGCGCCGATGATGAGCTGGCCGGGCAGGCCGGCAGCGAGCAGGGCTATGTAGCCGGATCTGGTGTCATCACCCAGCTTGCCGTGGGCGAGCGGGGCGAACCGATCGAGCTGGCCGCCGAGTACACCGATGGCACCAGCTTCGACATCGCCGACTGGCGCGGTGCCCCGGTGGTGCTCAACCTCTGGTACGCCGCGTGCCCCCCGTGCCGCAAGGAGGCTCCCGCCCTGCAGGCCAACTACGAGCGGTACCAGGACGACGGCGTGCAGTTCCTGGGCATCAACGTCCGCGATCGGGCCCCGGCCGCCGAGGCGTTCGCGAACACCTTCGGCCTGACGTTTCCGTCCATGCTGGATCAGGACGGGATCGGGGTGGCAGCACTGAGCACCGTGCTGCCGCCGCAGGCGGTGCCCTCCACGGTCGTCCTCGACGCCCAGGGGAGGCCGGCGGCCCGGGTGGTCGGGGCGGTCGATGAGTCCACCCTCAAGGCGCTGATCGCTGACGTGCTGGACGAGTCGGCATGACACTGGCGGCTCCCATCGGCGAGGTGTTCTCGCAGACCGTGCTGACCGGGCCGATGCTGCTGGCGATCCCGGTGGCCGTCCTGGCCGGGGCGGTCTCGTTCTTCTCCCCCTGCGTTCTGCCGCTGGTCCCCGGCTACGTCGGCTACGTCACCGGGCTGGGCGCCACCGCGCTGACCGACCGGAAGACCAGCAAGGTCATCATCGGGGTATCGCTGTTCATTTCTGGCTTCGCCGTCGTCTTCGTCACCATAGGCCTGGCGTTCAGCGCGGCCGGTGTGCTGCTCAGCCAGTGGGCCGATGTCCTCAACCGGGTGATGGGGATCGTCGTCATCATCGCCGGCATCGTATTCATGGGCGGCATCGGCATGTTCCAGCGCAGCACCCAGATCAGCAAGCGGCCACCCGCCGGCCTGTGGGGTGCGCCCGCGCTCGGTGCCACCTTCGCGCTCAGCTGGGCCCCGTGCATGGGCCCCACACTGGCAGCGGTTCTGGCCCTGTCGACCAGCTTCGGCGCCACCGGCACCGACGGCATCTGGCGCGGCGCGGCGCTGACGCTGATGTACTGCCTCGGACTCGGGGTGCCGTTCATCGTCGTGGCCGTGCTCATCGTCAAGGGCACCGGCAGACTGCAATGGGCCAGAGACCATCAGATCCTGATCAGCCGGATCGGCGGCGGGATGCTCATCATCATCGGACTGCTCCTGGTCACCGGGGTCTGGACCCACTGGGTCAACAGCCTGCAGGGCATGATCGGCGGCTTCCAGACCACCATCGGATGGGCCAGATGCGTCCACCCAGGGTTCGCCATTGGATCGCCCCGGGTCTGGTGGAGGGTTTGATTTAACCGAGAGGATAGGAACATGCCCGCACCGAGTAAGTACCCTGCAGAAGTCCGTGACCGTGCTGTGCGTATGGTCAACGAGAAGCTGGCCTGCGAACCCGCACTGGCTGTGAGTGCCGCGTGCCGGCTGGTCGGTGAACAGGTCGGAATCAACAAGAACACCCTCCGTAATTGGGTGAAGCAAAACCATGTGGATTCCGGTAAAGCGCCAGGAATGACGAGCGATGACAAACAACGCATCACGGACTTGGAAAAGGAAGTTCGAGAACTGCGCCGGGCTAATGAGATCCTGCGGAAAGCGAGTGCGTATTTTGCCCAGGCGGAGCTCGACCGCCGCTGACAGATATCGATGGTTTCATCGATGATCATCGCCATGAGTTCGGAGTCGAGCCGATCTGTCGAACACTGTCTCAGACAGGTGTACAGTTCGCTGCGAGCTCGTATTACGCGAGAAAGACGAGACCGGTCTCAGCCCGGAAACAAGCTGACGCGAAATGGGATGATCGGATTCGGAAAGTGCATTCTGACAATCGTGGATTGTTCGGCGCACGGAAAGTGTGGGTGATGCTGCGCCGGCTCTACCCGAACGAGCCGATCGCCAGGTGCACGGTCGAACGCCGTATGCGCGCCCTGGGGCTGGCCGGGGTGTCCAATGCCCGGTCGACGACTACGACACGGCAGACCAAGACCGCTTCGTATCCGGGTGACCTCGTCCAGCGGGATTTCACCGCAGATACTCCTGATACTCGCTGGGTCGCCGATATCACCTATGTGCCGACATGGACTGGTTTCGCCTATGTCGCTTTCGTCACGGATCTGTTTTCCCGAATGATTGTTGGGTGGCGAGTCGACACGACTCTACGAACCGATTTGGCGCTGGATGCTCTGGAGCACGCGTTATGGGAAAGGAAACGAAAGAACAGGAGCATCGACCAGTTAATTCATCATTCGGACAAGGGGAGCCAGTATGTTTCCATTGCTTATACAGAGCGTCTACGTGAAGCTGGAATAGAAGCCTCGGTCGGTTCGACTGGAGATTCTTATGATAATGCCGCAGCAGAAGCGCTGAATAAACTATATAAGAAAGAGGTGGTGTGGCGCGAGGGCCCGTGGACCGGTCGTGATGCTGTGGAATTCGCGACTTTGGAATGGGTTCATTGGTATAACCACACCCGCCCGCATTCGTACTGCGGAGACCTCGCTCCAGCGCAGTTCGAGGAACACTACTACACTGAAACCAGTCGGCCAGAGGTGGCTGGCGTACCGCTATGAGCTCTCCACCGAACTCGGGGCGATCCACATTGCTCCCCCACAGTCACAGGCGCGGGCTGGTACCCTGACCCCGTTCTCTACAGGAGGTAGAAATTGATTCGCAGCGTTGCAGTGCGGCCGGTCAGCCGCCTCGTGAGCGTTCTGGCAGTGCTGGTGGCGGTCGTCCTGCTGCCGGTCGCTCCGGCGTCGGCGCATGACGTCGTGACCGGGACGAATCCCGAAGACGGGCAGAGCCTGGATGCCGTCCCCGAGGCGATTGAGGTCTCCTTCTCCAACGCTCCTCTGTCGATGGGGTCGGAGATCCTGATCAAGGACGCGGCGGGGACGAACTGGGCCGAGGGAGGCGTCGAGATCGATGGCAACATGGCCGTCCAGCCGGTCAATCCCGAGGCGCCCGCCGGTGAGTACACGGTGACCTGGCGGGTCGTGTCCTCGGATTCCCATCCGATCGACGGCTCGTTCTCCTTCACCGCGACCGACGGTGCCGGTGCTTCCTCCTCCCCCAACCCGGAACAGGCAGGGGCCGGGTCTTCCCAGCCGGCGCAGCCCGTGGCCGAGCCCGCCGCGCCGGAGCAGCCGCAGGCGGAGACTCAGCAGGCGGCCGCCGACGAAGCCGACACGGGAGTGCCGCTCAGTTTCGTGATCGTCCTGGCCCTCCTCGTCATCGCGCTGGGGCTTGTCGTCGTCGCCGTAGTGGCCCGCCGCCGGCGGTTGGAAAGCGACGAGGCATGACCGGTGCCCCCGGACTCCGAATGCCATCCGATGGGTAGCGCCCCAACCGAAGCTCCGGCCGGGCGCCGGCGCTCCGCGGCCTGGCTCGTGGCCGCCTTTGCGGTCGCGGTCGCCGCTGTCGTGGCAAGCGCGGCGTTCTCCGGGGCGGCGGCAGAACGCGAAGCGTTGGATCCCGGCGCGTTCGTGCGCTGGGCGCTGCCGATCGCGCTGACCGTGCACCACCTGGCGCTGGCCGTGGTTGCTGGCTGCCTGATCTTCGCGGCAACGATCCTGCCCCCCGGAGATGACGAGTCGGCACCAGGGCCTTCGCGCCCGCACCCGGCATTCGCCCGCGTGCGGGCGGTCGCCGCCGTCGTGTCCCTCGTGTGGCTGGGAGCTGCGGTGGTCGTGCTGGTGCTGACCTATGCCAATCTCGCCGGCCAGCCGGTGTCGGACAGTGCCGAGTTCGCCAGCCAGCTGGCCTACTTCCTCACCGATCTGCTCGTCGGGCAGGCGTGGGGTGCGATCACCCTGATTGCCTTCCTCGTGTGCAACCTGACCTTCCTCGTCCGCTCCACCACCGGCCTGGCCGGCACGGCCCTGCTCGCCCTGGCCACCATCGTCCCGATCTCGCTGATCGGGCACGCCGCCGGCAGCGACGACCACTTCGCCGGCGTCGGTGCGCTGGCCGTGCACTGGCTCGGCGTGCTGGTGTGGGTCGGCGGTGTGGCGGCCCTGGCCGTCACCGCTCCGATCCTCGCCTCCAACCACGGTGCCCACCTGGCGAAATCGGTGCTCTCCCGCTTCTCGGCGCTGGCCGGTGTGGCGTTCTTCCTCGTCCTGGCCTCCGGCGTGCTCAACTCCGTGCTCCGCCTCGGCGGGTGGGAGGGGCTGCTGAGCCGGTACGGTCAGCTGATCCTCATCAAGCTCGCCGCAACCCTGCTGCTCGGCGCCATCGGGCTGGCCTATCGCAGCTGGGCCATCGCCCAGGTCGGGCGCAAGCCCGGCGGGCAGACGGCCTGGCGGCTGGTCATCGCCGAAGTGCTCATCATGGCCGGAGTCATCGGGGTCACCGGGGCCCTCGGCCGGACCGCTCCGCCGGTCCCCCGGGAACCGGAACCGGCGATCACCCCGGCCGAAATCCTCACCGGCTACCTGTTGCCGCCGGACCTGACCTGGTCCCGGTGGTTCACCGAGTGGCGGTGGGACTGGCTCTGGGTGGCCTTCGCCCTCACCGCAGCCGCCGTGTATCTCCTCGGCGTGCGCAAGGCACGCGCTGTCGGGCATCGGTGGCCGTGGCAGCACACCGCCACCTGGCTGACCGGACTGCTCGTCCTCGTCTATGTGACCTGCGCGGCCCCGACGATCTACGGCATGGTGCTCATCAGCGTGCACACCGTCATGCTGTTGGCCATCACCGTGGTCATCCCGCTGCTGTTGGCCCTCGGGGCTCCGCTGGACCTGCTGGCCCTGACCGTGGACCGGCGCACCGACGGCAGCCGAGGACCCCGGGAATGGCTGCACGCCGCCGGCTCAGCCGCCGGCCCAGCGCTGCGGAACCCGCTGCTCAGCGGTGCGGTGGTGGCCGTCTCGCTCGGTCTGCTCTACTACACCCCGCTGCTGCGCCTGGCCCTGGATTTCTGGATCGCCCACCAGATGGCCAACCTGTACTTCCTGCTCATCGGGTTCTGGTTCATGACCACGGTGACCCGCCCCCGAACCGCGGCACGAACACTGTCCCGGCGCACCGTTGCCGTGGCCGGGCTGGCCGGGGCGCTCCTGCTCTGGGCGACCGTGCTCGCGTCCGGTGTCACCCCCGTCCTCGAGGTGGACTGGTTCGGCAACCTCGCCCGCACCTGGGGGCCGCCCATCACCGCCGACCAGCAGCGTGCGGGCACCGCCGTGCTGCTGGCCGGAGTGACCCCGCTCGCGGTTCTGCTCACCACGCTCCTCCTGCACCGACCACGCCCGAGGCCCACTGGCACCGCGGGTGCCCCTCAACCCTCCTCCACCGCCTCCCACTGACCGGATAGGAAACGGATCATCCATGAACC
This sequence comes from Brevibacterium sp. p3-SID960, assembly GCF_025144725.1. Taxonomy (GTDB): domain Bacteria; phylum Actinomycetota; class Actinomycetes; order Actinomycetales; family Brevibacteriaceae; genus Brevibacterium. The sequence goes on along the minus strand of NZ_JALXKS010000019.1, from coordinate 42,798 downwards.
CCGCCAACCGAAGCGTTCTCGTGAAGAGCAAGTCCCTTGTCTGGATCCTGATGGCTGCCGCCGTGATCGCCGCCATCGTCGTGGTCGTCATCGTGCGCGGCAACGCTCCCGACACGACCGCCGAGTCCGCCACGCCGGCAGGGACGGCAGAGACCGGGCAGCTCGTCCGCGAGAACAGCCGTGTGCTGTCGCAGGCGCCGAACGAGAAGGCGGTACTGGTGGAGTTCCTCGACTTCGAATGCGAGGGCTGCCGGGCAGCTTATCCCCTCGTCGAGGAGCTGCGGGTCGAGTACGCCGACTCCGTGACCTTCGTCCACCGCTACTTCCCGCTGCCCGGACACCGCAACGCGATGAACGCGGCCGTGGCCGTGGAGGCCGCCGCCCAGCAGGGCGCCTACGAGCCGATGTACCAGCAGATGTTCGAGACCCAACCCGAATGGGGCGAATCCGCCGACGACAAGAGCGCCGTCTTCCGCTCCTTCGCCGACGACCTGGGCCTGGACATGGACGCCTACGACCAGGCAGTCGCAGACCCGGCCACCCGGGAACGAGTCGAGCTCGATCAGGCCGACGGCATCGCCCTGAACGTCAGCGGCACACCGACCTTCTTCCTCGACGGGCAGCTCCTCACCCCCGACAGCCTCGAAGAGTTCGAAGCCGCGGTGGCTGCTGCGGCAGCCGACTGATCACATGGCAGAATCACCCGCCGCCGTCCGCCCATCGCCTGAGCTCGCTGTGCCCGTGTTCGCCCGACACGTCCCGTTCGCCGTCGTGCTGCTGGCCACCGGGGTCATCGGCTGGGTCGCCTCGGCGATCCTCGTGTCCGAACGGCTGGCCCTGTACGAGAACCCGGCCCACGTCACCAGCTGCGACATCAATCCGTGGGTCTCCTGCGGGAAGGTCATGGGCAGCTGGCAATCCGAACTGTTCGGGTTTCCCAATCCCCTCATCGGGATCGTCGCCTTCGCCGTCGTGATCACCACCGGAATGGCCCTCCTGGCCGGGGCGCAGCTGGCGCGCTGGTACTGGATCGGTCTGCAGATCGGGGTCAGCCTCGGCAGCGTCTTCGTCATCTGGCTGTGGTCCCAGGCCCTGTTCGACCTCTACCTGCTGTGCCTGTACTGCATGATCGTGTGGGCCGCGATGATCCCGCTCGTCCTCCTCCTGACGATCCGCAATCTCGTCCACGGAGCCATCCCCGCACCGGCCGGGCTGGTCCGCTTCACCGCGGACTGGGCGGGAACGCTCGTCGCCCTCACCTACCTCGCCGTCGCGGCCTCCGTCTTCATCCGGTTCTTCCCCGCTCTCACCTCCCCCCTCTGAGACAACCCGCCGCGGGGGCGGGCTGTCCCCAGCGCAACACCGTGTAACACTTCTCACCCTTATCCGGGTCGTTACCGTTTTGTCATCTCTTCGTGCGTCAGTACACTCACAGATAACGAAACGGTCACATCTGCATTAAGGGTTAGTCGTAATGGTTAAGCACTCGGATCCGCAGCCGTCCTGGAGCGCGCATGCGCGCTCCCTCATCCGGGACGTCGCCGCGGGCGGCCGCAAGCGCGCCGGCCGCCATGGTCAGGAGCCGAGTACCGCCACCGGGGTACTCGAATCAGCCAGGCGCCGCCCGGTGGTCGCCGCCATCGCACTGCCGGCAGCCGCCACGACCGCGATCGTGGCCTCCTCGTTCGCCTTCGCACCCGCAGACACCGCCGGCGTCGTCAAGGCCGAGGACCAGGCGGCCACCGCCAGCGCGGAGCCCGGCACCCCAGACGTTCCCACGCAGGATGCTGAAGAACTTGAGAAGGAGCGGCAGGCGGCCGCCGAGGAGTACCGGAAGTCCCTCGAGGACGACCCGAAGTACAACCAGAAGTCAGAGGTGAAGGCCGCACTGCCGGCCCCTGAGTCTTCGAAGGAGGGCTCGTCGGAGACCTCCGACGGAGGGTCCTCGGACCGAGGTTCGAAGTCCTCGCGCTCCGACAGCCGCGAATCCTCGGGCCTCTCCGACGAGCCCTGCTCGGTGTCCAGCGGAATCGAATCCCAGCTCACCGCGAACGCCAAGAAGGGCTACCCGGCGGTCTGCGCCGAGTTCCCCGAGGTGAAGACCTTCGGCGGACCGCGCAACGATCCCGGATCTGACCACCACACCGGACAGGCCCTCGACATCATGATCTCCGGCTCGACGGGAGACCGGATCACGGACTTCGGGATCAAGCACGCATCCGAGCTTGGAGTGAAGTACGTGATCTTCGAGCAGAAGCTCTACGCCCCCTACACCGGTTGGGAGGGACGGCCCATGGAGGACCGCGGCTCGGCCACCGCCAACCACATGGATCACGTCCACATCTCCTTCAACTGAAAAAGCCGACCGGCCGCTGCCCCAACCCCCAAGGGCGCAGCGGCCGGTCCCATCCCCGGGCGATCCTGACCACATCTGGCAACAGGACGCCTCACCATGAGCCACTGCTGTGCTGCGGGCCTAACCCCGGACAGGCGGCGTCGAACCTGGCAGTCGTGTTCGCCGGGCTGAAAGCGCGCCGAACACCGGGCTCGTCAGGCGTGTTGGACTGCGGGCAGTTCCCGGTCTCGCAGGGCAGCCGTTTCCACTTGGATCGTGGCGTGGTCGAAGGCGACGGGGAAGTGTTCCTTGACGCAGGCGAGGATCGCCTCCAGGATCTGCGGGGCGTGACCGGATTCGAAGCAGTCGTCGTCAACGACGACGTGCGCGGAGATGACCGGCAGGCCGGTGCCGATCATCGAGGCGTGCAGATCGTGCACATCGCGGACGTGCTCGAGCTCCAAGATGTGGGCGCGGACCTCTTCGAGATCGACTCCCTTGGGCGTGAACTCCATCAGCACCCGCACCGTCTCGCGCAGCAGCCGGAACGCGCGGGGGACGATCAAAGCCGCGATGAACAGCCCGGCGATGGTGTCGGCGCGCTGGAACCCGGTGGTCTCGATCACGATCGCCGCAATGATCACGCCCAGCGACCCCAGGGCATCGTTGAGCACTTCGAGAAACGCCGCACGCATATTGAAGTTCGCCTCGCGGTTGGATGCCAGCACAGCGATCGCGGCGATATTGGCGACCAGGCCGATCACACCGAACACCAGCAGCTCCGTGCCGGGCACCTCGGCAGGTTCGAACAGTCTGCGTATACCCTCGACGGCGGCATAGGTGCCGACCACGAGCAGCAGCACAGCCTGCCCGAGCGCGGCGATGACCTCGATCCGGGCGAAACCCCACGTCCGCTCACTGCTCGGTGGACGCAGCATCATCGTCGCCGCGATGACCGCCACCAACAGCCCGGCCGCATCAGCCAGCGCATGAGCGGTATCCGTCAGCAGAGCCAGGCTGCCGGTGATCACGCTGCCCACCGCTTGCGCCACCACAATGACGGCGATGATGCAGAACGCGATCAACAGCCGACGACGGGTCCCCCGATCAGCCCGCTCCGGGACATGACTGTGCACGTGCCCACCCCGGTCAGTTTCCGCCATACCCCTCATCCTCCTCAACGATCGACTCGTGATGGTCGTGGTCACGCAATGAAAGCGACACCCCGGACGCCCTCAGCAGCTCATCCGCGCTCTCGACCAGATCCTCCAGTCGGGCCGGATCGGCCAGCGAGAACCACGAGGACCGGCCCTCAGCACGCATGGTGACCAGTCCGCAATCACGCAGACAGGCCAAATGCTTGCTGACTGTCGACTGCGCCAGATGCATGTGGTGGACCAGGTCCCGCACTCGGTGCTCGCCGCTGGCCAAATGCTCCAGCAGCGCCAGGCGCGTCGGCTCGGCCAGCGCATGGAACAGCGCTGCATAAGCGCTGCGGTCTTCGGACCAAACGGTTTCAGCAACACCATCAATCGCCATATAGCGATGATAGCATTAACTGACGATGTTTCGAGGGGCGGTTTGTATCGACCGTGACCCCTGCCTCTCGCGCCGGCCCACTTTCCCAGACAGGCCCAGTATGACCACCAGCACAGCCGCCGCCCTCGCTCTCGGCCTCTATCTGGCCGGGCCGATCACCGCTTTCTGTGTGCGCACCTGGCTGCATCGCCTGCGCACCGGATCCTCCGGGTTCCGGGGCCTGACTGGGGCTCCCGGATCGGCCGAGTGGTGGGGTGGGATCCTCTTCGCCGCAGCCCTGGTGCTCGGCACCGCCGGGCCGCTTTTCGCCTTGACCGGCGTCACACCGCCGTGGGCGCTGCCCGCCGGTACACATTGGGTCGGGCTGGTCGTCACCGTCGCCGGCTTGCTCGGCGTGCTGGCTGCCCAGTCCGGCATGGGTACTTCCTGGCGGATCGGGGTCGACGCCACCGAACGCACGGAACTCGTCACCAGCGGAGCCTTCGCCTTCGTCCGCAACCCGGTCTTCACCGCGATGCTGGCCGCCCTCGCCGGAATGGTGCTGCTGGCCCCCACCCCGGTGTCCGCGGCCGCCCCGCTGGTCCTGCTCGCCGCCGTCGAGCTCCAGGTCAGACGCGTCGAAGAACCGTATCTACTCCGCACCTACGGAGACATCTACGCGCGCTACGCGGCACGCGTGGGCCGCTTCTTGCCCGGAATCGGCCGGCTGAAAAGTTCACGCCGGGACGAATCACGCGCCTAGGGAAGATCCACGTCAGTCCAAGCCCTCAGCACTGGACACACATGTCTAGACGACACCCACGTGATCGAACGCTTCCGGCTAACGGGTATGCGCCGCTTGACATGTTTTATGCCCCCTAGGGTATTTTTCCATGTACGAGACCCCGAGGCTGCCTCAGCGGCAGCACAGGAAGGAGGCACACCATGTGCCGACCAGTGCGCTGCAAAGTGTGCGAGAAGACGACGTGGGCCGGCTGCGGCCAGCACATCTCCCAGGTCAAGGCCCAGGTGCCGTCCGGGCAGTGGTGCAACGGCAAGCACACCCAGGCTGAGAAGGAGGCCGCGAGCGCCAAGAGCGGCGGCGGATTCTTCGCCCGCCTCTTCAGTAGCCGCAGGAGCTGAGCGCGACCGTATTCAGGCCAGGGAGAGGAACATCTTCTCCAGTTCGCGCACGTCGACATCGGCTCCGCCTTCAGCGATGCAGTGGTGGAGCGTGTCGGCGATGATCGCGAATCCGGCGCGGTCGACGGCTGAGGAGACAGCGGCCAGCTGGTTGATGACGTCCTGGCATTCGCTGCCCTCTTCGACCATCCGGATGACGGCCGCGAGCTGACCGTTGGCCCGCTTGAGCCGGTTGATCGCCGGCTTGAGCGTCTCAGTGTTGACCTGCATCGTGTCCTCCTCCCAACGCCACGGCGGCGCCTGTCTGAAGTCATCTTACTGGCTTCTGCAGGCGCCGCCGCTGTTGTCTGCACGGCCGCGTCTCAAGCGGTGACGGACAGGGGTGCTGCCGGTCAGGAACCGTTGCCGGTGGCGTCCGGATCGTCACCGTCTGTGTCGTCTGGATCCTGGTCGTCGGCGTCCTGGTCGCTGAGCTCACCGGAGGTGTTCCCACTGACGTAGTCGACTGCGATGGCACCGCTGGTGCTGCGGATGCTGATCGGCACGACGGTCTTGCCGTGGCCGTCGCGGATGGTGTCGATGTTGACATCGGCCGTGCCGTTGCCTGCGGTGTTGACCAGGTAGCCGTCGGCATCAGCACCAGGGACGTCGGACAGGCGCGGCACTCGCAGATCGACTGACCCGAAGCTGGTAGCCAGATCGATGCCGCTGGCCGGCACCGCCTCCGTGCTGAGCCCGATGTCGATGGCGCCGGCATCGGTGAGGGCGGTGAGCTGGTCGGTGACGGTGAGGGCTTCGCCGTTGATGGTGCCGAGATCGGCGGTGACGTTGACGATCTCGTGGCGGCCGCTGAGCTCGACGGCTCCGGTCTTCGTCTCGATCGTCAGCTCGCGGGTGGTGAGCCCCTCCGTGTCGATCGCACCGAGATCGCTGAAAGCGCGCACCTGGTCGAACTGCCCGGCGATGTAGACCGCCGAGACCTGTGAACGGGCTTCAAGCTGTATCTTCTCCGCCATCTCCTCAGGCACCTGCACGTCGACACACAGGTCGCCGGCAGGTCCGAAGGTGCGTCCGGCCACTCGGGAAACGGAGATGACGGTGCGGCCGTCGGCGTCTTCTTCGATTGTGAGGTCGGGCTGGTGCTTGGTGCCGTTGTACTCCAGGTTCACCTGTGCCGCGGTGGCTGTGGTGGTGCTGATGTCGACGACGCCGGTGGGCACGTCGACGAGCAGGCCGTCGGCACCTGGGGTGAACGATTCGCTTGTCTCGTAGTGACGGGTCTGCAGGGCCTGGGCGAACATCGTTCCGCCGAATGACAGCGGCAGCAGCACGGCCAGAGCTGCGACGATCGCGATGACGGCGCGGATCCCGGTGCGGGTACCGGAGGTCACGCGCTCGGGCCGGAAGGCGGTCTCCGGGTTCGAGCGCACCTGCTGGCTGCCGGGCTGGCCTGGCTGCTGGGAGCCTGCCGACTGGTAGGACGGCTGGGGGTTCGGCTGGCTGGGGTTCTGGTGTCGGTTCTGCGGGAATGACATGGCGGGTACCTCCTAGGCCCCGAGGAACCGCAGCACGGCAAGGACGCGGCGGTTCTCTGATGTGTCGGCCATGAGACCGAATTTCGTGAAGATCGAGCTGATGTGCTTCTCGACAGCACCAGCGCTGAGGTAGAGACTGCCGGCGATCGCGGAGTTCGACTTGCCCTCGGCCATGAGCTGGAGGACCTCGCGCTCCCGGGCGGTCAGATCGGACAGGCCGTCCTGCTTGCGGGTGCGCACGAGGATCTGGCTGACGACCTCGGGGTCGAGCACGGTGCCTCCGCCGGCGACTTCGGTGACGGCTGCGAGGAAGTCCTCGACATCGGCCACGCGGTCCTTGAGCAGGTAACCGAAGCCGCCGGAGTTGTCGGCGATGAGGTCGCGGGCGTAGCGCTCCTCGACGTACTGGGAGAGGACGATGACGCCGACCTCGGGGTTCTGCGAGCGCACGAGCACCGCGGCCCGGATGCCCTCGTCGGTGAAGGTCGGCGGCATCCGCACGTCGACGATCGCCAGATCCGGTGGCCCGTCAGGCGACTGGGCGGCGGTGTTGATCGCAGCGAGGAACTCGTTGGCGTCCCCGACGGCTGCCACGATCTCGTGTCCGGCGTCGGTCAGCAGCCTGACGAGGCCCTCCCGCAGCAGCACGGCGTCTTCGGCGATGATTATGCGCATGGCACCTCCACAACGAGAGTTGTCGGGCCACCGACCGGGCTGGTCAGGGCCCATGTGCCGCGGGCTGCGGTCACACGGTCAGCCAACCCGGCCAGCCCCGAGCCGACCACTGGGTCGACGCGTGCGCCGCCGCGGCCGTTGTCGCTGACGCTGATGTGCAGCCGGCCGTCGCGCACATAGATCCTGACGTGGGCCTCGGTGGCCAGGGAGTGCTTACTCACGTTCGTCAGTGCCTCGGCGACGACGAAGTAGGCCACGGCCTCGGCTTCGCTGCTCACCTTCGTTAGCGGCACCGAGCCGGTGACACCGGCGAGCTGAGCGGCGGAGTGGTCGAGGAGATCGACGGTGACGCGGACTGGAACGGCACAGCGGGCGGCCAGGGCCGAGACGGCGGCGTCGAGGCCGCGGTCGCTGAGCACAGCCGGGTGGATGCCGCGGGCGAGCTGGCGCAGCTCGGTGATCGCCGCCTTCGACTCGGCGTGGGCTTCGGTCAGCAGCGCCTTGGCCGCCTCGGGGTCGGTGTCCATCTTGGCCTTGGCCATCCCGAGTTTCATCGAGGTCGCCACGAGCATCGGCTGCACTCCGTCGTGGAGGTCGCGTTCGATGCGCAGCCGCTCACTCGTCGCAGCGTCGACGGCACCGGCACGGGCGCGGTCGAGGGTCTTGACCTCAGCGCGCAGCGCCTCGGTGCGGGTCGCAGGCAGCAGGGCGCGGTCGAGGGCGCGGTCCGGGTACGGGCTCAGCAGCAGGATGAGGACGGTGGAGACGAAGGCGGCCAGGGCGATGAGGCCGCTGCCGAGGCGGGAGAAGTCGCCCAGCTGTCCGGGGAGGAACTCGGGGTTGAGCGCGGCGGCCGCGAGCAGTCCGGCGAAGGTCAGGCCGACGCCTGCGAGCAGGCAGACGAAACCGCCGTAGATGATTTTGATGTAGTGGTGGGCGGTCGAGCGCCAGAAGCTGGGGGACTTGAACACCAGCCACTGGTTGTGCATGAAGCGGCTGAAGCCAGGCGCATAGGCCGATTCCGGTGTCGGGGCTGAGGCGATGCCGTCGCCGTAGACCGCCTCGGCGCGGAAGCGCTCAACCCGGTTGATCCCGCGCTGCAGCACGAACCACACGAACAGGGCGAGCAGCCCGAGCCCGAGTGCGAACAGGCCGCTGAGGCCGGCGATGAGCACGACGACCGGCAGCCACAGCCACACGACGGCGAGCACGCCGGAGACGATGACGTTGGCGATGCCGAAGAAGCCGGGGTAGCCCTTGCGCCACTTCCGCTCAGTCAGCTCAGCAGCCGACGGCTGCGGGGCCGGGGTCTCTGCCGCGCCCGGAACCGGTGCCGGAGGTGCAGGCGGAGTGCCGCCTGTGCCTGCTGCGGTGTCCGTGCCCGAGGCGGTGGCCGCCTCGGTCTCATCAGCGCGGTCGACCTGGGCGGCTGCGTCGGCCTGGTGGTTCTGGTCGTTCTCGTCGCCGGTCGGGATGACGGCGGTCGGGTCGGGGGTGGCGGGTTCCGGGGGTGTGCTCGGTGTGCCCTGCGGCAGGGGGATGGTCGGACGCTTGACGTCCTCGCGGGCCCCGTCTGGGCTGGGTGTGGTGTTCATAGCTTCACTGTATTTTCGCTGCGAGCATGCCGGACATGGAGCCAACCATCCACGTGAGGCGGGTTTTCCCTACTCGGTCTCCCCCACCTCGGGAACGGCCGGCCGGTCATGTCACATGCCGCCGGGACTGATGACCCGGCCGACGAGCGCGCCGGGCTGGGCGCGGGCGTGGTTGGGGTATTTGACGGCGTCGTGGTGGGTGACGACGAGGGTGGAGTAGATGACGACGATGAGGGTGGAGACGAGCAGCTGGACCATCGACCCGCCGTCGAGGCTGTTGGGCAGCAGCAGGTTGAAGGCGGCCAGGCCGTAGAAGACGACGTTGCCGACGATGTGCAGGGCGATCGCGGCCTCCAGCCCGCCGGTCGCCCAGGTGACGAACCCGGCCCCGAGGGCGAAGATCGCGATGTCGACCTGGCTGACAAGCCCGTAGTTCTGCCCGAGGATGAGCAGCGGCAGCGGCAGCAGGATCGGCCATACCGGATGTGCCAGCCACGAGCCGATCATCTGCCCGAGGATGCCGCGGAAGACGAACTCCTCGCCGGCGGCCTGCATCGGCACGAGCAGCAGGGTGATGACGATGAGGATGAAGCCGTTGTGATCCGGCCACCGGAAGTGATCGTGGGCGACCGGGTCGAAGATCATGAGCAGGGAGGTGATCGGCACCGTGATGAGCACGGCGAGCATGGTGCTGCGCCCGAACAGCCGCCACCGGAACCGGCCCTCGACTGAGTACAGGGTGCCCAGCGGCCGGCCGGAGACGTTCATCGCCAGCAGGCAGGCGGGAATGAGGGCGATGGTGACGAGCACGGTGAAGAACAGCGTGACCGGGCTGGCGATGAGCGGGACGCCCTCCCGGCGGATCGGGTCGAAAAGGTTCGGGGCGAAGTGGTCTGAGAGCAGCATCACCGGGGTGATGATGAGGCTGGAGAATAGCAGGAAGTACACCATCGTCAGCACCCCGACGAGCAGCGGACGCCACCAGCGGATGTGCGGATAGGTCTCGGCCATCCGGAAGTAGCGGAACACCGGCGCTTTGGCAGGATCGTAGTAGGGAGGCTGATGGATCTTGCGCATGCGGCCCGTCGCCTCTCCCTCCTGGCAGATGGTCACTCGGCACAGACACGGACAGCCGGCACCGAGGCGTGGCACGGCGAGTTCTCGGGTCGGGCTCGTAGAGTTCCTCATATGAATAGTAGCCGTTCTGCGCACTCGCCCCGCCACCCGGTGGCCACCGGCCCCCGCCCTGCTGTCCGGGCGCCCCAGCCGCTGCGCTCGCAGACGCGCACGATGGTGCTGTTCTGGCTGGCGGCAGTCTCCGGGGTCATCATGTGCGCGGCCTACCACTGGCTGCAGCTGAATTCCGGTGCCGCGCTCGGCCGGGCGATCCAGCCGGGCATCCCGAGCGTGCACCTCATCGTCGACGTCACCCTCGGCACGCTCGCTCTTGCGATGCTGCCGGCGGCCATCCAGCACGACCCGATGGAGCGTGAGGACTCCTATGTCGGCCCGCCCTCAGCACTCGTGGCCGGGCTGGTGATCCTGTGTGTGTGGATGGTCTCAGTGCTCGCCGCCCCAGCCGGTGCGGTGGTGCTCATCTCGATCGCCGCGCGCTTATCAGCGAACTGGACGATCCCGGCCTTCTGCGCCTCACTGCTGTCGATCATCGTCTTCCAGCTCGCCCTCGCCCAGGCCGATGCCTCCCCGCACTTCGCCCTCGGTGCCGTGCTGCTGACGGTGACCCTCATCGCGATGGGCAGCATCCGCGGTGTCGTGCTGCGCCGCCAGGAGCGCGCCGACCTGCAGCGCCAGTCATGATCGCCTCGGCGCGACTCGGCGGTCCGGCATGCCTCCAGTCCGTCCGACTCGAAAGTTAGATAAGCTATTCATGGTCAGTGGGCATCTGACCATGAATAGCTTTTCCAGCTTTATGACTTATGGCCTGCCGGAAAGTCAGCCGGTGGGTTTGTCCGGCAGCCCGCTGGCGTGCGAGCCGCCTGCCGATTCCTCGGCCTCGGCCTCCTCACCCTCGTCGTCCTCATCGCCGTTCTTCGTCCAGCCGAGGATGAAGGCCAGGACGAACACGGCGATGCCGCCGAGGGTGACGACGATCGCGTAGGGCCAGGTGAACCCGGCGATGATGAGCAGCGGGGCGGCGATCGTCATGCCGATCTCGAACGGCGAGTAGCCGACGTAGGCGACGCCGAACTCCTCGAGCGTCTTCGACTTCATCTTCGGGTCGACGATCTTGAGCAGCGCGATCGCGGTGGCGACCGAGGCGGTCGACCAGCCCCAGCCGAAGATGCCGCGCTCGATCCACTGCTCACCGAACATCGCCGGGCTGACGAAGCGGAAGATGATGAAGCAGTACACGAATCCGAAGACCATGAGGATGATGAGCGGGATCGCGTAGTCGGCGACGATCGCCGGGACGATCGAGGCGACACCGAAGGCGACGAGGAAGTCGGTTGCCGAACCGGAGACGGCTGAGACGGTGTCCTGGTCGACGTACTTCTTGCCGTTGGTGATCTCCAGGATCCCGCGGCCGGCCATGCCGACGACGAAGGCGAGCGCGAACAGCGGGATGCTCACCTCGGGGAACAGCGCAGCCACGCCCTGCTGCAGGCCGTAGGCGCCGATGGTCGTCATGCCGACGACGGCGACGTGCAGAGCGAGCGGTTCGAGTGAGGACGGCGAGGAGGTCGCGTGTCCGATGGCCGGGCGCTGGCCGATGATCGAGATGAGGCCGGTGCGCAGCTCCTCGGGCAGTTCAGAGGTGTCGCCGATCTGCGCGGTCCGACCGGTCTTGGCACCCCACTTGGCCATGATGATGCCGCCGATGATCGCCACGAGTGTGCCGATCGTCGCCGAGGTGAAGCCGAGCGTCATCGCTGCTTCCTGGCCGCTGTCCTCCAGGCTGCCGCCGATCGCGGCAGCGGTGCCGAAGCCTCCGACCCAGCCGACAGGCAGCATGAGGCCGAACCAGTCGGGAGTGTCGAAGAGGAAGGACAGGACGATGAGCCCGAAGAGCACTGCAGCACCCCACTGCAGGACGTACATCCCCGTGGAGAAGGACCACATGGCCCGAGCGCCTTTGAGCACGCGGCCGGAGAACTCCATGCTGTAGGGCATCGCACCGAAGACCACTGCGATGAGGATCGTCGAATAGGTGCCGAGCTGGTCGCTGAAGGGCAGCCAGCCGAGCACGGCAGGGCCGAAGATGAGGCCGAGGATGCCGGCGGTGATCGATGACGGGATGAGGAGGCTCTGCACCGGACGGGTGTAGGCGCGGATGAGCTTGCCGATGAGCAGCAGCGCTGAGATGAGGCCGATGTCCACAAGCAGGGTGTAGGGGGTGTACTCCATCAGGGTCCTCCTGGTCGTGTGCGTCGCCGCCGGCGCGATACGCTCTCGGCCCGGGTGCCGGGAACCCCGGCCCACCACGATCCAGCCCACCAGGAGAGCTGAGTATTCCCTGTGAACACCCTATCGTGCGGGCCTGCCAATAGATAGCCCTTCCGGGTCTCGGTCGCCTCTGTCATGGGCGCAAGTGCCCTTGTGCGCATGCGGACTGCCCGCGTACGCGTCAGGCACCGGCCGACCGTGTGGTCGACCGGCGCCTGTGCTGCGGGCTGTCACGTCCCCGCGGGGACGTCTCCGCGTCAGGTGGTGCGGATCATTTCGGTGCCATGCGGATGGCGCCGTCGAGGCGGATGGTCTCGCCGTTGAGCATCGGATTGGCCACGATCGACTCGACGAGCTGGGCGTACTCGGCCGGCTGGCCGAGGCGGGCTGGGTGCGGGATCGAGGCGGCCAGCGAGTCCTGGGCGGCCTGCGGCAGACCGGCCATCATCGGGGTCATGAAGATGCCCGGGGCGATCGTGACGACGCGGATGAGCGAGCTGGCCAGCTCACGGGCCATCGGCAGGGTCACGGCGTGCACGCCGCCCTTGGAGGCGGAGTAGGCGATCTGGCCGATCTGGCCGTCGAAGGCCGCGACCGAGGCGGTGTTGATGATGACACCGCGCTCCTCACCGTCGGCCTCCTGCTGCTGCATGGCGGCAGCGGCGAGCCGGCAGACGTTGACGGTGCCGACGAGGTTGATGTTGATGACCTTGGCGAAGTCGTCGAGGCCCAGCGGGCCGCGCTTGCTCACGAGCTTGCCGGGGGTGGCGACGCCGGCGCAGTTGACGACGACCCGCAGGTTGCCCAGCGAGGTGGCCAGGTCGACGGCCTTCTGGACGTCGTCTTCGCTGGTGACGTCGGCTGCGACGAAGTGGGCCTTGTCGCCGAGCTCGGCGGCGGCGGCTTCACCGGCTTCGGCGTTGAGGTCGAGCAGGACGACGGTGGCACCAGCATTCAGCAGGCGTTCGGCGGTCGCACGGCCGAGACCGGAGACACCTCCGGTGACGAGGGCGACGGCGTTGTTGAGTTCCATTGCGGTGTGATTCCTTTCACTCACGGGGCACGCTGAGCACTATACCGACCGTCTGCCAGAGCCCTGTGCGGCGGTCCCGGCCAGGCCCCGAACCGGTCCCGGCCCAGTCCCAGCGATGATCCTTACCGCGCCCGAGGCGGTGGTGATCAGAAGGTCAGCAGGTCGCGGTCTTCGAGGTGGCCGAGTTCGTTTCCGGTGAGCATGACCGCCCGGTCGGCGGCGAAGCGCACCCGGGTGATCCCGGCATGGGCGGGCCGGAAGAGGAAGTCGGCCTCCAGCCCGTACTCCTCGGCGAGGAAGGCGTTGATGACCCCGCCGTGGCAGGCGATGGCGATTGCCTGCGGGTGCGGGACCGGTTCACCATTCTGCTCAGCCGCCGCGCGGGCCTGTGCCGCAGTGCCCGGTTCGGGCAGATGCTGGCGGGCCAGCTCCCAGATCGCGGTGTGCACGCGGGTGCGGAAGGCCTGCGAGCCCTCGCCCAGCGGCAGGGCATCCCACTTGCGGGTGCGCACCATCGTCTCCGCCGCCTCGGCCGCGGCCTGGGCTCCGACGGCCTGTTCGAAGCTGAGGTGGGCGGGCACCTGCTGGAAGATCCCCACCTCGGCCAGCCGCTCATCGACCCCGACGCCGAGGCGGTGGCGGGCGGCGATCGCGGCGGCCGTGTCATGGGCGCGGGCGAGCTGAGAGGCGTAGACCGCGGTGATCGGGTGGGCGGCCAGGGCGTCGGCGGCGGCCTCGGCCTGGGCGCGGCCGGTATCGGACAGCGGCGGGTCGTAGGAGGCGGCCTCCGGGGCGTCGGGGCCGGGCCGGGTCTGCTGGCCGTGGCGGATGAGGAATACATCGAGGCAGTCGGTGCCGCGGGTCAGCAGGGCGGCGCCGAGGGTGCGGCCGAGGAAGCTGCTCATCGGCTGCCGGTGATGAGGTCGAGTCCGGCGAGGGCGAGCTCCTCAACACCCTGCCCGGCCTGTTCGGGGTCGAATCCGGTGTCGCCCATCTGGCCTTTGAGGATGCGGGTGTAGACGCCTTCGGAGATGCAGGCGAGCTTCCACAGTGCGAAGCCGGCGTAGTAGTCGACGTGGGCGGCCTCCCGGGCGGCGGATTCCTCGTAGCGGGCGATGAGCTCGGACTTCTCCGGGAAGCCCTCGGCGACACTCGGCACCCAGATGTGGGTGAGCTTCGGATCCGAGTACAGCATCGCCACCAGGTAGCCGAGGTCGGTGACGACCTCGCCGATGGCTGACAGCTCCCAGTCGACTATCGCGGCGATCTCGCCGGCAGGGGTGAAGATCGCGTTGTTGGGTTTGAAGTCGCCGTGGACGAGGCCGACGGCGGCCTGGGAGTCATCGGGCATGCGGGCGACGAGTTCGGCGTGGACCTCGCGGATGGCCGGCAGGTCGCGAGTGGTGATCGCCTCGTACTGGCCCAGCCAGCGGCGCAGCTGGCGTTCGACGAAGCCGCCGGGCCGGCGCAAGTCGCCCAAGCCGACGGCATCGATGTCGACGCGGTGGATGGCGGCGAGTGAGTCGACGAGGTTGAAGGCGGTCTGCCGGCGCTGGTCAGCAGGGATGCGACCGAGGTCGTCGGGGGTGTTGAGGGGGAAGCCGGCGCAGTGGTCCATGAAGACGAAGGGGACTTCGAGGACGTTCTCATCGTCGACGATGTCCAAGACGTTGACGACCGGCACGTCGGTGTCCTTCAGCGCCGCCATGATGCGGCCTTCGCGGGCGACGTTGTGGGCGCTGCCGCCGGTGTGGCCCAGCGGCGGACGGCGCAGCACCCAGCGGGGCTCACCGTCATGCCGGACCGTGTAGGTGAGGTTCGACCGGCCGACCGACATGACCTCATAGCTGAGCCTGCCGGGGTCGGCACCGTGGTGTTCGGCGATCCATGCACCGACCCGCTCGGCGTCGATGCCTGCCGGGACTGAGCTGTGCTCCGGCTGCTGCTCCTTGTCGACCACCCTAAACCTCCTTGTGAACAAACGTTCGTCTACATTCAAAATATGGAGGCCGGGCGGCCGCTGTCAAGAGGACCACCCGCACGCAGGCACCCGCCGGCGACCGGCACCTCGGGCACGGCGGCCGGCCACCGCCTCGGGCACGGATGAAGAAATTGAGCGATTGCTCGATAGAATGCCCGCTAGACTGAAAGCGGGCCACGACGAGGTGCGCCGCCCCGGCTGCCGCCTGCGCCGCCTGGCCCCCGCGAATCGAGACACGTCAGGAGCCAGCATGCGATCGTCCAACGGCAGGTCCGTCATCCTCACCGCCGCCCGCAACACCTTTGCCAAGAAGGGCTTCGACGGCGCCTCGATCCGCGACATCGCCCAAGAGGCGGACCTGAGCCTGTCGGCACTGTACTACTACTTCCCCTCGAAGCAGGATGCCCTCTTCGAGCTCATCCGCTCGGCGTTTGCCGGCTACATCGAAACCGCCACCCGCGTCATCGCCGACGCCGGGGACGACCCGATCGACCAGACCGCAGCTGTCGTCCGGCTGCTCGTGCGCTACCGGGCGCACAACCAGCTCATCTCCCGGGTCGTCGTCCGCGATACCGAACGCCTGGATGCGGAGAAGTTCGAGGTCATCCACGAACAGCAGCGCGCCTCCCGTGCAGTGCTCAACGACCGGATCGCAGCCGGCCAGGCAGCCGGGGTATTCGATGTCGAAGACGCTGAGCTGGCCGGCCGGGCGGTGCTCTCGATCTGCAATTCGATCGCACTGTGGTACCGCGCGGACGGGCCGATCAGCGTGGCCGAACTGGAGCGGACGTATCTGCAGTACTGCCTGCGGCTGCTCGGCCACTCCCCCGATGACACCGAGCTCGACAGACTGATGGAACATCCCCTGGCTGTGGCCGAGGAGCTCGACTTCATCGCTCCGCCCGACGACTGAACCGGTCACCCCCAGGCATGCGGAGTGCCGGTCCGGACGGACGCCCGGGCCGCTTTCCCTGCGTTAGGACATTCAGGCTGACCTGAGTGAAACGCATCTGCTGGCAGGTAGATAATGGGTACATGTCCCGTATCACATGCCCCATTCTGGCCCAGCGGGTGACAAGCGCTGACGAGGCCGCGACCCACATCAGCAACGGCGACAACGTCGCCATGAGCGGCTTCACCGGCTCCGGTTACCCCAAAGCCGTCCCCGGTGCACTCGCCGAGCAGATCGAGAAGGCGCACGCCGCCGGCGACGAGTTCAGCATCGGGCTGCTCACCGGCGCCTCGACCGCACATGAGCTCGACGGAGTGCTCGCCAAGTCCAAGGGCGTGCACCTGCGGGCACCGTTCAACACGGACCCGGACATGCGCGCAGGCATCAATTCCGGAGAGGTCGAATACGTCGACACCCACCTGAGCCACCTGGCCCAGCAGGTGTGGTTCGGCTTCTACGGCAACCTCGATGTCGCCGTTGTCGAGGTCGCGGCGGCGCTGCCCAACGGGCTGCTCGTGCCGTCCTCTTCGGTCGGCAATGACAAAACCTGGCTCGACCTGGCCGACAAGGTCATCATCGAAGTCAACTCCTGGCACCCGCGGGCCTTCGAAGGCTTCCACGACGTCTACTACGGCACCAAGCTGCCCCCGCACCGCAACCCGATCCAGATCCTGGAGCCCACCCAGCGCATCGGCGATCCGTACCTGCGCGTCGACCCGGACAAGGTCGTCGCCGTCGTCGAGACCGATGCTCCGGACCGCGACAACACCTTCGCCCCGGTCGATGCGAAGTCCGAGGCGATGGCCGAGTACCTCATCGACTTCCTGCGCCATGAGGTCAAGGCTGGGCGGATGCCGAAGAATCTGCTGCCGCTCCAGTCCGGTGTCGGCAATGTCGCCAATGCCGTGCTCGAAGGCCTGGCCGACTCCGAGTTCGAGCATCTGCACTCCTACACCGAGGTGATGCAGGACAACCTGCTCAAGCTCATCGACACCGGGAAGATGGATTCGGTTTCGGCGACCGCGTTCAGCCTCTCGCGCGAGGTGGCTGAGAAGTTCAACGCCAACGCTGAGTCGTACAAGGGCAAGGTCCTGCTGCGCACCCAGGAGATGTCGAACCATCCGGAGATCATCCGCCGGCTCGGGGTCATCGCGATCAACGGGATGGTCGAGGCCGACATCTACGGCAACGTCAACTCCACCCATGTGCTCGGCGCGAAGATGATCAACGGCATCGGCGGCTCCGGCGACTTCGCCCGCAACGCCTTCCTCAACTTCTTCGTCTCACCCTCGACTGCCAAGGACGGGGCGATCTCGTCGATTGTGCCGATGGTCTCGCATGTCGATCACACCGAGCACGACGTCCACGTCGTCATCACCGAGAACGGCATCGCCGATCTGCGCGGGACCGCCCCGCGCCGGCGCGCGAAGAGGATCATCGACAACTGCGCCCACCCGGACTACCGCGAGCGCCTGCACGACTACTTCGACCGGGCCTGGGCCGCCTCCGATGGCGCACGCCATACGCCGCATCTGCTCGATGAGGCGCTGAGCTGGCATCGCAATCTGCGCGACACCGGCCGCATGTGAGGCGGGAGCCGCATCGGAACCTGTCAGCAGCGCCTCGTGACCTGTCAGCAGCGCATCGGAACCTGTCAGCAGCGCCTCGGGGCCTGTCAGCAGCGCCTCGGGGCGGTGAGCAGCGCCAAAGAACCGGTGAGCAGCACTTCGAGCGCGGTGAGCGTCACCTCGGGAGCGGTTGTGCCAGTCTTGACACACAGCCGGACAGCGGCGCGGGTTCGGGTCGCGGCTCGGATACGATCGAAGCGACAGTGAGCCATGAGGCTCATCCCCGCCGATTTCACAGGGAGGGACCATGAGTGAGCACGATCAGCCGATGCGCGGCGGGCGTCGCCCGCCGCCGCCGATCGTCGGCGCGCAGGTGCCCTCCAGCGGGGTCAGCACTCCGCCGCACCCTGGTTTCAGCGCGGCGACCCCGCCGTACCATGGGGGCCGAGTCCCCAGCGCACCCACAGGAGGATCATCCATGACCGACATCCCGTCACAGCCCAGCGGCTCACCGCAGCCGTACGGCCAGCCCGCTGGCAGCCAGCCCGGCAACTCCCATTCCGCCCAGCCCGGTTACGACTCCCAGCCCGGTGCACAACCGCAAGCCGATGCACAGCTGCAGTCCGGTTACGGCTCCCAGCCCGGTGCACAGCCGCAGCCCGGTTACGGTTCCCAGCCCGGTGGTCCGGTCGCCCAGCAGCCCGGCCAGGGCCCCAGCTCCGCCTACGGTGCCCAGTCCTACGGCAGCCCGCAGGCCGGCGCCGGCTACGGCGGCACACCGCAGAAGTCCTACATGCTCACATGGGTCTTCGCCCAGTTCCTCGGCGGCTGGGGCATCGACCACTTCTACCTCGGCAGGATCGGCACCGGCGTGGCCAAGCTGCTGACCGGCGGTGGCCTGGGCATCTGGGCAATCATCGACGTCTTCCTCACGATCTTCGGCAAGCGCACCGACTCCGAGGGCAGGCCGCTCGAAGGCTACGAAGAACACCGGAAGCTCACGATGATCATCTCGTTCATCCTCATCGCCATCGGCGTGCTGTCGACGATCGTCTGGATCATCATCGCCATCGCTGCGGCAGCATCAGCGCCGGTCGTGTACAACAGCTGATCACCCGGCTGCGGTGAGCCTCCTCACCGCAGCCGGCGGTTAGCACTGCGGTGAGGCACGGGCGCTGCGCTCGCCCCTCACCGCAGTGCGCTTCTGTCCCTGCCCGCCGGCAGGTACGGCGATTAGAATGGCCGGCATGAGCATTCCAAGCTGCAGCATCACTGAGATCCCCGAGGGCGCCAACATCCTCGATGTCCGCGAGGACGATGAGTTCGCCGCCGGCCACATCGACGGCGCCCAGCACATCAGACTCTCCGACCTGCCTGTGCGCTACGGCGAGGTGCCGATGGATGAGGACGTCTACGTCATCTGCCGCTCCGGCGGGCGCTCGCGCACCGCAACCGAGTGGCTGAACAAGAACGGCTTCGATGCCATCAGCGTCAACGGCGGCATGGGTGCCTGGCACCTCGACAACGACCGTCCGATCGTCGGTGATACCGACGAAGAACCGCACGTCAAGTGACCCCGCAGCGGCATGCCGACTCACCACCCAACCACTGCCTCGGGCGCGGTGTTCTCACGAACTGGGACGCCGCACCCGAGGTGGTCTCGGTGTGCCGGCCGCATGGCGAGATGATTCAGCTTTCGACTACGTTTCGGCGCGGGGCTCTGAGAAAGTGTGTCTATGAATGTTCGTGCAGGAGAACCCGCAGCCGAGTCGGATCTGGTCTCAATCCCCGATCTGCTCGATGACTACCACGACATCGTCCCCGATCCGAGTGATCCCGCCCAGCGGGTGAGCTTCGGAACGTCGGGGCACCGAGGCAGTTCGAGCGCCGGGTCGTTCAACGAAGCGCACATCACCGCGATCACGGCCGCGATCGTGGAGTACCGCCGGGAGCAGGGATACACCGGCCCGCTCTACCTGGCCCGGGACACCCATGCACTGTCCGAGCCGGCACTGCTGACGACCCTGGAGGTGCTTTCGGCCGCCGAAGTGCCGACCATGATCGATGAGCGCGACGGCTACACCCCCACCCCGGTGCTCTCGCACGCGATCCTCAAGCACAACGCCTCGCGCGGCAGCACGCAGGGCCTGGCCGACGGCATCGTCATCACGCCCTCCCACAACCCGCCGTCAGACGGCGGCTTCAAATACAATCCCCCGCACGGCGGGCCAGCCGGCTCGTCGGTGACCGCCTGGATCGAGAACCGGGCGAACGAACTGCTCGAAGCCGGCTGGGAGAAGATCCCCCGGCAGGCGTTTCAGCGGGCCTTCCACCTCGATGAGACACTGAACTTCGACTTCACCTCCAGCTATGTCGACGACCTGGAGAAGGTCATCGACGTCGCTGCGATCCGCGGCTCCGGGTTGCACATCGGCGCCGACCCGATGGGCGGAGCGGCTGCCGACTACTGGCCGATCATCGCCGATCGCCTCGACCTCAACATCGACGTCGTCAACGCCGAGGTCGACCCGACATGGTCGTTCATGACGCTGGACTGGGACGGCAAGATCCGGATGGACTGCTCCTCGCCGCACGCGATGGCCTCACTCATCGACAGCCGGAACCGGTTCGACATCGCCACCGGCAATGACGCCGACGCCGACCGGCACGGCATCGTGACCCCGGATGCCGGACTCATGAACCCCAATCACTACCTCGCCGCCGCCGTCGACTACCTCTTCACCCACCGGCCGGACTGGCCGAAGCGCGCGAAGATCGGCAAGACTGCGGTGACCAGCGGTATCATCGACCGCATCGCCGCCGCCCGCGGCCGGGAACTGTATGAGGTGCCGGTGGGCTTCAAGTACTTCGTGTCCGGGTTGCTCGACGGCAACGTGGGCTTCGGCGGAGAGGAATCGGCAGGCGCCTCGTTCCTCGCCTTCGACGGCAGCGCCTGGACGACGGACAAGGACGGCATGCTGCTGTGCCTGCTGGCTGCTGAGATGACCGCAGTGACTGGCAAGACTCCTTCGCAGCTGTATGCCGGGCTGGCCGCCGAGCATGGCGAAAGCGCCTACGCCCGCATCGACGCCCCGGCCACCCGCGAGCAGAAGGCCGCGCTCAAGGAGCTCAGCCCCGCGCAGGTCAGTGCCGATACGCTCGCCGGCGAGCCGATCACGGCCAAGCTCACGGAGGCTCCAGGAGATGGCGAGGCGCTCGGCGGTCTCAAGGTGACAACCGAGAGCGCCTGGTTCGCAGCGCGCCCCTCCGGCACCGAGGACGTCTACAAGATCTACGCCGAGTCGTTCAGGGGCGCCGACCATCTCGCCGAAGTCCAGGCCGAGGCGAAGGCTGTCGTCGACGGGGTCACCGGATCACAGCCCTGAGCTCGCCTGAGGCTGGTGGTCAGACGACGATCTCGTCGACGACCGGCCCACCGCCTCGGGACCGGCGCCGCGGTGACCAATCACACCAGGGAGCCGAGTCTGCCGGGGTGCGAGTGCGGGATAGACTGTCCTAGTGTTCCGCAACTATCAGGAGATCTTCTCTCTGCCCGGAGCATTGAAGTTCTCGCTGGCGGGACTCATCGCGCGCTTCCCTATCGCCATCTTAGGCCTCGGCATCGTCCTGTTCATCCAGGGCGTGCACGGCTCGTATGCGCTCGCCGGCCTCGTCGCTGCGGCCTTCATGCTCGTGCAGGCGATCTCGAATCCGATCATCGCCCGTCTCGTCGACGCCCATGGCCAGGCCCGCGTCATGCTGCCGATCGTCGCCATTCACATCGTTGGCCTGGTGCTGCTGCTCACGGCCGTCTACCAGCGCTGGTGGATCGGCTTGGTCTTCCTCTTCGCCGGCGTCAGCGGTGCGACCATCGGCTCGCTCGGCTCGCTCGTGCGTGCCCGCTGGAACGCGATCGTCGCCGACCGCAAACAGCTCGACACCGCCTTCAGCTGGGAATCCGTGGCCGACGAGATGCTCTTCGTCACCGGCCCGATGATCGTCACCTTCCTCGCCACGATGATCTACCCGGCCGCCGGCATCGTCGCCTCAATGGTGACGACGATCGTCGGCTCGATCCTGTTCTACTCCCAGAAGACGACCGAACCGGCCCCGCAGCCGCGCAAGCGCGGAGCCGACAAGGGCAGAGTGCTCTCGAACCTCGGCATCTTCATGGTCATCGTCGCCCATGCCGTGCTCGGTGTGAACTTCGGCGCCCTCGACATCATCGCCGTCGCCTTCGCAGAGGAATCCGGACACAAGCCTATGGCCGGTGTGCTCGTGAGCGCTATGGCGCTCGGCTCTCTGCTGGCCGGCATCTTCTACGGTGTGCGCACCTGGAAGGCCCCCGTTCAGCACCGTTTGGCGACCGCACTGACATGCCTGGCCGCGCTCACCTGGCCGATGCTGCTGGCAGGCTCGATGCTGACTTTCGGGCTCACGATCTTCGCCGTCGGCCTCACCCTGGCCCCCTCGCTCATCGCTGCCGCCTCCGTCATCCAGGAGCTCGCCCCACCGCACCGGCTGACCGAGGCGCTGGCCTGGATCGGCACGGCGCTCGGCTTCGGCGTCTCGATCGGATCGGCAGTCTCCGGCGTCATCATCGACACCCTCGGCGCGCGCAACGCCCTCATCCTCCCGGCTGTCTGCGCGACCCTGGCCGCGGTCCTCGCGATCGCGTTCAACCGGCAGATGGATCCGGCCACGCGCAGCCATGCCGCGCGGCAGAACCGCACGGTCATCAACACCATCACCGACGACGATGCGGATGGAACCAGCCCTTGAGAACGCAGCTGCGGCATGCCGCCCGCACCACAGCCGGACGCTGGCGCTGAGGATTACTCAGCGGTTATAGTTGAGCAGCCATGGCGGCCAGGCTGAGAGATTGCGTGGCTGTCATGGCATTCCATCGCCCTCTCAGTGGTGCGCTGGCCTCAGGTTTCTCTTGCATCCGAGGTGGGGATGACCCAGTGTGCACTCACTGCGCGGCGGAACCTGCGATGATTACCCGACGGTAGTCCAGGATGGGCGGTAGCGTGAGGATATGCACATTCTGCTGGCCTGCGACTCCTTTAAAGGCACTCTGACGAGCACCCGCATCGCCGAACTCCTCGCCCCCGCATTGCAGGCCGCCGGCCACAGCACCTCGGCGCTGCCCCTGGCCGACGGGGGCGACGGCACCGTTGCGGCGGTCGCCGCCTGCGGATTCACCGAACACACCGCAGAGGTCACCGGACCACTGGGCACACCGGTCACTGCAGCCTGGGCCCGTCGCGGGGAAGTCGCCGTCATCGAGATGGCTCAGGCCTCCGGCATCAACCTAATCCTGCCGACCCCCGAAACCGCGCTGCAGGCGACAACGCTCGGCACCGGCGAACTCGTCCGCATTGCCCTGGACGCCGGATGCACCACGATCGTCCTCGGCGTCGGCGGCTCAGCCACCACCGACGGCGGTGCCGGCATGCTCACCGCTCTTGGGGCACGGCTGCACACAGCTGCCGGCACGCCGATCCCTCCCGGCGGCGCCGGCTTGGAGGAACTCGTGAACATCGACCTCAGCGGACTCGACCCCCGGCTCGTCGGCGCCGATCCCCCAGTGCGGCTGGAGTTGGCCTTCGACGTCGACAACCCGCTGTGCGGACCACGGGGTGCCGCCGCAGTCTACGGTCCGCAGAAAGGCGCCGGGCCCGAGGAGGTCAGGCGTCTGGACTCCGCACTCGCGCACTTGGCCGGTCTGCTCGGCTCGGCAGACGACAGCGACCGGCCCGGGGCTGGGGCCGCGGGCGGGATCGGTTTCGCGGCGATGACCGTCCTCGGCGCCGAACCGATGCCCGGGGCTGGCTACATCATGGACCTCCTCGGCTTCGACGCCGCTCTCGGACAGGCCGACGCCGTCATCACCGGCGAGGGCCGCATCGACGACCAGACGCTGTCAGGCAAAGGTCCCGGAGCGGTGCTCGCCGCAGCTGGGGCGCGGGGTCTGCTGCGCATCGTGGTGTGCGGCAGCGCCGACGTCAGCGCAGATGAACTCGCCGGCCTGGGCAGCAGCGTATCCGCCGACAGCGGCGCACACGAGTCACCGCCTCGGGTGCGGTTGTACGCCATGACCGACATCGCCACTGTGCAGACCAGTCTCACCGAGCCCGAACGGGTGATGACCGCACTCGCAGAGCGGATCGCGGCAACGCTGCCGGCGGCCGCGGACAGCGAGCGGCGTGAGGAACAGCACCGAGCATGAAGGTGAAGGGCGCCACCGCGCATGAAGATCACCGCGACCCGACCGGAACCCGCTCACATGCGGGCTGCGTGGAACCCGCTCACATGCGGGCCGCGTGGAACCCGCTCACATGCGGGCTACGTGGAACTCGCTCAGCTGCGCGGAGCCGGCCCTCCGGTGCCGTCGCCTTCAGTGCCCGGCAGACCCTGGCGCTTGCGCATGAACAGCAGCACCACCAGAGCGACAACGGCCAGGCCGCCGACGCCCAGCAGGATCATCATCGGCAGCGACACGCCGCCGGCGTCGTCGCTGGTGAGTTCGCCGCGATCGGCGGCTTCGCGGTCCGGATCGTCGACTGCCGAGCCGCCGAGACCCGCGGTCTCCTCAGCTGCAGCCGCCTCGTCGCCGGCTGCGTCGTCGCTCTGGGCTTCGCCACCGCCGGACCCGTCGTCCTTGATGGCGAAGTCGAAAGTGCCGCTGATCGGGTGGCCGTCTTCCGACACGACTCGCCAGTCGACGGTGTAGTCACCGGGCGAAAGGTCGTCGGGCAGCGCCGATTTCACCGTGCGGTTCTCGACCGTGATCTCACCGGCAGAGACGTCTGCTCCCTCATGCATCACCTTGATCTCAGCTCCGACGTCCTGGACGTTGCCGGAGAACTCCAGCTCCAGCCAGTCGGGCTGCGAGTCGAGCTCATCGCCGTGTTCCGGGCTGGAGCTGACGAGTCGGTCATGGGCGCTGACGGGGGCCGACCACAGCAGCGTGAACCCGAGGGCCACAGCTGCGGCGATCGCCAACAGGGGAGTCGAGAAGGTGCGGATAGTCAAAGGGAATCTCCAATCACGACAGAAACTGTCCTCATTGTCCCTTACCAACCTGGAGGCAGCCTGCATGTGCGGCGGTCGGCAGATTACGGCTTCACTACGATCCGAGCATCTGCTGCAGATGGGAGCGGATGCCGGGCATCGCAGCAGTGATCATCTCATAGGTCTGGTAGAAGCCGTCCTGATCGCCGTACCACGGGTCGAAGACATCGAGGTCCGAGCCCGCAGCGTCTCGGCAGGCGGGATCGTAGGAGCGCAGCATGCGCACCTGCGGGCGCTGCGCTGCGGGAACGGAGCCCAGCAGCCGTTCAGTGGCCTGGCGGTGCCGTTCAGTCATGACGATCGCGAGGTCGCGGTCGGCCAGCCACTCCGGCGTCAGCTGGCGGGCGGAGTGGTCAGCGGTGTCGTAGCCGTATTCGCGCAGCACGTGTTCGGCCCGCGGATCGATCGGGTTGCCCTGCTCTTCGTCGCTGATGCCGGCTGAGTCGAAGCGCACCGGCAGATCAGCCAGTTCAGCGGCTGCGATCCGCTCCGCCATCGCCGAGCGGCAGATGTTGCCGGTGCACACGAAGACGGCACTCGCCTGCACCGGTCCGCTCCCCCTGGGCTGTGTGGATGTCGTGGCGTCGTGGCCCGTGCTCATGTGTCCTCTCTTCTCAGCAGGTGCCTGTCTCGGCACCAGCGGTACGTCGCAGGTGCATATCCCCACGGCCGCAGGTCCCAGCTGCGGGACGCTTCAGCGGTTTCCACACCTCGCCTGACGGCTCACCGGCCGCCCTCCTGCCGGTCGTCATCGTCGCCGCGTGCGCAAGCGCAGTCGCTTTCTCCCACTCTAACGAGACCCTGTCCCGGGTTTCCTAACGAGACCCTGTCCCGGGTTTCCTAACAAGACCCTGTCCCGGGCTTCGGGGTTCCGCCTGCGCAGGTCTTGCCGGCCAGCGAGGCATGGCCGCTAGAATCGGAGTCATCAGCCGGCCGGCGGTGCGCAGAGGAGGACGCTGTGGATGCCATCACCATACTTACGGACATGCTCTCCCGCCCCTTCGAGGTCTGTCGGCAGGTGCTCGACGGCATCACCGTCGATGACCTCAACACCCATGTGGTGCCGGGCACCAACTCGATCGCCTGGCTGCTGTGGCACTCCGGGCGCGAGGTCGACGTCCAGCTTGCGGCGCTCTCGTCCGCTCCCGAGGTGTGGACTGAGCAGGCCTTTCACACGCGCCTGGGGCTGCCCGCCGAGGGCTTCGGTCTCGGGCAGAGCGTCGCGGAGGCATCCCGCGTGCGCATCGACGATCCGCAGACGCTGGGCGACTATCTCGACGCAGTCGAACAGGCGTTGTCCACCAGCATCAGCGGTCTGCAGCCGGACGACCTCGACGATGTCGTCGACGACTCCTATGATCCCCCTGTCACCCGCGCCACCCGGCTCGTCTCGCTCATCGACGACGCCGCCCAGCACGCCGGACAGGCCGCGTTCATCCGCGGAGCTCTGGGGTGGGACGCAGAACGACCCTGACGATCCTGCCGACCCCATCGCCGAGCACCGACCGCAGAAGAAGACTGCTCGCCGACCACATACCGCAGCCGACCGCATACCGCAGAGAAGACTGTTGACGCTGAGGTGCCCACCGCCTCGGGCACGGAAATCCGGTTCCCACCGTCCACAACCCGGCGGGCAGGCGATAGGTTGGAGCCATGACTGACATCTCGCTGCCGCACGGCGACCCCGACGTCGCCGCCACCCACGATCTGTTTCGCCATGTCAACGGAGCCTGGCTCGACGAGTTCGAAATCCCCGACGATCGTGCCGGCGACGGCGCGATGCGCGAGCTCTACGACGCTGCCGAGGAGAAGGTTCGCGACCTCATCACCGGCTTAGCCGATTCCTCCCCGGCACCGGGCAGCGAAGAGGCCAAGATCGCCGATCTGTTCACCTCGTTCATGGACACCGAGCGGATCAACGCGCTCGGGATCTCTCCGCTGCGTGAGGGCTTCGAGCGCATCAAAGCCGCCGCTGACCACGGCGAGCTCGCCGGCCTCATGGGCGAGCTCGACCGCGAAGGCTGCGGCGGTCTGCTCGGCGGGTTCGTCAGCGCCGATGCCAAGGACTCCGACGTCTACGCGATGTACATCGTGCAGTCGGGCCTGCACCTGCCCGATGAGTCGTACTACCGCGGTGAGGACAACGCCGAACTGCGTGAGAAGTTCCGCGCCCACATCGCACGGATGTCCGAGCTGGCCGGGCTGCAGGAACACACCGGGATGACCGGTGAGGAATTGGCCGAAAAGATCCTCGCGTTCGAGACCGCAGTCGCCGAACACCACTGGGACCGGGTCACCAATCGGGACGCGGAAAAGACCTACAACCGGTTCACCGTACCCGAGGTCGCCGACCTCGTCCGCGGCTTCGACCTCGACGCATGGCGGGCCGGAGCGGGCATCGAGCACGCCGACTACCTCATCGTCAGCCAGCCCTCCTTCCTCACCGGCGCCGGCCGGGTGTGGGCCGACACGCCAGTCGGGGTGCTGCGGGGCTGGATGATGTTCGCCCTGCTCAACGCCTCGGCCAGTGCGCTGGGCGATGAGATCGTCGAGGAGAACTTCGATTTCTTCGGCCGGACGCTCTCGGGCACTCCGCAGCTGCGTGAGCGCTGGAAGCGCGGCGTCAGCCTGGTGGAGGGGCTGCTCGGTGAGGCTGTCGGCAAGCTCTACGTCGCCCAGGAGTTCCCGCCCGAGGCGAAGGAGGCGATCAGCGAGCTGGTCGACAAACTCATCCGCGCCTACGAGTCCTCGATCAAGAGCCTCGACTGGATGGGTGAGGAGACGAAGCAGCGGGCGCTGAGAAAGCTCTCTCAGTTCACGCCGAAGGTCGGCTACCCAGATGTGTGGCGGGAGTACCCGGCCGAGATCCGCGCCGACGACCTGCTCGGCAACATCCGCCGTTCCGCCGAGGCTGAGCACGACCGGCACGTCGGGCGAATCGGTGAGGAGATCGACCGCACCGAATGGCTCATGACCCCGCAGACGGTCAACGCCTACTACCATCCGGTGATGAATGAGATCGTCTTCCCTGCGGCGATCCTGCAGCCGCCGTTCTTCGATGTCGACGCCCCGGATGCCGTGAACTTCGGAGCGATCGGCGCGGTCATCGGCCACGAGATCGGCCACGGCTTCGACGACCAAGGCTCCCGCTACGACGGCACCGGCAACCTCGTCGACTGGTGGACCGCTGAAGACCGGCAGCGCTTCGAGGAGCGCACCCGCTCGCTCATCGACCAGTTCGATGTGCTCGCGCCCGCCGGCTTCGATTCCAAGCACACCGTCAACGGTGCACTGACGATCGGGGAGAACATCGGCGATGTCGGCGGGTTGTCGATCGCGTACAAGGCACTGACGATCGCCGCAGCCGACGAGGGCCGCGAGGTCACCACCGAGGAGAAGCAGCAGTTCTTCTACGCCTGGGCGAAGGCCTGGCGGATCAAGATGCGCAAGGAGGAGCGGCTGCGCCGGCTCAGCGTCGACCCGCACTCGCCCGAGGAGTTCCGCTGCAACCAGGTGGTCAAGAACATCGACGCCTTCAGCGAGGCCTTCGACGTCAGCGAGGGCGACCCGATGTACCTGCCGCCGGAGGAGCGCGTCCACATCTGGGTGTGAGACTGAGTCTGCAGCTGCGCGTCAGCCTGCCGGAGGCTGCGCGTCAGCCTAACGGCGGCTGCTGAGCTCGAACCCGACAGAACCCGGTCCGCGCATCGCGGGCCGGGTTCTGTCACGTCATCGTTCTGTCGCGCCATCGTTCTGTCGCGCCATCGTTCTGTTGCACCATTCGGCAGTAGGCTGGAACTCCGCGAAGCGAAGAAGCCCGCCACCATGCTCAGCGAACTGCTCGAACCCGAACACCAGGAATGGAAGTCCCTCTGCGAGAGCACTGGCGCGGACTTCGACGGACAGGTCCTGACCAGCGACGGCCTCATGGTTCTCACGCAGAGCCGAATCCTCGACCGGCAGGCGGTCATCGACTCCTGGAACGATGCCCACCGGTCAACCGCTCGCACTGGATTCCGCCGGTGCTGGCAGGAGCTGTCACATGGTGGTGTGCAGGAGACGCGCGAACCGCTCAGCCAGATCGCGCCAGGCGACCTCATGAGCGCCGAAGGTCCGCTGCGCCTCGAGGCGGGCCTCGTCACGGTCCGCGTCGCCGTTGAGCCCGGCCGGCAGCTCTTCGCCCTCGGCGCGGTCGATGACGATGTAGCCGACGCCGTCAGGGTCGAGGCGGGAGATGTTGTTGCGGAACAGCCGGTCCTCAGCCACGGTGTCGGTGACAGCCAGCGGAATCGGCCCGAGGCTGTCGGCGGTCTTCTCGAAGGTGATCCGCCCGGCTGTCAGCGAACCGTCGAGCGAAGCGGCGGCGAGCATCGTGGTAGCGGTGCCGACGGCGACGACCGGGATCCGGGTGGCCATCGCATCGGAGACCATTTCGACGATCTCGGTGATGAGCTCAGTGCGGACCTCGCTTGTGGGCCCCCAGCAGAAGACGACGAGGGCAGCGAAACCGGGCAGCGGCGGCAGCGGTTCGTCGCGGTTGACGAGAGTGACGTCGAGACCGAGTTCGGTCCACAGGTCGATGACCCCACCGATCTCGATCTCCGGAGACAGGTCGATGAACAGCACCGGCGTGTTGATCCCGGACTCCGACAGCGTCTGTGTCGGCAGGCGCTCGCCAGCCTGCAGCTCAATCGGCAACACGTTCTCCGGCACCGGCGCCGGGCAGGTGGCGTGCGGAATGAAGGCGAACGGGTAGTTGATCGTGCGGTTGAAGTCGATGATGACATGACCCTGAGCATCAGGCAGTCCGAGGTTGATGCGCCGCCAGGTCGCCGTCGTGCGGCCGTTGGTGTAGTCGTGGAAGTTGATATGCAGACCGTGATCTGGGCTGCCGGAGGTCTTGAACACATACTCGACATCGCACAGTGTGAACCGAACCTCGCCCGTAAGCTGCTCATCGAGCTCCAAGCCCGGGCAAGCGGTGGCGATGCGGCGCTGCTCCGGATCGGGATACGGGGTGAAGACACCGGAGACGATCCACCCCCGGCTCAGCGGGAAGGTCGGGATATCGATGAAGCGCTGCAGCAGCGGGGCCTTCGAATCCCGCCGGCGAATCCCGTAGTTCCCGTCGCGGCGGAGGAGCTCATAGGTGATGTGGTCGACGACGAACCAGTTGAGCGACTCCCCATCATCGAGCCTGGCCGACATCGATTCCGAAGAGTCGACCCTCACCTCGGCGGAGGGGTGGGAGGCGCGCGCCGGAATCGAATCATGGGCGGCATCTCCCCCGGAGCGCTGTCCGGCCGGGCGGCTCATGACCTCGAGTGCGGCCTTGCTCGGACCGGCCGACACCCCGACAGCCAAGGTGAAGTGCACCCAGTCGCCGTCCATGGTGAAGGTGCCCGGCGCCTCGGGCCAGGTGACCGGCTGCGACGACGTCAGCCACGTGAGCCCAGTGACACTCAGCCACCCGAATGGGGTGGCGAGATCGGAGATGCGGGCATCATGCCACGCCTGCCACTCGGCACTGTACTGTTCCACAGGGCTCCTCGAACTCGCATAGGGGTGCGCGGTCAGCGGCCGTCAGCCGTTCGGGCTGGCGGCTAGTCCTATCCTAGGCGATGCGGGTGCTGCGGCGGCGGTGCTCGGGTCGGTTTGCCAGCAGCTGCACAACGCCCAGACAGACGAGCAGCGTGGTGGCGACGGTGATCATGTGGAAGCCCTCCACATAGCTGAACCGGTCGATGATGACACCGGTGAGTGCCGAGGATCCCGACTGGCCGACGACCACGCCGGTCGACATCATCGCCATGACGGTGGTGGTCCGCCCGAACGGGGCAACATCCGAGGCGATCG
This sequence comes from Brevibacterium sp. p3-SID960, assembly GCF_025144725.1. GTDB lineage: Bacteria > Actinomycetota > Actinomycetes > Actinomycetales > Brevibacteriaceae > Brevibacterium. The sequence goes on along the minus strand of NZ_JALXKS010000019.1, from coordinate 12,122 downwards.
AGTACAGGGTTACAAGCGCAGGGCCGATGCCGCAGCCCATGATGACCAGCGGCAGCACGACGTCGAGCGGGGCGGAGACGACATGCATGACGATCGAGCCGGCGAGTGCGAGGGAGCCGAAGACCAGCCAACGGGCGGTGAAGGTGAAGCGATCGGGCAGCAGGACAACCGACAGTGCGAGGATCGCCGAGCCCACCCCCATGATGCCGTAGTAGATGCCAGCGGCATCGGCCTGGCCGAAGCGCTCCATGAAGTTGCTCAGCGAGGTGAGCGAGGCACCGAAGAACACGCCGATGCTCGTCATGCCGAGCACCGGGACGAGGACGATGAGACGGTAGATCTCGCGTACCGGGGCCGGGCGTGTCGGCTCAGCGGGTACAGGCTGGGCGGCGGGTGCAGGCTGGGCGGCGGGTGCAGGCTGGGCGGCGGGTGCAGGCTGGGCGGCGGGTGCAGGCTGGGCGGCGGTTTCTGTCTGCTGGCTGGCTCCGGCGCGCGTCGGGGAGGCGACGTCCGGCTGCGAGGCACCGGCCGCCTCGGGAGCGGAGGCCGGCTGGCGGACGTGGCCGGTGGTGAAGCGCGCCGAGGGGTGGACGGCGAAGGCTAGGACGCCGAGGCCGGTGAGCGCGGCGGCGAAGTCGAGCGGGACGACGACTCCGAGGGCGACGGCGACGATGCCGACGATGACCGGGCCGAAGACGAAGACGAGCTCATCGGTCATCGACTCGTAGGACAGCACCTTCGAGGTGACCTTGCGGGCATCGGTGCCGGTGAGAGTGGCGCGGATGGCGTAGAGCCAGCGGGTGCGCACCATCGAGGAGGCCTGCGGGCTGGTGAGGCCGATCGCCATGCCGGCGGCGAGCACAACCGGGGTGGTGACCTCCAGGCGGAGGGCGACGGCGAGGCCGAAGAGCGCGGCAGCGTTGGCGAGCGCGGTGATGATGAGGACGATGCGCTGGCCCCAGCGGTCGGCGGCCGCGCCGATGAGCGGGCCGGAGATCGCAGTGCCGAGGCCGACGAGCGCGGCGGTCGAGCCGGCCAGTGTGTAGCTCTCGCGGGTGGCTGCGACGGCTGTGAGCACGGCGACGACCGACATCGCGAAGGGCAGCTTGGCGATGACGGAGATCGGGATGTAGGTCCAGCCGAACAGGCGCATGAGAACCGAGAGCACGATTGACTACGCTACTACGTATGAGCATCACGACTGAATCTGCGCCGAGCACCGTTGCTGCCGACCTGTCCTCCTTCGTCTACGCCTCGCCGTCGTCGTTCCACGCGGCGGCCAATGTGCGCGAGCGGCTTGTGTCGGCCGGGTTCAGCGAGCTTGACGAGGCCGATGCCTGGCAGCTGCGCGCAGGCGGGAAGTACGTCGTCGTGCGCGACGGCGCGGCGATCGCCTGGGTGATGCCCGAAGGCGGTGCTGGTGATAGTACTGGGAACGCGGGCGGCGCTGGCAAGGTGAGCGGCGCCTCGGCCCCGGTGTTCCGGGTCTTCGGCACGCACACCGACTCTCCGGCCTTCAAGCTCAAGCCCAACCCGGGGTTCACGACTGAGGGCGCGCTGCAGATCGGCGTCGAGATCTACGGCGGCCCGCTGTTGAACTCGTGGCTCGACCGGGAGCTCAGCCTCGCCGGGCGGCTCGTGACCCATGGTGGTCAGACGGTACTGGCGCGCACGAAGCCGATCGCCCGAATTCCGCAGCTGGCGATCCACCTCGACCGTGAGGTCAACCAGAAGCTCGCGCTCGACAAGCAGCGCCACCTGCAGCCGGTCATTGGCCTGGAGGATCTCACCGGGCTGGCCGGAAGCGACGGGATGCAGAGCACCGATGTGCTCGAGGTGCTCGCCGCCTCGGCTGGGGTCAAGGCCGCCGACGTCGCCGGATTCGATGTCGTCACGATCGCCGCGCAGGAGCCGGCGACCTTCGGGCTGCACGATGAGTTCCTCGCCAGCCCCCGACTCGACAACCTGTCATCCGTGCATGCCGGGATGAGCGCGCTCGCGCTCATCGACCCGTCTGAGATCAGTGAGATCCCACTGCTGGCGGCCTTCGACCATGAGGAGGTCGGCTCCAACACCCGTTCCGGCGCCTGCGGGCCGTTCCTCGCCGACATCACCGAGCGGATCGTCGCCGCAGCCGCCGGGGATGGCGACTCAGGAGGCAGCGCGGCGGCGGGCCGGGAGATGTACCTGCGCTCGATGGCGTCTTCCATCTGCTTCTCCGCCGACACCGGACACGGCGTGCACCCGAACTTCCCCGAGCGCCACGACCCGGTCAACCGGCCGCGCCTGGGAGCCGGACCGCTGCTGAAGATCAACGCCCAGCATCGCTACGCCACCGATGCGATCGGCACCGCCCGTTTCGCCGCCGCCTGCGATGCTGCCGATGTCGCCCACCAGGAGTTCGTGTCGAACAACTCGATGCCGTGCGGTTCGACGATCGGCCCGCTGACGGCGACTCGGCTGGGCATGACGACCGTCGACATCGGCATCGGGTTGTGGAGCATGCACTCGGCGCGCGAGATGTGCGCGATCACCGACGTGCACGACATGTTCCACATTGCACATGCCTACATGGGCGGGGCCTGAGGTGGCGGCGACTGACGCGAGGGGCCTGACACGGCGGCGACTGACGCGAGGGGCCTGAGGCGGCGGCGACTGACGCGGCGGCGACTGACGCGAGGGCGCACCGGCCCCAAATATGCCGATCGGCGCTTGATCGCCCTCGGCGGCCCGGTTCTGCAGTGCGACCATGGTCGACTCGCAGCATTTCACCGACGCCGCCGCTGACAACTCCCGACTCGCCCCGAAGCTCGATGACGAACTCGCCTGGCTGGTCATCACGGGATCAGGGTTCAGCAGCACGTGCACCGGGCTGAGTGCAGACCAGGTTGAGGAGATTCGGGCGGACTTCCTCGCCAGCCTCCACTGCGATGGGTTCACCTCTCAATACGAGCGCACTCGTCGGAATCGGGCACCGGCGGCAATAGATTTCACCGGTGTGCGTTAAGTACCACATCCAGGTTCGTCGAAGTGGTACTCAATGACTATGAATCCGGGCAAACGTAGTCGTTGAGTACCACACTGAACTCGCTCGATGTGGTAGTCAACGTCGATAAGTGGGCCGGGCAGCCTGAAAGGCCGTCATCCACAGATTTGGCCGGGCCGTTCCAATCCCGGTTGCAGCCGATGAAGCTGTCCTCATGAGCACGCGAAGCCGCTCTCAACGTCTGAAAAGAGCATCCGTCCCGCAGTTCGCCGACTACGAGTTCCTCGTCCAACGGAACCTCACCGGGTATCGACGGCGTCAACTCCAGTCTCGCTACGGGAAGGGCATCTACGACCACCCAGACGGGCCGACCGCTCTCGGCATCCCTATCTGGGCCGGTGAAGACTGGCTTCGCACCTTCGAGATGGCGACGGCACTGGCTGTCGTGGCACCGCACGCGGTAGTCTTTCACCGTTCTGCAGCGAATCTCCACGGGCTCCCACTTCGGGGAACGTCCAGCAAACTGGAAGTCACCGTCGAACGATCCGCAACAGTTATCAAGCGCCCGTGGGTCAAGTGTCGCCAGGCCGGAGCCATCAAGCTCCTCACGATGGCAACCTTCCAATTCACCACTATCGGACAGACTCTTCTCGACCTCGCCGGCCAGATCGGATTCCTCGAACTCGTTCAGTGCTTCGACGCTGTCCTTGGCCGCTGGCACGGCCCACCCCAGCTCACCCCAGTCGAACTGTCGAACCTCATCACCGGCACCCGACGCTACCCCGGCCGCAGACTCGCCATCGAGGCGCTCCACCGGGCCCGGCCCGGAGTCGACTCACCGCAGGAGACCCGCCTGCGCCTCAGCCTTGTCGACGCTGGCCTGCCCGAACCCGAGGTCTGCGTCAGCGTCGAGAATCCCTCCACCGGCTACTGCTATCTGCTCGACATGGCCTACCGACGCGAGAAGGTCGCGGTGGAATACGACGGCGACCACCACCGCGACGACGAGGATCAGTACAACCGCGACATCGCCCGCCTGCAGACACTCCAGCAGCTCGGCTGGATCGTCATCCGGGTCACCCGCCGCAGCGACATGAGCCGGGTCGCCTACGACGTGCGCGCCGCACTCATCCGCCGACGCCGGAATCCCCCCGTTCACGCCAGCCGCGCCAGCTGACCCCACAGCTCCGCGACCGAAGCCGGCCGGAACCGCCCGGCCACCCCGCGATCCGAATCCACCAGTGACAAGCACCCGCCCACGGAGTACTGTCACAAATGTGAGCACCGACACGGCAAAGCGCGCTGCAGCCTTCGCCATGGAGCACCTTGCGGAGGACATCAGCGTTGCCGACATCGCCGACCACCTCGGCTACAGTCCCTTCCACTTCAACCGCATGTTCGCCGCCGCCACGCGCACTCCGCCTGGCCGGTTCCTCGCTGCGCTGCGCTTCCACGCCGCCAAGAACCTGCTGCTGACCGGCGATGACGCCGTCGTCGACGTGTGCACACAGGTCGGCTTCACCTCCGTGTCCTCGTTCACCCGCCGGTTCCGCGAGGCCGTCGGCACCAGCCCAGCTGCCTTCCGAACACTCGCCGATCAGGTCGCCGACCGTTCACCGGCCCCGTTCTCAATCGGCGACGCCTCAGCCCCACACGTCACCATCGACGTCGGCGCACCGCCTTCGGGGCTGCGCCTTCCGCCGCTGACCTGGATCGGGTGGTTCCCGACTCCGGCACCCATCGGCCTGCCGGCGGCCGGAGTGCTGTGCCGCGGTCAGCAGCGCATTCGCCTGCCGCTGTGCGCTGGCGCCCCGTGGCTGCTCGGCTTCAGTGTCGACGCCGCCGCCGAGGTGGTCGACCACCTGGCACCATCAGCTCCCGTCGTCGCCATCCACGGAACGCCGGTGACCACAGCCGGGCACATCACCCTGGCCTTCGGCCCAGCACCAGAGCCGTCGGTCCCTATGCTGGCGGCCCTGCCGGTGCTGGCTCCATCGCGCTGATCCGCAGCTGATCGGCACGACCGCAAAAACGGACACACATCACCACACCGAACCGCCATAGATTGGCATCACCAGGCCGTGACCGATGGCCCTCCTGCGATTGGAATTGCATCATGTCACCTCAGTACCGCACCGGCGCTCCCTGCTGGCTCGACCTCGGAACCCATGATCTCAACGGCTCCCTCGACTTCTACCGAGAGCTCTTCAGCTGGGAGTTCAACGACCTCGGCGCCGAAATGAACCACTACCACCTCATCACCGCAGACGGCAGCACCGTCGGCGGGCTCATGGATGTCTCCGGCATGACCTGCCCTGAAGACGGTGAGATCCCCACGCGATTCGACGTCTACCTTCACACCGACGATCTCGCCGCGACTGTGCAGAAGGCTCGCGAGCGCGGCACCGTGTACATCGACAACAACCAGGTCGGCGATGCCGGCTCGATGTCCGTCATGGCCGATCCCTCCGGCGCGGGCCTGAACGCCTGGCAGCCGAACCAGATCACCGGCTTCGAGCTCCCGCTCACACACGGCACGCCGGTCTGGTTCGAATGCCGCAGCACCGACTTCGATGCCTCGGTCGACTTCTACCGCGAAGTCTTCGACTGGTCCGTTGTGGAGATGGACGGCAGGCCGGAGGGCACCCCGCGCTACGCCACCAACGGCTCGGTCACCGGCACACTGCCCGATGGCACGCAGTGCGGAGCCGTCTGCGGACTCGTCGACGCCGCGGCCATGCCACCGCAGTTCCAGGAGTCGACGTGGTCGATCTTCTTCGGCTGCTCAGATCTCGACGCGGCACTGGAGACCGCCCAGCGCCTCGGCGCTGCCACCGGCGAGATCGGACAGTCGCCGTTCGGCCGCTTCTGCCCGGTCGCCGATCCGCAGGGCGCCACCTTCATGCTCAACGAGCTGTGACCAACCCGGTCACAATCGCCCATCACAGTAGGGAAACGCGATCACCCCCACCCTTCCGATCAGCCGATGCCCGTGGTTCGACTCTCATGCCAGGGAGGAGATGGAGTACTACGTCAGCGCCTTCCCCAGCTAACGCATCGTCTCCGCGGCCGGATACCTCGAGGAGTCCCTCAGTGAGCACTTCGCCGGCATGCAGGCAAAGCGCTCACCGGGGAGTTCGTCCTCAACGGGGTTTCGTTCATCTGCCTCGACGGCGGCCCGGCGTTCCAGCTCTCCGAAGCGATCTCGTTCACCGTCGCATGCCAGGACCAGGACGAGATCGACTACTACTGGAAGGACGAGATCGACTACTACTGGGAGGCGCTGTCGCATGTGCCCGACTTCGAGTAGTGCGGCTGGTGCAAGGACCGGTTAGGGCTCAGCTGACAGATTCTTGCCCGCGAACACCGGTTTCGGCTCCGTTCCCGAGGCGGTGGTTGCTTCCCAGCGCAGCTCAGCTGCGCAGCGGGGAGAGCCGGTCGAGCTGCCGGGCGAGTGCTTGCTCGTCGGGCAGCGGCGGCAGGCAGATGGCGTCCCGGCAGACTGTGGCCCCTGATTCGGGCACGGATCCGCCGGGGCCTTCTGCTGCGATCTCGACGACGGCGACGAGCGGATACCTGGCAGCGCGCTCGGCGAGCATGCGGCTGGCGGTCGTGACGTGCACCATGCGGGATTCGAGGAGTTCAGACAGGTACAGCGCCCAGCCGCAGCCGCGCGGAGCCTCCTGGATGAGCGGACGGTAGACGCTCAGCAGGCCGTAGACGATGTCGCTGGCCTCCGCCCCGAGTTCGGCAGCCCTGCGTGACCGCTGCGTGCCGCCGGTCTCTGACCGGCCGCCGCTGCCTGTGCCGTCCCCAATGCGGCCGCCGTCACCGCAGCGGTCCCCATCACCCTCGCGATCATTGGCATCACCGGACTCTCCAGCACCGGGCTCCCGCCAGCCGATGGCCGGGACGATGAGTTCGGCCAGCAGCAGGAACAGCTCCGCGGCCGCGGTCCGGCCCGCCGGGGTGACGTTGTCTACCGGGTCGGAGGTGCTGATGCCGATGACCGGGTCGGTGCCGTCGGTGCAGCGCATCGGTTCGCTGCTCGTGTCGATGAAGTGGGAGCGGATATGCCGGGCAGCAGCGACGGCGACGCCGAGGTTGCCGCCGACTTCGTGGCGGCGACCGGCATCGAGGAGCTCGAGTGCGATCGCGGCACGGCCCACGGCCGCCCAGTCAGCCAGGCCTGCGGCATTGTCACCGGGCTTCCCACCCGAAGAGCTGCGCGGCAGCCGCCCGGCCGGAAGGTCGGCGGTGGCTAGCAGGGCGGCGAACACCTCGCGCGCGGTCACAGCGTAGTCGGGCTCAGCGAAAACGAGCGAGGCCTCGGCCAGGGCGGTGACGGCGAGCGCATTCCACTCGGTGACCGTCTTGTCATCGACATGCGGGAAGGCCCGCTCGGCGCGCATATCGAGCAGCAGCTGCCGGTCGGCTTCAACCTGCTCACCCACCCATGGTGGGGTCTGGGCATTCTGCTCGGAGTCAAGCCAGTCGAGAATCGCCGGGGCGGTGACGACGCTGCGGCCCTCAAGATTGCCAGCGGCGGAGAAGAGGCTGCCGGCGGGGAACATGTCCTGCATGTCGGCAGCGGCGACGGTGTAGTAGGCGCCTTCGACCGAACGGCCGTGGTCGTCGAGCGAATCGGCGTCGATCGCTGCAGCGAAGGTGCCCTCAGGGGTCAGTGTCGTGCGCAGGTAGACGATGGTGTCGCGGGCCTCGCGGGCAGCCAGGGCCGCGTACCGGGAGGCGAGCTTGGCACCGGCTCCTCCCCCGCCGGCCAGCCACTGCTCGAGCCGGAACCACGCGGTGGTCGCACGCACGTACAGGGCGTTGTCATAGAGCATCTTCTCGAAGTGCGGCACATGCCATTGGCCGTCGACGCTGTAGCGGGCGATGCCGCCTTCGACCTGGTCGCGCATGCCGCCGGCGGCGATGTGGGCCATGGTCGTGCGCACCATGCGCAGCGCCCGCGCCCCGCTGCCGGCCTCGGCTCCGCTGCCGGAATCGCCGCCAGCGTCCCCGGCCCCGACCCGCGCGATATGGGTGATGAGCTGGATGATCGTCATGAGCGGCGGGAACTTCGGGGCGGGCCCGAATCCGCCGGTGCGCGAGTCGAAGCTCGCCTCGAGCATCTCGACTGCGGCGGTGAGTTCTTCGGCGCCCGGCGCCTCGGCGGCGGTACCGGCAGGCAGACTCGCGGCGACCTTCTCGTGCACGCTCGCCAGCGCATCGGTCAGGTGAGAGGCGATCCCGTCGACGCGGTCGCGTTCGGTCTTCCACGTCTCGGTCACCGCCGAGAGCACCTGCCGGAAGGCCGGCTGGCCGGGTCTGGGCCGCGGCGGGAAATAGGTGCCGGTGAAGAAGGGCCGGCCGTCGTGGTCGACGATGACAGTCATCGGCCAGCCGCCGGCCCCGCGCATCGCCTGCAAGGCGTCCATGTAGTAGGCGTCGACGGTCGGCAGCTCCTCGCGGTCGACCTTGATGCTGACGTAGTCGGCGTTGAGCTGGGCGGCGGTGTCCGGATCGGCGAATGATTCGGCGGCCATGACGTGGCACCAGTGGCAGGTCGAGTAGCCGATCGAGACGAGCACCGGCACATCGCGGGACCGGGCCTCGTCGAAGGCCTCGGCACACCACGGCCACCAGTCGACGGGATTGTCGGCGTGCTGGCGCAGGTACGGGCTGCTGGCGTCGCGAAGTCTGTTGACCACAGCGGGCTTCCTTCCCTTCTCCGGCCGGTCACGGCCGGTCGCTGGGACTGCGGCGTCCCGGAGCTTCAGTGTCTTACGACGGCCTACCGCTCACCCGACCTCGAAGGTCACCCGGCGTGCGCCCTCGTACGGTCCCGAGGCGCCGGGCGCGTCGGTGCCGAACAGCTCGCGTGGGCTGCCCGGGGACATCCGAATGGTCCCGGCGTTCGGGTCGATGGCGACGGTGACGAGAGTGGCGGTGCGCCGTCCGAACGGCGCGTGCACATCCGCGCTCGTGCACACCGGAGCATCGCCGTCGCCGGTGCACATGAGGGTAAGCAGATCGTCGGCACCCGGGTGCGGCCCGCCGGCAGCTGAGGTGGTGGCGGCGAAGCCGCGCAGCCTCTCGTCGAGCAGGCTGATGCGCTCCTCGGAGCGGCTCGTCGCCGACAGCGGCAGGGCGCCGTCCTGTTGATCAGGCGCGATGAAGTGGTTGGTGTGGATGAGGAATCCGCCACTGGCGGCGATCCCCCGGTCTCCGCCGCCGGGCCCGTACGGGAACCGTCCGGGGTTCGGGGCAGGGGCGCCGGGGCCGACCGGCTCACCGTCGAGGGCGACGACCTCGCTGTCGTGGTGCAGCCGGGACGTGCCGTGCGGGCTGATCTCGACCATGACGGCGTCATCGCAGCCGACGACGGTGATGACCGAGGACGAGGTGGTGTGGGCGGAGTCGATGATGTCGAGGGCCTCCTCGACGCTGCGCGCCCGGTCGAGCACCCCGGCCAGCAGCGCGTGGACGGGCACCCCGCCGGCTGCGTCGTCGCGGTTCTTGAGGATGTTGAGCATCACCCCGACGCTGGCGGAGTTGAGCCCGATCTTTCCGAGCATCCCGTATTCGGCGAACCCGGCGTGCGACAGGCCCGGCTCCCCGTACGGGCTGACCTGCTGGTAGTGCCAGTATCCGGCGAACTCGGCGTGCCAGTCCCAGGTCTGCACGCCGAGGGTGCGACCGGGCGCGGCGTAGGCGATCGTCGAGCATTCCGGGGTCGGTTCGACAGCCAGGGTGAGGATCTCGGTGCGGGCGACGACCAGACCCACATGCCACAGCTGAAGCGGCTGACCGTCGAACGCGGCACCGGCCGCGGCGGCACCGGCGGCCACCCCGCGCAGCTCCTCGACCTGGCGGGGATCCCACGCCTCGAGCGCGGTGAGCGAGGCCTCGGCGGCATCTCGCTGGGACTGGGGCGGAATCTGGCCGGCGGTGAAGAGCGCCGAATACCCGGACGCAGCGCGGGCGATGTCAGCCGCGGCTGCCTGCCCGCGCGCATAGCCCCGCTCCCGAGGCGTGTCTCCGGTGATCGTGAGCGTGGCCGGATCGACGTCGGCAGGTGGGGTCAGGGGTTCGGTGAAGGGCTGGGAGGCGTCCATAGGCTCATGGTTCCAGCGGGCGCCGAGCCTGGTCAAGGGTGCGTCTCAGCTGCAGTGCGGCGGCCAATCGCGCCGCCATGCACCTGCGCCGCTGCGTCCGCGCGGACGGTACAGGTGTGGGTCTGGCGGGCGCACTGTCCGCTGGTGTCGTCGAAGCGGCAAGTGCGGGCGCGCGACGGAAGTCGATGCGTCGCATGACGCCAGTCTAGCGTCGCCCGCCCTGTCGGGATGCGGCCAGCGCGTGTCCATCTCCCCTCGCTAGACTCGATGCCGAAGCCCTCCCGGCAGCCAACCACCCTCACCCTCCCGGCACGAAAGGACAGGCACCCAGACCATGGCTCCACTGCCTCGGCGGCGGTTTCTGACCGCAGCCGGACTCACCGCCTCGGCGGCGGCTGGGGCTCTGCTGTCCGGATGCGGACTCACCAAGCCGATCATCCGGGCCCCGCAGAAGGAGAAGCCGGAGCCGGGCACGCTGGTGCGGGTGGGTTCGCAGTCGTACTACTCGAACATCGTCATCGCAGAGATCTTCGCCCAGGTGCTCGAAGACGCAGGCGCAGAGGTGGAGCGGAAGTTCGAGCTGGGTCAGCGGGAGGACTATCTGCCGCAGTTCATGGCCGGCGGACTCGAGGTGTTCCCGGAGTACGGCGGCCACCTGCTGCAGTACTTCAAGCCCGACATCCGCGAGGTCGACACCGCCCAGATCCAATTGGCGCTGCAGTCGGCGCTGCCGACGAATATGCGTGTGCTCGCTCCTGCTGAGGCGGCGGACCATGAGTGCTTCGTCATCCGCCGCGAGTATGGTCAGGAGCATCGGATCGTCGACATCGGCGAGCTGCGCGACATCGACGAGCCGGTCAAGGTCGCCGCCGGCGCCCACGTCCGAAACCGCCCGTACGGACCGCGCGGGCTGGAGGACGCCTACGAGGTCACAGCCGAGTACATCGACACGATCCCCGGTGACACGCTGGCAGCCCGCGATATGCTCACCGCCGGCGAGGTGCCGGTCGCGCTCATCCCAGCCGCTGATCCGGCGCTTGAAAGCGACGAGCTGCAGGTGCTGGCCGATCCGCGCAAGCTCGTCCTCGCCCAGCTCGTCACCCCGCTGGTGGTGCCCAGCCTGCACCCGCACTTCACCGAGGCGCTGGCCCGGGCGACACTGCGCCTCGACATCACCGAACTCCAGCAGCTCAACCGGCACAGCCACTACGGCACCCGCGAGACCGCGCCGATCGCCCGCGATTGGCTGGCAGAAAAGGACCTGGATTCATGAGACCGACGCGCCACGAGGTGCTCACGCTGCCCAACGTCATTTCTGTGATCCGGCTGGTGGTGCTCGTACCGATCGTCATCTGGCTCATGCGCGAACCCGACGACCGGATCCTCGCAACCATCGCGCTGGCGGTGTTCGGGGCGACGGACTGGATCGACGGGTTCATCGCCCGCCGTTGGAACATGGCCTCCCGCGTCGGCGCGGTCCTCGACCCGGTCGCCGACCGGCTGGGCATCGCGTTCATCTGCGCGGCGATGACGGTCTTCGGGATCCTGCCGGTGTGGATGCTGCTCGTCATCGTGCTCACGGACTTCGGCCTCGGTCTCGTCGGCGCGACCCGCATGCACGCCACCCAGGACTCCCATGTCACCTGGCTGGGCAAGATCCGCACCGCACTCATCATGACCGGGCTGCCGCTGCTGCTGCTCGGCAGCGCCCCGAAGCTGGCTGACACCCCGATCGAGACGATCGCGCTCGTGCTGCTGAGCATCGGCGTCGTCCTCCACCTCGCCGCCGGCATCCACTACGCGCTCATGCTCATCCGGCTCGGCCGGCAGCGTCCGGCAGCGTGAGCTCCGGGCCCGAGGCGCTGCTCACCGATCTCGAGGCGGTGCTCACCGGGCCCGAGGCGCTGCTCACCGGGCCCGAGGCGGTGCTCACCGATCCCGAGGCGCTGCTCACCGATCCCGAGGCGCTGCTCACCGGGCCCGAGGCGGTGGCCGGCTGAGGTGCCCAAACAGTA
>NZ_JALXKS010000018.1 GCF_025144725.1 Brevibacterium sp. p3-SID960 | reverse complement strand
GAGTCAGCAATCAGCGCTTCGGGTTGCCGCCCTCGGCCAGCGGATCCTGCGACGGATCGGCGACAGCGTCGTTGAGGACGACCGGATCCTCGACAGCACCGGCGTTCTTCGCATCCTTCTCAACCTGCGCTGACGCCGTGTCGGCCGCCTTCTGGGCATCCTTCTCAGCCTTCTTCTGCTGCACATTCGACTTCACGTCATCGGCCTTGGCCTGTGCAGCGCCCGTTGCCGAGGTGGCAGCGGACTGAACCTTGCCGGCAACCTCAGGAGCCTTGTCCTTGACCATCTCGGCGACCTCGGGGGCCTTCTCCTTGGCGGTGTCGGTTGCCTGCTGGACGCCCTCCTGGACGCGTGGGTTCTGCCAGAATTCTTCAACCTGGGTCTTGAGGCGCTCATAGCTCTGGCGGCCGGCGCGCGAACCGAGGACGAAACCGATGCCAATGCCAACGAGCAGAGTCAGACGCTTCTTCATGATCCCCTCCTGTGGGAGTCGATTCCAGCAAGCCACATTGTCTCCCGCGCGGGCGGGTATGACTGGCTGAGGCTGTTATCCACATCATATACCGGCAAGCCGTGCTGTCACGATGCGATATCCCAGCTGGGGTGAGGTGTGCTCACCAGCAGGCGGTCACGGAAACGGTCGCGGTGCCTCGGGATCGGAAACCGGCTCGTCATCAGTCTCTCCGCGGCTGCGCCATAGAGCGTGGGCTTTGCGGCGCATACGTGCCTGGATCCGCGCATCAGATACGATCTTGCGGGTGTCGCGCGGGGGTACCTGGACGACGTCGTCGGCGCGGATGCCGTCGCGCAGCTGGCGGGCGCGCTCGACCTCGGCGTCGAAGTGGACCCCGAACAGAAGCGCCATATTCGACAGCCACAGCCAGAACAGCGCGATGAGCACACCGGCCAGCGAACCGTAGGTCGATTCGAACCCGCCGAACACGACCGCGTAGAGGTAGATGCCCACGCTCAGGAGCGCCCAGGCGACCAGTGCGATGAGCGCGCCGAGGGACGACAGTGTGACATGCGCGCGCTTGACGTTGCTCGTGGCGATGTAGAGCAGCGTGGTGATGAGCAGGATGAAGATCGCCGCGAGTGGGAACCGCACCCACGCCCACACTGCGACGAACTGCTCACCGAGCCCGAACGGCAGGATGATGCTCGGCGAGCTCACGAGGCTGAGCACCGCGGCGACAGCGAGCAGAATGACGACGACGGTGACGAGGTAGGTCTGCAGGCGCTGCTTCCACGCCGGTCGGCCCTCGGTCATCGCGTAGATCTCGTTGACGGCATGGCCGAAGGCGTTGACGAACTTCGATGCCGACCACATTGCCACGAGTATGCCGACGACGAAGAACGGCCCGCCGGCCGGTGACTTCGCCAGATCCTGCAGCGGCTCCTCCAGTTGTGTGACGTTCGAGCCGGCACCGGCCTGCTGCGCCCAGTTGAGCACCTTCGACACCGTGTCCGGGCCCTCGCCGAACACGTTGAGAATCGACAGGATCGCGGTGAGCGCCGGCAGCAGGGCGAGCAGGAAGTAAAATGACAGCGTCGCTGCCGTATCGGTGCGCCGACTGCGGGCGAACGACATGATCGTCCGCTCCCACACATAGCGCCACGCCGCTGGAGACAGGTTCTTCTTCCGGGTCACACTCCGAGTCTACGGCAGGGCGCCCTGACCCGCGCAGCAGCGCTACAGTGGCCAGCATGCACGTCCTCTGCCTCGACCTCGGCACCAGCACTCTCAAGGCTGCGCTCATCGACACGGCCGGCCGCACACGCGCGGCAGCACAGGCTGCGATCGACACCCGGCACGGTGGCCCAGACACTCAGCTGGCCGGGGCGATCGAGCAGTCATCCTCCCAGTGGTGGCGGGCCGTCGCCGAGGCGGTGGGCACCCTGCGTGCAGACGGGCAGCTCGGTGCAGACGGGCAGCTGCCGGCCGCGATCGCGCTCACCGGCCAGATGCAGGACCTGGTGCCCCTCACCGGCAGCTCGGCAGGGCAGCAGGAGCTGCCGGTCATCCTCTACTCCGACACGCGGGCAGCCGCTGAGCTCGATGAGCTGCGCGCAGCCGACCCAGGCTGGGAAGCGCGCCTGCTGACGGCACCGGGCCCGGACTGCCTGCCGGCGAAGATCGCGTGGCTCACCCGCCACCAGCACGACACCCAGGTCGAGGCGCTCGCCGTCAGTGCGGCCGGGTTCCTCGGCTTCGGATTGACCGGGCGCCTCACCTGCGACCGGCTGAGCGCATCGACCACCTCGCTCTACGACGCCACCGCCGATGCCTGGATGCTGCCGAGCCCACTGACCAGCACACCCGCAGCCGCCTGGCGGCTGCCCGAACTCGTCGACCCGGGCATCATCGGCACGCTGACCCCGGCAGCCGCCGGCCACCTCGGGTTCGGGGCTGAGGCGGCTGGCATTCCGGTTGTCACCGGCCTCGGCGATGCTGGGGCTGCCAGCGACGGGATCATCGGCAGCACGCCGGGTGCCGCCTACGCCTACCTCGGCACCTCCGGCTGGGTCGCCCACATCGACCCGCGCACCCCGTCCCCGCTGGCGGGGGCCGCCTCGGAGGTTCACCGGCTGGTCCACCCGGCCGGGACGCTGGAGATCGCTGCGATGGTCAACGCCGGCTCCACCCTGACCTGGGGCCGGCGCGTGCTGCTCGGTATGACGGCAGGAGACGAGCACACTCCTGCCGCCCATGCCGCCGCCGAGGCAGCCCTGACCGAGGCGCTGGCGGCAGGCCGGTGGCAGGATCTCACCTGCGATCCTGCCCTGGCGGGCGAACGCACCCGGGCACTCGGCAGTGCGGCCTCAACCGGCAGCCTGACCGGCATCCGGCCGGCCACCACCGCAGCCGATCTCTATGCCGGTCTGGTCGCCGGGGTCGCTGCTAATCTCGGGCGCCTGTGCGATGCCCTCGGCACGGACCCGTCCGCCGCGCTGCCGGTCACCGGCGGACTGACCGCCTCAGCCGGCATCTGCCGGATCCTCGAAATCGTCCTCGACCGGCCCATCGTGCCCGTCGCCGAGGCTGATGCCGGGCTGCGTTCGTGCGCCCGCACCGCATGGGAGGCCCTCGGCGTCGAACACACCATCACCCCGCTCGGCGCGACCGCCCGACTGGGAGAGGGCATGCGACAGGACTGATCGAGACCAGGCATGCGAAAGGGCAGGTGCCGTACGGCATCTGCCCTTTCGCTCATGTGAGCCTGTGGCCAGCCGACGCCGGCCTGATGGTCACATCACTTGCGTGCGTTGATCGCGTCGGTGGCCTGCGGCAGCACCGAGAAGAGGTCGCCGACCACGCCGAAGTCGGCGAGTTCGAAGATCGGGGCCTCTTCGTCCTTGTTGATCGCGACGATGTTCTTCGAGGTCTGCATGCCGGCTCGGTGCTGGATTGCACCGGAGATGCCGCAGGCGACGTAGAGCTGCGGCGAGACCGTCTTGCCGGTCTGGCCGACCTGTGCCGAGTGCGGGTACCAGTCGGCGTCGACGGCGGCACGGGATGCGCCGACGGCAGCGCCGAGAGCATCGGCCAGCGCCTCGACCGGGGCGAAGTCGCCGCCGGTGCCGCGACCACCGGAGACCACGGTGGCGGCCTCGGTCAGCTGCGGACGGCCCGAGGCAGGCTTCTCCTCGGTGGCGGTGATGCGGGCAGCCTTGGCGGCGTCGCTCGGGGCGAAGCTGACCGACTCGACTGCAGCCGCACCGGCAGCCGGCTCGGCCGCAACCGAGTTCGGCTTGATCGCAATGATCGGGGTGCCGCGGGTGACCTTCGACTCGACGGTGTAGCCGCCGGCGAACACCGCCTGGGTGGCGACGAAGCCCTCGGCAACTCCGACAGCGTCGGTCAGGATGCCCGAACCGGTCTTGATCGCTGCCAGGCCCGCGATCTCCCGGCCCTCGGCGCTGGCCGGGACAAGGACTCCGGCCGGCTGGCGGGTGGAGATGAGCTCGGCGAGCAGCTCGGCCTTCGGTCCGACGAGGAACTCGTCGTATGCCGGGTCCGAGGCGACGAGCACCTTCTCGGCGCCGTATTCGCCGAGCTTGGCGGCAGCGGCCTCGCCCTGGGCGGCATCGCCGATGAACAGTGCGGTCGGCTCACCGAGTGCCTTGGCGGCGGTGAGGAGTTCGAAGGTGGACTTGCGCACGTCGCCGTCCACATGGTCTACGAGAACGAGAACTTCAGACATAAGTGTGTATTCGCTTCCTCTGCGTTCAGATAGTGGATCAGACGAGCTTCTTCGAGGCCAGCCACTCGACGAGCTGGTTGCCGCCCTCGCCTTCATCGGTGATGACCTCACCGGCGGTGCGCGGCGGACGCTCGGACAGCGTGACGACTTCGGTGGTGGCACCGGCGGTGCCGACTTCGCCAGCGTCGAGGCCGAGCTCTTCGATGTCGTACTCGTCCAGCGGCTTGCGCTTGGCGGCCATGATGCCCTTGAACGACGGGTAGCGCGGCTCGTTGATCTGGTCGGTCACCGACACGAGTGCCGGCAGCGGCACCTCGATGTACTGCGAGGCGGTGTCGCCGTCACGGCGGATCTTGGCGACTCCGCCGGAGACCTCCAGGTGCGAGGCCTGGGTGGCGGCCGGGCGGCCGAGCAGTTCAGCGACCATGACCGGCACGACCGACATCGCGCCGTCAGTCGAGGACAGGCCGGTGATGATGAGGTCGACCGGGCCCTCTTCCTCTTCGACGACCTTGACGGCGGCGGCCAGGGTCTTGGCAGTGCCGACAGCGCAGGAGGCTTCGAGGCTGTCGTCGCAGATGTGCACGCCCTTGTTCGCGCCCATCTGGAGGGACTTGCGCACAGCGTCGACGGCATCGTCGGGTCCGACGGTCAGGGCGATGACCTCCGTGCCCTTCTTGTCGCCGTCAGCGATCTTGAGAGCTTCTTCAACAGCGTATTCGTCGAGCTCCGACAGCAGGCCGTCGACTGAGCGGTCGACGGTGTTGTCCGACTCGAAGGTACGCTCACCGGCTGCATCCGGGACGTACTTGACAAAAGTGACAATCCGCATGTGGGTAGTTCATCCTTCCTGAGAACCGAGGGTCACCCTCGAAACAGGGCGTCGTTTCTCTAACGTTACCAAGTGGCGTCCGTCTCACTTCACAGCGGCGGGGCCGTTCGCCGGGTCCTGGCCCGACTCCCCTGGCCAGTGACGGGGGCCACTGCTGAGGGTGAGCATATCCGACAGTGGGGCAGTCGGGTTCGAACGCGGCGACTTATCGATCGTTCAGTGCCAGTATCTCATGTCACATACGCGGTGCCCAAACCTGCCCCTGCCGGCTCGCCCGGCGGATCGGTCACGTGCTGTAGCGGCTGGTCACCGGCCCCGAGGAGGTGGTCACCGGCCCCGAGGAGCCGGCCACCCCGGCTGCCGGGCCCAGTCGGGCGATCCGCAGCGCCCCCAGGTTCAGCCTCCGACCCGCTGGACGATCATTGCCAGGCCCTGCCCTCCGCCGATGCACATCGTCTCCAGCCCGTAGCGTGCCTGCCGGCGGTCCATCTCCCGCAGCAGGGTCGCGAAGATCCGCGCCCCGGTCGCCCCAACGGGGTGGCCGAGTGAGATCCCGGAGCCGTTGACGTTGAGCCGGTCGAAGTCGCCTGTGCCGAAGCCCCACTCGCGGGTGCAGGCCAGGGTCTGGGCGGCGAAGGCCTCGTTCAGCTCGATGAGGTCGATGTCTGACAGCTGCAGTCCTGCCCGCTGAAGTGCCTGCGTGGTCGCTGGGACCGGGCCGATGCCCATCGTCGCCGGATCGACTCCGGCCACAGCCCACGACACGATCCTGGCCAGCGGCCTGAGCCCGAGCTCCTCGGCCCTCGAGGCGGTGGTGACGAGGCAGGCGGCAGCACCGTCGTTCTGGCCGGAGGCGTTGCCGGCAGTCACAGTCGCTGCCTCATCAACGTCCGCGCGGATCGGGGTCAGCCTCGCGAGCTTCTCAAGGCTGGCGTCAGGACGGATGTGCTCATCGGTACTGACCTCATAGGCTGCCGTCTTGCGGGTGGCCGGCATCTGGATCGGCACGATCTCGTCAGCGAAGCGCCCGGCCGCACTTGCCGCGGCGGCCCGCCGGTGGGATTCGACAGCGAGCTCGTCCTGCTCCTGACGGCTGATGTCGTAGATGCGACGGAGGTTCTCCGCGGTCTCGATCATGCCGCCGGGCACGGGGTGGTTTCTGCCGCCGGCGGTGACGCGACCGCGGGTCAGGCTGTCCTTGAGGTCGATGCCGGGCCCGCGCACACCCCACCGGATCTCCTCGGTGAAGAACGGGGCGCGGCTCATCGACTCGGCTCCGCCGGCGATGACGACCTCAGCCCCGCCGGTGGCGATCATGCCCATCGCGTCGATGACTGCCTGCAGGCCCGATCCGCAGCGCCGGTCAAGCTGCCGGCCGGGCACGCTTTCCGGCAAGCCTGCGTCGAGTGCGACGACACGGCCGAGCGCGGGGGCCTCCATGTGGGGGAAGCACTGACCGAAGACGACATCGTCGATGACGCTGGGGTCGATGCCGGTACGTTCGATGAGCGCTGCGACGACCTGCCGGCCGAGCTCCTGCGGCGGGGTGGTCGTGAACTGGCCGCCATAGCCTCCGACGGGGGAGCGCAGCGGTTCGCAGATGACGATGGGCTCGGACACGGGTTCTCCTTCGACGGTGACATGGCTCATCGTAGTCGGGCCGTCTTGAGCTTCGAGGGCTCGCCGGCAGAGGGCATGCGCAGACCCGCTTCCGATCGGGGCAGGCGGGGTGTGCTCGGCAGGCTGACAGCCGCAGCCGTGAACCGGACCGCCGGACGCGGCACGCGACTTGCTACCGTGGCTGTGGGCAACAGCACAGCGAGGGCCGCGCCGGCAGGCACGCCGCAGCGGCAGGAGGGCGAGGGGCATGAGCGCATCGCATGAGGACAACCGCACCATCGACCAGGCGTTCGCGCGCACCGGCACCGGGCCGCTGGCCGGCATCGTCGTCGCCGACTTCTCCCGCGTGCTCGCCGGCCCCTATGCCACGATGATGCTCGCCGATCTCGGCGCGACCGTCATCAAGGTCGAAAGCCCCGGCGGGGACGACACGCGTGCCTGGAAGCCTCCGGTCCGCGACGACGACGCCACCTACTACCTGTCGGCCAACCGCAACAAGCTCGACGTCGTCCTCGACTTCAAGGACCCTGACGATCTTGCGCTCGCTCACGAACTCGCCCGCCGCGCCGATGTGCTCGTCGAGAACTTCAAGCCCGGCGGGCTTACGAAGTACGGCCTCGACTACGACGCCGTCAGGCAGACCAACCCGGCGGTCATCTACGCCTCGGTCACCGGCTTCGGCCCGCAGAACCCGCAGCCCGGCTACGACCTCCTCGTCCAGGGGCTCTCAGGCTTCATGAGCCTCACCGGCGAAGCCGACGGCAAGCCGTATCGAGCCGGTGTGGCGATCTTCGACGTCATCACCGGCCTGCACACCACCATCGGCATCCTCGCCGCGCTGCGGCATCGCAGCCAGACCGGTGAGGGCCAGAAGGTCGACACGAACCTGCTGTCCTCAGCGCTGTCGGGCCTGGCGAACCAGACGAGCGCCTACGTCGCCGGCGGGGTCGTGCCGCACCGCATGGGGAACGAGCACCCGAGCCTGTACCCGTACCAGCCGATGCCCACCGGTGAGGGTGAGCTCATCGTCGCCGTCGGCAACAACCGGCAGTTCGAAATCCTGTGCACCGTCATCGATCGTCGCGAGCTGCTCGACGACCCGCGGTTCGCCCACAACGCCGACCGCAACGCCAATCGCCGCGAACTCGAGCCGCTGCTCATCGAGGCGCTGTCGACTAAGTCCGCCCAGGAGTGGTTCACCCTCCTCAGCGACGCCGGCCTGCCGTGCGCGCCGATCAACACGATCGAACAGGGCGTCCAGCTCGCCGCTGACCTCAACCTCGAACCCGTCGTCAACGCCGGCTCCGGCGACCGCGTCATCCCGACGGTGAAGAACCCGATCACGCTCTCGGTGACCCCGGTCAGCTACGACCTCGCCCCGCCGGCCCTCGGTGCCGATTCCGAGGTGGTGCGCGCCTGGCTCCAGCAACCAGCCGACCCGCCGGCAGACGCGCAGTAACCGTGCACGGCTCATCGCCTCGGGCGTCGACCGTTCCCGAGGTGGTGGGCTGTTGTCATGTCCGCGCGGCGCGGCGGGTTGCTGGGCCGTGGCCTTGTGCGCCTGTCAGTCTCCGTGCATGACAGCGGCACCCTGCCGGGATCCGGTGCGGGTGCACCGTCACCTGGCAGGGTGCCGTGTTCTGATCGCTCAGCCGGTGGCTGACTGCTCAGCCGCCGGCTCGGCGGTCGGGGTGGTGCTGAAGCTCAGCAGGCACAGCTCAGCGCAGCGGGCGTCCGTCAGCGTCAGGACCCGCGCCATCAGCCCCGCGTCCGTCGGTGCCAAGTCCGGCAGCGTCGCGTCCGTCCACGCCGCGTCCGTCGGTGCCGCGTCCGGCAGCGTCGCGACCCTCAGCACCGTCGATGTCGATCTGCTCCTTGCGGACCTCACCGCCGACGGTCTCCGTGTCTTCGACGACACGCTTGCCGACGTTGACCTTCTCCGTGGCCACGGTCTCCTTGTCGACGACCGGGCGCTCTTCGCGCAGCGTCACGGCCTCCTCGACATCACCGCGATCGGCGTCGATTCCGCCGCCCCTGCGGGCTTCGGGCGAGTTCGGGTCGATCGATTCGCGTTCGACGACGAGCTCCTCGCGCTGCACGGGAACCTCAACCTGCTGGTTCTCGGTGACAACGTGCTTGCGCAGGCGCGCCCGTCCGGTCTCGACCTGCTCCTTGCCGACGTTGAGGCGCTCCTCGTGGGCGACGACCTGCTGCTGGTCACCAGCAGCGGTGCGGTCGTGGTCGCGCACACCCTCGCGGTCGTGCTTGTCATGGCGGTCGCGGTCGAGCAGTCCGTCACGGTCGCGATCACGGTCGTGCCCGGCTGCACCGGCAACTCCACCGGCAGCGCCAGCCACACCGGCGTCACCGACGCCGTCGCGGTCGTGCGTGCCGTGGCGGTCGTGATCGCGCACACCGTCCCGGTCACGGTCGCGGCCAGTGCCGGAGTCGAGGCTGTAGTAGCGGAAGATCTCTTCCTCTTCCTCCGGCGTCAGGCTGCCGTCAGCGGCGATGTTCGGAGCGTCCTTGACGAAGGACTTCTCGAACGGGGCGACAAGGTGGTCGCCGTCACGCGAGACGCTCTGGTAGGGAACGAAAGTCTCGTTCATGCCGAAGAGACCGGTGTTGACGGTCACGAATGCTGGTTCATTGGTCTGGTCATCGAGGTAGACCTCGCCGATGCTGCCGATCTTGCTTCCGGTCTGATCGTAGAGGTCGGATCCGCGAAGCTGGTCGATGTCGATGTTTTCCATGCTGAACTCCTGTGGTGTGACGTTCTCGGCGTCGAGGAACCTTTCCCCAACGGGTGGTGCCTTATCAGCACTGTCGTGCTGTATCCGGAGTGACATCGGATGATTTCACGCTAACACCTCGCTCACTTCGACAACAGTCCTTGTTTCTTAGTGCTTCCTCAGACTTTCCAGCCGGCAGGTCTCCCTGCAGCGGGCCACGAGGCGCTGTGAATCGGATTCAACAAGAATGGCACGGTGATAGACAAGCGCACGAGCACCGATCGACTCCGCTCTTCCGACGACCCGCTTCTCCGCGAGGCCGCTGATTTCGTCCAACCCCACGAGCGCCGGCTGCCCGGGTGGAAGCTGCTCGGCTGGATCGGCCAGCGGCTCAGCCGCTGGTTCGGCCCCTACACCGCGCTGATCCTCTTCACCAGCGTCGGCCTGGTCATCATGCTCGGCTGCGTGGCCATCGCCGAGGAGATCTACGAAAGCCTCGACAACCCGCGCGACGGCATCACGTCCCTCGACCGGCCGATCCTGCACTGGATGCAGGGGCTGCGCACACCGGCACTCAACCGCGTGGTCACCGCCTTCACCAACCTCGGCGACATCGCCGGAATGACCGTCATCGCGCTCATCGTCATCGGTATCCTCACGATCGTCTACCGGCGCCGCACACCGCTGCTGCTCATGCTCATCACCGCCCTCGGCTCAGTCGCGTTCACGGTGCTCGGCAAGAACCTCATCGGCCGTCCGCGCCCAGCGCATGTCGATGCGGTCCCGCCGTATGAAGGCGGTTTCTCCTTTCCCAGCGGCCACTCACTCAACTCCCTGGAGCTGTACGGCATGATCGCCTACCTGGTGCTCATCCTCATCCGCCAGTGGTGGCTGAAGATCCTCATCGTCCTCGGCTGCCTGACCTTCGCCGCCTGCATGGGACTCAGCCGCATTTACCTCGGTCAGCACTGGACGACCGATGTGCTCACCGCCTGGCTCGTCGCAATCGCCTGGATCATCGTCGTCATCACCGGCCACCGCATCTTCCTCGCCGTCGCAGCCGCCCGCAGCCGCCGGCAGTCCAGTGCCGACCGCTCTCTCGCTGGCTGAGATGCCCGTGCTCGCCTCTCACCGCTGCCGAGGTAGTGCCTGCGCGGCATGAGACGCTGGGGATATGACATCCTCCCGCCAGCAGGCATTCCCACCGGTAGTGCGCAGCGCAGATCGCCGGTCGCGATCCCATGCACTGCTCGTTGCCGCTCTGGCAGCCGCCGGAGTAGTCTTCTCTGCGATGTCGCTCATCGAGGCCATCTCCCGCAGCGGCCTGCCGGAGGCGGCCGCGCTCATCAGCAGCCTCATCTTCGAACTGCTGCCCTCGCTCATGGCAGCGGGCGCGGTGGCGCTGCTGTCCCGCCGGGCCGTGTGGGAGTGGATCGCAGCGGCTGTCATCACCGTCTACGCGGTCATCTGGACAGCCATGCTCGTGTTGGAGAGCCCGCTCTGGTCAGGAGGCTTCACCTTGGCTGGCCTGGGCAACTATGTCTATCCGCTCGTCTTCGGTCTGCCCCCGCTGCTCATCGCCATCGCGCTCTGGGCACTCGGCCTCGTGACCCGGGCGTTCCTCTCCGGCCGGCGCGCCGGCCGCGCCGCGCAGCCTGCACCCGGTGACGGTGACGATGATGAGCCCGAAGAGGCCGCTGGTTCCACCAGCAGCGAGGCAGCCAGCGCAGACGGCCCCCGTGATGACGACCAGGCCGGGGCTGACAGCGCCGCGTCCGTGCGCCTGCTCGGCACGAGCATGCTCATCGGCGCGCTCGCCTACAGCGTGGTGTGCGCAGGTGCACTCCTGGCCGCTGACATGACGGAGACGAAGACGGTGATGATGTGCCTGTTCGCCATCGCGCTGCCGGGGATCCTCGCGGCCATCCTGCTGTGGACGCTCAAGCCGGCGACCGCCCAGCCGGGTCTGGCGGCGCTGCTGTCGATGCTGGTGTTCGCTGTCCCGGGTGTCGCCGCCGGGCTGTTCGACGCCTCGGTATTCATGCTGCCTTTGAGCCTGGCGGCGTGTGCCCTCGGGCTAGTGACATGGTGGGTGCTCTCAGCGGTGCTGCGAGTGCCGAATCCGGTGTCGTAGCAGCCGCCGCCTCGGGCACGGCAGACGAGTCCGCCGCCGTCGCGTCCGGCGCGATAGCAGCCACCGCCTCGGGTACGGTTCAGTAGTACACGGCCAGCGGCCCTCGCGGGCCGTCGATGACGTCGACGGGGGTGTCGAAGACATCGGAGAGCACTTCGGGGCGCATGATCTCGGCCGGGGTGCCGAAGTAGCAGACCTGTCCGTCCTTGACCGCGCATATCCGCTTGGCGTAGTGGGCGGCGAAGTTGATGTCGTGGAGGACGATGACGACGGTGCGGCCGAGCTCCTCGGCGGCGCGTTCGAGGTGCTGCATCATCTGCACCGAATGGCGCATGTCGAGGTTGTTCAGCGGCTCATCGAGGAGCACATAGTCGGTGTCCTGCGCCAGCACCATCGCGACGTAGGCGCGCTGCCGCTGCCCGCCGGAGAGCTCATCAAGGTACCGGCCCTCCAGTGGCCTGAGGCCCAAGAAGTCGATCGAGCGGGTGATGATCGCATCATCGGCGGCTGTCAGCCGGCCCTGCGAGTAGGGAAACCGGCCGAAGCCCACTAGCTGGCGGACGGTGAGCCGGGTGACGAAGTGGTTCTCCTGCCGCAGGATCGACACGATCTTCGCCAGATCCTTCGACTTCGTCGTCGCGACGTCGTAGCCGGCGATCTCGATCGCGCCCTCGTCCATGCCCATGAGCCGGCCGATCATCGTCAGCAGCGTCGACTTGCCGGCCCCGTTGGGCCCGACGAGGGCGGTGACGCCGCCTGCGGGGATCTGCAGGTCGACCGGGCCGATCGAGACCTCGGCCGAGTAGCTCTTGCGGACCGCGGAGAGGGTGATCACAGGCGGCCCTTTCGCAGGATGTAGAGCAGGAAGAACGAACCGCCGACGACCTCGATGATGATGCCCACGGCACCCTCGGCATAGAACAGGTGCTTGAGCGCGAAGTAGGCCCCGGCGAGCACTGCGATGCCGGTCAGCCACGCGAGTGGGAAGACGTAGCGGTGGTCATGGGTGTCGGCGAGCTGGTAGGCCAGCATCGCGATGAGGAACCCGAAGAACGTCATCGGCCCGATGAGCGCGGTCGAGATCGCCATGAGCACGGAGACGAGCAGCAGCACGATGATGTTGTAGGCCCGCTGGTTGAGCCCGAGGTTGACGGCCGCGTCATGGCCGAGCGCGAGCACGTTGAGCTTGGGTGCCAGCAGCCAGAGCGCGCCACCGGCGACGGCGACGATGGGGGCGGCGATCCACAGGTGGCTGGCCTCGGCGTTGGAGATCGAGCCGATGAGCCGGGCGGTGAGCAGATCGAACTCACCCGGGGTCATGAGCCGCTGCATGAACGTCGACAGCGAGCCGAGCCCAGCACCCAGGATGATGCCGATGAGCAGCATGATCTGCATGTTCGCGTACCGGCCTGAGAGCAGCCAGCCGTAGAGGAACGCGGCGAAGACGACCATGATCCCGACAGTGGTGAGGAACATGCTCGTCGACCCGGCCGCGACGATGCCGACTGTGCCGAAGAAGAACACCATCGAGGTGTGGATGAGCGTGTACAGCGACTCGAAGCCCATGATCGAGGGCGTGATGATCCGGTTGTGGGTCACCGTCTGGAAGGCCACGGTCGCCATCGCCTGGCAGAAGGCCACGATGACGATGACGGCGATGTTCGTCGCACGCAGATTGGCGATGAGCCAGAACCCCTCCGAGCCGACCGGCATCGGGTTGTCCCAGGCCAGCAGCGCGAAGCAGGCGGCCAGCGCGAAAACGCTCATCCCGGCGAGGATCGCGAAATAGCGCACCCGCGCGGCCCGCGTCGGCAGGGCGCCCTGGTGGCGGGTGTCTGGCGCCGGTGCCGGCGTATGGGTGCGTGCGGTGGTGGACCGGGCTGCCGCGCCCGAGGCGGTGGCGGCGGTGGCCTGTGCGGTGCCGGCGGCGGGGGTGGCGCCGCTGACGTCGGGCAGGGTGGACGGGCCGAGTTGGCCGGCCTGGCGGGCCAACGATGCCGGGTCGGTGTAGGTCGCTTCGTACAGGTCAGCCATTCCGGCGCCTCCGCAGCAGCAGGGTGATGAAGACCGCTGCACCGACGACAGCGAGGATGAGCGAGACGGGAATCTCGAAGGGGGCGACGATCGTGCGGCCGATGATGTCGCAGATGGTGACGATCGCAATGCCGAGCAGGCACACCCACGGCAGGTTCGAGCGCAGGTCGTCGCCGCGGAACAGGGAGACGATGTTGGGCACGATGAGGCCGATGAACGGCAGGTTGCCGACGACGACGGTGACGATGCCGGTGGCGATCGCGATGAGTCCGGTGCCCAGCAGCAGCACCTGGTTGTAGTTCAGGCCGACGTTCGTGGCGATCTCCTGGCCGAGGCCGGCGACGGTGAACCGGTCGGCGACGATGAACACGGCGATGACGACGATGAGCACGAACCACAGCGGTTCGTACTGGCCGCGCAGCACCGCGGTGAAGGAGCCGGCGAACCAGATGCCGACGGTCTGCAGCAGGTCGTTCTGCAGGGCCAGGAAGGTCGAGACCGCGCCGACGACGGCACCGAGCATGAGCCCGATGATCGGCACGATGAGCGAGGACTTCAGCGTCACCCGGCGCAGGAAGGCGAAGAAGATGAGGGTGCCGATGAAGGCGGTGATGATCGCAACGCTCATGGTGACGATGAGCGGAGCGCCGGGAAAGGCGATGAAGGCCAGCAGCAGACCCAGGCCCGCCCATTCGGTGGTGCCGGTCGTGGTCGGCTCGACGAACCGGTTCTGCGTCAAGAGCTGCATGACGAGGCCGCACATCGCCATCGCCGCTCCGGCGAGCACCAGGGCGATGGTGCGCGGCACGCGGGTGATGGCGAACATCTCCGAGCCGTCTTCGGCGCCGAAGATGTCGTAGATGCCGATGAACAGCGAGGAGACGACCAGCGCTGCGGTGACGAGCACGCCGATGAGCAGCGGCCACGTGAACAGGCGCGACGACGCACCCGTGCCAGCCACCGCCACGGGCGCGGTCACCGCAGGCGCCCCGGCGGATCCAGGTGCCCCGGCGGTCGTGCCGTCGGATCCAGGTGCCCCGGTGGATCCGAGCGCGCCGGCAGCGGCACCGTGAGCTGGTGCGTGTGCCTGGTGGCGTTCGTGGATGCTCATCGTCTCAATCGGTCGGGATCAGGTGGACCGCCGGCGGCGCGGAGCAGGCCCGTGCCGCCGGCGCGGTGTCACTGGGAGTTCTCCATTGCGTCGGCGAGGTCGTTGAAGAAGGTGGTGTACGTCTGGATGCCTTCGGAAAGGTAGGTGTCCTTGGGCATGTAGACGATGTTGCTGCTCTTCACGGCGTTGACGTTCTTGAGCGCCTGGGACTCCTCGATGATGCTCTGGGCAGGCTTCGCATCGTCTTCGACTGCGGCGTCGCGGTCCACCACGAGCAGCCAGTCCGGATTCGAGTCGGCGATCGCCTCCACGGAGATATCGTCACCGGTGTGGTCATCCGATGCGCCCTCCGGAGCCTCGATCGACGGCGTCAGGTCGAGGATGTCGAACACCGGGCCGAGCGTGCGGCCGACCTTCGGAGCCGAGTAGTTGATGTCGCCGCCGGAGGTGATGACGCCCATGACCGTATCGTCGGAGTTGTAGGCCTCCTTCACCCGCTCGATCGAGGCATCGAAGTCCTCGTTGAGCTTCTTGGCCTCCTCCTGCTTGCCGAACACCTCGCCGAGTACCTCGGTCTGGCGCTTGAGCTCAGCGTCGAGGGGCTGGTCGTCGCGCGGATCGAGGTTGAGGATCGTGGCATCCGGGGCCAGCTTGGCGAGGTCCTCCTCGTACTGGGCGAAGCGCTGACCGTTGATGATGAGGTCCGGCTGGGCTTCGACGACGGCTTCGAGGTTGGGCTCGCGGTGGTTGCCGAGGTCGATGACATCCTCGTTCTGGGTGTAGGAGACGCTCTCGGGCATGAGCGCCACGGCGCCGGCCTTGATCTCCACGCCCCACTCGTCAAGGGTCTGGAAGGTGCGGTTGTCGGTGGCGACGACGCTCGTGGGCGGGGTGGCGATCTCGTGGGTGCCGTTGTTGTCTTCGACGGTCACGGTCGCGGAGTTCTCGGGGGTTTCCTCCGCCGAGGTGCCAGTGTCTGAACCGCAGGCGCCGAGGGTGAGTGCGACGGCTGAGAGAGCGGCGACGGCGCTCAGGCGGTGATGCTTGATCCGCATCAGGTGGGGCTCCTTTCGAGTGCGCGCAGCCGGTGGACTGCACCGGTAGCGCGCGGGGGCGTAGTGGTGTGGCTCGGGCAGACGGGGACCGCCGACTGCTTAGGTGAACCACACTAAGGCTATGCACACCCATTTACGAAACGGAATCGTGTCCAAAGTTCGTTAGGCTAATGTTACCTAACTCCCCTGGCGGTTCGCACCCTCGGGGGTGCTTTGTGATACGACGCACAACCGGCTGATCGCTCGCAGCGCGCACCCCCGGCCGAGGCGGACTCGACCGGGGGTGCGCAGGCAAAGGTCAGCGGGTGGTTGGCTGACGGGTCTGGGTCAGACGCCGCCGCACAGTGTCATGCCGCCGTCGAGGGTGAGGATCTGGCCGGTGATCCAGCTGGCCTCATCAGAAAGCAGGAAGGCTGCGGCTGCTGCGATGTCCTCAGGTGTGCCAAGGCGCTTGAGTGGATAGGCTGCGGCCACACCCTCCTCGTCGTGGGCATAAAGCTTTTCGGCGAATCGGGTCTTGACGACGGCCGGGGCTACGCCGTTGACGCGGATGTTCGGCCCGAGCTCCATGGCCAGCTGGCGGGTGATGTGCACGAGCATCGCCTTCGACGATCCATAGAAGCCGATGCCTTCGGGCTGGCCGAGGCCGGCGACCGATGCGACGTTGAGCACCGCGCCGCCGCGCTCGGCCAGTGAGGCTTCGTAGACCTTCTGCGTCCAGGACAGGGCGGAGATGTCGTTGACCTCGAAGACCTTGCGGGCGGCATCGAGGTCGAGCTCGATCATCGGGCCGTAGACGGGGTTGATGCCGGTGTTGTTGACCAGGATGTCGACCGGGCCGAAGGCCTCGGTGGTCTTCGAGATGGCCTCATCCTGGTGCTCGGGTCGATCGGCCTTGCCGGCGACGTAGATTGCTTTGTCCGGGCCGCCGAGCTGCGCGGCGGCCGCGGCGAGCGCCTCCTCGCCGCGGGCGGTGATGCACACCTGCGCCCCTTCGGCGACGAGGCGTTCGGCGATGCCTAAGCCGATGCCGCGCGATGCGCCCGTGACGATCGCAGTCTTCCCAGTGAAACGCTGGCCCATAGTGCCTCCCGGCAGGTCGCTTGAATACTTGCTGAACGATTGTTCATCAACTTTACCGGCTCGATGGTGCCCGTCAACAGCCTCTCGGAATCCGGTCAGCGGGGCAGGTGCGGATGCGCTGTGACCCGCGTTTCAAACCGGTCGGCAACCGGCAATGTAGCGATTCTCGCAACTGCACTGTGCGGCCAGACCATGGCTGCCGCGACTCTGCCTGCTTCATGCAGAAGCTGAACGTGTTTTCGCTGTTGGGGGCGTCAGCTAATGGACGAGTGCGCACGATTGAGCGCCGCAGACTGCTCACTCCTCGATGTCGATGACCTGCCGGGCACGTGTCTGCCGGTAGGTGGTGATCGCGATCGTCGTGACGACGAGCCCGACCACGGTCAGGCCGACACCGGTGAGAGCTGGTGCGCGGAAGCCGAGTCCTGCGTCGATGACGATGCCGCCGACGAAGGCGCCGAGCGCGTTGGCGAAGTTGAATGCCGCATGGTTCATCGCCGCGGTCAGTGACGGTGCGTCGTGGGATTCGCGCATGAGTCTGGCCTGCAGGGCGGTGACGAACAGCGAGCTGAAGATGCCGATGACCGACACGCAGCCGATCGCCACGGCCGGTACGTGGGCGAACAGCCCGAAGGCCAGCAGCACGATGCCCAGACCGACGAGCCCGATGACAGCCGAGCGTTCGATCGACCGATCGACGAGCGGGCCTGCGACGAAGGTGCCAACGGTCATGCCGACGCCGAAGCACACGAGCACCCACGGGATCACCGAGGCGGGCATCCCGGTGAGCTCGGTCAGGGTCGGGGCGATGTAGGTGTAGAGGGCGAACATGCCGCCGAATCCCACCGAACCGGCGATGAGGGTGAGGATCACCTGTGGGCGCTTCATTGTGCGCAGCTCACCGCGGATCGACGGCGCGGCAGCCGGCGCGGTCTGCGGGACGAGGAAGAACACGGCCACCAGGGTCAGCAGGCCGATGAACGCGACGAGCGCATAGGCGACCCGCCAGCCGAACTCCGTGCCGAGTGCGGCAGCTGCGGGGACACCGATGATGTTCGCGATCGTCAGACCCAGCATCACCCGGGCCATTGCGGTGCCCTTGCGGTGCGCTGGCGCCAGGGTTGCGGCGACGACGGCGCCGACGCCGAGGAACGCACCGTGCGGGAGGCCGGTGATGAATCGAGAGACGAGCATAAGGTTCATCGTCGGGGCCAGGGTCGAGCCGACGCTGCCGATGATGAAGACGACCATGAGGCTCAGCAGCAGCCAGCGGCGGTCCATCTTGGCCGCCAACGCAGTGATGACCGGTGCGCCGATGACGACGCCGAGCGCGTACAGCGACACTGCATGCCCAGCTGTGGTGATCGAGGAGTCAAGGCCCTCGGCGATCTGCGGCAGCAGCCCCATCGTGGCGAACTCGGCGGTGCCGATGCCGAAAGCGCCGATGGCAAGTGCGAAGACGGCAAGCCTCGCTACGCGCGGGTTCACCGGTGCCGCAGCTGAGGTGGTGGCTGAGATGGCGCCGCTGGGGCGGCGCTCAGCTGCGGGCATGCGTTCTCCTGTCAGGGTGGGCTCGCGGGCGCTTGTGCAAACAGTCGGCTCCCAGAGGCTATTCCAACCGGAGCTGAGTCGCGACTGACGTTACGGCCGAGGCATGAGTCCGGAGCCTTGCGGCACGAACGCGAAGTTCGTACCGGGTATCGTGTCAACACCGTCTTCAGGCAAGCGGCATCGACAGCTCGACGACTGGCGGGTCGAGGTCGTAGCGGACCTGCTGCCGCACTGTCAGCCCGTCCGCGTTCGCCCCGTTCTCCCGAGTCTCTCCGGAAGCCCTACTGCTTTCGTCCGCACGGTCGGCGTTCGCTTCGATCAGCGCGAGCGCTGCCGGGTGCATCGCGGCACCCGGTGGCGTGTCGTCAGTTAACTGCCAAATGGCGACAAGCTCCCGGCGTTCCGGCAGCACACCGGTGACGATGTCTGCACCGCCCCAATCGCCTGGCAGCGGTTCGGACAAGGCCCAGCAACAGCTGACCTCCACCCAGCCGCGAGTGCTTTCGCGCAAGCTCGTCCAGAAAGCCCCACTGGGTTGATGCCCATCGGCGGAGAGCTGACGGTACAGATCTTCGAAAGCCGCGTTCGCCTTCTCATCGTCGAGCGTCTCAACATCCTCCACACGCACTTTGATGACGACTCCGGCATAGGGCAACGGGGGACGGTCCCGCTCCGTGACCGGGGCAGGCTGAGCGAAGCTGGCGAAAACTGCCTCCGCTTCGGCCGCGGCCTGGTCTTGAGCCTGACGCTCAGCAGCGATGCGGGCTCGGTGGGCGGCGAGCACGGCAACAGGATCGCCGCCTACCAGTGCGACCCTCGTCTCTGCCAGCGGAACACCGGCACGGCGCAGCAACCAGATTGTCGCGCCATCGCGAGCCTGGTCCGCGCCGTACATCCTGTACCCGGTGAACGGGTCGGTGGCCGCAGGCGAGAGCACGCCGGTCTCGTCGTAATGCCTGAGCACCTTGACGCTCAGGCCGGTCAACTGTGCGAATGCTCCGATTCTCAACATGATTCCAGCGTCCCGCCTCCCGTCACAGGTGAGTCAACGGCGATTGCCGGCCGCGGCCGCACAAGCCGATACCAGCGCTACTTCACTTCCTTCAGACACCAGCATCGGTCGCCGATCTCACCGAAGACGTCGGTGTCGATCCCACCGAGATCGACCGGCAGCTCTGAGCCCGGGGTGAGCACCCGGAACCCGGCCCGGTGTGCGAACGTCGCCCGCGCCTCGGGAACGGCGGCAACGAGCAGGCAGCGGGTCTGCAGCCCGGCGGCCGAGAGCACCTGCGGGGCCATGCCCGCCAGCACCGTCGCGATCCCCTGCGAGCGGAACTCCTCAGCGGTGGCCAGCGCCCGGATGAGCAGCGCCTGGCCGTTGTCGAAGCTCACGGCGGTGACGGCGAGCACGGCGGCGATCTGTCCGTCGGCGGACCGGGCGATGAGCCCGGAGTCCTGCGGCAGGAGCGCGAAGTCCGCGCCCGAGGCGCCGGTCGCCTCGGTGCCGGTATCCGCGCCCGAGGCGCCGGTCGCCTCGGCAGCCCGCAGCACCTCGGCAGCGGGGCCGTGATCATCGGCAGTGAGCAGGTCGAAGCTGTAGCCGGCGTCGACGAGCCGCTGGGCGTAGCGGATGTGACGCTTAGAGACGGCGGAATCGTGGAGTCCGGAGTGGAGGAGGGCCATGAGACCCACGATATCGGCACCGGCCGCGGGCGATACACTGACCGGCATGGGAAAGAAGTCCAAGAAGTCCAAGGAAGACCTCATCGCCAAACGCCTGGCCAAGCAGCAGGCCGCCGGCTTCGTCAAACGCCCCTTTGAGGGCCTGCCGTTCGAAGCCGACCTCGTGTGCCTGCGCGAACTCGTGCCCGCCGCGACCGCGACGGCGAAGCTGACCGAGGAGCACGGCGGCGACGAGATCGTCATCGCCTCGCTGCTGCCGGCGGCCTGGCAGGCACTGCACCGCCAGGACGGCGTCATCATGGCCGGCATGCAGGTCCCGGTCGCCTCCCCGGATCCCTCCCGCGATATCGCTGCAGCGATCCTCAAGGTCAAGGATGCCGAACCCGGCACCTACGCCGAAGCCAACGCCAACCCTGGGTCCGGCCCGCGCCTGCAGGACATTCTCGACACCTCTGCTCCCTTCACCGTCAGCGTGCAGGAGACCTTCGACTACTGGCTCGCCGATGACGCCGAGCACCGCGATGAGGACCTCGCCGCTGCGCTCGAACAGGCCAACGAGTCGATCAGCCCGACCGAGAAGCTCGTCTCCGCCGACTCCGCCTACTGGACCGAGATGGGCGGGCACATCTACCTGCGCTGGGCGCAGATGCAGGACGAGGACACCGTCATGAACGGCCTGGCCCGCCTGCACGCCCGCGGCGAGAACACCGTGTCCGGGCTCGGCCGCTACCTCGGATGCTTTCGCGCCCACGGCATCGTCATCCCCGTCTGGGAGCTGCCCGACGGCACCCAGCCCGATGCGGTCGAAGAGCCGCTGGGCGCGTTCGCCGCGAAGCTTGATGCCGCGATGAGCGAGACCGGAAACCTCGACTACGACGAGCGCCGCGCCAAGGCCGGCGTCGTCTCCCGCCAGCTCACCATCCGCTGACCCACCGCCCGCTGCACGTCAGGAGGCAGGATCCGATGTCTGCACCCCCAGCTGTTGCCGCGGTCATCCCGGCCAAGGATGAAGCCGAGCGGATCGCCGCGACTGTGGCCGCCACCCGGCAGATCCCCGGTGTCGACCTCGTCATCGTCGTTGACGACGGCTCATCCGACGACACCGCGAACCTGGCCCGCCAGGCCGGAGCGCAGGTGCTCGTGCACCGGAAGAACCGCGGCAAGGCCGCCGCGATGATGACTGGCGCGTTCGCCGTGCGCAACCGCGAGATCACCGATGCGCCCACCGGGCAGCGCCCCGATCACCGGGCGCTGCTGTTCATCGACGCCGACCTGGAGGACTCCGCAGTCGCCACCGCACCGCTGACCGCACCGGTGCTCGACGGCGACGCCGATATGACGATCGCGATCCTGCCGCCGCAGAAGCGCTCCGGTGGCGGATTCGGCTTCGTTGTCGGCCTGGCGAAGAAGGGGATCGCTGAGCTCACCGGCTTCGAGGCCACCCAGCCGCTGTCGGGCATGCGATGCCTGAGCCGTGAGGCCTTCGAAGCCGCCCTGCCGCTCGCCGCCGGCTGGGGCGTCGAAACCGCCATGACGATCGACGTCCTCGACGCCGGGCTGCGCGTGACAGAGGTCGAATGCGACCTCCACCACCGGGTCACCGGCCGAGACCTCAGGGCCCAGCTGCACCGGGCTGCTCAGTACCGCGACGTGCTGCGGGCACTCACCGTGCGCCGGGCACGCCGAGCCCGCCACCGCCTCGGGCGCGGCACCCGCTGACACGCCCCGAAAGGAGACCACCGTGACGCTGTCCTTCGGCTATCTCGGACCCGAGGCGACCTTCACCGAGGCTGCGCTCATCCAGCTGCTCACCGCCCACGACCGGATGGACGCCGCTCGCCGGCCCATGCGCAGCGCCGACGCCGCCCTAGCCGCCGTCGCCGCAGGTGAGCTGTCCGGCGCGGTCGTGCCGATCGAGAACTCACTCGAAGGCGGCGTGCCGGCGACCCTCGACGCGCTCACCCAGCACGGACAGCTGCAGATCGTGGCCGAAACCGTCGTGCGCGTGCGCTTCGTGCTCGCCGCCGCGCCCGGCACCGAGCTGTCACAGGTCACCGCGTTCTCCACCCACCCGCATGCCGAAGCGCAGACGCGGGCCTGGCTGTCAGAGCACCTGCCCGAAGCCCACTACATCCCCGCCGCCTCGACCGCGGCCGCCGCCCGCGACCTCGCCGCATCAGACGTCGACTACCAGGCCGCGATCTGCCCGGCCCTGGCCGCCGAACGCTACGGGCTCACCGTGCTGGCCGATGACATCGGCGACCGCAATGACACCGCCACCCGGTTCGTGCTCGTCTCCACCAAACGCGAACTGCCCGCACCCACCGGCGCTGATAAGACGACGCTTGTCGCCGCGCTCGCCTCCGATCGGGCCGGTGCGCTGCTGGAGCTGCTCGAGCAGTTCTCCACCCGCGGCGTCAACCTCTCGCGCATCGAATCCCGGCCCACCGGCGACGGGCTGGGCCTCTACCAGTTCTCCATCGACGCCCAGGGGCATGTGGCCGAGCCGCGGATGGCCGAGGCGCTGACCGGGGTGCACCGGATCGCCCGCCGCCTGCAGTTCCTCGGCTCCTACCCCTCAGCCGACGGCGAGAAGGTCATCGTCGACCCGGACATGACCGCCCAGGCCTTCACCGCCGCAGCAGACTGGCTGACAGAGATCCGGGGCTGAGGTGACGCTGGGGGTCGGCTCCCAGACCGGGCGGCTGAGCGACGTCATCGTGCATCGGCCCGATATCGAACTGGAGCGGCTGACCCGAGCAATATGTCCGCGCTGCTCTTCGACGACGTGCCCCTCGCCGAGGCCGCCCGCAGCGAACACGACGGCTTCACCGCAGCCCTGCGCGATGCCGGGGTGAGCGTCCCCCCCCGTCAGCGAGCTGCTCGCCGAAAACCTTACAGTGCCCGAAGCGGGGGCGGCGGCGCTCGAGGCGGTCGTCGATGAGCGTGCCTGCGGCACCGTCGCAGCCGCATCGCTGTCCGACACTCCCAGGCGATCAACACCCACACTCCCAGGTGACCAGCGCCGACGCTCCCAGCCGGGCGGCTGAACCCGGCGCAACCGGCACCTCGGGAGTCGCAGATGCATCCGAAACCGCCCGCATCACCGGTGCCTGCACGACGCTGATCGCCGATTGGCGCGTGGTCGTTGTCTCCAGCGGGCACTTCGTCAATACTGAAACTGACCGAGTCGGGCGCGACCAGCGCTCCGGCGCGACAGAAACGGAGCACCCCATGGGATTCGGAGTCGGAGTCTTCCTCATCCTCGTCGGCGCGATCCTGGCTTTCGCTGTCCGTGATGCCTGGAGCTTCATGGACCTGACGATGGTCGGCTACATCTGCATCGGCGTCGGAGTTCTTGCGCTGCTGCTGGCCTTCATCACCATGGCAAACCGACGCCGGCAGCTCTAGGCCGCACCGTTAGCGCCACAGACACTGCGGGGTCTGCCCTTACTGGGCGGGCCCCTCAGTCGCGTCGGGGCACCTGCCCGGCGGCCGCCCCCAACCGGCGCAGCCCCTGCACCCCGTCGATGCCGAGCATCCGGTGCATCCGCGACAGACTGTACGTCCGTTCCCGGGCCAGATTCCGCATCGCGTGCCTGGTATACGGTGGGCGGCGCTTCTTCCGCCGCGCCTTGCGCTCAGCGAACCACGCCTTGACGAGCGAAAGGTCGGCAGCGATCGAGTCGAGTTCGAGCGACGGGTGGCCGAACCGGCCGAGGTAGGTGGTGAGCGCCTCGTGCACGATGTAGGGCTGCGGGTCGCCGATGTTCATCGGCCCGTAGGCCTGCGGCTTCGTCAGCGCGGCATCGACGGCTGCGGTGAGTGTGTCGATGTGCGTCATCGTCATCGTGTGCTTCCCGCCGTCAGGCAGCCGGAGGACACCCTCGTCCGCCGCACGCTCCAGCACCGGCCACAGCGTCGTGTCGTCTGGTCCGTACACGGCATTGGGTCGCAGCACGAGCGCTTCGGGCCGCACCCGGGCGATGACCCGTTCGGCCTCGGCACGACTGCGCTCGTAGGCGCACAGGTAAAGGTGCGGATCGACCGGCCCGCCCTCCTCGTAAAGCTGGCGGTGAGCATCGGCCGGTGGGTAGACGGCGGTGCTGGACAGGCAGATCATCCGCGGCTTGCCGAACGCGTCGAGCACATGGCGGGTGCCGGTGACGTTGACGGCCTGCAGCTCGTCCTCGGCTGCCCAGTCATCGTCGATGACCGCGGCGTGGACGACGGCATCGGTGAAGCGCAGCCGGTTCTGCAGCTGCGTGGGAATCTCCTCACGGATGTCCCACTCGTGGTGCTCAACCCCGCTGATCTGCGGATCGGCAAGCCCGACGCTCGTGACCCGGCGACCGGATTCGACCAGCCTGCGGGCGATCGCCTGACCGACGTAACCGGCAGCACCCGTGACGACGACTCTCACTTCGACTCCTCTCCTTGCGATCAGGCTAATGCGCCCGCCCGGGCGGCGGCATCATTGCCCGCGCCGTGTCTGCTGTGACTCCCCTGAGCACGCCCCGTTCCCGAGGTGCTGGTCGCCGCTTCCGAGGCGGCTTCCCCGTTCCCGAGGTGCTGGTCGCCGCTTCCGAGGCGGCTTCCCCGTTCCCGAGGTGCTGGTCGCCGTATGCACGCGGTGTGCCCGAACGGGAACATCGCTGTGACCGGCCGCCGGCTGCTCGTCTGTAGCCTGAAGATATGAGCAGCACACCACACTCCGCCCACCGGCCGCGACGACTCCGGATCGTCGGGGCGCTGCTGTGCCTGCTGCTCACCGGCGGCGCGCTGAGCGCCTGCACGAAGCCTGCGAAACCGCTGCCGGAGTCGACCTACGCGGACCTCGTCTCTGAGGTCGAGGGGTTGGCCGGCGTCACTGCGGTGACGCGGGCGGGCACCGATGTCACTGTCACCGTCGAGGCAGACACTGATCCTGATGCCCTCGATGACACTGCGGAAGCCCTGCTCGCACGTGTCAACGACTACCGCTACCCGCAGGGGCCGCCGGAGGTGAGGGTGGAATCCGGCCGGTTCACCGGAACCGTCGGGCACACCGTCCGCAATACCACCGCCAGCGTCCCGCAGCCAGGACCGCTGAATCTCTCCCAGCTGCCCTTCCTCACCAGCCTGCCCGATGTCGCTGACGGGGAGATCGGCGAGAACATGAACGCCGGTGTCACACTCACCTTCGGCACCGACATGCGCACCTGGCTCACCGGCGCCACCGGTCAGCGGGAGCTCGTCCTCGGAGTGCGCCGAGCCGCAGCAGCTGACGAGGTCGATCTCGTCGAACACGCCCCCGGCTCCTCCGGCGGGGGCGAAGACGATGGAGAGCCGAGCGTCACCGCCCGCGTCGATATGTCCGAACCTGGCGTCCGGGACGCCATCACCCGGTTCTACGACACCGCAGAACAGGCCGGCAGCCTGCCCTTCACCGTCAAGTGGACCCACTCCCTCGAACGCCCCAACGCGACCGTGCTCGTCGGACACGATGCCGACATCCCAGACGTCCTCGACGCCTTCACCGCCGAATATGGGGCCGGCGAGCTCTCCGACCTCACCGCTGTCTCCGCTGAGGGGCTGAGTGTGGGGTTCGGCGACGGCCGAGCAGACGCTGGCGCGTACTTCCGGGCCTGGGATCTGCTGGCCGAGCGCGGCATCAGCGTCGAGCACATCGCACTCAACCGCCAGTCCATGAACGTCGTGACCCCAACCAGCACCGAGCTGCGCGATCTTGCTGCCCTGATCGCCGGCAACCAGTGGCCGCTGCCCGGCGCGGTAAGGCTCACCGTCAGCAACTCCGATCACCCAGACGACAGCGCCACTTTCCCCGTCGCAGCGTGGCCAGCCCATGCCGACCTTCTCGCAGCGCTATGGGATACCGGCTTCACCTCAGTGCGCATGTCGACGTCCGTCGGCGGAACAGGCGCGGACTTTCGTCTCGACGTCCGCCCCACCGACGGCCAGGACCTAAGGAGCGCAGCCAGCCAAGACGCCCTCATCGAGGTGCTGCGCGACACCGGATGGGACGGCAGGGCGCTCATCACGCTGTCCACCGGTGGCCGCCCCGTCTTCACCGCCACCGAACGCGGGACGGCCACGGGAGCCCGCATGTCCCTGCACGGCGTAGATCCGAAGCCCTCAGGCTGGGCGAAGGAGTTCCTCGACCGCTTCGACGCCACCGCCGGCTGACGCGACTCGGCTGTATGGGCTCCGTTGCCTGACCCGACTCGGCTGACCCAACTCGGCCGACTCGGTCCGGCCGTGCCGGCCGGGCCGTCCGTCCAGGGCCCTGGATCAGGCGTCGTCTGTGCGGTGCCGCCACTGCGGCTGGCGCTTGGTCAGAAACGCATCGATGCCCTCCTGCGCATCGGGCATGACGGCATTGGCCGCCATCGTCTCCGACATCTGCGCATACGCAGAAGGCGTATCGAGGTGAATTTGCTGGTAGAACGCCTCCTTGCCGATCGCCACCGTGGCAGCCGAGGCCTCGGCAACCGTCTGCGCAACCTGCGAGGCGGCGGCAGCCAGCTCGTCATCGGCAACGACATGGGAGACGAGCCCCGAGTTCAGCGCCTGGCGAGCATCGAGCAGATCACCGGTCATGAGCATCCGCATCGCCGTCTTGCGCGGCACCGCCCGCGAGAGCGCGACCATCGGCGTCGAGCAGAACAGTCCGATCCGCACTCCCGGGGTTCCGAACCGGGCTGATTCGGCAGCAACGGCCAGGTCACAGGTGGCCACGAGTTGGCAACCGGCGGCAGTGGCGACACCCTGGACAGCGGCGATGACCGGCTGCGGGATCGACTGGATGAGCAGCATGAGCTCCGAGCAGCGTTTGAAGATCTCCTGCTGCCGGGCATGATCAGCTCCGCGGATCTCCTTGAGATCGTGCCCGGAGCAGAACACGTGCCCGGCCGTCGAGAGCACAACAGCGTGCACATCCGTGCGCTCGCCGATCTCGGTGAGCGCGTCGATGAACGCACCCATGACCGGCATCGACAAAGCGTTGCGGGTCTGGGCGGCATCGATCATGACGAGGGCGACCGCGCCCTCGACGGTGACAGTGACAGGTGCATCAGTGGTGGCAGGCGCCGAGGCGGTGGTGGCAGTTTCGTTCGTCATGGCACCAGTGTGACACCCGCCACTGACAGCTGCACGAGCCGACCGCTCACTGGGCAAGGTGGCCGGCCCGTCGGGAACGGGGGAGAACCTCTCGAAAACCAAGGTTGAGTGGAATAGACTCAACTTTGACGGTGTTGTGCTGATCAGAAGATTCACTATCACGCTCATCCGCGTCGGCATGCCGGCGCTGAAAGGAACTCCGATGGAAGCCAAGTTCACCACCAAATCGCAGGAGGTGCTCTCCGCGGCGGTCAAGGATGCCGTCACCCGCGGCAACTCGCAGGTCGAGCCGGCCCACCTGCTCGCGGCCCTGCTCAGCCAGCCTGAGAGCATCGCTGCCGCCCTGCTCGAACACATGGGCGCCGACCCGGCTGCCATCCGGGCAGGAGCCGAGCGCACCGTTGCCGGTCTGCCGTCGGCCTCGGGCTCGTCTGTCTCCCAGCCGCAGCTGTCCCGTCAGGCACTGCAGCTCATCAACAACGCCGAACAGGAGATGCAGGCCCTTGGCGACCAGTTCGTCTCCACCGAGCACCTGCTCATCGCCGCCGCCGCAGACACCGCCGAGGTCGGTCGGCTGCTGACCAGTCAGTCTGTCACCCGCGACGGCCTGCTCGCCGCCCTGCCCGAGGTGCGCGGCGGCAGGAAGGTCACCAGCGAGAACCCGGAGGACACCTTCCAGTCCCTGGAGAAGTTCGGCGTCGACCTCACCGCCCAGGCCCGCGAAGGCAAGCTCGATCCGGTCATCGGCCGTGATTCGGAGATCCGCCGGGTCGTGCAGGTGCTCTCGCGCCGCACGAAGAACAATCCGGTGCTCATCGGCGAGCCCGGCGTCGGCAAGACCGCCGTCGTCGAAGGCCTCGCACAGCGCATCGTCGCCGGCGACGTGCCCGAATCGCTGCGCAACAAGAGCCTCATCAGCCTCGACCTCTCCGCGATGGTCGCAGGTGCGAAGTACCGCGGCGAGTTCGAGGAGCGCCTCAAGGCCGTGCTCGAGGAGATCAAG
Source organism: Brevibacterium sp. p3-SID960 (assembly GCF_025144725.1). Classification (GTDB taxonomy): domain Bacteria; phylum Actinomycetota; class Actinomycetes; order Actinomycetales; family Brevibacteriaceae; genus Brevibacterium. The sequence goes on along the minus strand of NZ_JALXKS010000018.1, from coordinate 23,592 downwards.
TCCTCCGACGGCCAAGTCATCACCTTCATCGACGAGCTGCACACACTCGTCGGTGCTGGTGCCTCCGGTGACTCCTCGATGGACGCCGGCAACATGCTCAAACCGATGCTCGCCCGCGGTGAGCTGCGCATGGTCGGCGCGACGACCCTCGATGAGTACCGCGAGAACATCGAAAAGGATCCCGCGCTCGAACGCCGCTTCCAGCAGGTGTTCGTCGGCGAGCCGAGCGTCGAGGACACAGTCGCGATCCTGCGCGGGCTCAAGGAGCGCTACGAAGCCCACCACAAGGTCACGATCGCCGATGCCGCACTCGTGGCCGCGGCCAGCCTGTCGAACCGCTACATCGCCGACCGTCAGCTGCCCGACAAGGCCATCGACCTCGTCGATGAGGCCGCCAGCCGGCTGCGCATGGAGATCGACTCCGCGCCCGTTGAGATCGACGAGCTCTCCCGCGCCGTCGACCGGCTGAAGATGGAGGAGATGGCCCTGGCCAAGGAATCCGACCCGGCCTCGGTCGAGCGCCTGGCCGCCCTGCGCGAGGACCTGGCTGACAAGCAGGAGGAGCTCGCCGGTCTCAACGCCGCATGGGAGAAACAGCGCGCGGACATCAACCGCGTCGGTGAGCTGCGCGAGAAGCTCGACGAGCTGCGCTCGCAGGCCGAGATCGCCCGCCGCGACGTCGACCTGGAAAAGGCCTCGCGCCTGCTCTACGGCGAGATCCCGGCCGTGGAGAAGCAGATCGCCGAAGCCGAGGCGGCTGAGTCCAGGGCCGGTGCGCAGACGATGGTCGGCGACCAGGTCACCGAGAACGACATCGCCGAGGTCGTCGCAGCCTGGACCGGCATTCCCGCCGGCCGGCTGCTCGAAGGCGAGCGCGAGAAGCTCCTGCATGCTGAGGAGCACATCGGCCGCCGGCTCATCGGCCAGCAGTCTGCTGTGCGCTCGGTCGCCGATGCGATCCGCCGCTCGCGTGCCGGGGTTTCGGATCCGAACCGGCCGACCGGTTCGTTCCTGTTCCTCGGCCCCACCGGTGTGGGCAAGACGGAGCTGGCGAAGGCGCTTGCCGACTTCCTCTTCGATGACGAGCGCGCGCTCGTGCGCATCGATATGAGCGAGTACGGCGAGAAGCACTCGGTCTCTCGGCTCGTCGGCGCACCTCCGGGCTATGTCGGATACGAATCCGGTGGCCAGCTGACCGAGGCGGTGCGCCGCCGCCCGTATTCGGTGGTGCTGCTCGACGAGGTGGAGAAGGCCCATACGGATGTCTTCGACATCCTGCTGCAGGTCCTCGACGACGGCCGGCTGACCGACGGCCAGGGCCGGACCGTGGACTTCCGCAACACGATCCTCATCCTCACCTCGAACCTCGGCTCGCAGTTCCTGGTCGACCAGACGCTCGACGTCGAACAGCAGCACAACCAGGTGATGGGTGTGGTGCATTCGGCGTTCAAGCCCGAGTTCCTCAACCGGCTCGATGACATCGTCATCTTCGATGCCCTCAGCCAGGACGAGCTCGCCCGGATCGTCGACCTGCAGATCGCTGCCATGCAGGCCCGGCTCACCGAGCGCCGGCTTCACCTGGAGATCACTCCGGCGGCTGCCGAGTGGCTCGCCTGGGAAGGCTACGACCCGGCCTATGGTGCTCGTCCGCTGCGCCGGCTCGTCCAGCGTGAGATCGGCGACCGGCTGGCTCGCGAGATCCTTGCCGGTGCTGTGCGCGACGGTGATACCGTCCGGGTCGATCGCCCGGACACCGACGCCGAGGCGGGCGCTGCCGAAGGTCTGACCCTCACCTCGGTCACCGAGGGCGAGACCGACGACAGCGATGATCCCGAGATCATCGACGGCGAGGTCATCGACTGACGATCGTCAGTCCCAACGACGATGCGCAGGCATCGTGTGAGTTGGTGGTTGCGTGGGTGCGGCACGTCTGGGTGCCGCGCCCCGCAGTCGATTCAGCACTGAGCCGCCGGCGACCAGCCTGGGCGGCCAGCGCGCGATGGCCCGTCAGGCTCACGCGGTTCGCTGCGCCTCGGCTCAGAGTGCGTAGTCGACGACGACCGGGGCGTGGTCGGATGCTCCCTTGCCCTTGCGCTCCTCGCGGTCGATGAACGCACCGGTCGCTGCCTCGGCCAGTGCTGCGGAGGCGAGCTGGAAGTCGATGCGCATGCCCTCCTTCTTGGGGAAGCGCAGCTTCTGGTAGTCCCAGTACGTGTACACACCGGGGCCGGGAGTGAACGGGCGGGCGACATCGGTCAGGCCGGCGTCGAGGAGTGCCTGGAAGGCGTCGCGCTCAGGCTGGGAGACGTGCGTGCAGCCGGCGAAGGCCTCCATGTCCCACACGTCCTCATCGTGCGGGGCGACGTTGAAGTCGCCGCAGAGCACGAGCGTGGCCTCAGGGTCTGCTGCCAGCTGCGCGGTGACGTCATCGCGCAGCGCCGACAGCCACCGCAGCTTGTAGTCATAGTGCGGATGATCGAGCTCGCGGCCGTTGGGCACATACAGCGAATGCACGCGCACCCCGCCGCAGTCGGCGTTGATGGCGCGGGCCTCCACGGCGTCGTCATCGCCGAAGCCGGGCACGTTCTCGAAGCCGAGCTGCACATCGGCAAGCCCCACCCGGGAGGCGATCGCCACCCCGTTCCACTGGTTCAGCCCGTGATAGGCGACTTCGTACCCGCGCTCCTCGAAGATCGCGACGGGCATCTGCGCGTCCTTGCACTTGAGTTCCTGGATGGCGAGCACATCGGCATCCGAGCGCTCCAGCCATGCGCCGATGCGTTCGGCGCGGGCCCTGACAGAGTTCACGTTCCACGTAGCGATTCGCACGCCCCCACTCTAACCGAGGACACAGCCGCTGCCGCCTCCCTGGACCCACGCCTCCCTGGACCCACGCCTCCCTGGACCCACGCCTCCCTGGACCCACGCCTCGTAAGCGGCCCGAGGTGAGCGCCCGCAGCGCGAACAGGTGCCGTGCTGAAACGGGTGCCGTCCTGAAACAGTGCCGTGCTGAAACGGGTGCCGTCCTGAAACAGGGCCGTGCTGAAACAGGGCCGTGCTGAAACAGGTGCCGTCCTGAAATGCCGACCCGGTCGATCAGTCCGGGCGGCGAAATGGTAACGTGCGTCACATCGGCTGGGAGGAAAGTCTGCAGATGGAACGCAATGACGCTCACGCACTCGACGACATCATCGCCGCCCTGTCGGACGACATCCTCGTCACCGACCCGGTCAGCATGGAGGCCTACCGGTGGGACCGCGCCAACGACCCCGCTGCCGGCATGCCGCTCGTCGTTGTCCGTCCGACGACGACGGAGCAGGTCCAGCAGGTCGTCACGATCGCGGCGAAGCACCGCACCCCGATCGTCCCGCGCGGAGCCGGAACAGGGCTCTCCGGAGGCAGTACCGCAGTCGAGCGGGGCATCGTCGTCTCCCTCGACCGGATGAACAAGATCGAGGTCGACCCCGTCACCTGCACCGTCACCGCCGGGCCCGGGGCACTCAACGCCGAGGTCAAAGCCGCCGCAGCCGAACACGGACTGTGGTACCCGCCGGATCCGTCATCCTTCGAGATCTGCTCGATCGGCGGCAACGTCGCCACCAACGCCGGCGGCCTGTGCTGCGTGAAGTACGGCGTCACGACCGACTACGTCCTCGGTGTCACCGTCGTCCTCGCCGACGGCCGAGCCGTCACCCTCGGCGGCCCGCGCATCAAGGACGTCGCCGGACTGTCGCTGACGAAGCTGTTCGTCGGCAGCGAGGGCGCGCTCGGCATCTTCACCGAAGTCCAGCTGCGCCTCATCCCCGCCCAGAAGCAGCCGACGACCCTCGTCGCCGCCTTCCCCACGCTCGACGCGGCGACCGATGCGGTGCTGGACATCACCCGGCAGATGCGCCCATCGATGCTCGAATTCATGGACCAGACCACCATCAACGCCGTCGAAGACGCCACCAAGATGGGCCTTGACCGCGACGCCGCAGCGATGCTCATCGCCCAATCCGATGAGCCCAGCGGCGCGGCCCTCGACGAGATCCGGCGCATCGAGAAGATCTGCAATGCAACCGGGGCCACCGAGTGCTTCGCCACCGACGACCCAGCCGACGGCGAAGCCTTCGTCGTCGCCCGCCGGATGGCGATCCCGGCCATCGAACGCCTCGGCGCTGTGCTGTTGGAAGACGTCGGGGTCCCGCTGCCGCGCCTCGGCGACCTCGTCTTCGGCATCGCCGAGATCGCGGAGAGGAACGACGTCACGATCGCCACGATGGCCCACGCCGGTGACGGCAACACCCACCCGCTCATCGTGCTCGAGCGCTCCGACCCCGCGCAGCACGAGCGTGCCCACATCGCCTACGGCGAGGTCATGGTGCTGGCCATCAGCCTCGGCGGCACCATCACCGGTGAGCACGGCGTCGGCCGGCTCAAGCGCCCATGGCTGGCCGACTGCCTCGGCGCTGACGTCCTCGAGCTCAACCACCGCATCAAGAAGGCACTCGATCCCGACGGAATCCTCAACCCCGGATCGATCCTCGTGCCCGACGAGCCCGGTCGCTGAGAGCTGCTTCACAAGCATCCGCAATATAGATACACTATTCCACGTAATGGAATCGATAGTGCAGGTGTGCCCGCTCGCAGCATCCCCCTGCATCCCCAGCATGGAGGAATGACGATGACTGACAACGATCAGACGACCGCATCGAACACAGTGACGCGCGCTGGTCTGCAGGTCGCCGCTGAGCTGGCTGACTTCACCGAACGCGAGGCGCTGCCGGCAGCCGGACTCGCCGCCGACGCGTTCTGGAGCGGGGTCGCTGAGCTGCTTTCCGACCTCACCCCGCGCAACCGCGAGCTGCTTGAGATCCGCGAACAGCTGCAGCGCAGGATCGACGACTACCACCGCGCGAACCCCGGCACCCCGGATCCCCAGGAGTACCGGGCCTTCCTCGAGGAGATCGGCTACCTCGTCCCCGCTCCGGCGGAGGTGAAGGTCACCACCGAGAACGTCGACCCGGAGATCACCGACCAGGCCGGCCCGCAGCTCGTCGTGCCGGTCTCCAACGCGCGCTTCGCCATCAACGCCGCGAACGCCCGCTGGGGTTCGCTCTACGACGCCTACTACGGCACCGACGCCATCGACCAGAGCGGCGAGCTGGCACCAGGCAGCGACTACAACCCGACTCGCGGCGCCGCCGTCATCGCCAAGGGCCGCGAACTGCTCGATACCGCCGCGCCGCTGACCGAGGGCTCACACGCCGATGCCACCGGCTACCGGGTCGAGAGCGGCCAGCTGCATGTCACGCTCAGCGGCGGCACCGAGGCAGCACTTGCCGCTGCCGAGGTGTTCGCCGGGTTCTCCGGTGACCCGGACTCGCCGACGCACGTGCTGCTGCGCCACAACGGCCTGCACATCGACATCGTCTTCGACCCCACCGGCACGATCGGCACGACCGATGCCGCCGGTATCGAGGACATCGTCGTCGAATCCGCCGTCACCACGATCATCGATCTCGAGGACTCCGTGGCCGCCGTCGATGCCGAGGACAAAACGCTCTGCTACCGCAACTGGCGCGGCCTGGCCACCGGCACCCTGTCCCAAGAGGTGACGAAGAACGGGCGCACCTTCACCCGGTCGCTCAACCCCGACCGCACCTACTGGGCACCTGACGGCAGTGACGAGATCTCCCTGCCGGGCCGGTCGGTGCTGTTCGTGCGCAACGTCGGCCACCTCATGACCACCGATGCGATCCTCGGCGCCGACGGCGAGGAGATCCCCGAGGGCATCCTCGATGCGATCATGACCGCGCTCGCCGCCGCGCCGGCCCTGCGCGCCGGAACCGGCAACTCGCGTGCCGGCTCGATGTACATCGTCAAGCCGAAAATGCACGGGCCCGACGAAGTCGCCTTCGCCGTCGAGCTCTTCGCCCGCGTCGAGCAGCTCCTTGACCTGCCTGCGCGCACGCTCAAGATCGGCATCATGGACGAGGAGCGCCGCACCAGCGCCAACCTCGCCGCCGCGATCGCCCAGGCAGCCGACCGCGTGGTATTCATCAACACCGGCTTCCTCGACCGCACCGGCGATGAGATCCACACCTCGATGCAGGCTGGGCCGGTCGTGCGCAAAGCGGAGATGAAGTCGCAGAGCTTCCTAAAGGCCTACGAGGACGCCAACGTCGACATCGGCCTGGCCGCCGGCTTCCGGGGCCACGCCCAGATCGGCAAGGGCATGTGGGCGATGCCCGACCTCATGCACGACATGCTCGAGCAGAAGATCGGCCACGTGAAGGCCGGCGCGACCGCCGCTTGGGTGCCCTCGCCGACCGCCGCCACCCTGCACGCACTGCACTACCACCAGGCAGACGCCTTCGAGATCCAGGGCGAGATCGCCACCCGCGAACCCGCCGGGCTCGACCCGCTGCTCGTACTGCCGCTCGGCGACCCGGCGGCGCTGACCGATGAGCAGCGCCAGACCGAGGTCGATGAGAACGTCCAGTCGATCCTCGGCTACGTGGTCCGCTGGGTCGACCAGGGTGTGGGCTGCTCGAAGGTGCCCGACATCCACGACGTCGCCCTCATGGAGGACCGCGCCACCCTGCGGATCTCCAGTCAGCTGCTGGCCAACTGGCTCGCCCACGACATCATCAGCCTCGAGCAGGTCGATGAGAGCCTTCACCGCCTGGCCGCTGTGGTCGATGAGCAGAACGCCGGAGATCCGAACTACGAGCCACTCGTCACCGACGGCAAGGGCAGCGGCATCGCCTTCGAAGCCGCCCGCTCGCTCATCGTCGACGGCGCCAGCCAGCCCAGCGGCTACACCGAGCCGATCCTCCACCGCGCCCGCCGGGCCAAGAAGGCCGAGCAGCGCGCCTGAGCCGCAGCCGTCTGATCCCGCCCTGCAGATGACAGGGCGGGATCAGTCATGTGCGCCTATGCTGTGGCCATGGCATCGACACCCAGCCCGAGTCCCGTGCTCGCAGCCCCCGCGCCCGAGGCGCCGGTCGCCCTCATCACCGGTGCCACCAGCGGCATCGGGCTGGCGATCGCCCATGAGCTCGCAGCCGACGGCTACCGGCTCATCCTCGTCGCCCGCGACCTCGAGCGCCTCGACGCCACAGCGGTCAGGCTCATGCACCGCTACCGGATCGTCTGCGAGGTGCTCAGCTGCGACCTCAGCCGGACGGAGGGTGATGGGACGATCGGCGGGATCCGGCAGGTCACCGACCTCATCGACTCCCGCCGCGTCGACGTCGTCGTCAACAACGCCGGCTACGGACTGCGCACCTCGCTGCTGAGAACCGACCCGGCGGAGCTCGCAAAGCTCGACACCGTGCTCATCCGCGCCGTTGAGGACATCTCCTGGCATGCCGCCCATGCGATGCGCGCCCGCGGCCGCGGCGGCATCGTGAACATCGCCTCGATGGCCGCGGTCACGACGATGGGCACCTACGCCGGGGCGAAGTCCCATGTGCTCATCTTCACCGAGAGCCTCGCCGCCGCACTCGCCGGCACCGGCGTGACCGCCACCGCGGTGCTGCCCGGGTTCGTGCGCACCGAGTTCCACGACCGCATGGATGTCGACATGTCGCGTCTGCCGGCCGCAGCCTGGGTCGACGTCTCGACCGTCGCCCGGCAGGGGCTGCGCGATGCCCGCGCAGGCAAGGTCGTCTCGGTGCCCGGGGTGCAGTACAAGCTCGCCTATGCCGCAGCCCAGGTGCTGCCGCGGCCGCTCATCCGGTTCGCCAGCAACGGCTTCCGCTTCACCCGGCAACCACGCCGCTGAGACCAGCGTGATCCGTTCATAAGCCGGTTCGCAGACGCAGACCGAAGCATGGAATCCAGCCGTTGGAGGAGGCCGATGTTCGGTCTCAGGCACCGTGTGCGATCGGCGCTGTTTTGTTAGCAGGACAAGTTCACAAATCAACTAATCCATGGTTAAATGGAGGTAATTCGACCCGGTGGGGATCGGGCGAATGACGGACGTATGGGGATGCGTCCGGGTACTCGAGGGGAGTGCTGCAAAGGCCCCGGGAAGACGCGTGACGCGCCCCGGGGTCTTTGTGTTTCTCCAGGCAGGACCTCTTCAGCTGGCACTCGGCTTCGTCCACGTAGACTGAGCGCATGTCAGAAACTGCGAAATCCCAGCTGCTGCAGCTCATCGACGAACTCGCTGTCGTGCGCGGCAAGGTCACGCTGTCCTCCGGTCAGGAGGCCGACTACTACCTCGACCTGCGCCGGGTCACCCTCGACCACCGCAGCGCCCCGCTCATCGGCGACGTCATGCTCGACCTGCTGGAGTCCACCGGATACCTCGACGAGGTCGAGGCGATCGGCGGCCTGACGATGGGCGCTGACCCGGTCGGCACCGCAATCATGCACCGCTCCGTCGTCCGCGGCACCCCCAAGGACACCTTCGTCGTGCGCAAGGCTGCCAAGGAGCACGGCATGGGCCGCCGCGTCGAAGGCCCCGATGTGCGCGGCCGCAAGGTCATCGCCGTCGAGGACACCTCGACGACCGGCGGCTCCGTGCTCACCGCCGTCGAAGCGCTGCGCGAAGCCGGCGCCGAGGTCATCGCCGTCGCCGTCGTCATGGACCGCAGCACCGGCGCCAAGGAGCGCGTCGAGGCGGCAGGCCTGCCGTACCTCATCGCGCTGAGCACCAGCGACCTCGGACTCGACTGAGCCTCACGATCCCAACCGGGCCGGCGCCTCGGGCCCGGTGCCGCCACCGCTGGGATTGGACGGCAGCTGACACCGCACGCAACACTAGATCCGGCGCCGCACGCGGCGCGCACCCCCGTCAATCGAAGGACCACCCGTGCTCGAACTCACCGGCATCACGCTCAAGTCCGGCCGCAAGACATGGCTGAAGGACGTATCGCTGACCGCCCGCCCGCGCCGCCTGACCGGCATCGTCGGCCAGCGCGGCTCCGGCAAGACCGAACTCGTCCGCGTCATCATGGGCCTCATCACCCCCGATGAGGGCACCGTCGAACTCGAAGGCCACGAACTGGGCTTCGGCGACCGGCAGAACTTCGGCTATCTGCCTGCTGAACGCGGCGGCTACCCGGGGATGAAGGTCCTCGAGCAGATCGTCTACCTCGCACGACTGCACGGCATGACGATGGGAGCAGCCGAGCGCAACGCCGTCACTCTGCTCTCGCGCCTCGACCTGTCCGACCGCGCCTACGCGCCGCTGTCGCACCTGTCCGGCACCGAGGTCGCCCGGGCTGAGATCGCCGCCGTGCTCGCTGCCGATCCGGACGTCGTGGTGCTCGACGAGCCGTTCGACGGTCTCGACGCCGCCAGCACCCAGAAGGTCTTCAGCCTGCTGCGCGACCACGCCGACTCCGGCGTCCCGGTCATCTTCACCTCCGATTCCTATGAGCTGACCGAATCGGTCGCTGATGACGTCATCGCCCTCGACCACGGCAAGGTCGTCGGGAAGGGTCCACTGGCCACGCTGCGCCGGGACGCGAACCTGTACGCCGCCCGCTACGAGACCGCAGCCGCCGCCGAGGCGGGACGCGCCAGCCTGGTTGCCCACCCTGGCATCGATGTCGCAGACGATGAGGAGACCGGCGCAGCTGACCGCGAGCTGGTGGTCTTCTCCGCATCCGATCCGCAGGCGGCCTTCGCGGCCGTGGCTGCGACGAGCGGCGTGACAGAATATGGTGCGCACAACGCGAGCCTGGCCGAGCTGCTGAAGGAGAGGATCTGAGTGACCGACAAGAACAAGAAGGACCTCACCGACCCGGTCGACCCCACCGACCCAGCTGAGGCCAGCACCCCGGTCGACCCAGCCGACCCGACGGCTCCCGGCGCCGATGACGACCTCGTCATCCTCGATGAGGACACCGATCCCGGCGAAGCCGACGCCCTCGCCGACGACGCTGACGCCGAGGGCGCCGACGCAGCCGTCGACACTGACGCCGACGACGAGATCCCGGTCGAGACGATCGATGCCGATGACGATCTGCTCACCGATGCCGATGTGCCCTATGAGCTGCGCGAAGACCGCCCGGATCCCGGCAGCGAACCCAAGACCGGGCTCGTGTCCGAGTTCCGCGACCTCACCGGCCGGCAGGCCGCCTGGCTCGTGTCCAACCGCGAGACCGTCTCCGTGTCCCGCTCGCCGCTGTTCTACGTCACCAGCCTGATCCTCGGCCTGGCCGTCATCGCTGCGATCATCATCGGCGCGCAGAACGCCAGCCCGGAAGCCGCCGCCGGTGACTCGACTCTGGCCACCGTCGGACTCGGCGAGCAGGCGGCAGCTGCCGAACAGCAGCTGGGCTTGAAAATCAAGGACGTCGACTCCGTCGAAGAGGCCCAGGAGCTCGTGCGCACCGGCGAAGCCGACGCCGCACTCATCGTCGACCCCTCGGGCATGGGCCAGGAGCAGCTGGTGGCGCTGAACTCCAAGCCGACGGAGATCATGAACCAGCTGCAGCCGGAGATCGAGGTGACCTACCTTGAGGAGCCGCCGGTGCCGGCCACCGCCAGCTCGGTGCTCGTCTGGGGCATGGCCATGCTGCTGCTCGCCTCCGTGCTGACCCTCGGTGCGGCTCTGTACGCCAATGCCCGGGTTGAGAAGCGCAACCGGCTCGCCGAGGTCATCGCCGCCACCATCCCGCCCAAGGCTGCCGCCTGGGGCCGGGTCTACGGGCTGACGGTGCTCGCACTCGTCTACCTCGTCATCACCGTCGGTGTGCTCATGCTCGGCCTGTCGATCGCCTCGTTCAACTCCCTGGCGATGGCCGCGCTGCCGGGCATCGGCTGGTTCTCAGCGATCTTCCTCATCGTGGTGCTGCTGTACATGTCGCTGTTCCTGTGGGCGGCCACCCCAGCTGGGCGCCGCGCTCGCCAGATCAGCTGCGGCCTCATCGTGCTGCTCGCCGCCGCCGGCGCCTTCGTGCCGATGGTGTTCGCGCTCAAGGCCGACATCCTGCGCATCATGTCCTACGTCCCGTTCACCGCCCCGGTCGCTATGCCGATGCGCTACTTCGCCGGCCGGGCCGAATGGTGGGAGGGCCTGCTGGCCGCCGGCATCGCACTCGTCGTCGCGCTCATCGCCTTCGCCCTCGCCGCGGGTGCGTATGAGAAGAACCTGCTGCGCGGGGCCGGCCACGGCGGACGCACCGTCAAGCCGCGCAAGAAGGGCGCCGCCGCCGAGGCGGAGAAGAAGTCCGCTGCCGCCGGCGACTCCGCAGACGCAGAAGATGCCGACGCCGAGGCGGGCAAGACTGGCGACGCTGACGCAACTGAGGAGACCTCTGGCGGGTCGCCCGCTGCGAAGACCGCCACGAAGGCGAAGCCTGCGGCCAAGAAGCCTGCAGTGAAGAAGTCGACAGACGAGAAGCCTGCGGCGAAGAAGTCCGGCTCCAAGAAGAAGCCGTGACCCAGCCTACGGGCGCCGAGCGCCCAACGCCTGCACCAGGGGCCGATGCCGACACCACCGTCGGCGTCGGCCCCTGGGCCGGTGAATGGCCCACCGGCGAGCACTACGACCCCGCGCTGCTCGCCGAGGGCGATCGCCGCAACGTCGTCGATCGCTACCGGTACTGGAAGCTCGAGGCGATCGTCGCCGATCTCGACCGCACCCGCCACGGCTTCCACGTCGCCGTCGAAAACTGGCAGCACGACCTGAACATCGGCTCAGTCGTGCGCACCGCCAATGCCTTCAACGCCGCCGCAGTCCACATCGTCGGCCGGCGCCGCTGGAACCGTCGCGGGGCGATGGTCACCGACCGCTACCAGCACCTGCACCACCACCCCGACGCCGAGGCGCTGGTCGCCTGGTGCGCCGACAGGCACCTGCCGCTTATCGGCGTCGACAACTTCCCCGACTCCGTGCCCTTGGAGACCTACGAGCTGCCGGAGAACTGCGTGTTCCTCTTCGGCCAGGAGGGTCCTGGCCTCACCGACGCCGCCCATGAGGCGTGCGAAGCTGTGCTGTCGATCGAGCAGTACGGCTCGACCCGGTCGATGAACGCCGCTGCCGCCGCGGCGATCGCCATGCACGCCTGGATCCGCAGGCACGCCTTCGGCCAGACGGTCAGCTGAGCCAGCCGGTCACCCTGGCTGTGACTGCCGCAGGGCGCGGCTATGCGCCCACGGGCACAGACTCACACCCTGCCTACGATCTCCTCACCGGCGCACGCCTGCTCACCCGTGGCCGCCATATCGTTGAGCCGACCCGCACCGCCCCCGTCCGGTGACGTGGTCTCCGACGCCGAGGCGGGACCGGTTGTCGGTGTGGCGAGCCCGCATGTGTTCCGATAGGTTGAGACCAGCGCCGCGAAGCCGTGGCGGTGACGATGCGTGAGAGGTGCCCCATGAAGACGCTGAAAGACCGAGTGACGAAGCCGCTGGCTGTCGGCTTGATGCTCCTGCTGGGGTTCGTCCTCACCGGATGCATGGCCATCAGCTTCGACATGGAGATCGACAAGGACCTCAAGGTCAGCGGCACCTTGCAGTACACGTTCGACCGGCAGATGCTCGAAGACCAGTCCTCCCAGTACGGCGGCTACGGGACTCCGACTGACTATGAAGGCGATGTCGACGAGTCCATCCGGGAAGCACAGGCTGAGGCACCTGAAGGGGTGGCGGTGGAGAAGATCTCCACGGACACCGATCTCGGCATGAAGCTCATTCTCGACAAGGTCGACCCGAATGCGCTGACCGGCGGCACTGAGACTGGTCTTGATGGCCTGTCGATCAGCAAGGAGAACGGCGAGATCTCGTTCTCGATGCCGAACTTCATCCGCTCCTCCGATCTGGGATCCGGTGTCGGCGAATACGAGACCGCTGGTGGCGATCCCGCCAGTCTGTTCACCGAGGCCACCGTCAAGCTCACGTTCCCCGGCAAGATCATCGACGCCCCCGGTGGTCAGATCGAGGACAATGTCGTCACCTACGACCTGAAGAGCTTCGACGGCGACACCATCACCGTCAAGGCGAAGAGCTCGTCTTTCCCGTGGTGGGTCCTCTTCGTCATCGGCGGCATCCTTCTGCTGCTGCTCATCGGCGGCGGCATTCTGCTCGCCGTCCTGCTCTCGCGGAAGAAGAAGCAACAGCAGCACCAGGGCGGTCCCGCCGCTGCCGCCTCCTACGGCGTACCGGGCCAGTACGGTCAGCCGGGCCAGTACGGTCAGCCCAGCGCCGGCCCTTCGGCTCCCGGCCAGTACGGACACCCCGGACCGCAGGGCCAGCCTGGCCCGCAGGGGCAGCCGCCCCAGCAGGGACAGCCCGGTGGACCCGGCCGCGTGCAGCCGCCGCAGGCGCCCGGTTCGGCACCAGGACCCTACGGACAGCAGGGCGGTTCGCAGCCGCAGTGGGGACACGGCCAGCCTGGCCAGCAGTACGGCCAACCCGGTCAGCAGTACGGTCAGCAGGGCCCAGGGCACCCGGGTTACGGCAATCCCGGATACGGCTCAGGTCCGCAGCCGCCGCGACAGTGAAAGCTGAGCGCACATGACATGCGCTGAACGCTGAGGGGCTCAGACATCCGTCTGGGCCCCTCAGCCGTGTACAGGGAGACCGCGCCGACAGGCGGTCAGAGATCGATCTGCGAGATGGTGACGTTGAGGATCTCAGCGACCTCATCGAGGATGAGACGGCCAGTCCCTTCGAGAAGCGAACCGTAAGCGTCTCGATAGGGGCCGAGCTTCCAGGCTCCGCGTGTATGCGCGACGCGGTCTGCGAAGACAACGGCCACCTCAGCAGGACCTGCACTGCTGAGCTCCGCCTGGCGCGAATGCCAGATGATTCCTGCACAGTTCTGTGGAGCTGCGTGAACTGCCCGGGCCACCCGGCGCGTGCACGGATAGTGCTCGGGTGAGCTGCTCGCAAGCTGAGGTCGCGTGAAGCCGAGTCGGCTCAGCTGGGAGTCCCGAAGATCGGTCAGCTCCACATCACAGGGCGGAATGAGCCGAGCGTGCAGTTTGCCGTGCAGCGACAGTTCCGACACGACTCGCGGTGTCTGTGCATGAACGTCATGAAAGCTGGTTTCGAGCAATGCTGCGGCAAGCGATTCAGCGAGGTAGAGCGTCGGAACACGCTCCTGTGTCTCGAGCGCATCGAATGGTGCGAACCTGGTGTCCCCGTACCCGGGGTTCGGGTGGCTGAAGCCGTCCTGCGAGTCGTAGACCCGATACCAGTGCCGGGTGCTCGGGATTGTGACGACAGGCAGCTTTCCTGCTTCGGCTAGGGCCTCTAATTCAGCAGCGGCTACCGTGCAGCCCTCCGGGTCAGGACATTGCAGGTCCTGGGGAGGGAGATCACGGGTCATGCGCTTTCCGTTGCGCGTCGAATCTCAGCCGCGTAGCGGTCCGCGGCTCGTACCGCTCGTCGAGTGTTGGTCTTCACCACTTCGGCTGGAACCTCTCCACTGAGCAGCCCGTTCGGCTGTGTGAGCCATGCCCAGAGTGACCAGCCGTCGAGGCCGGCGTCGAGGAGGGGGCGCATGAGTTCGACAATGCGAGGGTCCTCATCACCTGAGCTCGTGAGCTGAACCGTGGGAATCATGGTGGCCCCATTGAGCTCGATGGTGAACAGCTCATTGCGCTTCCGCTTCCGCGAAACCCACGTGCGAACAGAGCTCTCCAGAGAGTTGCGTGTTTCTGCCAGAGAAGCATAGGTTTCGAAGCCCTCGACGTCCATGAGGTGCTGCCGGAGGCCCGCGCTTCGTTGGACCTGCTTCTGCGATGCAAGCGAAATGAGCGCTGCGCTCTCGGCGAACATCGTCTGGCGGACGTAGGACGCGAAAGCAGCCCGTGCTTCGACTTTCTTGTGCCGACTGGCCCGGATCAGAGCGAGAGCTTGCTCCAATTCTTCCTTGCTGGCTCCTACGACCTCGAGGTGGTCGTTGACATCGCTGACGTGAAACTGGTCTGAACTGCTGATGGTCATGGCGGCCCTCCTCCACGCTATTGTAGCGATGTAGCTTGATAAGACCATGAGCTACATGTGCTGCATCGCTGCAGGAGGTATCAGTCTGCGCCCGACCGTTTCATGTGCGTGCGCGATTCGGGTGGGGCAAAACGACGGTGGTCATTCGGCGCAGCCGACTCAGGCCCTGGCCCCGGCTGCCCCGGCCCCGGCTGCGCAGGCCCTGGGTGCGGCATACCTAGCTGCCCCGGCTGTGCCGGCCCCGGATGCGCAGCTCCCGAATGAGGCTGGCCCGGCGGGTGCGCAGGACCAGACGTATATGGGGTGGGCTGACCATAGGTCCCCGGCTGAGCGTGCGGGGGCATCGGCTGATTCTGCGGCGGGCCCGCACCGGGCCCAGCTGGCGGCGGACCGGCGGCTCCCACCGGTCCGGGATATCCAGGAGCTGCAGGCCCCGGTCCTGCTGAACCGTACCCTTGCCCGCCGTATCCCGGTCCTCCCGGCCCTGGCATCCAGGGACCTGCTCCATAACCGGGCCCACCGTAACCGGGCCCACCGTAACCAGGCGCAGGCGGCATCGCCTGCCGCTGACGCTTCCTGCGCGCGACGACGGCGACGATGACTCCGGCCACGATGAGCAGCACGAGCACCCCGCCGACGACGAACAGGACCCACCAGGGAAACGACGAGGCCTTCGCCGTCACCGTGACGGTGTCGCCTGAGAATTGCCGCAGATCGAACGTGACTGTCTTCCCCTTGACCTCGCCGCCGGGTGCGCTGATGACACGACTGGGGAACGTGAACGTCATCTTCGCCTCATCGAACATGAACCGGCCGGGAGCATGACTCCAGCCGGCGGACCCATAGCTGGGGTCATGGTCATCGATGAGGAGGAAGTTGGGCATGCGCAGGGTGATCTCGTCGTCCTGGTCACTGAGGTGCAGTCCGCTGAGGCCGAAGTCCTCCACCGCGATATGCCTGGGGTCGACCGCATCGTAGGTGTAGCGCGCCCCGATGTACTGCTCATCGGCGATCTTCTCCACCGTGACACCTGCAGGCAGGGTCTGCCGTGCCTCTTCGATCGACTCATCGATCAGGGTGTCAGCGTCGCCGGTGCCTGAGCCGTAGGTGCTGGAGTCGAATGCGCTGAGGTCTTCAACGGCAGTGCGCTCGATGAGTGCGTCGACGGTGCCGGAGACCTTCAGGTCCCTGCTGATGGCGAGGTCGCCGTTGATCTTCATGCAGCCGGTGAGCAGGACGGTGAGGACGAGCAGGACGACGACTGCCAGGTGGCGGGTGGCAGAAATCCGGGGCAGGGTCATCGCGGTTCCTTCGGCGGGTCATCACTGGCGGCAGCGCAGTGCACTCCTCAACCTAACTGAACTCACCGCCGGCAGCCACCGTGCCCATCGTCTGTGCACAGCAACCGACCCCGAGGCGGCTCTCACCACCTCGGGGTCGGTTCAGGGGAGTGCGCGGGTCAGGCCGGGAGTCTCGGTCTGCCGCCCGCGGTCTCAGCCGGCCTGCAGGTCGGCTGCACGGGCTTCGATGAGCCCGCCCATCTCGGCAAGCTCGGCGGTCAACGCGTCGGCTTCGTCGAAGGTGCGCGGAATGACCGTCAGCCGCTTGGCGTAGTGGCCGATCGGGTACTCCATCGTCATGCCGATGCCGCCGTGCATCTGGATTGCCTCCTGGCTGATGTGCCGGCAGGCGTCGTCGATGACGAGCTTGGCTGCGATGACGTCCCGGTGACGGGTCTGCGGGTTGTTCTCGATGACGGCGAGCTTGGCGTACAGGGCCATGCTCTTGGCGTACTCGAGCGTGGCGTACAGGTCGGCTGCGCGGTGCTGCAGGACCTGGTTGCGGCCGATCGGGAAGCCGAACTGCTCGCGGGTGTGCAGGTATTCGGCGGTCATCTTCAGCGAGGCCTCCATCGCGCCGACGGCCTCGGCGCACAGGGCGGCGTTGGCGGTGTCGATGACCTCGGCGATCGCCTCGGTCGCATCGCCTTCGCCCAGGCGGGTGGCCGGGGCGCTGTCGAAGAGCACTGAGCCGGCCTTGTGGCCATCGGCCTGAGTGCGCACGTCGATCGTCACACCCTCGGCCGCCGGGTCGACGAAGAACAGGCCAACCCCGCCGTCGACGGCGGCTGAGACGATGAGCCGGTCAGCAGCACCGAGTCCGAGCACACCGGACTTCTCGCCGGTCAGGGTCACGCCGGACTCCGAGACCGAGGCGGTGGTGCCTGGGTGCGTAAGATCGTAGCGTCCGGCCGGTTCGTAGGCGGCCAGCGCCAGCTTCGTCTCGCCGGCTGCCACACCGGGCAGCAGTTCCGACTTCTGTTCGTCGGTGCCGACGGCGGTGATGAGCCCGGCACCGAGCACGACGGTCGCCAGGTACGGCTCCAAGGTCAGTGCGCGGCCAAACTGCTCCATGACGACGGCGACTTCGGCGAATCCCATGCCGGCGCCGTCGTAGTCTTCGTCGATCGGCAGGCCGAGCAGGCCGATCTCAGCGAACTGGTTCCACATGTCCGCGCTGTAGCCGGTTTCGGAGGCGAGCACCTCGTCGCGGGTGGCGGCGTCGTATTTGGTGGAAAGCAGGCGGCCGACGGTCGAGGCAAGCTCCTGCTGGACGTCTGTGAGTTCGAGATCCATTGAGTTCTCCTAGTGGTGAAAGAGTCGAGCCTGCGGATCAGAGTCCGAGCAGAGCCTTCGAGATGATCGAGCGCTGGACTTCCGAGGAGCCGCCGTAGATGGTGACCTTGCGGTAGTTGTAGTAGTGCGGGCCGGCATCGACAGCACCCGGAGGCAGGGTCGTGAAGCCGGTGGGCACCTCGCGGCTGTCGACGAAGTCGATGCCCTGCGGGCCGAGCACGTCCATCATGAGCTCGGAGATGTCCTGCTGGATCATCGAGCCGCGCAGCTTGAGCACCGAGGAGCGCGGATCCGGCTTGTCATCGCCTGCGACCTGGGTCGAGAGGATCCGCAGCTGGGTGAACTCCAAAGCGGTGAGTTCGGCTTCGACCTTCGTCAGGCGGGCTGCGAACAGCGGGTCGTCGAGCAGCGTGCCGCGGGAGGTCTTGGTGGCCGCGGCGTAGGCCTTGACGCGGGCCAGTGCGACCTTCGAGTCGCCGATCCGGGCGATGCCGGTGCGCTCGTTGCCGAGCAGGAACTTCGCGTACGTCCAGCCCTTGTTCTCTTCGCCGACGAGATTCTCGACGGGGACCTCGACGTTGTCGAAGAACACTTCGTTGACCTCGTGGCCGCCGTCGATGAGCTCGATCGGGCGGACGGTGACACCGGGGGACTTCATGTCGATGAGCAGGAACGAGATGCCGGCCTGCTTCTTGGCATCCGGGTCGGTGCGCACGAGGTTGAAGATCCAGTCGCCGTACTGGCCGAGCGTCGTCCAGGTCTTCTGGCCGTTGACGATGTAGACATCGCCCTTGCGCACCGCTGAGGTCTTGACCGAGGCGAGGTCGGAGCCGGCATTGGGCTCGGAGAAGCCCTGCGACCACCAGATGTCGATGTTGGCGGTGGCCGGCAGGAAGCGCTCCTTGAGCTCCCGGGAGCCGAACGTCGCGATCACCGGGCCGACCATCGCGGTGTTGAACGGCAGCGGAGTCGGCACGGAGGCCAGCTGCATCTCCTCAAGCCAGATGTGGCGCTGCACGGGCGTCCAGTCCTGGCCGCCCCATTCGACCGGCCAGTTCGGCACCGCGTAGCCGTGCTTGTTGAGGATGCGCTGGCTGGTGACGATGTCCTCTTTGGAAAGCTCCTGGCCGATGGCCTGGCGGTAGCGGATTTCCTCGGGGATTTCGGTGCGGAAGAACTCGCGCATCTGATGGGCGAAATCGAGCTCTTCCGGGCTGAGCAGATGATCCATAAGAACTACCTCGATCGTTCGATAAGTGAGCGTGCGTTCAGTCTAAGCCTGTGGTTGAGGTCTCACAACTCGATCGGCTGGCGGCAGGAGGGCTGGTCTTGACTGGTGGCCGTGCCCGAGGCGGTGGTTACGTGTCCCGGCGTGCGATCGCTGCCTTGGCGGAGCCTTGGGGAACAGGGATGACGAGGAGGAGCCCGAGGGCCAGCACGACGATGATGCCGATGACCCCGGCGCGCTGGAAGCCGAAGATCGCGATCGCCACGGCGAACATCGCCGGGCCTAGGAAGCTCACGGCGCGGCCGGTGGTGGCGTAGAGGCCGAAGTTCTCTCCGGCCTTCTCCGGCGGGGTGATGCGGGCGAGGAAGGAGCGGCTGGCCGCCTGCACCGGTCCCACGCAGAAGCTCAGCACCATTGCGCAGACCCAGAAGACTGTGACGCTGTCGGTGAAGACGATCGGGGTGCCGGCGACGATGAGGACGGTGAGCCCGCCGATGATGACGCTCTTGGGCCCGAACCGGTCATCGAGGAACCCGGCGAGGATCGACCCGATGCCGGCGACGATGTTGGCTGCGACGCCGAGGATGATGACATCAGCGGGGGAGAACCCGTAGGAACCTGCTGCCAGGACGCCTGCGAAGGCGAAGATGGCCGCCAGCCCGTCGCGGAACACGGCCGAGGCGATGAAGAACTTCAGCGTCCGCCGCTCATCGCGCCACATCGTCACCAGCCGGATGACCAGTGCCCTGTAGTCACGGGCGAAGGCGGCGACCGGATTGCCCTGTTCGCGCACGGCTGCTGTGTCGGCGGCACCGGGTGCGAAGAGGAAGACGGGGATCGCAAACAGCAGGAACCACGCCGCAGAGATCACCGCGACGATCCGGTAGTGCAGGCCGTCTGCGTCGGTGGCGCCGAAGAGCCCGACCTCGGGCTGGATGACGGTGACCAGCAGGATGACGAGCAGCACAAGCCCGCCGACGTATCCCATGCCCCAGCCGAACCCGGAGACCTTGCCGATGTTGGCCGGTGTCGTGATGCGGAGCATGAGCCCGTTGTAGGAGACCTCTGCGAACTCGAAGAAGACGCTGCCGGCAGCCAGCAGGATGAGCCCGAGCGCCAGATGGTCCGGGGTGTCCTTGACCCAGAACATGCCGGCCATGCTGGCGACGACGATGAGCGTGTGGACGCCCAGCCACATCTTGTGCCGCCCGCCGGCATCAGCCCGGGTGCCGGCAGCTGGGGCGACGAGGGCGATGATGAGGCCTGCGGCGGCCATCGACCAGCCGAGTGCCGTGGACCCGATCTCCTCGGTCGAGGCGACGGCTTTGGTGAGGTACGGGGCGAAGACGAAGGTGATGATGACGGCGTTGAACGCCGCCGAACCCCAGTCCCACAGCGCCCACGCGGTGATCGCCGTACGCGAGCTCCCGCGCGGTGTCGGGCCTGTCGCGGTGTCGGCCGGTGTCTGCGCTGCGGCGGCCTGCCCCGGGGCCGGGACGCCGGACGGCGGGGGAGAAGAGGTCATGGTTCGACTCTAGCCGGGATCCATCTATTGCGAGATCATATGGGCGGTAGAACTTTGTTACATCGCACTGTTCTTGACAGGAATGTGGAGCGGTCGCGAACGAAAGCTAAGGGAATCGCTGTTATGCCTAACGGAACTCAAAAACCCGGGACCGTGCGGGTGCCAACGGATATGTTTTCACCCGACACGGGTGAAATGCTCCCAACCGAACTTGAAGGGCGCAGTGTGCATTACCAGCTAGGTTTTTCGGGCTCACCGGTCCCGCAGCTAACGGGTGATGGGGTAAGTATCGGCGAAGTGCAAATTAGCCAGTCCGATGAACCGTTCCATTACCAGTACACGGACGTAGTGATTTTCGGCGAATCAGACTTTTACGAATCTGAAACAACGCGCAAACTATGGTCTCGTCCTGGTCAGTTTATCACAATTGCTAGTACGCAATTCGACTTAGAGCGCGAACGCTCCGATATTCAAGTGAGGGAGGCGAGAGAGCTCTGCGAGTCAGCATTGGGCGCCCTTTGTGCGGTGTTGGACGAGCGGTTTTTAGATCGGCGGATAGGGGAATTCATGGTGGTTGACTCTGGCGAGGGCGCAATTGCTCTAGATGTTACCTCGGCAGTTCGAACCTTCCAGCCGGGGATCGGTCGAATAGGGCTTGAAGAACTCCAGTCTAGTGCTACTGGGTTCACTGGTGACCCGATCCTTAGCTCTGCATTGAAATTTTATACGCGTGGTGTAGAGAATCGCCTCACTGAAGTAGGTTACGTCATTCTGTCGGCTACGTTAGATATGCTTTCTGGAGGCCGCAATCGTCTTAACCCCGTAGATATCCGAGCTGCGCTTGACAAAGCCAGTGCCAGAGATTGGGGGAGTAATCACGTCAAGAAGGTGGTTAGAGTTCGAAATGAATTGATTCACACCGGTATGATTCCATCCGCTGACATGTTCGAGGCGTGGTACGACCTCGAGGAGATGGTTCGTACTCTGTTGCGTCATCGCATGAGAGTCTCAAGTAAATGGGATGTTCGTGTCCCAATGTACGAGGGTCCGGTTAATCTGTTCGCTACGCAAGTTGACGAAGAAGATGTACCGGAAGACGGGCGCTATCAACAATAGAGTCATGTCGGTTTTCAGTCTTGAGCTAGATGGGTAGCCCGGAACCGCGCGCCTGCAGCCGATGCACATGTGGCAATACGGACCCCGAGGTGACAAGATCAGAAGTACGACCGACCATGCGTCCATCCCTGCTCGTCGAAGGAGAAACCCATGCCCATCGCAACGACCGAGGTCTATTCCGAGCTCATCGACCGTGCCAAGTCGCAGCAGTTCGCCTACCCCGCCGTGAACTGCACGTCCTCGCAGACCATCAACGCCGCCATCCGCGGCTTCGCCGAAGCAGAGTCCGACGGCATCATCCAGATCTCGACCGGCGGCGCGGAGTACATGTCCGGCCCGACCATCAAGGACCGGGTGCGCGGAGCAGTCGCCTTCGCCGTCTTCGCGCAGGAGGTCGCCAAGAGCTACGACGTCAACATCGTCCTGCACACCGACCACGCCCCCAAGGACGCGCTTGAGCACTGGGTCAAGCCGCTGCTGGAGATCTCAACTGAGCGCGTCAAGCGCGGTGAGCAGCCGCTGTTCGGCTCGCACATGTGGGACGGTTCGGCCGTGCCGCTGGAGGAGAACCTGCAGATCGCCGAGGAGATGCTGCGTCTCTCGCAGGAGGCCCACACGCTGCTCGAGGTCGAGATCGGCATCGTCGGCGGCGAAGAGGACGGGGTGGAGAACGAGATCAACGACAAGCTCTACACCACTGTCGAAGACGGCCTCGCCACCGCACGGGCGCTGGGCACCGGTGAGAAGGGCCGCTACCTGACGGCGCTGACTTTCGGCAATGTGCACGGCGTCTACAAGCCCGGCAATGTCAAGCTGCGCCCGGAGCTGCTGGGGGAGATCCAGGACGCTGTCGGTGCTGAGGTCGGCAAGGAGAAGCCCTTCGACCTCGTCTTCCACGGCGGCTCGGGCTCCTCGGCTGAAGACATCGCCGAGGCAGTGCGCAACGGTGTCGTGAAGATGAACATCGACACCGACACCCAGTACGCCTTCTCCCGCCCGGTCGCCGACCACATGTTCAAGAACTACGACGGCGTCCTCAAGATCGACGGCGAGGTCGGCAACAAGAAGATCTACGACCCGCGCTCCTGGGGCAAGGCCGCAGAGGCGAACATGGCCGCCCGCATCGTCGAGGCCTGCGAACACCTCGGCTCGGCCGGCAAACGCATGAAGTGACCTGAGCGCAGCATCGGCGGCTCCACCTCAGACGGGTTCTCCCGTCCCCGAGGTGGGGCCGCCGTTGTCATACCGGGTTGCCAGTGTTCGAAACGGGAGGCTGGGGCCGGTAGACGAAGGTGACGAGGACGACGGAGATGATCACGAGGAGGAACCAGGCGACCAGCTTCGAGATCGAGACGAGCTCCCAGCCGTCTGACTGGTGCGGGTAGATCCACGAACCGGTGTAAGTGCCGATGTTCTCGGCGACCCAGATGAAGAAGGCTACGCCGATGAAGGAGACGAGTATCGGCATCCGGCGGTAGGGCTGATCACGGTGGTTGCGGAAGTGCATGATGCACCGGCCCCACACGATGAGAACCGCGGCGACGAGCAGCCAGCGGATGTCAGGCAGGTAGTGGTGGGTGAAGAAGTTCACGTAGATCGCTGCGGCGATGAGGGCAGTCAGCCAGATCGGCGGATAGTGGCTGAAGCGCAGATGGAAGAGCTTGAAGACGCGCACGAGGTAGGAGCCGACGGCGGCGTACATGAACCCGGTGTAGAGCGGGACGGCACCGATGCGCAGCACGCCCGCACCGTCGTAGCTCCACGACCCCACGGAGGTCTTGAACAGCTCCATCCCGGTGCCCACAAGATGGAAGAGGATGATGACCCACAGCTCGCGGCCGGTCTCCAGACGTCCGAGAACCATGACCACTTGGATGCCGATGGCGATGATCACGAGGGCATCGCTGCGGGACAGCCTAGCTTCGGCCGGGTAGAGGAAGTGCGTGAGGACGAGCGCTGCCAGCATCGCTGCGCCGAAAAGGCACGCCCACGCCTGTTTGAGGACGAAGACGGTGAACTCGGTGACGATGTGGCCGAAACGCCCGCCGCGACCGAGTTTGCCGGTGGCCAGCCTCCGGTGCGCCCACGCATCGATGGCAGCTTCGACGCGAGTGAAGTCCGGGCGGCGGGAAGACGGCATGCGTCTACCGTAGGACCGCAGCCTGGGAGTGGGATTCAGACAGTCG
>NZ_JALXKS010000017.1 GCF_025144725.1 Brevibacterium sp. p3-SID960 | reverse complement strand
TGCGAACGGCGGGGTGGGAAAGCTCAGCTTTCGCCTTCGAAGTCCTCCGGTGAGACATGGTCGAGGAAGTCGCGGAACTGTGCGACCTCCTCTTCGTCTGCCTCCGGAGCTTCGATGCCGTTCTCCTGAATGAGCTGCTCATCGGCCAGCACCGGGCATTCGGCGATGAGCGCAAGTGCGACGGCGTCGGACGGGCGAGCGGAGATCGTCTTGCCGTCCGAGGTGTGCAGTTCGGCGAGGAAGGTGTGGTTCTCCTTGCCGGTGATGACCACTTCAGTCAGTTCGGCCCCGTAGGATTCGAGGATGTCGAGCATGAGGTGGTGGCTCAGCGGCCGCGGCGGTGTCAGACCGCGCTGGGCGATGCCGATGGCGTTGGCTTCGGCCGTGCCGATCCAGATCGGCAGATAGCGCGGCAGATACAGGGCCTTGAGCAGCAGAATCGGCTGGTTGGCGGGCAACTCGATGCGCACCCCGACGACTTCGACGCTGACGTAGGCCATTTCGCTCAGCTGCTGAGCGGACGCTGCTGGAAGATCATCCGGAACTTCCCGATCTGCACGTCCGCGCCGTTCTGCAGCTCGATCGAATCGATGAGCTGACGGCCCACGTAGGTGCCGTTGAGCGAACCGGTGTCGCGCAGGGTGAATCCGCTCGGGGTGCGGACGAACTCAGCGTGCTTGCGCGAGACGGTTACGTCATCGAGGAAGATGTCGGCATTCGGGCTGCGTCCTACGGTGACCACGTCGGTGTCGAGCAGGATCTGCGCTCCGGCGTCGGGGCCGGAGACGACGACGAGGAGCGCATCGGTCTCCTGCAGGTGGTTGAGGTCGGAGACCGGATGGATCTCACCGGTACGCGGGTCGAGGATGCTCGGCACCTGCTGGTCGTGGCCGCCGACAGGCTGGTTGCCGTAGGCATTCGGAGACGCCTGTGTGCCGGCTTCGGGCTGGCTTCCCTGCGGCTGCGAGCCGTACTGAGGCTCTGAACTGTACTGGGGCTGTGCACCGGAGTCGTACTGCTGGGGGTAGCCCTGCTGCGGCTGGGAACCATAGGCCGGCTGTCCGCCCTGCTGCTGCGGTTCGTAGGACTGCTGGCCATATTGTTGCTGCGGTTCGTAGGGCTGCGAGCCGTATTGCTGCTGGGGCTGCGAGTCGGCATCGTACTCCGGCTGTCCACCATAGGGCGGCTGCGAGCCGTACTGCGGCTGAGCGGCAGGGCCGCTGCCGTACTGCTGGGCGTTGTAGCCCTGCCGCTGCGGTGCTGCGGCAGCAATCTGCTCACCGGCAGCGTGGGAACCGCCTTGGTTCTGGCTCGGGTCGGTCGGGGTCTCACCGGTCTGATACGGGAAAGCACGCGGTTCGCGGGCGGAGTCATCGCCGCCGTACCACGGAGTCTGTCCCGCCTCATCCTGCGGGTAGTTCTGCTGGGACATCAGGCTCCCTCGCTTTCCACTGCGGCGGCGTACGCGTCTGCATCCATGAGCGTATCAAGCTCAGAGACATCGCTGAGCTCAACGTCGAAGAGCCACCCGTCACCATAGGGATCGGAGTTGATCACTTCCGGGGCGTCTTCGAGGGACTCATTGACCGCGATGACCTCACCGCTGACCGGGGCGACGATGTCGGAGACACTCTTGGTGCTCTCGACCTCGCCGCAGTTCTCATTGGCCGTGACGCTGTCACCCACGTCGGGGAGATCGACGAACACGACGTCGCCGAGCTGATCCTGCGCAAAGTCGGAGATGCCCACTCGCACGACAGATCCCTCACGAGTTTCGGTGACCCACTCGTGGTCACGCGAATACCGCAGTGAGGCTGGGAAGGTCAGGTCGGGCATGTTGTCTCCTGCTCATTGTGGTGATGCACCCAGCATAACTGGTCAACAGAATGACGATAACACTAGAGCAACATCACAGAAACCGTGCACGCGAAAACGCAGGCGAGGTCATCCGCTGCCCAGCTGCGGGACGGTGCTGTCGATGTCGAGGCTCGTCTCCTGGTTGATGGTCATCGCGCCGCCGCGCTTCTCGACCGTGTCGTAGATGCCGCCGGGGATGCGCAGGGCGGTGTCCATCGTGTCCGGCTGCCCGATCGCCAGGATCCGGATCGGTAGGTCCACCGGTTCGCCGTCGATCTCCAGGCCGCCGGTCGGGGTGTCAGTGAAGTAGGTGGACACGACCACGCGGTGCCCGCTGATCTCGATCGCCTCCGCCCCAGCATCGCGCAGCTCCTGGACCAGCGTGACGAGATTGGAGGCGCTGAGCTGACCGGGCTGGGCAGTGATCGTCACGTCTATGCCGGGCCCGGTCACCGGGACCGTGCCGGTGATGATCTGCATCGACCGAGCCCGCTCCTCGGCCTGCTTCTGCGCAGCCTCCTGCTGGTTGGTCGAGGATCGCAGCTCGTCTTCATCGCGGCGCAGCGAGGCGGATTCCTGCTCCAGGCGCTGGTTGCGGGAATCGACGTCGCCGAGGATGCGGATGAGCTCAGGTTCGGACAGCTGCGAGAATCCGGCGTCCTCGGTCTGCTGCAGCTGGGCGACGAAAGCGAAGCCCAGCAGCGCACACAGCACGCCGGCCAGCAGCTGGGAGCGATTGGCCCGGAACTTCAGCGCGCTTGCGAGCCGCCCGACGACGTCGCGCCGGGTGCCAGCGTCCTCAGGCTCGGGGTTGGGCCCGGGCAGACGGGGGGCGGAAGGCGCATCCTGCTCGCCGTCGGCCTCGGGACTGGAATCCGGCAGCGGCGTGCCCTGCTCACGGGCCAGCGCCTGACGCCGGGTCAGCGGCCGGTCCTCTGGGTGCGGCTGCTGGGCGCTCATGTCTTCGTCTCGATCAGCCATCTGTTACGCCTTGAACAGCTGCCGGCGGATTGCGGCGGCGTTGGTGAAGATGCGGATGCCGAGGACGACGACGACGCCGGTCGAGAGCTGCGAGCCGACGCCGAGCTTGTCGCCGAGGAAGACGATGAGCGCGGCGACGAGCGAGTTTGAGAAGAACGAGATGACGAAGACGCGGTCGTCGAAGTTGCCCGAGAGCACGGCGCGCAGGCCGCCTGCGAGCGCGTCGAGGGCTGCGACCACGGCGATCGGCAGGTACGGCTGGATGACGGCGGGCACTTCGGGATTGAGCACGATCCCCAAGACGATGCCGATGATGAGCCCGATGATCGCGATCACAGTGTCTCCTCAGAGTCTGCTGGTTGTTCGCCCTTCGGCTGAGCGTACCGGGGTTGTGAGAGCTCGGCTGCCGGGATCGTCACCTCAGCGGAGGTCGAGGCGGAGTAGCCGATCCCGTAGTCCTTGCTGATGGTGGCCAGGTAGCTGGCCGCCTGGGTCTGGTCGAGGCGGTCGATGAGGTCGTCTGGGCCGACGGCGACGACCTCATACGGTGGGCGCAGCGGGTCGTAGTTGACGAGGATCGCCCCGCCTGCGCTGCGCACCGCCGAGGTGGTGGTGATCCGGTGGTCGTTGACGGCCACGGCGTAGGCGCCTGAGGCGAACATCGCATTGATGACGGCCTGGATGTCCTCATCGTGGACCTTGTTGGCTTCCGGCGGGGCCTCCCGCGGGTCATTGTCAAGCGCGCTGGTGTCCTGGTCGATGAGCGTCAGCGTCACGCCGGGTCCGGTGACCGGGGTCAGCGCGGCCTTCTCAGCCAGCACCTCCAGCTCGCTGCTGCGGTCTTCGCCGAGGACTGACGTCTGCGCTTCGCTGAGCCGGGCGGCACGCTGCTCATTGGAGGCGGCGAGGTTCTCGTTCTCCTGCGAGCGCTGTTCGATCTGCTCGATGAGGTAGTCCGCTGTCGTGCGCTCTCCCCCGCTGCCGCGGGTCAGCTGGACCACGGCGATCGAGCCGGTGAGCCCGAGGAACACGGCGACGATGCCGGCGATGAGCTTGGTGCTCGGCCGCTTGGGTGCCCCGGACTTGGCTGCCAGCTCGTAGTCCGGCTCTGGCGTTCGCAGCCACAGCGATTCGAGCAGCGAGGACGAGTACGACTCGCGCAGCGCGCCGCTGCCGCGGGATGTCACCCGTCGTTCGGCGAACCTGCGAGCGCGCCGCAGGCGCTTGGTCTCGGGCATCCGGCGGCCTCCTCTCGTTGATCGCACCCGGGTGAGCGTGAGACTGCGTGCAGCGCGTCGCGCCCATCAGCGGGGCCGAATGCGCAGCAGTATACTGAGACCGATCATCTCATGACCGTCGGCGCCGATGGCGCGGCTGTGAGGTGTGCCGCAGTCGTGCGGGAGTTTTTGCTCCAGCCGAAGCGCCGATATACAGTTAGACGAGCCGATTCGCAGGATCGTCTGCATGGTCGGCATCGGGCTATGGCGCAGCTTGGTAGCGCGCTGCACTGGGGGTGCAGAGGTCGTGGGTTCGAATCCCGCTAGCCCGACCAGCGATGAGGGCCCCGGTCACCGACCGGGGCCCTTGTGCATCAGCAGGGATCCTGGGCCGAGGCTGGGGTCAGTCCCGCGGGTTCAGGCTCCGGGGTCCGGGTCTTCGGGGCCCGGGTCAGCCTCGGCGCGGCGCAGCCCGAAAGTCAGCCCGACGATCACGGCGACGAAGACGGCGCTGATCCCGAGCGTGACGGCCGGGCTCTCCCGATAGGCGGTGACGATCGCACTGAGGCCGACGAGCCCGACAGTCGAGTAGATGAGCGCCCACACAGCTCCGCCCAGACCGAGCGCCGGCAGGTAGCGGCGCAGGCTCATGCCGATCGACCCGGCGGCCAGGTTGACGACGGTCTGCACGCCGATGAGCAGGAAGCTCACCGCCACCGCGGCCGCCCCGTAGCGGCGCAGCAGCTGCTCGGCATGCTGATAGCGGGCAGACTGCATGATCCGCTCGACCCGCTGGATGCGGCTGACACCCCGGCGGGCGAGCCTGCCGAGCAGATAGGTTCCGCCGGCGCGGACGATGATGACGGCGTACATGATGAGCCACACGACGAAGAGCGGCAGCGGCCAGTCGGCAGGATTCACCGCTCCATCGTAGACCCTCACTTCGGTTCGCCTCACCTGGGAGTCCGGCCGAGCGGTGTGAGCCTGCCTGCCCCGCGCCCCGGCCCGGTGCTCCCGCAGCGCCGCCCGGCCACGGGCTAAGATTCACTCGAAGCCTGTCTGAGCCCGGAGGAACCACATCATCGTGCATGCACCGCAGTTCCCGGGAGCGCATCGCGCAGCCCCGGAACGCACGCTCATCGACATCCTCATCGACGTCGCATCCCAGCACCCCGAAGCACCGGCGCTTGACGACGGGGTGCGCTCGATCAGCTACACCCAGCTGCTGGAGGCGATGCGCGACTTCGGCCATCAGCTTCACGACGCCGGTGTCGGCCCCGGCGACACGGTCGGTGTCCGTGTGCCCTCCGGCACCCCCGACCTCTACATTGCGATCCTCTCGACCCTCATGATCGGCGCAGCCTACGTCCCCGTTGACGTCGACGATCCCGATGAGCGGGCCGCCACCGTGTTCTCCGAAGCCTCGGTCACCGCGATCGTCACCGCCGGGCTGCAGATCGAGTCGCGCCGCGATCCTGCGGCCGAGGCGGTGCCTGCCCTGCGTGCCCCGCAGCCGGATGATGACTGCTGGGTGATCTTCACCTCCGGTTCGACCGGCAAGCCCAAGGGCGTGGCCGTCACCCACCGCTCAGCTGCCGCCTTCGTCGACGCCGAAGCCCGGGTCTTCTGCCAGGACGAGCCGATCGGCCCCGGCGACCGGGTGCTCGCCGGGCTCTCAGTGGCCTTCGACGCCAGCTGCGAGGAGATGTGGCTGGCGTGGGCGCACGGGGCCTGCCTGGTGCCCGCCCCGCGCGCACTCGTGAAGTCGGGCATGGACCTGGGCCCCTGGCTGGCAGGCCGGCGCATCAGCATCGTCTCGACCGTGCCGACCCTGGCCGCGCTGTGGCCGGCGGAGACGCTTGAGAGTGTGCGGCTGCTGATCTTCGGCGGTGAGGCCTGTCCGCCGGAGCTTGCCCAGCGTCTCTCCGACGGCACCCGCGAGGTGTGGAACACCTACGGCCCGACCGAAGCGACCGTCGTCGCCTGCGCCGCCCCGCTCGGCGGGCCCGGCCCGGTGCGCATCGGCTTGCCGCTCGACGGCTGGGATCTGGCCATCGTCGACGCTGAGGGGATCCCCGTCGCAGACGGCGAGACCGGCGAGCTCATCATCGGCGGCGTCGGCCTGGCCCGCTACCTCGACCCGGCCAAGGATGCCGAGAAGTACGCGCCGATGCCTACGCTCGGCTGGCAGCGCGCCTACCGCTCCGGCGACCTCGTCGTCAACGACCCCGCCGGGCTGCTGTTCGTCGGCCGCGCCGATGAGCAGATCAAGCTCGGCGGCCGGCGCATCGAACTCGGGGAGATCGACGCCGCCCTGCAGGCGCTGCCCGGCGTCTCCGGTGCCGCCGCCGCGGTCAAATCCACCCCCGCCGGCACCGAGCTGCTCATCGGCTACCTCGCCCCAGCCGACACCGCGGCGCCGGCGCCCCTTGCCGACTGGGAAGCCCAGCTGCGCGAGGTGCTGCCACCGGCGCTGGTGCCCCGCCTGGCGGTCGTCGACACGCTGCCGACGAAGACCTCCGGCAAGGTCGACCGCAATGCCCTGCCGTGGCCGCTTGCCGACCTCGTCGACGACACCTCCGGTGAGGCGGTGCCCGAGGAGGCCGACTGGATCGCCGAGCAGTGGCAGGCGGTCCTCGGCGGCCGCCCGAGCATGGACACCGACTTCTTCACCGCCGGCGGCGGCTCCCTGGCCGCCGCCCAGCTCGTCTCCCGGTTGCGCGCCCGGCACACCACCATCACCGTCGGCGACGTCTACTCCCATCCGCGCTTCGGGGCGCTGGCCGAACTGTGCCTCGGCGACGAGGGCACCGGCAGCGCGGTGCCCGGCCAGCATCGCACCGTCACCCGCACCCGCCGGTCGATGCAGTTGCTGCAGACGCTGCTCGGCACGCTCGTGACGATCCTGGCCGGGATGCGCTGGGTCGTCCTCCTCATGGCCGCAGCCAACCTCGCCGCCTGGCAGGGCGCACCGCTCATCACCACCCCGTGGTGGCTCGTCATCGTGCTGTGGGCGGGGTTCGTCTCCGGCTGGGGCAAGATGCTCGTCTCCGCGCTCAGCGCCCGCGCCCTCATGGCAGGAGTCAGGCCGGGAGTGTACCCGCGCTCAGGCAGCGTGCACCTGCGACTGTGGCTCGCCGAGCACATCCAGGACCTCGCCGGCGCGGTGTCCGTCGCCAACGCACCCTGGGTGACGTGGTACGCCCGGCTGCTGGGCAACCGGATCGGCCCGGACGTCGACATGCACACCATCCCGCCGGTCACCGGACTGCTGACGATCGACCGCGGTGCCGCCGTCGAACCCGAGGTCGACCTCAAGGGCTGGTGGGTCGACGGCGACCTGCTGCGCATCGGCACGATCGACATCGGCCGCGACGCCACCGTCGGCGCCCGCTCGACCCTCATGCCCGGCACCCGGATCGGTGCCGACGCCCGCGTCGAGCCCGGCTCCGCGGTCACCGGCCGGGTGCGCAAGAACCAGGTGTTCTCCGGCTCGCCTGCCGTGCGGATCGGCAAGAAGCGCCGCACCTGGCCCGATCCGCCGACCCGCCGGGCCCGCACCCCGTTCCTGTTCTACGCGCTCGGCTCCCAGTTCCATGCCCTCATCCCGTATCTCGCGCTCATCCCGGGCGTGGCGCTCATGCTCGCGCTCACCGGGCCCGAGGTGTTCGCCCAGCCGCTGACGCTGCTGGCCTGGGCGCCGGTGCAGGCGCTGCTGTGGTTCGTCTCCACCGCCGCACTCGTCGTCATCGCAGTGCGCACGCTGGCCCTCGGGATGCGTGAGGGGCTGTTCCCGGTGCGTTCGATGATGGGCTTCCGGCTGTGGGCCACTGAGCGGATCCTCGACATGGCCCGGGAGCTGCTGTTCCCGCTCTACGCCAGCCTCATCACTCCGGTGTGGCTGCGGATCCTCGGCGCGAAGGTCGGGCGCGATGTCGAGATCTCCACCGTGCTGCTGGTGCCGTCGATGACGCAGATCGCCTCCGGGGCGTTCCTCGCCGATGACACGATGGTCGCCTCTTATGAGCTCGGCCACGGCTGGATGCGCATCGGCCGGGCGAAGGTCGGCAAACGCGCCTTCCTCGGCAACTCCGGCATCGCCGCCGCCGGCCGCCGGGTGCCGAAGAACGCCCTCGTCGCCGTGCTCTCAG
Source organism: Brevibacterium sp. p3-SID960 (assembly GCF_025144725.1). Lineage (GTDB taxonomy): Bacteria > Actinomycetota > Actinomycetes > Actinomycetales > Brevibacteriaceae > Brevibacterium. The sequence continues at coordinate 44,434 of NZ_JALXKS010000017.1, read as the reverse complement.
CAGCACCCGCCAAGGCGAAGAAGGGCAGCTCGTGGATCGGGTCGCCGCCGGTGGAGCTGCGCCGCAGCGAAGTCGATGCCGATGAGTCGCTGACCTACAATCCGCCGGCTCGGCTCAAGTTCGCCCGCGGCTGCTGGGAGGCGCTGCGCGGCCTGTCGGTCATCACCGCGGGCCTGCTCATCACCGGGCTGCTCATCACCCTCTACGGGCTGCTGTCGGCTGGTGCGCAGCTGGCCCAGGCGACCGGCACCTCGGCGGCGGTGCTGGCACCGTTGACGCTGGTCATCGGCTCCGGTGTCGTCATGATGGCCGCTGGCGCGGTCGCCGCCGGCACTGCGGTCATCGCCAAGTGGGTCCTTGTCGGCAGGACACAGCCGAGTGAGCATCCGCTGTGGTCGAGCTTCATCTGGCGCAATGAGGTCGCCGACTGCTTCGTCGAACTCGTCGCCGCCCCGTGGTTCGCGCGCACTGCCGTCGGCACCCCGGCACTCGTGTGGTTCCTCCGCGCTCTCGGCGCGAAGATCGGCCACGGCGTGTGGTGCGAGACCTACTGGCTGCCCGAAGCCGACCTCGTGACCCTGGCCGACAATTCGACCGTCAACCGCGGCTGTGTCGTCCAGACGCACCTGTTCCACGACCGGGTGATGGCACTCGACACCGTCACCCTCGACCCAGGCGCTACACTCGGGCCCAACAGCGTCATCCTGCCCGCGGCCACGATCGGCCAGGCCGCCACCGTCGGGCCAACCTCGCTGGTCATGCGCGGTGAGTTCGTGCCCCCGCACGCCTACTTCTCCGGCAACCCCGTCGTCCCCTGGATCGACGCCCCGCCGCTGCCGGAGACCCCGCACCGGCCCGCACCGGCCGGCACAGAACGCACCACCTGCCCAGCTGAGACCCCGACCGATTCCGAGGACGCCCGTTGACCGCTGTCGACTCCTACACACCTGACTCCGGCACCACCATGCTGCGTGTCGAGCACTACGACCTCACGCTCGATTACCGCATCGCCCCCAACCGGCTCGCCGGCCACGCCCGGCTGCGGGTGCGGCTGCTGGAGGACAGCAGCGCCTTCGAACTCGACCTCGCCGGCCTGCAGGTGTCCAAGGCGATCGTCGACGGCACCCGGGCACGGTGGCGGCAGCGCGGCCGCAAACTCATCGTCCTCCCCCGCCGGACCTATCAGCGCGGTACTGTGAGCACCGTCGAGATCTCCTACGCCGGCAATCCGCAGCCGGCGATGGGCATGTGGGGAGATGTCGGCTGGGAGGAGCTGACCGACGGGGTGCTCGTCGCCGGCCAGCCCAACGGTGCGGCCACCTGGTTTCCGTGCAACGACCATCCCTCGAACAAAGCCGACTTCCGCATCTCGGTGCTCGTCGAGTCGCCGTATGCCGTCATCTCCAACGGCCGGCTCGTGAGCACCTCCCGCAAGGCCGGGCGCACCCGGTGGGTGTGGGAGTCCCAGGCGCCGCTGGCCCCGTACCTGGCGACCGTGCAGATCGGGCAGTACGAGACGACCGAGCTGGCACCGGCCCAGCGGCCGGGCCCGGTGCCGATGAGCATCGCCTGCTCACGCGGACTGCGGGAGCGCGCCCAGCGGGCTCTGGGCAAGCAGCACGACATGATGCGCATCTTCACCGACTGGTTCGGCCCGTACCCCTTCGAGCACTACGGCGTCGTCATCACCGATGACGTCCTCGAGATCCCGCTGGAGTCCCAGCCGCTGTCGATCCTGGGCCCGAACCACCTGGCCGCGACCTGGGAGGCCGAACGGCTCGTCGCCCACGAGATGGCCCACCAGTGGTTCGGCAATTCACTCACTCTCACCCACTGGTCGGACATCTGGCTCAATGAGGGCTTCGCCTGCTACGCCGAATGGCTGTGGGCCCAGGCCGCCGGACGCGGCCGCACCGATGAGCTCGCCCAGATCCACTGGGACCTGCTCGACAGCCAGCGCCAGGATCTGGTGCTGGCCGATCCCGGCCCAGCCGACATGTTCGATGACCGGATCTACAAGCGCGGGGCGCTGACGCTGCACGCCCTCAGGCTTCACGTAGGCGAGGAGTGGTTCCGGCGGCTGCTGCGCGGCTGGACGCAGCGCCACCGGTACGGCTACGTCACGACCGCCGACTTCCTCGACCTGGCAGCAGAGGTCACCGGCTCCTCAGTCGCGCCGATCGTCGACCCGTGGCTGTACGAGGAGAAGCTGCCGCAGCTGCCGAGGTGACCTGCCCCGCCGCGTTCTCGGCAAAGCGGCGGCCTCAGAGCACCTTGAGCATGACATCGCTGTCGCCTGAGCGGCCGATGTCTGAGAATCCGAGCTGCGTGTAGAGGTGCTTGGACATGTTGCCGTCGGACACCGACAGACTCAGCGCCGGGTGACCGGACACAGCAGCGAGTCGGCACAGCGTGTGCAGCAGCTGGCGGCCGGCCCCCTTGCCCTGGGCGTCGGGCGCCACGGCGATGGACACCTCGGGAATGTCATCGGCCACCCACCCGTAGCCGGGCGGATCGCTCAGCAGCCGACACCAGGCAGCGCCGACCGGCTGGTGATCCTCATCCCAGGCGATGACGGCGATGTCGCCGTCGCGGCCCCAGCCGTCGACGTAGGCAGCGAGCTGGTCGTCGGCTTCGATGACCGAGGCGTCGAGCTCCGGTGAGCTGTGCGACCAGTTGATGCACTGCAGCAGGAAGGGCAGCAGCAGCGCGCGTGCGCGCTCAGGCGTGTAGTCTGCAGGCAGCGGTGTGATGTGCATGAGTGTCCTCTCCGTCATCGGCCTCCACCAGCGTAATGGTCGCAGCCGCGGTTTCTGCGCAGATCCCGTCTGGCGGTCAGGAGCGCTCGGCGACTGCCTCGGCGCGGCGGATCCAGCCGTCGTTGCGCACCCGGAAGCCCAGGCCGATCGCGCGCAGGGCGACGAAGCCGATCCCGAAGCAGGCCCACAGCACCGTCACCGTCGGCCATTGGGCGTAGATGAGCGCGAGGATGCCGCAGTAGCCGAGGAAGGCGGCCAGCTGCGCAAAGGCGAGGTAGCGGGCGTCCTCGGCGCCCATGAGCACGCCGTCGAGAGTGAAGACGTATCCGGCGAGCGGCATGCCGATCGCCAGGACGATGACGAGCGGGGTCAGCAGGCTGCGCACATCCGCATCGGAGGTGAAGACGAAGCCGATGAGCGGTGAGACGGCGGCCAGAACGATGCCGACGAGGACACCGAAGCCGATACCCCACTGGACGAGCCGCCGGTTGATCGCTGAGACCTGTTCGCGGTTGCGGTAGCCCAGCTGCAGGCCGATCATCGCCTGTCCGGCGATGGCGAGCGCGTCGAGGACGAGGGCGAGGGAGTTGAACAGCGTCTGGATGATCTGGATGGCCGCCAGCTGGACGGTTCCCAAGCCGGTGGCGAGCACGATGAGGACGATCATCGCTGCCCGCAGCGACATATTGCGCATGAGCAGCCAGCCGGAGGTCCGGGCCGAGGCGAGCACGCCGGACCAGTCCGGCCGGATGGGTGCGTGGTGGCGGCGGGCGGCGCGCACAGCGATGACGAGGTAGATCGAGCACATGCCCACATGCGCCATGACCGAGCCCAGCGCAGAACCGGCCACGCCCATGCCGAGGCCGTAGATGAACACGGCATTGAGGACGATGTTGGCCAGGAACCCGCCGACGGCCACGTACAGCGGGGTTTTGGTGTCCTGCAGACCGCGCAGCAGCCCGGTGGCGGCAATGACGATGAGCATGAACGGCAGTCCCCACCAGGAGATCGCAAGATAGGCGTGAGCGCCGGCTGCCACCGCGGGCGTGGGGTTGAACCAGCTGATCGGCACCTGAAGCAGCGGCAGTCCTGCTGCCAGCAGGAGCACCGAGGTCAGCAGCGCCAGCCAGATGCCATCGAAGCCGGCGCCGATCGCGGCCGGGGTGTTGCCTTCACCGAGCTTGCGGGCGACCCGCGGGGTGGTGGCATAGGCGAGGAAGATCATGAGGCCGAGCACCGTCTGGATGATCGTTGAGGCGATCGCAAGCGCACCCAGCGAGGCCGGTCCCAGGTGTCCGACCATCGCGGTGTCGGCGAGCAGGAACACCGGTTCGGCGGCCAGCGCGCCGAGTGCCGGCAGCGCGAGGGCGAGGATCTCCCTGTCGAGGAAGCGGTTGCGGCTGGCGATCGGTCGGGCCTTTCGACGGACGGTGGGGGGCGAACGTGCCGAGAGGCGGACGCCGTGTGGCATCCGCCTCTCGATCATAGTCCCGCAGCAGCTTGCGGGAGCGGGTCGGGCGTGTGACTCAGCTCGCCTCGCCGGAGACCTGCTCGGCTCCGATGCGGCGCATCTCGCGGCGCAGGATCTTGCCCGAGGCAGTCTTGGGCAGCGCTTCGATGAAGTTGACGTGGCGCGGGGCCTTGTAGGCGGCCAGGTGCTCACGGCAGTAGGCGACGAGCTCGTCCTCGGTGGCCTCAGCGCCGGGCTGCAGGCTGACAAAGGCGGTGACCGTTTCGCCGCGGTACTCATCGGGTACGCCGACGACGGCGGCTTCGAGCACGGCAGGGTGGGTGTAGAGGACGTCTTCGACCTCGCGCGGCCAGACTTTGAAGCCGGCGGCGTTGATCATGTCCTTCTTGCGGTCGACGATGAACACCCAGCCGTCTTCGTCCATGAAACCGACATCGCCGGTTCTGAGCTCCCCGCCGGGGATCTCCGAGGCCGAGGCGCTTGGGTTGTTGATGTACTCGCTGACGACCATCGGGCCGCGCACGCAGATCTCACCGACCTCACGGGGGCCGAGTTCGTTGCCGTCGTCGTCGAGGATGCGCACGACGGTGTCGGGCACCGGCAGCCCGCAGGACAGGTTGCCGCTGTCGGGGTCGACCGGGGCGCGCATGCCCGGCGGGACGACGATGCACTGCGCGGTCGTCTCAGTCAGCCCGTAGCCCTGGCCGATGTAGTGGCCGGTGCGCTCTTCGAACTTCCGCACGATCGCATCGGGCAGCGGAGCACCGCCGGACATGAGTGATTTGAAGGAGTCGAAGGCGTCGGTCTCGAAGGTCGGGTGCGCCAGCAGCGCCATGTAAGCCGTGGCCGGGCCGGCCATGTACTGCGGCTTCTCGCGGCGGAAGATCTCCAGGGTGCTGGCCGGTTCGAACCGGTAGTTCATCGCCAGGGCCGCGCCGATGGCGACGGAGGCGATGAACTGGCAGACGAAGCCGGTGATGTGGAAGACCGGGGCGAGGGTGAAGATGACGTCGTTCTCGTCAAGCCCCTGGTGCATGCCCAGGGACAGGGAGTTGACGCTCACGCCGCGATGGGTGACCGCTGCGCCCTTCGACCGGCCGGAGGTACCGGAGGTGTAGCCGATGATCGCGGTGTCGTCTGGGCTGAGCTCAGGGGCGGGCACCGCACGGCCCTCGTTGGCTTTGACGACGTCGAGGAGCTCTTCGCAGCCGGTGTCGTAGTGGTCGGCGAAGATCCCGAAGATGCGTTCGTCGTTGGTCGTCTGGAAGTCGGTGTCCTGGCAGGTGAGCACCCATTCGAGGTCCTGGCTGTAGGTCTTGACCCGGTCGAGGTGGGCGGCGGCGGAGACGACGAGGCCGCGGATGCCGGAATCGGCGAAGATATGGCTGAGCTCGTCGCGGTACATCGGGTTGAGCGGCACCGGGATCGCGCCGACCTTCCACGCCCCGAACACAGCGATGTGGTAGTGCGGAGTGTTCTGCAGGTACACGCCGATCCGGTCGCCCTTGCCGATGCCCTTGTCGGTCAGCCAGGCGGCGTAGGCGTCGGTCTGGCGGGCGATGTCGGCCCACGTGGGCTCGTATCCGAAGTAGGCGATGGCGCGGCGATCGGGGAACTTCTCGACCGTCTCGCGCAGCAGCGCATCGCCGGTGGTGTGCGGGACGGGCTCATGGAGCTGGGACAGGTGGCTGTAGGTCTTGAGCCAGGGACGGGTCTCCGAAATGCTCATCGTCTCTCCTCGGATCGTGATGTTCGGAATTCGGGTGTGCCCGGCGGTCAACGGTGACCGCCGGGCGCGGGCCGGCTGATGTCAGCAGACCTCGAAGAGGCCGGCGGCGCCCATGCCGCCGCCGATGCACATGGTGACGACGACGAGCTTCGCGCCGCGTCGCTTGCCCTCGATGAGGGCGTGGCCGGTGAGCCGGGCGCCGGTCATGCCGTAGGGGTGGCCGACGGAGATGCCGCCGCCGTCGACGTTATAGCGCTCCGGGTCGATGCCGAGCCGGTCGCGGCAGTACAGTGCCTGCACGGCGAAGGCCTCATTGAGCTCCCACAGATCGATGTCGTCGACGCTCAGTCCGTGCTGATCGAGCAGCTTCGGCACGGCGAAGACCGGGCCGATTCCCATCTCATCCGGTTCGCAGCCGGCCACGGCCATGCCGCGGTAGACGCCCAGCGGCTCGAGCCCACGGCGGGAGGCCTCGTCATCGGACATGAGAACCGCGGCCGAGGCGCCGTCGGAGAGCTGGGAGGCGTTGCCGGCGGTGATAGACGGGTGGGCGGAGGCGACACCGGGTTCGAGCACCGGGTTGAGGCCGGCGAGTCCGTCCAGGGTGGTCTGCGGGCGGTTGCCCTCGTCCTTGGTCAGGGTGACGGTCTTCTCGGAGATCTCCTTGGTCTCCCTGTCCTGGATCAGCTGCACGGACTCCAGCGGCACGATCTCCGCATCGAGGCGGCCGCCATCCTGGGCGGCGGCGGTGCGCATCTGGGATTCGTACGCGTAGGCGTCCTGGTCCTCGCGGGAGACCTCGTAGCGTTCGGCGACGACCTCGGCGGTGTGGAGCATCGGCAGGTACAGGCCTGGGATGTTCTCGACCAGCCACGGGTCCTTGGCGCGGAAGGTGTTCATCTTGTCGTTCTGGACGAGTGAGACCGATTCGACACCGCCGCCGACGGCGATCTTCATGCCGTCGTGGGTGATCTGCTTGGCCGCGGTGGCGATCGCCATCAGGCCGGAGGAGCACTGCCGGTCGATCGTCATGCCGGAGACGGTGACGGGCAGGCCGGCGCGCAAGGCGGCCTGGCGGGCGATGTTGCCGCTCTGGGAGCCCTGCTGGAGGGCGGCGCCGAGGATGACGTCGTCGACTTCAGCACCCTCGATGCCGGCGCGCTCGACGGCGTGGCGGATGGCGTGGCCGGCGAGTTCCTGCGGCTGGGTGTTGTTGAAGGCGCCGCGATAGGCCCTGCCGATCGGCGTGCGGGCGGTGGAGACGATGACTGCGTCTGTCATGGGTGTCCTTTCTGGATGACGAGGGGCGCCCCGTCAGTCTATTGCGTCTGTGTGATCCTCACCACACGGGAAGCTCAGTGAGTTCGGCCAGGGCTGCGCGGTTGGCTGCCGGATGTCCGAGGGTCAGCTCGCCGGCCTTGGCCCGCTTGAGCAGCAGGTGGATCGGATACTCCCAGGTCATGCCGTTTCCGCCGTGCAGCTGCACGGCTTCCTCGGCGGCCTGCACGGCGACCGGAGCGGCGTAGGCGAGCGCGGTGAGTGCGCAGATCCGGGCCTCGCGCAGATCCTCGTCCCCGCGCTGCCAGTTCGCCGCCGTCTGAGCAGCGTATGTGGCAGCGGCATCGGCCTGGCTGACGGCCAGCCACAGATCGGCGAGCCGATGTTTGATCGCCTGGTAGGAGCCGACCGCACGCCCGAACTGCACGCGGGTGCGCACGTAGTCCAGGGTGGTGGAGAGCGCCTGGGCCGCGGTTCCGGCGAGTTCGGCAGCCAGCGCCACCTGCCCGGCCAGCGTCGCCGCCTCGACCGCAGCCACCGCCTGGGGGCCGGTGGCGACGATCCGTGCCGCTGCGTTCTCGACGGTGATGTCGGCGAGTCTGCGGGTCTCGTCCAGGCTGAGGAAGGGCAGAATGCGTGCCTCCGCGGGGTCGATGACGACGATCGTTGTGTCCTCCCCGCTGCCGAGCACGGCGATGAGATCATCAGCACCTGCTGCTTCCATCACACCTGCGATGGTGCCGCTGACGTGGGCTGTGCCCGCCTCGTCCGCATTCGAGGCGGTGGCTGCCGCCAGTCCGCTGTTCAGGGTCGGGCTGGTGGCCGGAAAGGCGACGGCGGCGTACCGGTCGCCCGCAGCCAGGGCGGCTGCCAGGTCGCGGTCTCCGGCGCGGGTTGCCAGGGTGGTGGCGATGACGCCGGAGGTGAGGAAGCGCAGCGGTGCGGCATGCCGACCGATCGCGTGGGCGACGACGGCGGCTTCGGCGAGGCTGGCGCCGGCTCCGCCGTCTGCTTCGGGGACGAGCAGTCCCGCGAGCCCGAGTTCGCGAGCCCACCCGTCGTTGAGCTCGCGGGAGGCGATGGCAGGGTCGTCGTACACCTCGGCGACGGTGCCGGGGTCGCAGCGTTCGGTGAGGAACGCGCGCACGGTGCGTCTGAGGTCGGCGGCCAGTTCGGTGTCGAGCATTTCGATGGTCATCTGGGCAGATCCTTGAACGGCAGGTCTTTGTCGGTGCGGTGTTCGCCGGGCAGTCCGAGGACGCGTTCGGCGATGATGTTGCGGATGATCTCGCTGGTGCCGCCTTCGATCGAGTTGCCCTTCGCACGCAGGTACCGGTAGACCGGGGTGCGGCCGGTCATCGAATAGTGCTCGGGCCGGCGCATCTCGTAGCTGTCGTGGCGCAGCCCGTCGACTCCCCGCATCCGCACATCAAGGGCGGAGAGCTGCTGGGCGTTGCGCGCAAAGGACAGCTTCGCACCAGACCCTTCGGGCCCGGGCTGGCCGGCGGCGACCTGCTGGGCGGTGCGCTCTCCGAGCATCCGGGCGGCTTCGGATTCGACCCACAGCCGCATGAGCTCGTCGTGCAGCAGCGGATCGCGCACCTCCGGCTGCTCGCGCCAGGCCCGCGTGACAACGCCGAGCATGCCGCCTTCGCGCGGTGCTCCCCCGCCGATCGCCACCCGTTCGTTGTTCAGCGTGGTGTTCGCGATCTTCCAGCCCTCGCCAGGCTCACCGAGGCGCATGGATGCAGGCACCGGCACATCGGTGAGGAACACTTCGTTGAATTCGGCCTCGCCGGTGATCTGGCGCAGTCCGCGGGTCTCGACCCCGGGGGCGTGCATGTCGAGCAGGAAGTAGCTCAGTCCGCGATGCTTGGGCACACTCGGGTCGGTGCGGGCGATGAGGATCGCCAGGTCAGCGTTGTGCGCTCCGGAGGTCCACACCTTCTGCCCGGTCACCCGGTAGGTGTCCCCGTCGCGGACGGCCTTCGTTGCGACGGCGGCGAGGTCGGAACCGGCGCCGGGTTCGCTGAAGAGCTGGCAGACGATCGTCTCAAGCGTGTAGATGCGTCTGAGCCACGTCTTCTGTTCAGCGGTGCCGTAGGCGGCGATAGTCGGGGCGGCCATGCCGAAGCCGATCGCGTTGTCGTGCGGGTCCGGCCGGTGCAGCCCAGCGGCGTCAACGGCGGCATCGGCGTAGTCCTGCAGGCTCGCCGAGACGCCCAGACCGCCGGCGCCGCGCGGGAAGTTCACCCAGGCCAGGCCGTAGTCGTAGAGCAGCCCGGCGTGCGGGGCCCGCGCTTCCGCCTCGGCGCCGGTGAGCCCGGCGGCCGCGGCTGTGGCTGCCGCGACCGCCTCGTCAATGCGTGCGTGTTCGCTCACCAGGTCAGTCCTTGGGTCCGCCGGCGACGTAGATGACCTGGCCGGAGACGAAGCCGGCTCCTTCGCTGGCGAGGAACGATGCGGTGTGGGCGATGTCCTCGGGCTTGCCGGAGCGGGCGACCGGGATCTGGCTGACGGCCATGGCGACGAAGTCGTCGAACTCGACGCCGACGCGCTCGGCGGTCGCCTTCGTCATATCGGTTTCGATGAAGCCCGGGGCGATCGCGTTGGCGGTGACGCCGAACTTGCCGAGCTCAATCGCATACGTCTTCGTCATCCCCTGGATGCCGGCCTTGGCGGCCGAGTAGTTCGTCTGTCCGCGGTTGCCCAGCGCCGAGGTCGAGGACATCGAGATGATGCGGCCGAACTTCTGCTCGACCATATGGGACTGGCAGGCCTTGGTCATGAGGAAGTTGCCGGTCAGGTGGACGTCGAGGACCTTCGTGAAGTCAGCCGAGGTCATCTTGAACAGCAGGTTGTCCTTGATGATGCCGGCGTTGTTGACGAGCACAGTCGGGGCGCCGAGCTCCTCAGCGGTGCGCTGAACGGCGGCGTTGGCCTGGTCCTCATCGGTGATGTCGGCACCGATGCCGATGGCCTGTCCGCCGGCTGCGCCGATGCGGGCGACGACATCGCTGCAGGCGTCTTCGCTCAGGTCGACGACGGCGACCTTCATGCCGTCGGCGGCCAGCCGCTCGGCGATCGCGGCGCCGATGCCGCGGGCGCCTCCGGTGACGATGGCGGTGCGCTGGGTCATAAGTTCTCCTTCAGGTTCGGGGTGTGTGGTCAGGTGGCTGTGCGGGTCAGGATGCGTACTTGCGCAGCTCACGGCGGGCGATGGTCATCTTGTGGACCTCATCGGCGCCGTCGACGATCCGCAGGGTGCGGGCGTGGGCGTACATCTCGGCCAGTGGGAAGTCGTCGGTCAAACCGGCTCCACCGTGGACCTGGATCGCTCGGTCGATGACGCTCAGGGCGACCTTCGGTGCTGCGACCTTGATCTCGGAGATGAGGTTGCGGGCCTCCTTGTTGCCGACCTTGTCCATCATGTCAGCGGCATGCAGGGTCAGCAGGCGGGCCTGGTCGATGTCGACGCGGGATTCGGCGATCCAGTCCTGAATGTTGGCTTTGGCTGCCAGCGGCTCGCCGAAGACCACCCGTTCATGGGCGCGGCGGCACATGGATTCCAGAGCGCGTTCGGCCATGCCGATGGCGCGCATGCAATGGTGGATGCGGCCAGGACCGAGGCGGGCCTGGGAGATCGCGAATCCCTCGCCTTCGCCCTTGAGCACGTCCTTGGCCTCGACGCGCACATCGGTGAAGGTCACTTCGGCGTGGCTTTCGCGGTCGAGGTAGCCGAAGACCGGCAGGGAGCGGACGATCTCGACACCGGGGGCACCGGTGGGCACGACCATCATCGACTGCTGGCGGTGCTTCTCGGCGTTCGGGTCCGTCTTGCCCATGACGATGAGGACCTTGCAGTCCGGGCGGGCGCCATTGGAGGTGAACCATTTGCGGCCGTTGAGAAGGTAGCCGTCGCCGTCCTTCTCCATGCGCATCTCGATGTTGGTGGCATCCGAGCTGGCCACGGCCGGTTCGGTCATCGCGAACCCGGAGGCGATCTCACCGTCGAGCAGCGGGCGCAGGTACTTCTCCTTGTGCTCATCGGTGCCGAAGAGCGTGAGAACCTCCATGTTGCCGGTGTCCGGGGCGTTGCAGTTCGTCGCCTCAGGCGCCAGGTTCGGTGAACGGCCCATGATCTCGGCCAGTGGGGCGTATTCGAGGTTCGTCAGGCCCGGGCCCCATTCCTCGTGCGGGTGGAAGAGGTTCCACAGTCCTCGGGATCGGGCTTCGCCCTTGAGCTCCTGGAGGATCGGCGGGACGGCATGCGGGTCATCCTGGGATGCCATCTGCTCGCGGTAGACGGGTTCGGCTGGATAGATGTGGGAGTCCATGAAGGACTCCAGCTTCTCGCGCAGCTCCTTGGCGCGGTCGGTCTCGTCGAACATCGCTGGCCTTTCTCTCAGGTGTTCTCGTGTGTGCGGGCCTCGGCTTTGAGCCGGGCCTGGTAGCGGCGCATGCCGCGCAGCCATCGGTCGTAGTCGGAGCCCTTCATCTGGAACATCTCGGCGACTTCCGGGTGGGGCAGGATGAGGAACGTGCCGTCGTCGATCGCCCTCATGATGCAGGCGGCGACGTATTCGGGGCTGAGCACCTCACCGGCCTCGGAGACTGAGCGGCTGGCAACGCGTTCGGCGGGGTCCTCGCTGTCGAGCCCGGCCATGAGCAGTTCGGTGCGCACGCCCATCGGGCACAGGCAGGCGACCTGGATGCCGTCATCGCCGTAGGTGATGGACAGCCATTCGGCGAAGGCGAGCGCGGCGTGCTTGGACACGGCGTAGCCGGCCTGTCCGATCTGGGTCAGCAGGCCCGCCGCCGAGGCGGTGGTGACGAAGCAGCCTGCTCCCCTGGCCTGCCAGGTGGGGATGAGCGCCTGGGCAGCGCGGATGTGGGCGCGCAGGTTGATGTGGAGGATCGCGTCCCAGTCGGCGTCGGATTCGCCGAGTCCGCGCGCACCGGCGATGCCGGCATTGGCGAAGTAGAGGTCGATCTCACCGAGTTCGGCGCGGGTGCGGGCGAGGAGTTCGGTGATGCCGTCTTCGGATGCGCAGTCGCCCTGCCAGGCGCGGCAGCCGAGTGCGGAGGCGACCACGGAGACTGTGTCGGCGACGTCGGCGAGCATCACGGAGGCCCCGCGGTCGATGAGCTGTGCGGCGATGGCCTGGCCGATGCCGCCGGCGCCGCCGGTGACGACGGCGACTGCGCCTGAGACGTCCATGGGTGCCCCTTCTGAAGAACTCTCCTGCTGCGTCTGTGATGCAGGTGACATCTCAACTTATAGTTGAGGTGAGCGTCAATTTCAAGAACTAACGAACGAACGTTTACCTCCTGAAAGGAGATCCTCATGTCGCAGGTGTCGCTTCTCGACCCGCTGCTGGAGCACGCGCGCACCCGGCCGGAGAACATCGCGGTGCGCGGCCCGCGCGCCGCTCAGCGCACATCCCTGACCTACCGGCAGTTCGTCGATGCGATCGCCGCTCGCGCACGCCGGCTCCAGGCGGCCGGACTCCAACCAGGTGAGCGCGTCGGCCTCATCGCCCCGACCTGTCCTGAGTTCCTCATCGAGTTCTTCGCGGTCGAGGCCTGCGGGGCGATCACCGTGTGCCTCAATCCCCTTTCAACGGTTCCCGAACTGAGCTTCGTGCTCTCCGATTCCGGCGCCAGCCGCCTCATCATGCACCCGATCTGCCCTGAGGCGGGCACTGCGGCCGCAGAGGCGCTCGGCATCACCGCCGAACTGCTCACACCCGTCGACATGGACGCGCTGCCGCAGGCGAGCCCGGACTTCGCCCCGGTGACCCGGGATCCCGGGGACTGCGTGCTGCTGCTCTACACCTCGGGCACCACCGGCCGCCCGAAGGGGGCGATGCTCTCAGCGCGCACCCTGCTCACCGGCGTCACCGCCGGCGAGACGGTGGCCGGCCTGTCCCCTGCCGACCGGGCCGGCACCGCACTGCCGCTGTTCCACGTCTTCGGGCTCGGTTCGGTGGCTTACCCAGTGCTCGCCAACGGCGCCGCCATCACCCTGCTGCCGCGTTTCGATCCCGATGAGCTGCTGGAGACGATCATCGCCGACGAGCTCACGATCGTCGCAGGCGTGCCGACGATGTGGAATGCGCTCACCTACGCGACTGCCCACGAGGACGTCATGACTCCGCAGCTGCGCTTGGCGCTCTCCGGTGGGGCGGCGATCTCGCTGGACCTCATGCGCGCCTTCCACACCCGGTTCGGCGCGTCGATCACCGAGGGCTACGGGCTGACTGAGACCTGCGCGTTCGGCACGTTCAACGCCGCCGAGGGTGAGGACAAGATCGGCTCGGTCGGCCTGCCTGCCCCGACGATGGACGTGCGGATCGTCGATCCTGCCACCGGTCAGGCGTGCGGCTCGGGACAGACCGGCGAGGTGCGGCTGCGCGGCCCGCTCGTGATGCTCGGCTATTGGAACCAGCCCGAGGCCACCGCTGAGGCGTTCGATGCCGACGGGTTCTTCTGCACCGGGGATCTCGGGTATGTCGATGAGGACGGCTATCTCTTCATCGTCGACCGGCTCAAGGACCTCATCATCCACGGCGGCTACAACGTCTATCCGCGTGAGGTCGAGGAGGTTCTCTACGCCCATCCGCAGGTCTTCGAAGCCGCTGTCATCGGGGCTGCCGACGACCACTACGGCCAGCAGGTCGCCGCTGTCGTCACCCCGATGCCCGGCGCCGAGCTGACCGATGATGAGATTGAGGCGTGGTGCCGGCAGTCGCTGTCGGCCTATAAGGTCCCGCGCATCATCCGCATCGTCGACGGCCTGCCGAAGGGCCCGACGGGCAAGATCCGCAAGCGCTCGATCGAACTGTGAAGGAGTGAGCGATGACCATCCAGCGTCAGCCCGGTGCACCGCTGACTGAGCGCGGCCGCCGCACCCGGCAGGCCCTCATCGACGCGGCGATCGACGTGTTCTATGAGCAGGGTTACTTCTCCACCCGGCTCTCGGCGATCACCGAGCGGGCCGGCTGCTCGACCGGCACGCTGTACACGTACTTCGCCAACCGGCAGGAGATCCTCGCCGCGATCATCGAGGAGTCCTACGCCCCGGTGGTCGCAGCCGATCATGCGTGGGGCGCCCCGGACCATGACCCCGGCACAGACGTTCCCGGTCCCGAGGCGCTCATCGCCAAGATCCGGAAGGCCACTGGAGTGTACGTGCGCCGGTACCGGGACAACGCCCGGGAGGTTGCGCTCATGGATCAGGTCGCTGCGGTCGATCCGGAGATCCGGGACATCCGGCTGGCGCGCAACCGGGTGTTCTACCGGCGCAACAGGCGCAGCATCGAGCAGATGCAGGCAGCCGGGCACATCCGCTCCGACCTCGACCCGGACCTGACGGCCAAGGCGCTCTCGGCGATGGTGAGCCGCACGTGCAAGTCGATCTACGTCGACGAGCCCCAGCAGCGCTACTGCAGCGAAGCAGGCGTCGAGGAACTGGCCGACAAGCTCTCACAGCTGTGGGTCTCGGCTCTCGAGCTCAGCCCCGGGCAGCGCTGAGAGCTAAACACTGGGCTGGGCCCCGCGGCTCGGGCTTTCGGGACTGGCGGTTACGCTTCGTCGATGTCGTCGAAGCGGGAGATGTCGCCGGCGCCGATCCGGCGCACGACCGGTGAGCCGGGTGTGAAGTCGATGACCGAGGTCGGAGTGGTGCCGGGCACGCCGGAGTCGATGATGACGTCGACGTGCTTTCCGAGCGCCTCGGCGACGTCCTCAGCGTGGGTCAGCGGCTCCTCGTGATCGGGCAGCAGCAGGGTTGAGGACAGGATCGGCTCGCCGACCTCCTCGACCAGTGCGAGTGCGGTGGCGTTCTGCGGAATCCGGGCGCCGACCGAGTGCTTCTTCGGATGCATCATCTTCCGCGGCACGTCTTTCGTCGCCTTCATGATGAAGGTGTAGGGCCCCGGCGTCAGGGACTTGATGGTGCGGAAGGCGTAGTTGTCGACGATGACGAACTGGCCCAGCTGCGCGAAGTCGTGGCACATGAGCGTGAAGTGGTGCTTGGAGTCGAGCTGGCGGATGCGGACGATCCGCTCGATGCCGTCCTTGTTCTCCAGCGCGCACCCGAGCGCGTAGCAGGAGTCGGTCGGGTAGGCGACGAGACCGCCATCGGCGATGGCCTTGGCGGCCTGGCGGATGAGCCGCGGCTGCGGGTTCTCAGGATGGATATCGAGTATCTGTGCCATTGGCCAAGTCTATCGAGAGAGGCAGGCTGTGCACACCGGTCTCAGTCCAGCCCGGCAACCCGCCGTCGGGCCATGAGCGTCACCGCGGTGGCGACGGCGACTGCGCGGCCAGTGCTGTGAGGCTGAGATGGGTGCCGTCTGGACGCAGCTTTTCACCTGCCGCCCGGCCAGCGCCAGGAGCACGAGGGCGGCGAGCGCACACACGGCTGCGGCGCTGACGACCCGCAGCAGAGCACTCACGATGATGCTGAGGAGGGTCTTCACGACTGCGCCTTCCTGCAGGGGCGGTCAGTCGAGGTCGATGACCGCACGCTTCGGTGAGCGACCAGGTACTGCCGTTTCACTCATCGTCAGCCCCGGCTGGGAGTCCTCCACCGTCTCGGCGTGAGACTCCTCACCTGAGGTGTCCATCGACTCGCTCGGGCTGGCAAGGAGTGGGGACTCTGCAGCGCGCACATCGGAGGCGACAAGCAGGTTGATCCAGCGGGCGCGCGGGTCGACGTCGACGAGCAGAGCCTTGACCAGCAGGGTCGCCGGCAGGGCCAGCAGCGCACCGAACCACCCGAGGACCCACACCCAGAACAGCAGGGACAAAAACGAGATGAAGGGGGTGACGCCGACGGACTGGCCGGTGAACTTCGGCTGGATGATCGCCTGGATGACGAAGTTGAGCAGGCTGTAGGCAATCACGACCCACAGGGCGTCCCACCAGCCGCCTTCGATCAGCGCCATGATGGCCGGCGGCACCAGGCCGATGACAAAGCCGATGTTGGGGATGTAGTTGGTCAGGAACGCCAGCACACCCCACACGAGCGCCAGCGGCACGCCGATGATGATGAGGGCGACGACGTCGAGGGCGGCGACGATGAGGCCGAAGACGGTGGCGACGACCCAGTAGCGGCGCACGCCGACGGCGAAGGTGTTCATCGCCTCTACGAAGCGCGGCTGCACGCCCGAGGCCAGGGTCATGCGCCGTGGGAAGGCCAGAGAGTCCATGACGATGAAGAAGGTCGCCATGATCGCAGTCGTCACGAGCGTCACGACCAGGGTCGCGTTCGACAGCACTTCGCGCAGCGCGGCGGCGAGCTGGTTGACGTCGAAGTTCGCCATCTGCTCCTTGACGAACTCGGGAGTCAGACCCAGCGATGAGCTGCCGGCGAGCAGGTCGCGGTAGAGCTTGTCGAGTTCATCGGAGTATTCGGGGATGACGAGGACGAGCTCGGCGATCGACCAGCCGGTCAGTGCGAAGAAGGCCGCCACGACGCTGAGCACCAGCAGCACGGTCACAACAGCGGCAGCGGCGGCCGGGACGCGGCGGCGGACCAGCCAGGCCTGCACCGGATAGCCGACGATCACGAGGTTGAAGGCCAGGAACACCGGGGCAATGATGAGCTGGAGGTCCTTGATGAATCCGACGGCGAAGAACAGCCCGGCCAAGCCGAGGACGATGATCGTGAACCGCGGCAGCGCCCACTCGCGGGGCCGGACCGCCTCAGCGGTCCCCGGCCGGCCCGCGCTGGTCAACGTCCCTTCCTCTTCTCCCGGATCCGCATGCTCACATCGATCGGGGTGCCGGTGAAGCCGAAGGTCTCCCGCAGCCGCCGGATGATGAACCGGCGGTAGCTGGGATCGAGGAACCCGGTGGTGAAGAGCACGAACTTCGGCGGCCGGGACGAGGCCTGCGTGCCGAAGAGGATGCGCGGCTGCTTCCCGCCGCGCAGCGGGTGCGGATTGGCAGCTGAGAGCTCGCCGAGGAAAGCGTTGAACCGGCCGGTCGGGATGCGGGTGTCCCAGCCTTCGAGAGCCGCCTCCATAGCGGGCACGAGCTTCTCGGCGTGCCGGCCGGTCTTGGCGGAGATGTTGACGCGCGGGGCCCAGGCGACGTGGCCGAGATCGCGTTCGATCTCGCGTTCGAGGAAATGGCGGCGCTCCTCATCGAGCAGATCCCATTTGTTGAAGGCGAGCACGAGTGCACGGCCGGCGTCGAGGACGAGGCGGATGATCTTCATGTCCTGATCGCTCAGCGGCTCATTGGCCTCCAGCAGCACGACGGCGACCTCGGCGCGCTCGAGCGCGGTCTGGGTGCGCAGGGCCGCGTAGAAGTCCGCCCCGGAGGACTGGCGGGCACGCTTGCGGATGCCGGCAGTGTCGATGAATCGCCACTGCCTGCCGCCGAGATCGACGAGCTCGTCGACCGGGTCGCGGGTAGTGCCGGCGGTGTTGTCGACGATGACGCGTTCGGTGCCGACGAGCTGGTTGAGAAGCGAGGATTTGCCGACGTTGGGCCTGCCGACGAGGGCGATGCGGCGCGGGCCGCCGACCTCTTCGGTCTGTCCGGTCGCCGAGACCTCCGGCAGCATCTCCATGATCGCGTCGAGGAAGTCGGCGACTCCCCTGCCGTGCATGGCGGAGATCGGGTGCGGTTCGCCCAGCCCGAGTGACCAGAGTTCGGCGGCCATGAGTTCTCCGCGTTCGTCATCGACCTTGTTCGCTGCCAGCAGCACCGGCTTGCCGGACCGGCGCAGCATCCGCACGACATGTTCGTCGGTGGCCGTCGGCCCGGTGGTGGCGTCGACGACGAAGACGACGCCATCGGCCATCCGCACGGCGATCTCGGCCTGTTCGGCGATGCGGGACGCCATGCCGCGCGAATCGATGTCCCAGCCGCCGGTGTCGACGAGGGTGAGCGGGCGGCCGTTCCATTCGGCGTGGTAGCTCACCCGGTCGCGGGTGACGCCGGGGACGTCTTCGACGACGGCCTCGCGGCGCCCGAGGATCCTGTTGACCAGCGTCGACTTGCCCACGTTGGGCCGGCCGACGATGGCGAGCACCGGGGCCGGTCCGCGTCCGCCGTCTTCGGCCTCGATGACGCCGTAGGCCTCGAGCAGCTCCCGGTCCTCCTCTTCCAGTTCGTACTGGTCGAGGCCGGCGCGCAGCGAGGCGGCGCGCTGTTCGGCGTCATCGTGGTCGATCGCCTGCACGCGCTCGGGCAGCGAATCGTCGGGGTGCTCGACGAATCCGTCGGCAGGCTGAGATCCGGGCTCCTGTGCAGAGGGTGACATGGTCATCAGGCTTTCTGTGCGGCGGCGACGAGTGCGAGGACTGCGCCGACCGACTGGTCGAAATCGATGTGGGTGGTGTCGAGTGTGTGCACGCCGTCTGCGGCGGTGAGGAAGCTCGTCGTCTGGGCGTCCTTGGCATCGCGGCCGAGGGTGACGTCGCGGGTGGCAGCCACCGCCTCGGCGTCGGCATTGCCGTGGGTCTCCCTGGCGCGGCGGGCCACGCGCACCTCATCATCGGCGGTCATGAGGATGCGGACCGGGGCGTCGGGGGCGACCACGGTGGTGATGTCGCGGCCTTCGACGACGATTCCGGGCTCAGCTGCGGCGATGATCTGCCGCTGCTGCTCGATGAGCTCGCTGCGCGCCTCAGGCACGGCCGAGACGACCTGAACGCTGGCCGAGACCTCTGCCGAGCGGATCTCCTCGGTCACGTCGATGCCGTCGACGGCGACGGTCGGGGCGCTCGGGTCGGTGGAGATCTCCAGGTCAGCGCCGCGGACGAGTTCGACGACATCGCCGGGGTCGGTGATGCCGCGGGTCATGCACAGCCAGCCCATCGCCCGGTACATCGCCCCGGTGTCGAGGTAGGCGTAGCCGAGGTGGGCGGCCACGGCCTTCGAGACGCTGGATTTTCCGACGCCGCTGGGGCCGTCGATGGCGATAACGGTCATTCCTGTCCTTCGTGTTCGATGACGGCTTCGGGAACCCACCAGCCGCGGGAGGTGAGGCCCTCTTCGAGTTCGCGCTGGCGTGCCGGCACGACAGCGACTTCGACACTGCCCAGCTTAACGCCGGTGGCGTGCTCGATCCGGATGTCTTCGATGTTGATGCCGAGCTCGCCGACGTCGGCGAAGAGCTTGCCGAGCATACCGGGGGTGTCGTCGATGAGGACGGTGATCTCGGCGTACTTCTGCGGTGCCTGGCCGTGCTTGCCGGGGATCCGGTCGTAGCCGTCGTTGCCGGCGGTGATCGTCTGCGCGATCGTCGCGATCGATCCCGGTTCCAGGTCGAGGGCGCTGATGAGGGTGTCGAGGTCTGCCCGGATTGCGGTGAGCACGTCGCGGACCTCGGCGGCGTTGCCCGCCAGGATCTGGGTCCACAGGCTGGCGTCGGAAGCGGCGATGCGGGTGACGTCGCGCAGTCCCTGCCCGGCCAGTGCCACTCCGTCCGGCGGCATGTCGACGAGCTGGGCGGCCATGAGGCTGGCCATCACCTGCGGGGCGTGCGAGACGCGGGCGACTGAGGAGTCGTGGAACTCCGGATCGAGGTGGACGACGGCCGCACCGACGTCAGTGGCCAGCGCGACGATCTGGGCGAGGCGCTCAGCCGGGGTGTCGTCATCGGAGCACACCACCCAGGGCCGGCCGACGAACAGGTCGTCGCGGGCGGCGATCGCTCCGGACTTCTCGCGGCCAGCCATCGGATGGGAGCCGATGTAGCGGTCGAGGTCACCGGGTGCGCAGGCGCCGCGCACCTCGTGCAGCAGCACGGTCTTAACACTGGCGACATCGGTCACGGTCGCCCCGGGGAACCGGTCGAGTGCGGTGAGGATCGCCTGTCCGGCCACGTCGGGCGGGGTGGCGACGATGACCACATCGGTGGCCTCAGGTTCGCCGACGGTGCCGGCACCGAGGTCGGAGGCCAGCCGCTGGGCGGTCGGTGACAGGTCGGCGAGCGTCACCGCGTGGCCGGCACCGGTGAGCGCGAGTCCCAGTGAGGTGCCGAGCAGGCCGGTGCCGACGATGTGCACGCGCATCGTCTGGCTCACAGACCGACCGCCTGCATGAGCTCGCCGATCTCGTCGGGGCGCAGGTCGCGGACCTTGCCCTGGCGCTGTTCGGCCAGGGCGATCGGGCCGAAGTGGGTGCGCACGAGCCGGTCGACGGGGTTGCCGACGGCGTCGAGCAGGCGGCGCACGATCCGGTTGCGGCCTTCGTGGAGGACGAGTTCGACGAGCGCGCGTCCGGGGGTTGAGTCGATGAGTCTGAAGGAGTCGACCCGGGCGATACCGTCGTCGAGTTCGATGCCCTCGCGCAGCCGGGCGCCGACGTCCTTGGCAACCGGGCCGCGCACCTGGGCGAGGTAGGTCTTGGGGATCTCATAGGACGGGTGGGTCAGGCGGTTGGACAGCTCCCCGTCGTTGGTGATGAGCAGCAGCCCCTCGGTCTCGGCGTCGAGTCGGCCGACGTGGAAGAGCCGTTCGGGCCGGTCGCGCAGGTACTCAGCCAGGCTCGGCCGGCCTTCGGGGTCGTCCATCGTCGAGACGACTCCGGAGGGCTTGTTGAAGGCGAGGTAGACGCGGTCGGGGGCGGTGACGATGCGCATCGAGTCGACGTGGACGGTCTGGATCTCCGGGTCGATGCGGGTTCCGAGTTCGGTCACGATCTGCCCGTCGACTTCGACGCGGGCATCGGCGATGAGCTGCTCGCAGGCGCGCCGGGAGCCGAGGCCGGCATCGGCGAGGACCTTCTGCAGGCGCACACCGTCTGGCTGGTGGACGGCACTGGCCGCCGAGGCGCTCTGCTGGGCGGTGCGCTGCGCGTGGCTGCGCTGTCGGCGGGTCGGGCGGTTGGACCGGTGACCGGGTCCGCGAGGATTGCTGCGAGTCATAGGGGTCATTGTCTCAAACCCGCACGTGGTTGCCGAACCGGGCACGAGGTGTGGCTGCGGGTCGTGCTGCCGCTCAGGTGCCGGCGGGCTCACCGCTGGCTTCCAGGCCGACCTCGGCCGGTGCTGCCGGTTCGTCGGCGTCTGCGTCGAGGTCGATGTCGTCGCCGGTGGCCACGTCGTCGTCTGGGGGCAGGAAAGGTGCGATGTCCGGCAGTTCGTCGAGGCTGTCGATGCCGAGGCTTTCGAGGAACTGGCCGGTGGTGGTGAACTGGCGTGCGCCGGTGACCTCCTCGGTGCCGGCTTCGACGATGAGCCCGCGCATGAGCAGGGTGCGCACGACGCCGTCGACGTTGACGCCGCGGATCGCGGAGATCCGTGCGCGGGTGACCGGCTGCCGGTAGGCGATGACGGCCAGGGTCTCCAAGGCCGCCTGGGACAGGGTGGCGGTCTGGCCTGCGGTGAGGAAGTCGGAGACGAGGTCGTGGTAGTCGCTGCGCGAGTAGATCCGCCAGCCGCCGGAGGCCTCACGCAGTTCGAAGCCGCGTCGCCGGGTGCCCGGCTGCCGTCCGTCGTAGTCGGCCTGCAGCTGCCGGCAGGCGGCGATGGCGGCGCCGGTGTCGATACCGAGGCTGACCGCCAGCGCTTCGGCGGTGACGGGGGCGTCGGCGATCATGAGCACGGCTTCGATCCCGGCCAGCAGCGTGTCCTCGCCCTGTGGCGCGGCTGGTTCCCCGCCCCGCGCTGCGGCCGGTCCCCCGCCCTGCAGGGTGTGCTGCTCGCTCATGTCGGCTCCTCGTCATCGGGTGGCGTCGGGGCGTCCCATTCGTCGGTGTCGGGCAGTGCGATGGTCGCCAGGTCCTCGGCTTCGGCGGACACAACGGTGAGCTCGCCGAGCGGGGCGGGCTGGTCGAAGTCGCACATCCCGGCTTTGAAGAGCTCGAGCAGTGCCAGGAACCGGGCGACGACGACAAGGGTGCTCTCGGCATCGGCGATGAGGTCGGAGAAAGTCAGCCGGCCGTGCTGGCCGAGGCGGGTGAGGACCACGGTGCGCTGTTCGGCGACGCTGATCTGGGGCAGGTGCAGGTGGTCGGTGCTCACCGTCGGCGGGGTGTGGTCGCGCTGCAGGACGGTCGCGTAGATCGCTGCCAGGACCTGCGGGGTGGCGGTGATCTCCAGGGGCGGCAGGATGTCGCGCAGCCCGTCTTCCAGCGGCACTGAGCGGGCGGTGCGGGTGGCGGCGTGGGCCATCTGCTCGGCGAGGACGGCGGAGACGGCCTTGTAGGCACGGTACTGCAACAGCCGGGCGAAGAGCAGGTCGCGGGCTTCGAGCAGCTCTAAGTCGAGTTCGTCGTCGACGTCGCCGCGCGGCAGCAGCCGGGCGGTCTTGAGGTCGAGCAGGGTCGCTGCCACGAGCAGGAAGTTCGACAGCTCCTCGAGGCTCTGCTCTTCGCGCAGCGCGGCGACGTAGGCGATGAACTCGTCGGTCACTTCTGCCAGGGCGACATCGGTGATGTCGAGCTTGCGCTTGGAGATGAGCCCGAGCAGCAGGTCGAAGGGACCGGAGAAGTTCTCCAGCCTGACGACGAAGCCGCCGGACTCGTGCTGCCCGGCGGCTCCGCTGCTCTCGGCATCGCTGGTGGCCGGGGCCGAGGCGTCCTGCTGTGCCGTGGTCGTCGCTGGGCTCAGGGTGCTCCCCCACGGGCGACGAGCTCGCATGCCAGCTGACGGTAGGCCTGTGCTCCGGTGTGGGTGGGGGCGAACGAGATGATCGGCTCGGCTGCCACCGATGCGTCGGGGAACTTCACAGTGCGGCTGATGACGGTGTCGAAGACCCGGTCTCCGAAGGCCTCGACGACCCGGGCGATGACCTCCTTGGCGTGCAGCGTGCGCCCGTCGAACATCGTGGCGAGGATGCCGTCGATCTCCAGGCCGGGGTTGAGGCGGTCCTGGACCTTCTCGATCGTCTCGACGAGCAGGGCGACGCCGCGCAGGGCGAAGAACTCGGTCTCCAACGGGATGATGACGCCATGGGCGGCGGTGAGCGCGTTGACGGTCAGCAGGCCGAGCGAGGGCTGGCAGTCGATGAGGATGACGTCGTACTCATCGGCGACCTTGGCCAGGGCGCGGGCGAGAACCTGTTCGCGGGCGACTTCGCCGACGAGCTGCACTTCGGCAGCCGAGAGGTCGATATTGGCCGGCAGGATGTCGATGCCTTCGACATTGGAGGGCTCGATGACCTCGTGCGGGTCGAGGCGGGAGTTCATCAGCACGTTGTACACGCTGCGCTCGAGATCGTGCGGGTTGAGGCCGAGCCCGACGGAGAGTGCGCCCTGCGGGTCGAAGTCGACAAGCAGCACACGGCGACCGTAGTCGGCCAGCGCCGCTCCGAGGTTGATCGACGAGGTCGTCTTGCCGACGCCGCCCTTCTGGTTCACCATCGCGATGATCCGTGCTGGGCCGTGCCCGTCGAGCGGCGGCGGTTCAGGGTACTCGACCTGCGGTCGCCCGGTCGGGCCCATCACCTCGGCATCTGGGATGTCCAGCTTCTGCTGCGAATCAGCCACGCCAGTCTCACCTTTCGTCTCGGATGTGTTCAGCTTATCGTGCGCACCGGCAGTTTCGCCGCTCCACCGCGCCTGCCGCCGCAGGCTGGGCTGCGCGCCGGTTCAGTGGGCCCGCGGGTGGGTGGTGGCGTAGACCTCGCGCAGGGTCTGGCTCGTCACCCGCGTGTAGATCTGGGTGGTCGTCACGGCGGCGTGACCGAGCAGCTCCTGCACGACCCGGATGTCGGCGCCGCCTTCGAGCAGGTGGGTGGCGAATGAGTGGCGCAGTGAGTGCGGGCTGATGTCGTCGTCGAGGCCGGCATGCTGGGCGGCGGTCTTGATGGTCTGCCACGCGGATTGGCGGCTGAGCCTGCCGCCGCGCTGGTTGACGAACACGGCGCCGGCGCCCTGGCGGCCGGGCTGCTGGCCGGTGCCGACGCGGGCGGTCATGTCCGGCCGGGCGCGCACAAGCCAGGCTTCGAGCGCCTCGGAGGCGTGTGAGCCCAGCGGCACGAGGCGCTCCTTGCTGCCCTTGCCGTACAGGCGCACGATTCGGGATTCGAGGTCGATGTCGTCGATGTCGACACCGATCGCCTCGCTGATGCGCGCGCCGGTGGCATAGAGGAACTCCAGCAGGGCCCGTGCCCGCAGCTGGACCGGTTCGTCTCCGGCGCAGGCGGCGAGCAGCCGTTCGACCTCGGCGATGGTCAGCGCATGCGGCAGCGAGTCGACGTCCCGGGGCGGGGAGATCTCAGCGGCCGGGTCGTCGGGGACTCGACCTTCGGCATGGAGGAAGCCGAAGAGCCGCCGGATCGCCACGGTCAGCCGGGCGCGGGAGCGCACCGACAGGCCGGTGTCGGCGATGTATACGAGGAAGGTCTCCAGATCAGCGCCGGTGACGGCGGTGAGGTCGCGGATCTGCTGGTCGTCGAGCCAGGTGAGCAGCCGGGCGAGGTCGCGGGCGTAGGCGTCGAGCGTGTTGTGCGACAGGCCGCGTTCGAGCTGCAGGTGAGCGAGGTAGTCGCGGACCGGGTCGCCGAGCCTGGCCGGCGCCTCGGGCAGCAGTTCGGCTGCGTGGCGAGCCATCAGGGTCCGTCGGCGACGGGCCCGGTTCGGGCGCGGGGGCCGCGAGCGCGCAGCTGCACGTCTCTGGCCGGCCACGGTTCGTCGGCTGGACGCATGTTCTCCCAGCCGCGGGTGCGGGCATGTTCGGCGTGGAGGATCGCCAGAGCTGCGGTGCCGTTGGTGATGCGTCCGGCCAGCACCGCCTCGACAGCTTCGGTCAGCGGGATCCAGACGGGCACGATGCCGTTCTCCTCCCCGTCGCGCAGGTGGCGTTCGGCTTCCGGGACGGCGCAGAGGTCGCGGGCGGTGAAGATCCGCAGCGTCTCGCTGACACCTCCGGGGGTTGAGAGCTGATCGGCGAGCAGGCGCCACTGTCCTGCGTGCAGGTCTGCTTCCTCACCGAGTTCGCGCTGCGCGGCGTGCAGCGGTTCCTCGCCGGGCACGTCGAGCAGGCCAGCTGGAATCTCCCAGTCCCGGCACAGCACCGGGTGCCGGTACTGCTGGATGAGCAGGATCCGGTCCCGGGCATCGATCGCAGCGATCGCGACGGCCCCGGTGTGCTGGACGAAGTCGCGGGTCAGCGGCTCCTCGGATTCGGGTACGGAGAAGGTCTCGCGCCGCACATCCCATACGTAGCCGCGGAAGGCGGTTTCGCTCGCGGTCACCTCGGCGGGTGCGAACTCGTCGCGCAGCTCGCCTGCCGGGTGCTGCCCGGCGGTCAGCGCTTCGGCCGCCGAGCTGGTGTGTCGTGCGTGCATCAGATGCTGCGCCGGTCGAGTGCTGCGCGCACGAGGCCGGAGAACAGCGGGTGGGCCTCAGTCGGCCGGGACCGCAGCTCCGGGTGGGCCTGCGTGGCGACGTAGTACGGGTGGACGTCGGCGGGCAGTTCGACGAACTCGACGAGCTGCTGGTTCGGCGAAGTGCCCGAGATCACGAGTCCGGCGTCGGTGAGCTGCTCGCGGTAGGCGTTGTTGACCTCGTAGCGGTGCCGGTGGCGCTCGGAGACCTCGTCGGCACCGTAGACGCCGGCGACGATGCTGCCGGGCAGCAGGTCGGCGCTGTACAGGCCCAGCCGCATGGTGCCGCCGAGGTCCCCTTCGCCGTCGACGATGTCGAGCTGCTCGGCCATCGTGGCGATGACTGGGGCCGAGGTGTCGGGATCGAACTCCGTCGAGGACGCCTCGTCGATCCCGGCGACGTTGCGTGCGTATTCGACGACCATGCACTGCATGCCCAGGCACAGGCCGAGCGTCGGGATGCCGTTCTCGCGGGCGTAGCGCAGGGCGCCGAGCTTGCCTTCGATACCGCGGATGCCGAAGCCGCCGGGAACACAGATCGCGTCGAGACCGGCGAGGTGCTCGGCAGCGCCTTCGGGGGTTTCGCAGGAATCGGAGGCGATCCAGTGGATGTTGACCTTCGCGTCTTCGGCGAATCCGCCGTGGCGCAGCGCCTCGGTCACCGACAGGTAAGCGTCAGGCAGGTCGATGTACTTGCCGACGAGGCCGATCTCGACTTCGTGACGGGGGTTGTGGACACGTTCGAGCACCCAGTCCCACTGGTCCCAGTCGACGTCGCGGAAGGGCATGTTGAGGCGGCGGATGATGTAGACGTCGAGGCCGCCGTCGTGCAGGACCTTCGGAATGTCGTAGATGGAGCGGGCATCAACGCAGGAGACCACGGCTTCGAAGTCGACGTCGCAGGCCGAGCCGATCTTCGCGCGGATCGAATCCGGCAGTTCGCGGTCGGAGCGCAGCACGATCGCATCGGGCTGGATGCCGATCGAGCGCAGCGCTGCCACCGAATGCTGGGTCGGTTTGGTCTTGAGCTCTCCCGACGGCCCGAGGTAGGGCACAAGGGAGACGTGGATGAAGAAGCAGTTCTCGCGGCCGACGTCGTGGCGAACCTGGCGGGCGGCTTCGAGGAACGGCTGCGATTCGATGTCGCCGACGGTGCCGCCGACCTCGGTGATGATGACGTCAGGGGCCTCACCGTCGGTGCGCTCAGCCTGGGAGCGCATCCGCAGCTTGATCTCATCGGTGATGTGCGGGATCACCTGGACGGTGTCACCGAGGTAGGCACCGCGGCGCTCCTTGGCGATGACCGAGGAGTAGATCTGGCCGGTGGTGACGTTGGCGCTGGCGTCGAGGTCGGTGCCGAGGAAGCGCTCGTAGTGGCCGATGTCGAGGTCGGTCTCTGCACCGTCGTTGGTGACGAACACCTCACCGTGCTGGAAGGGGTTCATCGTGCCCGGGTCGACGTTGAGGTAGGGGTCGAGCTTCTGCATCGCGACTGTGAGCCCGCGCTGCGCGAGCAGATGTCCCAGCGATGATGCTGTCAGTCCCTTGCCGAGGGAGGATGCCACACCCCCGGTGACGAAGATGTGCCGGGTTGTGTTCTGTCCGCTTGTTCGCAATCGATTCACCACGGAATTGAATCCTATCAGGGAGGACGGGATCGCGTCCCGTCAGGGAGGCGACAGACGTCAGCGGCGCTCGATCGGGCGGGTGCCGGCGTGCATGCCGAGCACCGTGTCGTAGATGTCGAGCAGGATCAGCCCGGCGGTGTCGACGCTGGTGGAGGCGGCGACCCGGTCCTTGGCTGCCACTGCTGCGGTGGCACGGGCGGCGGGGTTGTCGACGTAGTCGGCGATGGCGGCCAGCAGTCCGGGTGTGTCGTCGGCGGCGACGTGGGTGACGCTATCACCCCAGATGCGGGCGCCGCGCTCCCGGCCGATGTGGATGACGGGCCTGCGCATCTGCATGAGCCCTTCGGTGCTCAGCCCGGTCATCCGGTCGGCTGCGACGACGAGATCGGCGGCAGCGGCCACTTCGGCGGCGGAGTATTCGCTGGCCACGCGGATGTGGTCGAAGCGGTTGGCGATCTCGCGGCTGACCTGGTCGCGGGCTGCTCCCCCGCCGGTGAAGGCGACGACCCAGCGGCGGTCGGCACGGTGGCTCGGCAGCCTGATCGCGGCGTCGAGCACGGTGGTCAGGTCTGTGCCGTCGCGCATCTCGATCGGGCTGGCGATGAGCCAGTAGCCGGCAGGCACGTCGAGGTCGCGGCGCACGCGTCTGCGGTCGCGGGTGATCGCCGTCTGCAGGTCGCCCCGCGGGTCGAGGTCGGGGCGCAGCAGCGGGGCGCGTTCGGTGACCGGGACCTCGAGGTCGGCGAAGTACTCGCAGACCGGGTCGGTGGTGCCGAGCACGGCTGTCGAGGTGCGGGCAACGGTGCGGGCCAGCAGCGTGTCGACGGTGCTGGACTCGTCGAAGCGCTCGACGGTGGTGATGATCGCCGGGTGCATCCGCTGCGGCAGGCCGGTCAGGGCGAGACCGGCCAGCGCACCGGCGTGCAGACCGTGGGCGTGGACGAGATCGACGTGCCGGTAGTACTTGTGCAGCGTGAAGGCGTGCGAGGCGTCGGAGACGCGGATGCCGCGCACCGCGCCGATCTCGATGTGGACGAGCAGCGGGTCAGCGGTGTCGAGGCCGAGCGTGTCGAACACGGATCGGCGGGCGGCGACGGCAGTCGGGTAGCCGGCTTGCAGGTGGCGGGCGATGGTCTCGCGGGCCATCTCGACGACGACGGAATCGGCAGTGTCGAGAACGTGCATGATCCGGGTGCTGGGATCCGGTCCGAGGGGCGTCTGGCTGGCGAGTTCGCTCATGGCTGTCGCTCTTTCTGCTGGTCGCGGGTGGGTTGCGTCTGTCTCTAGCCTAGCGATGTTTCAACGGCCGCCGGCATCGAGCAGAGAGGTGTAATGGCGGAGGACCGTGCGGGCGACTTCGGGTTCGCGCGGCAGGTCGAGTGCCTTGTGGGCTGCGCGGCGGCCGAGCTCGGCGCGCATCTGCTCTTCTGCAGCGAGCATCCTGATGCCCTCGGCCATCGCCTCGGCGTCCCCGGGGGTGACGAGCAGGCCTGCATCGCCGAGCAGTTCGGGGGTGCCGCCGGTGGCGGTGGCGATGATCGCCTTGCCGGCCATCATCGCCTCCTGCAGCACGAGTGCGCGGGCCTCCCACAGGCTGGAGAGGACGAAGATGTCAGCGGCCTGGTTCAGCGTGGTGACATCATCGCGCTGACCGAGGAAGTGCACCGGCAGCTGCTCGGCGATCACGCGCTTGCGCAGCACCCGCAGCTCGTCCTCATCGGCGGCCCCGGCGATGAGCAGGTGCACCCGGTCGTCATCGAGCCGGGCCAGTGCGTCGAAGAGCAGACCGTAGTTCTTCTGCGGGGCGATCCGGCCGACGGCGAGCATGAGGACGGTCTCGCGCGGCAGGGCCAGTTCACGCAGCAGTCTGGAGCGCAGCAACCGGTTGTTGACGTCTTCGGCGAACTGCGGGTCAGGTGCTGCGGCTGGGGCGAAGACAGCGTTGCGGGCACCGTGATCGCGGGCTCGGACGACGAGGTCGGAGCTGGCTCCGATCGTCAGGTCGGCACCGCGGGCGACGTACATCTGCACGGCCTTCTCGGCCAGTTCCCGGATGCCGCTGCCCATCGCCTGGTTGTGCCAGGAGACGACGGTGTGGGGGCGATTGCGCTTCGAGAGCCGGTTGGTGGCCATGAGTGTGGTGAAGCCGGCGCGGAAGCCGTGGGCGTGGACGATGTCGGCGTCGAAGGTGGCGATGAGCTTGCGCAGCCGGTTGATCGAGGCGGTGTCTTTGACGCTGAGGCTGGTGCCGAGTTCGAGGGGTGCGAAGACCACCTGGCCGAGGGCGTCGAAGCCGAACTGCTCATTGGTGGCCGATGGCCCGATGACGCCGACGGTGTGGCCTGCCTGCGCGAACTCCCGGGCCAGGGAGGCGACGTGGGTTCCCACTCCCCCGGTGGAGGTGGCTAAGACCAACAGAATCCGCAGGCTGCGCATGGACGATGTCCTCTCAGTCGATCGCTCACCGGCGCCTCTCGGCACCGCTTCAGCCAGTCTAGCGAATCCGCAGGGCTCTGCTGGCCGGTCGGATCAGCGGCTGGCCAGCTGGCGCATCGAGGTGATGAGCCGGCGGTTGAGCGCGAAGGTGAGTCCGGCCATGACGGCGACCGCGACAACCCCTGCGATGAGACCGGAGACGACTGCTCCGCCTGCCGGCGGCCAGCTTCCTGCCAGGGCGAGCATGAGCTGGGCGCTGCCGTAGCCGGCGACCGCTGCGGCAAGGGAGGTGAGCACGGTGAGCGACAGGTTGCGCGTCATCCCCTGCAGCGCCTCGGGCCCGACGGCCCGGCGCAGGAAGGACAGGTGGAGCACGGCAGCGACCGTCATGCCGATGGCATGTCCGAGGCAGACGAGGATGAGGGTGGCCGCAGCGCGGTGGCTGGGGTCGGTGGTGGTGATGACGGCGGCTCCGCTGAGCACGGTGGCGATGACGGATATCCATCCGGTGGTGGTGCCGATGGCGGCATAGCGGGCGGATTCGAGGGCGGCGTACATGCGCATCGCCCAGGCGATCATGCACCAGCCGGGCACGGCGAGTGCCATCACGAGGATGGCGGTCGACATCGCAGCGAAGGGCACCGCCTCGGAACCGGAGGCGGCGTCGAAGGCGGTGAAGAACTGCTGCAGCGGCACGGCTGCGGCCACGAGGATCGCGGCTCCCAGGCCGCCGGCGATGAGGATCGCGGAGGTTGTCGTCGCCACGGTGCGCGGCACCTCGGCGCCGGCCTCGGCGACCTGCCGGGACAGGCGCGG
The DNA here is from genome assembly GCF_025144725.1 of Brevibacterium sp. p3-SID960. GTDB lineage: Bacteria > Actinomycetota > Actinomycetes > Actinomycetales > Brevibacteriaceae > Brevibacterium. The sequence continues at coordinate 14,018 of NZ_JALXKS010000017.1, read as the reverse complement.
GAACACGACGGTGGCGATCGGCACGGCGAGCACTGCGTACGGGAGCATGTACACGGCCTGGATGTAGTTGAACAGCACGAACACGCCGGTGCCGCCGGTGCGGTTGGAGACGGTGAGGACCGAGAGGATCGCGATCTGCTGGGCGATGAGTGCGGTCATGCCGGCGGCGCCCAGGCGCACGGCGCGGCGGGCCACGCCGTCGGGGAAGGTGAAGGTCGGCCGCAGCCGCACCCCGGCCGCAGCGGTCGGCAGCCACAGCGGCAGGGCCAGGGCGACGACTCCGGCCGTGGTGCCCCAGGCGAGCAGGGCCAGGGGCCCGGCGGCAGCGTGGTTCGGGTCAGTGGGCACGGCGCCGTAGGCAAGGTAGGTGCCGATGACGACGAGGCTGGAGAACAGCGGCATGAACGCCGGCCATAGGAACTTCCGGTGGGCCTGCAGCACGCCGGTGAGCACCGCCCCGACTGCGTAGAGCGGCAGCTGGGCGGCGAAGATGAGGAGGAACTGCCCGGCGTAGTGGGCCGCGGCCGGGCTGGCATCAGCACCGCCGGAGATGAGGGCTGCGGCCAGCGGCTGGTGAAAGACGGCCACGAGGACGGCCAATGGCAGGGTCAGCGCCAATGACCAGGTCAGCAGGGCTGAGGCGATCCGGTTGACCTGTGCGCGGTCGGCCCGGGCAATCGGGGCGGCCAGCAGCGGCACAACCGCTCCGGCCAGCGCGCCTCCGGCAACGACCTCGTAGAGGATGTTCGGGACCTGGTTCGCGGCCTGGTAGGCGGTGCCGACGACGCCGGCGCCGACGGTCGGTGAGAAGACGAGCCAGCGGACGAACCCGATGATCCGAGTCAGCAGGGTGATGACGGAGACGGCCAGTGCCGCCCCGGCCGTGGCCCGCAGCCAGCGGGGCATCAGCGCACTCGTGCCCAGGCGTCGAGCTCGCGCAGTCCCGGGGTGCTTTCGATGACCTCGGTGAAGGAGACCTTCTCGCTGGCCAGGGTCAGGCCGGCCAGCAGGGCGAGGCTGAGGGCGAGTTCGGTGCGGGAGGCATCGAGTGCGGCTGCGGTGCCGAGCAGGCTGCCGAGGGCATTGGCGCCGGTGTCGCCGAGCATCGTGAGCCCGGCTGCGTCATCGGCGAAGGCTGCAGCGATGACGCCGAGGCTGCCGCCGCTGAGCACGAGGGCGGACCCGCGGCCGCTGAGCAGGCCGATGCCGGCGAGCAGGGCGCTGGCCTTGAGCGCCCGGGCCGGGCGCAGGTCGAGGAGGTTGATGAGGTTGGCGGTGCCGGCGATGACGCCGCCTGCCAGCACCGCATCGGCGAGGCTGCCTGCGAGCTGGGAGCCGAACAGCTCGTCGGCGTCCCGGCCGATGAGCGCGGCGACGACCGAGGAGGCGGAGATGCCGAGGACTTTGAGGCCGCCGGTGGTGACCTCGCCGCGGGTCAGGGCGCTCAGGTGTCCGCGCAGTCCCTTCTCGCTGCCGGATTCGGCGAAGTCGTCGACGGCGCCGAGCACGCCGGCCGCGGTGGTGGCCAGGGTGGCGGCCAGACGATGCGGCAGCGGGTCGGCGAAGATCGCGACGGTGGTGGCGCCGGCGGCAGCGGCCGGACCTTCGATGAGCGAGACGGTCTCTCCGGCGTGGTTGGTGCGGTCGAGGCGATTGTTGAAGCCGAACCGGCTGCGGGCGGCGCTGACGCCGCGGGTGGCGGCGTAGCCTGCGACGGCGGCGACGGAGGCGGTGACGAGCGTGCGGATCATTTCTCAGCTCCTGGCATGAGGGCGTCGGCGTTGGCGGCGAAGCCGTAGTGGCCTTCGGACGTGTCGTCGTGCAGGGCGGCGACGGTGAGTGCGGTGATGACCGGTCCAGCACCGAGCTCGATGCTGTCGACACTGGAGACGCCAGTGTCGTTCTCGCGCACGTAGCCGACCAGGCCGCTCTCAGCGCCGGCGGTCGTGCTGGCGACCACGGTCGGAGTGGCTCTATCGAGGTCGGCGGCGAAGGCTGAGTAGGCGTTGGCTTCCGGGCGCGGCGCGTCGGTGGCTCCGGCATCGCCCTGGCCTGGCTGTGCCTCGGGAACCGGCGGGGCGATGAGGACGATGACCTCGGCGGTGGCATAGCTGCCGCCGTTGAGCCGGCCGGCGGCGCCGAAAGCCTGGAGCACGTCTTCGGACTGCTTCTGGTCATACCGGGTGCCCTCACCGTCCCCGGGGGCGGCGGTGACCTCGGTCGCATCGCCGGCCGGGGCCGCGGTGGCGGCTTCCTCGGCGGCACCGCCGGCGGAGACGGCTGCCGCCAGCGCCGTGGTGAGCGCGCTCGCATCGTCATCGGGCAGGTTCGGGTCGATCGAGCGCAGGGTGTCGAGCAGGTCCTCAGCGCCCTTCGGGTCGAAGGCGTCGGCGGAGAGCTCGCCGCCGTCGTTGACGGTGGCGTCGGCCTCGGACAGGCGGTCGCGCACTGCGTTGACGGCGTCGGCGTTCGTGTCGGCGGCGCGCACGAGGGTCACCGGCACCTCGGCCAGCCGGTCCTTGAGAAGGTCCGGGGCGGTGGCGGCGATGAATTCGTTGAGGTCGCTGACGTCGGCCTTCGACTGGTCGAGCTCGGTGCGCAGTTCGTCGCGGTCGGAGCGCAGTGAGTCGACCTGGCTCTGCAGGGATTCGCCGATCGGCTCCTTCAGCGGTCCTGCGCCGAGCACGATGCCGATTGCCAAGGCGACGAACACCGAGATGAGGGACACGAGGTGGTAGCGGAAGTCGATCACGTCAGAGGAGGCCCTTCGTCGAGCAGGTGGGTGGCGGGCAGATGGGATTCGGGCGGCGGCACAGCCAGCGCTTCAGGAGTGGGAGTCGGTGAGAACAGGTTCTCGATCCACTGGATGAGCCCGTCGAACTGGGCGCCGATGAGCCCGAGCAGCGTCTGTCCGGCCGGAGTGGCCGACATCGCGACAAACAGTGCGAACAGTCCGGCCAGGGCGAGGATCGACAGCTGCCAGTTTGAGATCCGCTGCCGGTACAGCAGGGACACGCCCTTGGCGTCGAGCAGCTTCGAGCCGACGCGCAGCCGGGTGAGGAACGTCGAGGCCATGCCGCGGCGGCCCTTGTCGAGGAACTCGATGAGCGTGTCGTGGGTGCCGACGGCGACGATGAGCGGGGAGCCCTTGTCATCGGCGAGCAGCATCGCGATGTCCTCACTGGTGCCCGAGGCGGGGAAGATGACGCATTCGAGACCGAGGCCGTGCAGACGCTCGACACCGGGTGCGCGGCCGTCGCGGTAGGCGTGGACGACGAGTTCGGCACCGGAGCTCAGGGCGGCATCGGAGACGGAGTCCATGTCGCCGACGATCATGTCCGGTGAGTGGCCGGCTTCGAGGATCGCATCGGCGCCCCCGTCGACGCCGATGAGGATCGGCCGATACTCGCGGATGTAGGTCCCCAGCATCGCGAGGTCTTCTTTGTAGTGGTAGCCGCGCACGACGATGAGCGCGTGCCGACCGGCGAAGCTCGTGCGCACGTGAGGGACGACGAAGTCCTCCGAGAGCAGATCTGAGTCTTTGCGGATGTACTCGATGGTGTTCTCGACGAAGTCGACGAGCACCTTGTTCATCCCGGACTCGGCGTCTTTCATCTGCTCTTCGATGCTCAGCCGGGTGTGCACGCGTCCGTCGCCCAGGGGCGTGCCGTTGCGTTCGAGGACGCCGTCTCTCAGATGCAGCTCCTCACCTTCGGTGATGGAGTCCATGAGCTCTTCGCCGGCCTCGTCGATGAGCGGGATGCCGGCGTCGACGATGATCCCGGGCCCGAGGTTGGGGTAGCGTCCCGAGATCGACTTGACAGTGTTGACGACGGCCGCCGGGCGGCATTCGACGAGAGCCTCAGCGGAGACGCGGTCGATGTCCGAGTGGCAGATGACGGCGATCTCACCGGGCTGGAGTCGTTTGGTGAGATCCTTCGTGCGGCGGTCGACGCGCGTCACAGCTGGTCCGATCGTCAGATCGGTCTCGATGGTCTCGCGGCTCTTGCGGATCTTCATGGTGCCGCCATTGTCGCATGCGGCATATCAGAACTGCGCCTTCGCCTCGGCTGCGGTGTCCATGAGTTCGACGGCGTGGGCGCGAGCTGATCCGGAATCGGCCATCCCACCGAGCATCCTGGCCAGCTCCTCTTCGCGTCCGGCACGGTCGAGGGCGGTGACGCCGGAGACGGCGCCGCCGGTCTGATCGTCCTTGACGACGGTGATGTGGGTGTCGGCCCACGCGGCGACCTGGGCGAGGTGGGTGACGACGATGACCTGGGAGTGGGCGGCCAGACGGGCGAGCCGGCGGCCGATCTCGATGGCGGCTTTGCCGCCGACGCCGGCGTCGACCTCGTCGAACACGAAGGTGGGGAAGGTGTCCTTGGCGGCTTTGACGACTTCGATGGCGAGCATCACGCGGGAGAGCTCACCGCCGGAGGCGAGCTTGCCGATCTCCCCGGGGGCGGCGGCGTCGTGGGCACTGAAGAGCATCGCCACCGCATCGGTGCCGAGGCTGTGCGGGGCGGCCTCAGCGATGTCGAAGACGATCCTCGCCCGCGGCATCGACAGTGCTGACAGCTCAGCGGAGACGGCGGCGGCGAACTCCGCAGCCGCCTGTTCGCGCAGCTGACGCAGCCGCTGTCCGGTCTCTGCGACCGCCTCGGCGGCGGCTGCCACCGCATCGTCCATCCCGGCTGAGGAGCTCTCGGCGTTCTGCAGCTCCAGCAGCTCAGCCCCGGCCTGCGTTTCGAAGGCGAGCACCTCGGTGACATCAGCGCCGAAGGCCGACAGCGAGCCGAGGGCCGCCCGGCGGGCCTCGGTGTCCTCCAGGGACTGGCCTTCGAGGTCGGTGAAGGAGGCGACGTAGGCCGACAGTTCGGTGGCGGTGTCGGTCAGCCGGATGCGCACATCGGTCAGCGCCTCGACGTGGGTCTCCAGGCTGGCGTCGGAGCGCGCGGCGCGGGTGACTTCGGCGATCGCCTGCTCGACGGCGTCGAGGGCGTTGTGGGTCTCCTGCCAGTCACTGCCGGCCAGTGCGTCATGGGCGGTGCCGACGGCCTGTTTGAGGTCCTCGGCGGCGCCGAGGCGGGCGGCGAGCGCCTTGAGCTCCTCGTCCTCGCCTTCGACCGGGCGGACCGCGTCGATGGTCTCGAGGCTCTCGGTCAGATAGGCGATGCGGGCGGCGCGTTCGGAGGCGGTCTCACGCAGCCGGGCAGCCTCGGCTTCAAGCTCCTGCCAGCGGTGGTAGGCCTGCTGGTAGCTGGTGAGCGCATCGGCGATCGCGGTGCCGCCGTAGCGGTCGAGCAGGGCGCGCTGTTTGGCCGCCGAGCGCAGGGTGATCTGCTCAGACTGGCCATGCATCGACACAAGGGCGTCGCCGACGTCCTTGAGCACGGCCAGCGGGACGGTGCGGCCGCCGGCTGTCGCGCGGGCGCGTCCCTCGGCGGGGATGCTGCGGGTGAGGATGGCCTCCTCGTCGGCTTCTCCCCCGGCTTCGTCGATGCGGGCGGTGAGCTGGTCTCGTGCCTCAGCTGACTGGTCGCTTAAGTCGAAGATGCCTTCGACGATCGCTTTGTCGGCCCCTGCCCGCACGACGCGGGGTTCGGCGCGGGCGCCGGTGAGCATGTCGAGGGCGGTGACGAACATCGTCTTTCCGGCACCGGTCTCACCGGTCACGACGGTCAGGCCGGCGCCGAGGTCGATGTCGGCTGCCGAGATGACGCCGAGGTTCTCGATGCGCAGACTCGAGATCATCGATCTCCTCGCTGCTGCTCCTCGGCGCTGACGACCGGCACGGCGTTCGTGTCAGCGGTGTTGCTGGGCCCGCGCCATCCGGTGACCGGCAGCTGGAACTTCGCGACCAGCCGGTCGGCGAACCGGCGGGTCGACAGGCGCGCCAGGGCCACCGGGGTCTTCGAGCGGCGGGCTTCGATGCGGGCACCGGCGGGCAGTTCGATCTCGTGGCGGCCGTCGCACCACAGGCCGGCGTGCATGCCTGGCTGGGAGGGCCGGAATTCGACGCCGAGGCGGGAGTCGGGGCTGACGACGAGCGGTTCGGTGAATAGGGCGTGGGCGGAGATCGGCAGCATGAGCAGCGCTTCGACGTCCGGCCACACGATCGGCCCGCCGGCGGAGAAGGCGTAGGCGGTTGAGCCGGTGGGGGTGGCGAGGATGACGCCGTCACAGCCGAAGGAGGACACCGGCCGGGAGTCGACGCCTAGGATCACGTCGATCATGCGGGTGTCTCCGCTCTTTTCGATCGTCACCTCATTCAGCGCCCAGGTGCGGTGGATGACCCGGCCCTCGGCGATGACGCGGATGTCGAGGGCCATGCGCTCGTCGACGTCGTAGTCGCGGCTGACGGCCCGGTGGACGGCGACGTCGAGGTTCTCGCGTTCGCTTTCGGCCAGGAATCCGACATGGCCGAGGTTGACACCGAGCAGCGGGACGCTGAGGTGGCGGAACTTCTCGGCCGCCCGCAGGATCGTGCCGTCGCCGCCTAGGACCATGACGAGTTCGCAGTCGCGTTTGAGGGTGTCGATGGCGTCGTCGTCGCAGACCTGCACGGGGGTGTCGAGGCTGTCGATGTGGCTGAGGAGCATCTCGTAGTCGGAGGCGAGCATGACCGGCTGGATGCCATCGGAGTGCAGCGTCTGGCACGCACGTAAGGCTGCTTCGCGCGAGTCGGCTCGCTGCGGGTGAAGCACGACGACGATGCTGCGATCCACGTATCTCCCCTTCCTCGTCGTCTCGACTGTCTCCGCACGTGCCGGAACTTGGACGGCTGCCGGCTGGCGCGCTGATCTCAGTCAACTGTACAAGCCTGGGAATCTGCTTGGGTGATGTGGATGAAGAACTCGCGGTTGCCGCTGGGGCCGGGCAGTTGGGTTTCGACCCACCCGTGGACGCGGGCTCCGGCGTCTGTGGCGGCGTCGGCGACGGTGGCGATGGCGGCCTGGCGTTCGGCTGGGTCGGTGACGACGCCGTGTTTGTTCACAGCGTGGCGACCGCGTTCGAACTGGGGTTTGACCATGAGCAGCAGGGTTCCGCCGGGCCGGGTGAGGGCCAGCAGCGGTTCGATGAGCAGGGTCAGGGAGATGAAGGATACATCGGCGACGATGAGGTCGACACCCGGGGAGCCGTCCGGCCGGCCGGGCAGCTGGTCGCGGGTCAGCTGCCTGAGGTTGGTGCCTTCCATATTCGACACACGGGCATCAGTGCGCAGCTGTGCGGCCAGCTGGTCGTGGCCGACGTCGACAGCGTAGACGTGTGCCGCACCGGCAGCGAGCAGCACCTGGGTGAACCCGCCGGTCGAGGCACCGGCATCGAGGCACATGGCACCATCAGGCAGATCCTCCAGGCCGAAGTCACGCAGCGCACCGAGCAGCTTGTGGGCGCTGCGGGCGACCCAGGGATCCTCGCCGGAGACTTCGATGACGTCGACAGCGCTGACCTTCTGGGAGGACTTCTGCGCCGGCTGGCCGTTGATGAGCACGTGGCCGGCGGCGATCTGCCGGGCTGCGCGGTTGCGGCTGACGGCCAGTCCGCGGGTGACAAGTGCTGCGTCGATGCGCTGCAGCGGCTGGATCATAGGGAGGACAGGCCGCGTTCCATCTCCTCGAGCAGGCGCCCGGCCTGGTCGAGGGCGGTGGCGTCATCAGCCTGGTCGATGGCCTCGTCAGCCTCCTTCCAGCTGGCGGTCTCCAGGGCGCCGGCGGCCGCGGCGGGGCTGGCGGCCGGGCCCGAGGCGATGGACTCGCTCATGGGTTCTCCTGGGTGTCGGTGGCCGGGCTGAAGAGCTCCGGCAGGCGGGAGAGGATGAGGTCGGGCCGACAGCCGGCATCGGCTGCTTCGACGTCGTCGACCTGGTGAATGCCGGTGAGCACGAGGGCTGTCGGGCAGCCGGCTGCCTTGCCGCCTGCGATGTCGGTGTCGAGCCGGTCGCCGATCATGAGCGGCCGACGCACCCCGATCGCGGCGGCGGCTGCGGAGATCATGAGGGCTGAGGGTTTGCCGGTCACGGTCGGGGTGACCTCGGTGATGGTCTCGACGATGCGCACGAAGGAGCCGTTGCCCGGCATCGGGCCGCGGTCGGTGGGCATGCTGATGTCGCGGTTGGTCGCCCAGTAGGCGGCACCGGCGCGGATCGCCTCGCAGGCGGCAGCGAGGTCGTACCAGTTGAGTTCGCGGTGGAAGCCTTGCACGACAGCCACGGGGGTCTGGGCCGAATCAGCTGCGATCGCGTGGAGTCCGTTCTCGCGCAGGCACTCGGCCAGTGCCGGTGAGCCGATCGCCAGGACCGGTGCTGCGGCGGGGAATTCGGCGGCCAGCGCGCGGGCGGCGACCTGTGCAGAGGTCGTCACCTGCTCTGCCTCGGCCGGCAGACCGTAGGAGCGGATCTGGGCGGCGATGTCGGCTGCGCTGCGCGAGCCGTTGTTCGTCACGAACCCGTAGGGGATCCCCGCCTCGGCTAGCCGGGTGAGCGCCTCGTGTGCCCCGGGCACCACCTCGGGGCCGGCATAGATGACCCCGTCGAGATCGAACAGGACGCCATCGACGTCGCCGAGGTGGGCGGCTGCTGCCAGCAGCGGTTCACCGGTGGTCGTGGGTGCGCCTGGGTTCATTCGCGTGCCTCCTGGTGTTGCAGACGACTGGTGCTCACGGCCTCAGAAGAGGGTCTCCTCCTGCGGTGGCTCCTCCTCAGAGGGTGCCTGTGTGCCGGCGTCGGGTTCGATGCCAGCCTCGACGAGGATCTCCTCGAGTTCAGCCTCGATCTCGTCTTCGAACGACATCGGCGCAGGCGCCTCGGTCTGCACGGTGGCCTTCTCGGTCTCGTCTGCCGGCTGCTCGGTCTGGTCTGCCTTCTCGAAAGCGGAGCCCGCGTCCGCGGCGGCGGCCGGCTCTGCAGGTGTCTCACCTGTGTCTTCAGCGGCGGGCTCTTCCAGTTCCGGCGTATCGGCGGCCTCGTCAGCCGAGTCGTCTGCTGCCTCTGTGTCTGTGGCTGCGGGTCCCAGTGCGGTTTCGTCTGTGCTGTCGCTGGTGCTCTCGCCGCCGGTTTCCTCATCGGGCAGCTCGTCGATCGTCATGATCTCGACGTCGGCGTTGGGGTCTGGCTCCTCATCGCCGTACATGACGTTCTTCATCTTCGCCGTCCGGCGGGCCAGCTGCTCGTACTTGTCAGCCAGTTCGGTCTCACCGTCGACGCGCAGCAGATCAGCGTACGCCGACAGCAGCCTCACGGTCGCGCCAGCCGGGTGGCCGGTGAAGCCGGCACTGCTGAGCAGGGTCTTGGCCTTCTCATTGTCACCGAGGTCGCTGTGGGCACCGGCCTTAACGATGAGCAGCTCGATGCGCACTGACGGGTCGAGATCGGCTGCCTCGAACTCCTCGGCTACTGCGATGGCCTTGGCGGGGTTTCCGCGGCCGCGTTCGCAGTCGGCCATGAGTGCGGCGTTGTCATTCGAGCCGGTGATCCGGCGGTGCGTGCGCAGCTCACGCAGTGCCTCACCGTAGTTCTCCAGCTGGTAGGCCACGATACCGACGGCCTCGCGAACGGCACCGATCCGGGCAGCCCGGCCGAGGGCTGCCTGCGTGTGTTCATAGGCGAGCTCAGGTGCGACGTCGACGAGCTGGCCGGCAGCGACGAGATGCTTGGCGACGACCTCGGCGTTGGTCTTCTCCAGCGGGCGCAGCTGGCGACGTGCCTCAGAGTGCAGCTCCTTGCCGGTGATGCCCTCAGGGATGGCCGGTTCGTGCCGACGTTCGCGGCGGGTACCTCCGCGCTCCCGGTCGTCACGCTTGCGGCCATCGCGGCGGAAGTCCTTGCCACCGCGTCGGTCGTCACGTCGGCGATCATCTCGGCGCCGGTCGTCACGCCGGAAATCCTGGCCACCTCGCGCACGGTCGTCGCGGCGGAACCCCTCACCACCGCGGCGGTCGCCGTGCCTGCGGTCATCGCGACGGCGATCATTACGCCGATCCCCGCGCCGGAAGTCCTTGCCCCCTCGGCCGCGGTCGCCGAAGCCACGATCACCACGCTGCGAGCGGGGCTTCTGATGGTGCTTGCCGCCGCCGCGGGGACGCTGATGCCCGCCGTCGTCGCGGCGCGGGCGGTCCTGTGGTTCGTCGTCAGACTTCGACACTGTGCTCCCTATGTGACTGTCGGTGAGATGCCCGCCCAGTCTATCGCCCCGGCGCGGTGGGGAGAGAATTCATACCCGCGTCACCTTCTTCTCAATTCAGGGCCCAGCTGGGCTTCTAATGTCGGTATCTGCCCATCTGCTCTCAACTGGAGAATCTGCATGCCTCGCTTCATCTCCGGGCTGACCGCGCTCAGCGTCGTCAGCCTCACCGCCCTGGCTCCCGTCGGCCTCATGCCGGCCACGGCCGCCAACCCCGACTACTTCACCTCTCATTCGGCCCCCGGCGCCGAGGTGGAGCTCTCGGTGCTCGGATCGCACCGCGCTGACATCTTCGACGCCGGTGCCGCGGAGATCGTCGCCCACTACGCTGCCAAGCAGCAGACGCTCGTCGTCAACGCCGAAGCCGGCACCGTGCAGGTCCTCGACTCCTCCAACCCGGAGAAGCCGACCGCAGTGACCGAGCTGACGACAGCGGGCATGAGCTCAGCTGACGGGGCCTCGGTGCCAGCCGGAGCGGTGGCGAACTCGGTGGCAGTGCGTGCCGACGGTCTGGCTGCTGTTGCTCTCGAGGCGCCGACGAAGACCGACGACGGCTGGGTTGGGTTCTTCGACCTCTCAGGCGATGAGCCGAAGCCGCTGGGTGCGGTGCGCGCAGGTGCGCTGCCGGATTCGGTCGTCTTCGATGACGAGGGCAAGCACGCAGTCGTCGCCAATGAAGGCGAGCCCGCAGAGGACTACTCTGTCGACCCGGAGGGCACCGTCAGCGTCGTCTCCCTTCCCGAGGCGGTCCAGGCTCCCAGCCAGGAGGATGTCAAGACTGCAGACTTCCGGGCCTTCGAAGGCGATGCCCTGCCGGAAGGTGTGCGGGTCTTCGGCGGTCGTGAGGACGCCGGCACCGGCACCCCGGAGTACCCGGTGTCGGAGAACCTCGAGCCCGAGTACAGCACCGCCATCGACGGCAAGGCGTACGTCACCCTGCAGGAGGCCAATGCGATCGCAGTGGTCGACCTCGCCTCGGCGACAACAGAGAAGCTCATGCCGCTGGGCACCCAGGATGTGGCCGAGGTGCCTTTCGATGTCTCGAACAAGGACCAGGGGATCAACCGGGCGAACTGGCCGGTGCAGTCGTTCCTGCAGCCGGATACGATCCGCTCGATCGAGATCGGCGGACGCGACTACCTGCTGACGGCCAATGAGGGTGACACCCGCGACTGGGACGGCTACTCCGAGGAGATCCGGGTCAAGGATCTCGGCAGTGAGAAGAAGGGCTTGGCTCCGATCTGCGAATCGGTCGTCGAAGGCATGACGAACGAGGATGGCTCGCCGATGACGATCGAGGACCTGCAGAAGGAGGAGAACCTCGGCCGCCTGACGATCACCAAGGCCGACGGGCTGAAGGAAGACGGCAGCTGCTACGAGACGATCTACGGCGTCGGCGGTCGCTCGTTCTCGATCCTCGACACCGATGGCAAACAGGTTTTCGACTCTGCTGATGATTTCGAGCGCATCACGGCGGAGGTGCTGCCGAAGAACTTCAACTCCAACAACTCCGAGTCGAACTTCGACAACCGCTCCGATGACAAGGGTCCTGAGCCTGAGGCGATCGAGGTCGGCCAGATCGGTGAGAAGACCTATGCGTTCATCGGCATGGAGCGCATCGGCGGGATCTTCGTCTACGACATCACCGATCCTGCGAAGTCTGAGTACGTCACCTACGTCAACAACCGCAACTTCGCCGTCCAGCCTGAGGACAATGTCGCCGAGGCCGGAGACTCCGGCCCGGAGAGCATCGTCTTCGTCCCTTCGGCTGATCTCCAGGCCGACGGTGCAGCAGCTGCCGGTGAGGCCGGCAATGCCGGCATGCTCATCGTCGGCAATGAGGTGACCGGTTCGACCACGTTCTACGCCGTCGACTCCAGCCGCGTCGGAGACGATCCGACTGAGGAGCCGACCGACGACCCGACCAATGAGCCCACCGCTGACCCGACCGGTGAGCCGACCGACGACCCGACCAATGAGCCCACCGCTGACCCGACCGGTGAGCCGACCGACGACCCGACCCAGCAGCCGACCGACAGCCCGTCGGCCGAGCCCTCGCCGAAGCCGAGCGACAAGCCCGGTGATGACGACAAGGGCAGGTTGCCGCGCACCGGAGCCCAGATCGGCGCGCTGGCGGTCCTCGGCGCCCTGCTGGCAGCAGCCGGTGGCGCCGCTGTGTGGATCGCACGCCGCCGCAGCTGATAGCTGAAGCAGGACATCGGGCCCGCGTCGAAACGATGCGGGCCCGATGCGTCTGTCTCATTGCTAGGCTTCACCTCATGCAGCACACCCATGCGATGTCCCTTGAAGAGATCTGGCCGCCGTACGCTCTGACGATCTCGTGCGGGAACATAACCCTCTCCCCCGTGCGGGACTCCGACCTGCCCGAACTGGCGGCCCTTGCCGCCGGTGGTGTGACAGCACATCCGGGGGCGTTCATCGTCGATTGGGATCAGGGCACTGCAGAGGAGGTCGCCCGGAATCTCGCGACCTATCACTGGCGCACCCGCGGTGCGATCAACCCCGAAGAGTGGACGCTTGAGCTCGCGGTGCGCGTCGGCGGAGAAGCTGTCGGCGTGCAGAGTGCTGGCGCTCGTGCCTTCGCCAAGCGACGCACCGTGGGCACCGGATCCTGGCTGAGCAGGAACCATCAGGGCCATGACATCGGCACCCGGATGCGCCAGGCGATCGCCGTCGCGTGCTTCGATCACTTCGGTGCCCGGGAGCTCGTCACGTCGTACTTCAGCGGCAACGATTCGAGTCGGCGGGTCTCGGAGAAGGTCGGCTACGTCGACAACGGCTCGCTCATCGATGTCTCGGCCAGCGGCTCCCATGTCGGCCGCGAGCACAGGATGCTGCTGACCCCGGATCGACTGGTCCGCCCAGCCGAGGAGGTCACCGTGACCGGCGCCGAGGCGGTCGCTGAGTTCTTGCAGCTTCCAACCGCACCTTCCGAGCCGGTGGAGTGAGGCTGGAGTTCAGCCGAGCTTGGCCAGCAGGGGCGGCAGCACGTCTTCGATGTCTCCGTCGAGGACGTCATCGGCCCAGGCGTCGAAGGGCGTCGGCTCGGCATTGACGATGTAGCCGACAGCGCCGTTTTCGATGGCCAGCGGGAACAGCGATGCGACTGGAGTGACGTTGAGGCTGGTGCCGACGGCGATGATGACCTCACAGCCCTCTGCCGCGTCGATGGCCGCATCGAGGACGTCTCCGTCGAGCATTTCGCCGAACAGGATCGTCGTGGCGCGGATAATGCCGCCGCAGCCGGGGCAGCGCGGTTCGATCTCTCCGGAACGCACCCGGTTGATCATCTCCTGCATCGGTCCGGTTGCCTGACAGTCCTCGCAGCGCCAGGTGCGCACATTGCCATGAACCTCATGTACGAGCTCTGGAGAACTGCCGGCCAACTGGTGCAGACCGTCGACGTTCTGGGTGATGATGCCGCGCACCCTGCCGGTGCGCTTCTCGAACTCAGCGATCGCCGTGTGGGCCCTCGTCGGTGCGGCTTCCCAAAAGCGCGACTGCGAACGATACTGCCATGCCTTCTGGCGAATGGAGGCGCTGCCGACATAGTGCGACAGCGTCGAGGTGAGTTCGGCTTCCGGATCCTTGGTCCATATCCCTTCCGGCCCGCGGAAGTCCGGGATGCCAGCTCCCGTCGAGATCCCGGCGCCGGTGAGAAACGTGATTCGATCCATGCCCTAAGCGTATAAGCATGAGGTGATCGGATGAACCGGGTGCAGCTAGACGCGCCCGGCTGATGCCACGGCAGAAGAGAGCCGTGAATGCCGAAGAGCCCTGACCGCCGTGGTCAGGGCTCTTAGGTCAAAGTGA
>NZ_JALXKS010000016.1 GCF_025144725.1 Brevibacterium sp. p3-SID960 | reverse complement strand
CGCACGCCCGGCAGTGCCCGCACAGGCGGCAGCCGCCGCACGCCCGGCAGCCGCCGCACGCCCGGCAGCCGCCGCACACGCGGCAGTGTCCGCACAGGCGGCAGCCGCCGCGCCATTTCCCTACACGCCGAGCCAAATTCGGCCCGGCCTGCCGCCGCGCTCCTACGATAGGCATCATGGCGACCAGTACGACTTCCCCCGCTGGTACCGGACGCAAGAGGCGCGGCACGCAGGCCGCTCCCGCTGCGCGCGGCCCCAAGGGGACTCAGGACACCCAGGGACCCAGCGTGTTCACTGGGGCATGGATGGGAGTGGCACATATGGCAGGCAACCGCGCCCGCAACGTGTTCACCGAGACACCCGACGACGACAATCCCAACCGCCGCGACGGCACGGCCTTCTTCCTCGTCGGCCTCGCCATCGTCTTCGCCGCCTTCGAATGGTGGCACATCCCCGGCCCGTTCGGTGACGGCGTGCGCGCCGTCGTCGAAGGCACCTTCGGCCGGGTCGCCCTCGCCCTGCCGGTGCTGCTGCTCGGCTACGCGCTGCGGCTGTTCCTGCGCGGCCGCGAAACCCGCGGCAACAACCGCATCCTCATCGGCCTCATCGGCTTCGTCTTCGCCGCCGCAGGCCTGGCGCACATCGCCGTGGGCACCCCGACGTTCGCCAACTCGCATGCCGCGCTCATCAACGGCGGCGGCGCACTCGGCTTCATCATCTCCTCGCCGCTGGTCGCAGCCACCACCTCGTATGTCGCCGTGCCGCTGCTCGTGCTGCTCGGCCTGTTCTCCGTCCTCGTCATCACCGCCACCCCGGTCAACCGGATCCCGCAGCGCATCTACGACGCCTACTGCGCACTGACCGGACACACCCAGCCGGCCCACGCCGACGAGGACGCGGCCCCGGCCGCCGATGACCTCGTGAGCGAAGGCCGGCAGACGAACACGCTCAAGCCGATGGGCTCCAAGCGCCGGTCGCGGAAGAAGAAGCTCGACGTCGAAGCCGAGCTGGCCAAGGCCGCCGCCGACCCGGACGTCGACCCGGCCTACGACAAGGCCTACATCCACGAGAACGACGTCACCGGTGACACGCCGGTGCACGATGAGCTCTACGATGTCGACGCACCCGGGCCCAAGCCCGGCGAGCGCCGCCCGACCAAGGCCGAACAGGACGCCGCGAAGATCCGGGAGGACGCCGCCACCCGCGTGCTCGGCGCCTCGGGAGCGGGCAGCACGGCCGCCGGCGCGGCCGCAGGCACGGTGCCCAACGTCTCGACCCCGGCCCCGCAGGCCACCGGCGAGCTGCCCGAACGCACCGAACAGCTCACCCTGGCCGGCGATGTCACCTACACGCTGCCCTCCTCCGACGCGCTCGTCGCTGGCCCGCCGGCCAAGGAGCGCTCGGAGGCCAACGACCGGGTCGTCGAATCTCTGCGCGAGGTGTTCGACCAGTTCGGCATCGACGCCCACGTCACCGGATTCTCCCGCGGCCCGACCGTCACCCGCTACATCGTCGAGCTCGGCACCGGCGTCAAGGTCGAGAAGGTCACCGCGCTGTCGAAGAACATCGCCTACGCCGTTGCCAGCCCCGATGTGCGGATCATCTCCCCGATTCCGGGCAAGCGGGCGATCGGCATCGAGATCCCCAACACCGACCGCGAAACCGTCGCCCTCGGCGATGTGCTGCGCTCGCAGGCCGCCCGGCAGACGGAGAACCCGATGGTCGTCGGCCTCGGCAAGGACGTCGAAGGCGGCTTCGTCGTCGCCGATCTGGCGAAGATGCCGCACCTGCTCGTCGCCGGTGCGACCGGCTCGGGCAAGTCGAGCTTCGTCAACTCGATGATCACCTCGATCATGATGCGCGCAACCCCCGACGAGGTGCGCATGATCCTCGTCGACCCGAAACGCGTCGAGCTCACGATCTACGCCGGCATCCCGCACCTCATCACCCCGATCATCACCGATCCGAAGAAGGCCGCCGAGGCACTCGAGTGGGTGGTGCGGGAGATGGACACCCGGTACGACGACCTGGCCCATTTCGGATTCAAGCACGTCAAGGAGTTCAACAAGGCCGTCCGCGAGGGCACCGTCACCGCGCCTCCCGGCTCGGAGCGCGAACTCCACCCGTACCCGTACCTGCTCGTCGTCATCGACGAGCTCGCCGACCTCATGATGGTCGCCCCCCGCGATGTCGAGGCCTCCGTCCAGCGGATCACTCAGCTCGCCCGCGCCGCCGGCATCCACCTCGTGCTCGCCACCCAGCGGCCCTCGGTCGACGTCGTCACCGGCCTCATCAAGGCCAATGTGCCCTCCCGTCTGGCGTTCGCGACCTCCTCGCTGGCCGACTCACGCGTCGTGCTCGACCAGCCGGGCGCCGAGAAGCTCATCGGCCAGGGCGATGCGCTGTTCCTGCCGATGGGCGCAGCCAAGCCGATGCGCGTGCAGGGCGCGTGGGTCAACGAATCGGAGATCCACACCGTCGTCGAGCACGTCAAGGGCGAGCTCACCCCGGTCTACCGCCAGGACGTCGCCGTCGACGAGCCCAAGAAGGTCATCGACGAGGAGATCGGCGACGACCTCGAGCTGCTCATCCAGGCAGCCGAACAGGTCGTCACCACCCAGTTCGGGTCGACGTCGATGCTGCAGCGCAAGCTGCGGGTCGGCTTCGCCAAGGGCGGCCGGCTCATGGACCTGCTCGAATCCCGCGGCATCGTCGGCCCCTCGGAGGGCCCGAAGGCCCGCGACGTGCTCATCACCCCCGAACAGCTGCCCGAGGTCATCGCCCGCCTGCGCGGCGAAGACCCGCCAGCCGCACCCGAGGCGCCGGCCGGCTCGGGCGCGGATGACGCAGCCGGCATGCCGGAGACCGACCAGGCCTACGACTCGCCGCTGGCCACCGACGGCGCCACCGACGACGACGCCGCCGGCTTCCAGCCCGGCGACATCGACCCGGACACCGGCCTGGAGATCGTCGAGGCCTCTGGTGAAGACGCGTGGCAGCTGACGAACCGGTGAGCGAACCGCGCTTCACCGCCGCCTCGACCCGGGAGCAGATCCTGGAGATCATGCACGCATTCGGGGCCGATGAGCAGGCTGCTGAGATCTGCACCGAGGTGATGTTCCACACCGACCTCTCGGGCATCGACTCTCACGGCATCTCGATGCTGCCGATCTACCACCAGGAGATCGCCGAGGGCTCCATCGACCCGGCCGCCGCACCGGTCGTCGAACACGACCACGGGGCCAGCGTCCTCATCGACGCCCGCGCCGGATTCGGGCACCTGGCCGGGCACGCGGGGATGCAGCAGGCGATGGCGAAGGCCCGGCAATACGGCATCGGGCTGGCCACCGTGCACCGCGCCAACCACTACGGAGCGGCCGGGTACTATGCGATCATGGCCGCCCGCGAGGGCCTCATCGGCCTGTCGATGTGCTCGACCCGCGGCGCGCTGCAGACCCCGACGGGCGCCAAACACCCGTTCATGGGCACCAACCCGATCGGCTTCGCAGCCCCGGCCGGTGACGACGAACCCGTCGTCCTCGACATGGCCACCACGACCGTGCCGCTGAACAAGGTGAAGGTCCACGAGCTCACCGGCCGGGAGCTCGGCCCCGACTGGGTCACCGACACCACCGGCGCACCGGTCCGGAACGCCGCAGCCGCCTATGCCGGGCTGACCGACGAATCCGGCAGCTACGGCCTCAGCCCGCTCGGCGGACCCGGCCCGCAAGCCGCTGGGCACAAAGGCTACGGACTGGCGACCATGGTGCAGATCCTGTCTGCAGCACTCGGCGGAGCCGACCAGCCGGGCAATAAGGACGGCTTCCACGATGTCGGCTGCACCTTCATCGCCATCGACCCCGGTCTCGTCAACCCCGCCGACCCGGCAGCCGGCTACACCGCGCGGCTGCGGGAGGGCCTGCGGGCAACCGCACCGCTGGACCCGGCCGTGCCCGTCCAGGTCGCAGGAGACCCGCAGATCGCCCACCGTGCCGACCGCTCAGCCCACGGCATCCCGCTGGCCACACGATTGACCGATCAGCTCGCAGCACTGTGCGCCGACCTCGGCTGCCGATACCTGCTTGAGGCCCAGCCACTGGCCTGAACAGGGTGGGCAGTGAGCGGCTAGACTGGCCGGTGATGACTTCACACGATGCGGCTGCCCAGAAGCCGAGCAACTTCAACGTCCCCAACGTGCTCACGACGGTGCGGATCCTGCTCGTCCCCGTCTTCCTCTTTGTGCTGCTCGCCCACGACGGCCTCGACCCGGTGTGGCGGCTGTGGGCCCTCATCATCTTCCTGCTCGCGATGATCACCGACAAGATCGACGGCGACATCGCCCGCCGCTACAACCTCATCACCGACTTCGGCAAGATCGCCGACCCGATCGCCGACAAGGCCCTCATGTCCGCCGCCCTGCTGGGCCTGTGGTGGATCGACGTGCTGCCGATCTGGATCCCGGTCATCATCCTCATCCGCGAATTCGGCATCACCCTCCTCAGACTCCTCATCGTCAAGCGGATCGTGCTGCCGGCCTCGAAGGGCGGCAAGCTCAAGACCGTGCTGCAGACCGTTGCGCTGGCGCTGTTCATCGCGATCGCCCCGCTGCACGCCGTGCTGCCGGCCATCGTGACGTTCTGGCTCGTCATCTTCGCCTGGGTCGTGCTCACCGCCGCGGTCATCGTCACGATCGTCACCGGCGTGGACTACCTCGTCCAGATCTACAAGCGGCTCAAGGTCACCCCGTGACCGTCGCCGAGATCATCCGCCGCCTCACCACCGCCGGGCTGACCGTGGCCACCTGCGAATCGCTGACCGCCGGGAAGCTCGCGGCCACGATCGCCGACGTGCCCGGCGCCTCGGCCGTGCTGCGCGGGGGACTGGTCACCTATGCCACCGACCTCAAAACCGCACTGGCCGGCGTCGACGCCGACCTGCTCACCGCCTCGGGAGCGGTCCACCCGCAGGTCGCCGCCCAGATGGCCACCGGCGCGGCCCGCGCCTGCCAGGCCGATATCGCATTGTCCTGCACCGGGGTCGCCGGACCGGACCCGCAGGACGGCCAGCCGGTCGGCCGGGTCTTCACCGCCCTGCTCGCCCCGCAGATGGCCGAACCCGAGGTGGTGGGCCACGATTTCTCCGGCGACCGCGCCCAGATCCGGCAGGCGACCGTCGAGGCCTGCCTGTCCCAGCTGGCCGCCTGGGTGCAAGATCGCTGGGCATTGTCTTAAACAGCGGCCCTGAGGCGGCGCCGGATTGACGGAAACGGTAGATTGGATGGAACAAACCACAGCACCGCGGTGTTGAAGGTTTCACATGAACCCTGTCGCTGAGAAAGGACGCACATGACTCTTCTGCGGGCCGAGATCGGTGACACGCTGAGGACCGCACGTCGCCGGCAGAACCGAACCCTGCGCGACGTCTCCACCGGGGCCAGCGTGTCCCTGGGCTACCTGAGTGAGATCGAACGCGGCCAGAAGGAGGCCTCCTCCGAGCTGCTCGCCGCGATCTGCGAAGCCCTCGATATGCCGGTCTCCCTGCTGCTGCGCGAGGTCAGCGACCGCTTCGCGATCAGCGAAGGCGTCGACATTCCCGACACCGTTCCCGCCGAGCTGTCGGAGCGCGTGCTCGCAGACGAAGCGCTCGCCGGACAGGCCTGATGCGCCATACCGCCTACTGGGAGCTGATGAACGACGAATTCGGCTCTATCCGCGCAGCCTCCCTGCACACCGACCTGGCACTCTCAACACTGGGCTCACGCACGCCGGCCGAGGCGTTCGAAGCCGGATTCGAGGCGCGTGAGATCTGGCTGGCTGTCTGCGCTGCCGCAGGAGTTCCCGAAGAGCGCTGGCTCGGTCAGGACAGGAAGCCGCGGGCCAACCCGTTCTGAGCAGGTGCGGGGACGCTGGCGTCGAGCGAAGGCGCTGCGTTACGCGTGCGGAGGCGAACTTCGACCAGAGGCCAACACCGAGCATTCGAGCAGAGGCCAACATCGACGACACGCCGCATATTTCGAACTGATGTTCGCATGAGCCGCTATAGTGGTGCTCAGATACGCCGCCCAGCTGTGACCACAGGTGCGCAGTGCGCGGGTTGTCCACAGCTTCACATCGTGAGTCGAGTCGATGTCAGTGCCGGAGTCTAGAGTTGCTGGCAGATCGATGAACCACCTCAAGGAGGAACCCATGGCAGCGAAGAGCACGCGCGGCGCCGCACCGGCCGCCGGCAACCGGGAGAAGGCGCTCGAGGCGACCGTCTCGCAGATCGACCGTCAGTTCGGCAAGGGCGCTGTCATGCGCCTGGGCGAAGAGACCCGGCAGCCCATAGCGGCGATCCCGACCGGATCGATCGCCCTCGATATCGCCCTCGGCGTCGGCGGCATTCCACGCGGGCGCATCGTCGAGGTCTACGGACCGGAATCCTCGGGTAAGACGACTGTGGCCCTGCACGCGGTGGCCAATGCGCAGAAGAACGGCGGCATCGCCGCCTTCATCGACGCTGAGCACGCGCTCGACCCCGAATATGCCAAGGCCCTCGGCGTCGACACCGACCAGCTGCTCGTCTCGCAGCCGGACACCGGTGAGCAGGCTCTCGAGATCGCCGACATGCTCATCCGCTCCGGCGCCCTCGACGTCATCGTCGTCGACTCGGTCGCCGCGCTGGTGCCCAAGGCCGAGATCGAAGGTGAGATGGGTGACTCGCACGTCGGCCTGCAGGCCCGCCTCATGTCCCAGGCGCTGCGCAAGCTCACCGGCGCACTGGCCAACTCCGGCACGACCGCGATCTTCATCAACCAGCTGCGTGAGAAGGTCGGCGTGTTCTTCGGCTCCCCGGAGACCACCTCGGGCGGTAAGGCGCTGAAGTTCTACTCCTCGGTCCGGATGGACGTCCGCCGCATCGAAACGCTGAAGGAAGCCGGCAACGCCGTGGGCAACCGCACCCGCGTCAAGGTCGTGAAGAACAAGGTCGCCCCGCCGTTCAAGCAGGCCGAGTTCGACATCATCTACGGCCAGGGCATCTCGCGAGAGGGCAGCCTCATCGACATGGGTGTCGACAACGGCATCATCCGCAAGTCCGGCTCCTGGTTCACCTACGACGGCGACCAGCTCGGCCAGGGCAAGGAGAATGTGCGGAGCTTCCTGCGCGACAACCCCGGCCTGGCCGAGGAGATCGAATTGAAGATCAAGCACAAGATGGGCCTCATCAAGGTCGAGGGAGACGCCGCAGAGGCCGAAGGCGGCACAGCTGCTCCAGCTGAGGCACCTGACTCACTGGACAATGTCCCGAGCTGATCAGCCGGCAGGCGGCCAGGACGCGCGCAGCAATGCGGATGTCCTGGCCGCTTTGCAGCAGGCCATCGACTCCGTCGGTACCGACGGGCAGATCCAGGGTGCAGACGCGACTGCCAGGCTGCATGACACCGCCGCGGACGAACAGCCGGATCCGATCGCTGAGGATCCTGAGTACAAGCGGGTGAAGAAGCGGGCACTGAATATGCTCGCCGCGCGCGACCACTCCTCAGCCGAGCTGCGGGACAAGCTACTTGGCCGCGAGCACCCTGAGGACATCGTCGACGCCCTTATCCAACGGCTGCAGGGATCGAAGCTGCTCGATGATGCGAACTTCGCCCACAGCTTCGTGCGAGCCAAGCGCGAACAGCGCAAACTCTCACAATCAGCGCTGCGCCGCGAGCTGAAGAAGAAGGGCATCGACGGGCCCATTGCCGATGACGCACTCCGCGAGATCGACGACGAATGGGACCTCGCCTACGCGGTAGCCGAGAAGAAGGCAGCCTCGACCCGCACACTTCCGTATGAGACACGCCAGCGCCGCATCCTCAGCATGCTCGCCCGCCGCGGCTTCCCCTCCGGCCTGTCGTTCGCTGTCACCCGGCAGGTGCTCGAAACCGACTGACAGCTGCAGGCCCAGCTGAATCTAACCGCGTTCTGCTGCCCTGGCGGCAACGCGCGAGGCGATGAAGACCCACGCCAAGACCCACGCGCACCCGGCGAGTGCGACGACCGCGACAGCCGCCTCAGTGAGGAACACGATCGCCACAGCACTGACGATCAGCCCGGCACCGGCAATGCACAGATAGCGTGCGGCAGCCCGATGACCGGCGACCCATGCGTCGTCCGATTCCATCAGCGCTGCTGTCCGCAGCCCCACCCACAGATTGCGCGGCAGCGTTTCCCGCTGCCCGCGGTATGCCACAGCTGCGAGGATCACCCCTGCGATGCCCAGAGACGCAGCCGTTGTCAGCGAGACGATGAGATCAGTCATCGCCGCTCCTGGTCCGGTGCGCCGGAGACACTGATGGAATCGAGAACGGCGGGGCGTGACATGAAGGTCACTCCCTTAAGATCGGGGATGAATCGGCAGATTATCAGCCACCGCCAGCGTGTGGGGTCGTGGCGGGGGAGCACACGCTAGAATGTCTGCCGATGACTGAGGCAATCGCACTGACTGAACCGGAAGCCGGCAATCGCACGCGCACCTATGAGGTGAAGACCTATGGGTGCCAGATGAACGTGCACGATTCCGAACGGCTCTCCGGGCTCCTCGACGACGCCGGCTACGTCCGCGCGGACGCCGGCGACCAGGCCGACATCGTCGTGTTCAATACCTGCGCCGTGCGTGAGAACGCCGACAACCGCCTCTACGGAAACCTCGGCCGGCTCGCCCAGGTCAAGGAACAGCGCCCGGATCTGCAGATCGCCGTCGGCGGGTGCATGGCCCAGAAGGACCGCGAAACGATCGTCAAGCGCGCCCCCTGGGTCGACGTCGTCTTCGGCACCCACAACATGGGCTCACTGCCGGCACTGCTGGACCGGGCCCGCCATAACAGGGAAGCACAGGTCGAGATCCTCGAAAGCCTCGACGTCTTCCCCTCGACCCTGCCGACAACCCGCGAATCGACGCATTCGGGCTGGGTATCGATCTCGGTCGGCTGCAACAACACGTGCACCTTCTGCATCGTCCCGGCCCTGCGCGGCAAGGAGAAGGACCGCCGGCCCGGCGACATCCTCGCCGAGGTCGAAGCGCTCGCAGCAGACGGCATCACTGAGGTGACGCTGCTGGGCCAGAACGTCAACTCCTACGGCGTCGAGTTCCGCGACCGTGGAGCGTTTGCCAAGCTGCTGCGCGCCGTCGGCGCCGTCGAAGGCATCGAACGGGTCCGCTTCACCAGCCCCCATCCGGCAGCGTTCTCCGATGACGTCATCGCCGCGATGGCCGAGACCCCGGCCGTCATGCCGCAGCTGCACATGCCGCTGCAGTCCGGCTCTGACCGCATCCTCAAGGCGATGCGCCGATCGTATCGCACCAGCCGGTTCCTCAACATCCTCGACAAGGTCCGCGATGCGATTCCGCATGCGGCCATCACCACCGACATCATCGTCGGCTTCCCCGGAGAGACCGAAGAGGACTTCCAGGCCACGATGGACATCGTGCGCCGGGCCCGTTTCAGCCAGGCCTTCACCTTCCAGTACTCGATCCGGCCGGGCACACCGGCCGCGACGATGGACGACCAGGTCCCCAAGCAAGTCGTGCAGGAGCGCTTCGAACGCCTCGTCGCCCTCCAGGACGAAATCGCCTGGGAGGAGAACCGCAAGCTCATCGACACCGACGTCAACGTGCTGGTCACCAAGACCGGAGATGCGGAACACGGCCGCATGACCGGCCGGGCCGAAGACAACCGGCTCGTCCACGTGCGCACCGATCCCGCAGCCCAGGACGTCCGGCCCGGCGACGTCGTCTCCACGACCGTGACCGAGGCCAAGCCGTACTTCCTCATCGCCGATGCCGCCTACACGATCCGCCGCACCCGCTCCGGAGACGCCTGGGACCGCAGTCAGGCTGACAGCTGCGGCGCCACCTCGGGCCCGGCAGCAGGGCCGGCCGGACCGACATCGCTGGGCATGCCGACGATCCGCACCCGCAGCTGAGATGAATCCAGGCGACCGCACGACCCAGCCCGTCATGCCGGTCATCAACATCGTCGGCGCCACCGCCACCGGCAAATCCGACCTCGCCGTCGCCCTGGCACAGCGCCTGCACGGCGAGGTCATCAACGCCGACGCGATGCAGTTCTACCGCGGCATGGACATCGGCACAGCCAAGCTGCCCGTCGCTCAGCGCGGCGGCATCGAACACCACCTCATCGACATCCTCGACGTCACCGAGGACGCCTCGGTCGCAGACTTCCAGACGCGTGCCCGGGCGATCATCAGCGACCTGCAGACCCGCAGCCTGGTGCCGATCCTCGTCGGCGGCTCCGGACTGTACGTGCGTGCGGCCACCGATGTCATGACCTTCCCCGGCACCGACCCATCCATTCGCACCCGGCTCGAAGACGAAGCCGCCGCACACGGCCCCGGCAGCCTGCACGACAGGCTCGCCGCATTCGACCCGGCTGCCGCAGCGAAGATCACCACCGGTGACACCCGGCGGATCGTCCGCGCCCTGGAGGTCATCGAACTGACCGGCCAGCCCTTCACCGCCCACCTGCCCCGCTACGCATACGCCATGCCGACCGTGCAGATCGGCTTGGCCGACGATCGGTCAGTGCTCAACGAGCGCATTGCCTCCCGCGTGGAGCAGATGTGGGAAGCCGGATGGGTCGACGAGGTCACCCGCCTGCTCGGTGAGGGGCTGCGGGAGGGCCGCACCGCCTCCCAGGCGATCGGCTACGCCCAGATCATCGACTATCTTGACGGCAAGACCATCGCCGAGGCGGCGATCGAGTCGACGATCATACGCACGCGGCAGTTCGCCAAACGGCAGCTGACCTGGTTCCGCCGCGACGAGCGCATCCAGTGGCTCGACGCCACCGATCCCGAGCTGGTGGAGAAGGCCGAAGCGCTGTACCGGCAGTGCTATGCTCACGGTGCCGAGACGCCGCCGGCTGAAAGGGAGCCACGCCGATGACCGACGCCCACGCTACAGACCAGACAGCCGCGCCGCCGGCGCTGTCGACCGGGCACGGCACCGCCAACGACTTCGTGTTCTTCTACGACCCCGCCGGCGAACAGGACCTCAACGCCGACCAGGTCGCACTCCTGTGCAACCGGCACACCGGCATCGGCGCCGACGGCCTCATCCGCGTCATCCGCTGCACTGCCGCAGGCATCCCCGAAGCGGTCACGGCCGCTGAAGCCGGAGCCGAATGGTTCATGGACTACCGCAACGCCGACGGCTCCATCGCCGAGATGTGCGGCAACGGCGTGCGCGCCTTCGCTCACTACCTGCGCAGCTACGACCTCGCTGCCGACCCGCAGACACTGCCGGTCGGCACCCGCGCCGGCGTCAAGACCGTGACGATCGAACCGGATCCGACAGGCGAATCCGAGGTCTGGTACCGCGTCGACATGGGCCAGTGGCAGCTGCCCGGCTCCGGCGACGGCGGCGCGGACACGCTCGTGCTCACCCGCGGCATCGACGTCGCCCGGCCGGGCCTTGACGTCGATATGGGCAACCCGCACACCGTCGTCGCGCTCGCCTCGGCCGACGAGCTTGCCGCAGCTGAACTCACCTCAGCCCCGCAGCTCAACCCCGACCCGCCGGCCGGGGCCAACATCGAATACATCGTTATCGAACCCGACGGCGACGGCGACCCGACGACCGGCAGTCTGCGCATGCGCGTGTTCGAACGCGGCGTCGGCGAAACCCAGGCCTGCGGCACCGGAGCCTGCGCGGCCGCCCTGGCAGCCCACCACTGGGCCGGAGCCCACGGCCCGATCCAATGGCTGGTCGACCAGCCCGGCGGCACCGTGCGCATCGACATCAACGGCCACCAGGTCAGCCTGACCGGTCCAGCCGAACTCACCGCCGCGATCGAACTGTCCGAACAGCTCAAGGCGCGCCTGCGCCGGCTGCTCTGAATCACCTCGGGAACGGCACGGCGACCTGCCAGCCGCTCAGTCGGCAAGCCGCTCGATCCGCAGGATCCGGAAGCCCTTCGATGTCGCCGTCCGCTCCACGGCGTATGTCTCGCCGAGCTCGCCGCGCAGCCAGGTGAGCAGCGAATCAGCACCGAGCTTCTTGGCCACCACCAGCCACGCCTCGCCGCCGAGCGCAAGGCGGGGCAGCCACGTGAGCAGCAGTTCGTGCAGTACCGCTTTGCCCACCCGGATCGGCGGATTCGAATAGATTGCAGCGAACCGCACCTGAGGCGGGGTGTCCGCTGCGGTGACTGCACGAATCGAGCCCAGCCCCAGGTCGGCTGCATTGCGGCGGACCAGATCGAGGGCGCGCTCGTTGACATCAAGCGCCCAGACGCGCGGGTGCGTGCCGGCATCAGCGCCGGCGAGGGCGGTGTGGATGGCGACCGGCCCCCAGCCGCAGCCCAGATCGAGCACATCACCGGCAGGCGGATCGGGGATCTCGTCGAGCAGCACACGCGTGCCGGTGTCGAGATGACCGGGGGAGAAGACCCCGGCTGCCGTCGAGACGCCGAGGTCGCGGCCTGCCAGGCGCACATCGATGGTGCGCAGCTGTGCGTCGCTGGCCGGCTGGGCGGAGAAGTAGTGCTCGTTCATCGCCACCATCCTACGGTGCGCGCAGGGCGCAGATGTCGGTGTCATGTGGGACAATAGAAGACCGCCAGAGAAGAAATGAGGACGATGCCAAGCGATACCCATCGCCGTCACCCCGCGGACGAGACCGCCCCGACCGCCGAAGCCGGCCAGCCGGTAGCGGAAGCCGGCCAGCCAGCTGAGACCGAACGCAGCCGCGACGACGCGATGATCGACCGGATCCTCTCCCGCGGCGGCTCCGCACTCACCGACGAGGACCGCGTCCACCAGGACGACAGCCAGTTCGATGCGCTCGAGCGCGAGGCGCTGCGCCGGGTCTCCGGACTCTCAACCGAACTCGAAGACGTCACCGAGGTCGAATACCGGCAGCTGCGTCTGGAGAAGGTCGTGCTGGCCGGCATCTGGACGCGCGGGACCGCTGCCGAGGCAGAGGAATCGCTGCGTGAGCTCGCCTCCCTTGCCGAGACGGCCGGCTCGACCGTGCTCGACGGTGTGCTGCAGCGCCGCGACCACCCGGACCCCGGCACGTACCTGGGCCGCGGCAAGGCGCAGGAGCTGGCTGACATCGTCGCCGCTGTCGGCGCTGACACCGTCATCGTCGACACCGAGCTGGCACCCAGCCAGCGCCGCGGCCTGGAGGACGTCATCAAGGTCAAGGTCATCGATCGGGTCGCACTCATCCTCGACATCTTCGCCCAGCACGCCAAGAGCCGTGAGGGCAAAGCCCAGGTCGAACTCGCCCAGCTCGAATACCTGCTGCCGCGGCTGCGCGGCTGGGGTGAGTCGATGTCCCGGCAGGCCGGCGGCCGAGTCGCCGGCGGTGAGGGCATCGGCTCGCGCGGCCCTGGTGAGACGAAGATCGAACTCGACCGCCGCCGCATCCGCACCCGGATGGCCAAGCTACGCCGCCAGATCGCAGATATGACCCCGGCACGGGAAACCAAGCGGGCCAACCGGCAGCGCCACCAGGTGCCCGCTGTGGCGATCGTCGGCTACACCAATGCCGGGAAGTCCTCTCTGCTCAACCGGCTCACCGACGCCGATGTCATGGTCCGCAACGAGCTCTTCGCGACCCTGGATCCCACTGTGCGGCAGGCGACGACCGAAGACGGCCGCGCCTTCACGTTCACCGACACCGTCGGGTTCGTGCGCAACCTGCCGCATCAGCTCGTCGAGGCCTTCCGCTCCACACTGGAGGAGGCGACGTTCGCTGACGTGCTCATGCACGTCGTCGACGCCGCTCACCCCGACCCGCACGGGCAGCTGGCAGCCGTGCGCGAGGTGCTCGCCGAGGCCGACACCGATGACATCGCCGAGCTCATCGTGTTCAACAAGTCCGATCTCGCCGACCCGGATGTGCTCACCGGCCTGCTCGCCCGCTACCCGGAGGCCGTCGCCGTCTCCGCAGCGACCGGTGACGGCATCGATGAGCTGCGCGAGCGGCTGGCCGGGCTGCTGCCGACACCCGACCACGAGGTGACGGTGCTGCTGCCCTATGACCGCGGCGACCTCGTCTCCCGCATCCATGACGAGGGCACCGTGCTCGTCGAGAAGCACCTGCCGGAAGGAACCGCCGTGCAGGCGAAGGTCGACGCCGACCTGCTCGCAGCCCTGGAGGAGTTCCGCAAACCGGACATGTTCGCAGGCCAGGAGCACCTCCCAGCGGACACGAACACCGCAGGTGAGTCCGAAGCCGGGGCGGGAGCTTCCTCCGGCCGCCGCGCATGAGCCGGATTCCGCCGCTGCTGGAGACTGCGGTCTCGGCACTGGGCGGATCACCGCGCCGGGGACAGCAGGACATGGCCGAGGCGGTCGGGGCCGCGCTCGACAACGGCTCCCACCTCCTCGTCCAGGCCGGAACCGGCACCGGAAAGTCCCTGGCCTACCTCGTCCCGGCCGTCGAATACGCCGTGCGCACCGGTGAGCGCGTCATCGTCTCCACCGCCACCCTGGCGCTGCAGGCCCAGATCATCGACCGCGACCTGCCGCGCATGGTCAAGGCGATCAAGGGCGAACTCGACGCACGGCCGCGCGCAGCCGTGCTCAAGGGGCGGCGCAACTATCTGTGCAAACACAAGCTCGACGGCGGCTACCCCGACGACGGCGACACCACCCTCTTCGACCTCGGCGCAGACGGTGCCGCCCACCGCGGCGGCTCGAGCATCACTGCCCTCGGTGAGGAGATCCAGCGCATCCGCTCCTGGGAGCGCATCACCGACACCGGCGACCGCGACGACCTCACCCCCGGTGTCTCCGACCGCGCCTGGGCGCAGGTATCGGTCAATTCCTTCGACTGCCTGGGCAGCAGATGCCCGATGTTCGAGGAATGCTTTGCCGAACGCGCAAAGATCCGGGCAGCCGAAGCCGATGTCGTGGTGACCAACCATGCGCTGCTGGCCATCGACTCCTTCGGCGAGGCCAACGTCCTGCCCGAACACGGCGCTGTCATCGTCGACGAAGCCCACGAGCTGCGCGACCGGGTGACGAACGCTCTGACCGGATCGCTGACCGTCACGATGCTCAACGCGGCGGCCTCCTCGACACGCAAGCACACCTCGGCGCAGGAATCGAGCATCGAGAACCTCACGACCGCCGCCAGCGCGCTCGAACGCGCACTCGAACACGCCAGCGAGGGGCTCATCGTGCGCTGGCCCGAGGACCTCGCCGCGGCGGTGCGCCAGATCCGGGATGCCGCCAGCCGGCTGCTGTCGGATACCAACGGAGACGAAGCCAAGGAGGCTGACGCCGGCCGGCAGATGGCCCGCGCCCGCGTCCAGGAGGTCTTCGACCTCGCCGAAAGAATGGCCGAACCGGACAGCAACGACGTCTCCTGGGTCAGCCGCAGCACCTTCCGCGAGAACATCACCACCTCGCTCGTCGTCGCCCCGCTCAGCGTCGCCGGCACCATGCGCAACGGGCTCTTCGCCGAAGCCACCGTCATCGCCACCTCGGCGACGCTGGCCCTGGGCGGGAAGTTCGAACCGGTCGCCGCCTCGCTCGGTCTCGCCGGGCCCGAGGCGCCGGCCTACGATGCGATCGACGTCGGCTCCCCGTTCGCCTACGACAAACAGGGGATCCTCTACGTGGCAGGCCACCTGCCCAAGCCGGGCAGGGGAGGGCTGAGCGAGGAGACCCTGGAGGAGCTGCGCGAACTCGTAACAGCCTCCGGTGGGGGCACCCTCGGGCTGTTCTCGTCGAAGAGCGCTGCCGAACAGGCGGCCACGGTGCTGCGCGAGCACCTGCCGATGCCGATTCTGCTGCAGGGCGAGGACACCCTTTCAGCACTCGTCAGCCGGTTCGCCGCCGAACCCGACACCTGCCTGTTCGGCACCATGTCGCTGTGGCAGGGCGTCGACGTGCCTGGGCGGACCTGCCGGCTCGTGGTCATCGACCGGATTCCCTTCCCACGCCCCGACGATCCTCTCGCGCTCGCCCGCACCCAGGCCGCAGCCCAGCGCGGCGCGAACGGGTTCATGACCGTCAGCGCCACCCATGCCGCACTGCGCCTGGCCCAAGGGGCCGGGCGGCTCATCCGCTCTGTGCAGGACCAGGGCGTCGTCGCCGTGCTCGACTCCCGGCTGCGCACTGCCGGCTACGCCGGGTTCCTCCTCGCCTCGCTGCCGCCGATGTGGCGGACTGACAATCCGGCTCTTGTGCGCGATGCGCTCACCCGGCTGGCGTCCAGCGGCGAAGACTGACGCGGACGGCGAACTGACGCTGCACACAGACGAAGACTGATCCGCACAGCGAACGGACGCTGCGCAGACAGCTGCAGCGCCTGGTCCCAAGACCAGGCGCCGCAGAGCTGTGTTCCAGGCGTGCTCAGACGCGGCGGATGACCGCGACGACGATGCCCATGATCGTGGCATAGGTGCCGTCGATGGGGTCGTAGTCCTTGTTCTCCGGCAGCAACCACTGCACACCGTCACGGCGCTGCAGCCGCTTGACGGTCGCCTCATCGTCAAGGAGGGCCGCGACGATCTCACCGTTCTCGGCCGTCGGCTGCTTGCGCACCACAACCCAGTCGCCGTCGCAGATCGCCGCTTCGATCATCGAGTCGCCGACGACATTGAGCAGGAACAGCTCACCGCTGCCGACCACCTGACGCGGCAGCGAGAAGACGTCCTCGACCGACTCCTCGGCCAGCACCGGCCCACCGGCTGCGATCCGGCCGAGCACCGGCACCTGGGCCAGATTCGACGATTCGATGAACGCCTCCTCGACTGCCTTGGCAGCCTCATCGGCGGGATTGACGATCTCGATGGCGCGCGGCCGGCGCGGATCCCGGCGCAGATAGCCGAGGCGCTCGAGCTGGGCGAGCTGGTGCGCCACGCTGGAGAGTGAGGCCAGCCCGGCGGCCTTGCCGATCTCGCGCATGCTCGGCGGGTAGCCGTTGTCCATGACCGCCTGCTCGATGGTCTGTAGGACGATCTTCTGACGGGGAGTCAGACGCCGGTCGTCGGCACCGACCATGTTGAGCGAGTCCTCGGCGTCGATTCCCCGACGGGCCCGGAACTCCTCGATCTCGGAGATGACGTCCTCGTTGCGGGGACGTCCCCGCCCTCTCTTCTTCTGTTCGGCCATTGCTTCCCCCGTGTGCAGTCGAGCGTCGTTCCTGGTCAGCGAGCGATGTCAGTGCCTGGTGACAGTCTTTCCCTAAGACTCGCGAACCTCCGTTCGAATCCATTTTCGCACAGATGTTCGCAGGGACTGGACATTTCTTCGAATATGTCCTTAAATAGTACATGTGTTCGAGTCCCCGGTCCGACGGAGGGAAGCCGGCAGGCCGGAGACTCAGCGCAACAGCCTGCTAGGGAAGACAGGATCTGAGGAGGACACCATGAGTACAGCAGCGATGAACGCATGGAGCCGCGCCGGTGCACCGCACCGCACGTGGCGGCTGACCCCGCGGGGCAAGCAGGGTCTGCGTCTGCTGCGCACCATCGCGATGGCAGCCGTCATCACCGGTGCCGCAGCACTGCTGGTGCTCATGGTGCGTCCTCAGCAGGCCATCGGAAGCGCCGAGCCGGTCGTCCCGGCCGAAACCGTCGTCGTCGAACAGGGGCAGTCACTGTGGACCATCGCCACTGAGGCAACCGGCAGCGGCGACCCGCGCGATACGATGCAGGCGATCATCGAGATGAATGGTCTGGAGACCTCAGTCGTCCACCCCGGGCAGGAACTCGAAGTCCCCGCTCGATAGACTGGTGCGGTGCTAACGCTCAGTGATCTTCCGCTCAGAGACGACCTGCGCGGCAAACAGCCCTACGGGGCGCCGCAACTGGCCGTCGACGTCGCTCTCAACGTCAACGAGAACTCCCATCCGGTGCCGCCGATGGTCGTCGATGCAGTGCGCCGTGCCGTTGATGCGCAGCTGCGCGGCCTCAACCGTTACCCCGACCGGGAATTCACTCGCCTGCGTGAGCTGCTCCTGACCTACGTGCAGGAATTCTCCTCCCGCCAGTCGGCTGACGGATCGACACCAGCTGACTTCCTCACTGCCGACTGGCTGTGGGCAGCCAACGGCTCGAACGAGGTCCTGTCCCACATCCTGCAGGCGTTCGGCGGTCCCGGACGCACCGCACTCGGCTTCGTGCCCAGCTACTCGATGCACCCGCTCATCACCCAGTCGACCGGGGCCCGCTGGATCGCCGTCGACCGGGGCGAGGACTTCAGCCTCAGCGCCGAGACTGCGGCTGCTGCCGTGCGCGAACGCCAGCCCGATGTCGTGTTCCTGTGCACGCCGAACAATCCCACCGGCGCGGGACTGCCCGCCGAGGTCATCGAAGCGGTCTTGCACGCCAGCACCGGCATCGTCATCGTCGACGAAGCCTACGCAGAATTCGCCCGGCCCGGATACACCACCGCCGTGCACCTGCTGCGCGACCACCCGCGCCTGGTCGTCTCACGCACGATGAGCAAGGCTTTCGCCTTCGCCGGTGTGCGCCTCGGTTACGCCATCGCGCACCCGGCCGTGACCGACGCGCTGCGCCTCGTGCGTCTGCCGTACCACCTCTCGGCGCTGACCCAGGCCGCAGCCTGCGCCGCACTGGAGCACACCCCGGTGCTGCTCGACAACGTCGAAGCGCTCATCACCGAGCGCGACCGCATGGTCACCGCCCTGACGCAACTCGGCTTCGACGTCGCAGAGACCGATGCGAACTTCGTGCTCTTCGGCGGCGTGTCGGACACTAGACTGCTGTGGCAGCGCCTGCTCGACGCCGGCGTGCTCATCCGCGATATCGGCATTCCCGGACACCTGCGCGTCAACGCCGGCACCACCGAGGAGACCACCGCCTTCATCGAAGCCATCAGCGCCATCGTCGCCGCCCACCCTGAGACTCTGGAGAACCTATGACAGGCCGCACCGCCACCTCCACCCGCCGCACAAGCGAATCGAATGTCGAGGTCACCATCAACCTCGACGGCTCCGGCCAGGCTGACATCTCGACGACCGTGCCGTTCTTCGACCACATGCTCACCGCGCTGGCCAAGCACTCGCTGTGCGACCTGACCGTCAACGCCTCCGGCGACACCCACATCGACGTCCACCACACCGTCGAGGACACCGCCATCGTCATCGGCGACGCCATGCGCGAGGCACTGGGGGTCAAAGCCGGCATCCGCCGCTACGGCGATGCCGCCGTGCCGCTGGACGAAGCTCTGGCGCACTGCATCGTCGACATCTCCGGCCGCCCCTACTTCGTCCACACCGGCGAGCCGGAAGGTCAGCAGTATCACCTCATCGGCGGGCACTTCACCGGCTCGTTGGTCGGACATGCCCTCGAATCGCTGTCAGTCCACGCCGGTATCACCGCCCACCTGCGGCTGCTGGCCGGCCGGGACCCGCACCACATCGCCGAGGCCCAGTTCAAGGCCTTCGCGCGCGCGCTGCGAACCGCCCTCGAAGACGACCCCCGCAC
Organism: Brevibacterium sp. p3-SID960; assembly: GCF_025144725.1. Taxonomy (GTDB): domain Bacteria; phylum Actinomycetota; class Actinomycetes; order Actinomycetales; family Brevibacteriaceae; genus Brevibacterium. The sequence goes on along the minus strand of NZ_JALXKS010000016.1, from coordinate 36,535 downwards.
CACCGCCGTGCCGAGCACGAAGGGAGCCCTGTGAGCCGCACCGTCATCGTCACCCCGTTCGGTCGTGCCGAACAGCTTGCCGCCGCATGCACCCTGTCCGACATCCGCTGTGATGTCGTGCCGGTCGGCAGCTTCTCAGCCATCGTGCTCGACGATACGAGCATCGCTGAGGGCAATGACGTGGCTGCGACGATCTCGAAGCTCTCCGGCAAGCACGAAGTCCTCATGCTCGCCCGCAACGACGAGCAGATCGACGCCGGGCACTTCCGCAGCGGAATCCGCGAAGCCGACGTGCCAGCAGGACTTGCGCTGACGAACCTTCCAGCCGAGGTCGAGAAGCTGCTGTTGGAGACCATCGCACCGCGCGACATCGACGGCCATCTCGACACCTCGAAGATGTCCAAGCTCGAAGCCAGCAAAGCCACGATGACCCCGGCCCGTGAGGCGCTCGCCCGCACAGCGCTGCTGTGGATGGTGGTCGCCTTCCTCGCCCTCGTCGGCATCGTCGCCAGCTTCATCGGCGTCTTCACTGGCAGCATGGTCGCCTGGGCCGGCGTCGTCATCGCCGTCATCACCCTCGGCATCTCAATCCAGCGCATCAGCCGAGTGCTCGGAGCCGCACGGACATGAGCGCCGACATCGTCGTCCTCGACTACGGCGCAGGCAACGTCCATTCCGCCCTGCGCGCCGTCGAACGCGCTGGAGCCACCGCGCAGCTCACCGCCGACCTCGACCGTGCCGCGACCGCCGACGGGCTGCTCGTCCCCGGTGTCGGTGCCTTCGCCGCTGTCATGGACGCACTCGAATCCGCCGGTGCCGTCGAGGTCATCCGCACCCGGCACCGCGAACAGCGCCCGATGCTCGGGATCTGCGTCGGCATGCAGGTGCTCTACACCTCGGGTACCGAACACGGGCTCACCACCGCAGGCATCGGGCTGTGGGAGGGCAACGTCACCCGCCTCGACGCCCCCGTGCTTCCGCACATGGGCTGGAACACAGTCTCTGCGGCCCCAGGCAGCCGGATGTTCGCCGGCACCGCCGGCGAGCGGTTCTACTTCGTCCACACCTACGCAGCCACCGAAGCCCCGGCCGACGCCGCCGTCGCCACGTGCACGCTGGACCGCCCGTTCATCGCCGCCGTCGAAGACGGCACCACCTGGGCCACACAGTTCCACCCGGAGAAATCCGGTCACGCAGGCGCGACCCTGCTGGCCAACTGGATTCAGGCGCTGAGCGCAGCGCAGAAATGAAAGAAGAGGTCATGTCACAGCTCGCAAGCGAACCCGCACTGACACTGCTGCCGGCAGTCGACGTCTCCAACGGCACCGCCGTGCGCCTGGTCAAGGGAGAAGCCGGCACCGAAACCGGCTACGGCAACCCCGTCGAAGTCGCCCAGCAGTTCGAGGACGGCGGAGCCGAATGGATCCACCTCGTCGACCTCGATGCCGCGTTCGGCCGCGGCACCAACTACCCGCTGCTCAAGCAGGTGACCAAGGCCGTCTCGATCAAGGTCGAGCTCTCCGGCGGCATCCGCGACACCGAAACGCTCGAGCGTGCCCTCGACACCGGCGCCGAACGCGTCAACATCGGGACCGCAGCACTGGAGAACCCCAGCTGGACGGCCGAGGTCATCGCGGCCTACGGCGACCGGATCGCCATCGGCCTTGACGTGCGCGGCACGACCCTGGCCGCCCGCGGCTGGACCAAGGAGGGCGGCGACCTCTACGAGATTCTCGCCCAGCTCGAGGAAGCCGGATGCAGCCGCTACGTCGTCACCGACGTCAATAAGGACGGAACGCTGCAGGGACCGAACACCGAACTGCTGCGCGACATTGCCTCGCGCACCGACAAGCCGATCGTCGCCTCCGGAGGCGTCTCCAGCCTCGATGACCTACGCGCTATCCGCGAACTCGTACCCCTCGGCGTGGATTCCGCCATCGTCGGCAAGGCCCTCTACGCCGGCAAATTCACCCTCCAGGAAGCTCTCGAAGCCGCAGGACGCTGATGACCGATCCGCAGCCGGGCAGCCGTCCGCTCCCACCGCACATCGCAGCCGGCGGCGCCGACTCAGCTGGCATCCCATGGGAGGGACGCGACCTCAAGCCCAATCCCTTCTCGGGTGACACCGGGGAAGCCGATGAAGGCCTGCTGAGCGCGCTCCAGGCGGTGGCAGCCGCGCCATTGGATCCGCAGCGCCACCGCGATATCCTTGCGGCCCTCGCGCAGGTGCGCATCTACGCACCCGTCGTGCCGGCAGCTGTCGAGCACACCGTCGACGAGCGCGGGCTCGTCCACGACAACAAGTCGGAGATGGCGATGGTGCGCCTGGCTGCCGAAGACGGCCGGGAGTGCACCCCGGCATTCACCGACATCCCCACCCTGACCCGGTGGGCCGATGAAGCCCGCCCAGTGCCGATCGAAAGCGAACGGCTGTGTGTCGCCGCGATCGAAGAGGGCTCCCAGCTCGTGGTCATCGACCCCGGCAGCCCGCACGCCTTCCTGCTGCGCCGAACCGCCCTGTGGTCCTTCGTCCAACGACACGACTGGCACCCGGCGTGGGCCGATCAGCGAGTGGCCAAAGCCGCAGGAGCGGCAGCCGTCGGCAGCGACTTCATCTCGGCTATCGGCGTGCAGCCCGGCAGCGGCAGCGTCCATGTCTCCGGCCCGGAGATCCGTCTCGTTCTCAAAGTCAGCCGTCGGCCCGAGCAGGCGGAGCTGGCGGCCTTCCAGCAGAAGCTGAGCGCACACGAGGAGTTCGTCAGCCTCGTCGACTCGCTGGCGATCACACTTGCCGAAGCCGAACCCAGCCGGAACTGAGCTGGCCGGCACACAAGCGCTCACACCCAGCAGCCTATAGGCTGGGACGGATCATCAGACGGGCCAGGGGAGAAGAATCGTGAGCCGATCATTCACCATCGGTATTGCCGGCGGAACCGGCAGCGGAAAGACGACGCTGACACGCGCGCTCATTGAGCGCTTCGCCGGACAGACCTCCGTCGTCTATCACGACAACTACTACAAGCAGCATGACGGGCTCAGCTATGACGAGCGGGCCGCGCTGAACTTCGACTCTCCCGACGCGTTCGACACCGCTCTCATGATCGAGCAGCTGCGCACTCTCATCAGCGGGCAGGCCATCGACTGCCCTGTCTACAACTTCGCCGACCACAACCGCTCCTCAGAGACCATCCGCATCGAACCGGCACCGGTCCTCATCGTCGAAGGCATCCTCATCTTCTCCGAACCGGAGCTGGCTGACCTGCTCGACATCAAGCTGTTCGTCGACACCGATGCCGATGTGCGGATCCTGCGCCGGATCAAACGCGATGTCATCGAACGCGGCCGCACCCTCGAATCGGTCGAACAGCAGTACCTCAAGACGGTCAAGCCGATGCACGAACTCTATGTCGAGCCAGCCAAGCGCCGTGCCGACCTCATCGTGCCCGAAGGCGGGCACAACCTCGTGGCCCTCGACATGCTCATCCGGCACATCGACAGCAGCATCGGATCGTCAACCCCAGCCGGCTGAGGCGGTTGCCGGGAGGCACGGAGCGGGGCCGGCGCCAGGATCTCTCCTGGACACCGGCCCCGCCGTCATTCACCGCAGACAGTCAGCCGCCTGCACGGTGAGCCGATCAGCTCGGCTTGTTGATGGTGCCGTCGGTGCCGCCGTTCTTCTTCTGGGCGGCGCGCACGACGTTCTCGACACGGGCACCGAGATCAGCGTCGACGTTCTTCCAGTACTGGAAGGCACGCACGAGAACCTCTTCGCTCACTCCGTTGAGCAGGTGACCGGAGATGCTGCCGACCATACGGTCGCGAGCGGCATCGTCCATCACCTCGCGCACGAGGGCGCCTGCCTGCGAGAAGTCGTCATCATCCTCGCGCAGCGTCGGGGCCGAGCGCATGACGTCGCCGTCGACATCGAGAAGGTTGTTCTCAGTCGTGCGGGAGGCGTCGGCGTGCGGGCCGCCGTAGGAGTTCGGTGCGTAGACCGGCTGGTCCTTCGGGTAGTTCTCGTAGGACATGCTGCCGTCCTTCGAGTAGCTGTGCTTGACAGCAGCCTTCGGACGGTTGACCGGCAGCTGTGCGTAGTTCGCACCGATGCGGTAGCGGTGGATATCGGCGTAAGCGAAGATGCGTCCCATGAGCATCTTGTCCGGGCTCAGGCCGGTGCCGGGGACCAGGTTCGACGGTGCGAAGGCAGCCTGCTCGATCTCGGAGAAGAAGTCCTCCGGGTTGCGGTTGAGCTCCATCACGCCGACCTCGGTCAGCGGGTAGTCCGAGTGCGGCCAGATCTTGGTGACGTCGAACGGGTTGATGCGGTAGGTCTTGGCATCCTCGTACGGCATGATCTGGACCATCAGGCGCCACGACGGGAAGTTGGCGGCCTTGATGGCCTCGAACAGGTCGCGACGGTGGAAGTCGGCATCGATGCCGGCCATCTCATCGGCCTCTTCGGCCGAGAAGCCCTCGTGGCCGTACTTCTCGATGAACTCGTCCTTCTGGTTGGACTTGAAGTGGTACTTCACCCAGTAGCGCTCGCCTTCGGCGTTGATCCACTGGAAGGTGTGGGAGCCGTAGCCGTTCTGCTCGCGCCACGACCGCGGGATTCCGCGATCGCCCATGAGGTAGGTGACCTGGTGGGCCGAGGCCGGAACCTGGGTCCAGAAGTCCCACTGCATGTTGTGATCGCGCAGACCCGAATCGCTCATCCGCTTCTGCGAGTGGATGAAGTCCGGGAACTGGATGGCATCGCGGATGAAGAAGATCGGGGTGTTGTTTCCCACGATGTCGAGGTTGCCCTCGGTGGTGTAGAACTTCACGGCGAAACCGCGGGGATCGCGCCAGGTGTCAGGCGAGCCCTGCTCACCGGCGACGGTCGAGAAGCGGGTGAGCACCTCGGTCTCAGTGCCCGGCTGGAACACAGCGGCGCGGGTGTACTTCGACACGTCATTGGTCACGGTGAATGTACCGAAGGCACCGCCGCCCTTAGCGTGCACAACGCGTTCCGGGACGCGCTCGCGATTGAAGTGGGCGAGCTTCTCGATGAGGTAGTGATCCTGCAGCAGGATCGGGCCGTTCGGGCCGACGGTCAGCGAGTGCTCATCGCTGCCGACTGGGATGCCGAAGTCATTGGTCGTGAATTTCTCAGTCACACGTCCTCCTGAAGTGAAGCGCCTGGCGCGTGTGCACGCCGACGCACATGGGGTTGCGGTGGAGTGGTTGCTTGTTCTAGCCAGCCGACTGCTCGACGGAGGCCTTCGCTGCAGGCTGATCAGCTCCCGCAGCAGCTGCCTGGCACCGATCGCACAGCCCCCAGTAGACGACCTCGGCCAGCTCCACAGAGAAGCCGAAGTCCTCAGCAGGGTGCATGCACGGCACACCTTCGGTACGGCACGGCACATCCTGGATGTGATGGCACGACCGGCACACGAGGTGATGGTGGTTGTCGTGACGCTGCAGCTCATAGCGGGCAGCGACCGACCCAGCAGGATCGATGCAGCGCACCAGATCGGCGCGCTCGAAAGCTGAGAGCACATCGTAGACGGTCTGGTGGGAGACCTTTCCGATGCGCGCCCGGGTGTTCGTCGTGATCTGTTCGACGTCAGGATGATCAGTCCGTTCGGCGAGCACTTCGAAGACCGCCTGGCGCGGCGCGGTCACCCGCAGGCCAGCCGCCCGGATCGTCTCAGCAGGTGTCAGTGAAGACATGCCCTCAGTCTAGCAGTTTTTTGGAATGACTCAAGAAATGGTTCTCCGATCTCCGCATGTGCGATCAAGACATCCCCCGGCTTCCCGGGTTCCTCTCACGGTGTGAGACACACCGGGTGGTTTCGGCCGGCAGGCCCGGAATATGCAGCCTCGGGCATATCTTCGCAGATGAACTCGTTTAGTGTGTCTGAGAACGCATCTCGCCACGCACGTGCTCACCCCAGGAGTCCCCATGTCGACATCCGCCCAGGCGCCAGAGAAGCCGGGCATCGGCCAGCGCTTCCTCGACACCGTCGAGCGCATCGGCAACAAACTGCCCGAACCCTTCACCCTGTTCCTCGGCCTCTTCGTCATCACCGGCATCATTTCGACCTTCATGGCACTCTCCGGCGTCAAGGTCTCCCTGCCCGGCAGCGACGAGGAAGTCGTGATCAAGGGTCTGTTCACCGGTGAGGGCATGGCGTGGTTCACCGCCAACCTCGGCGCCAACTACGTCGGCTTCCCGCCGCTGGCCACCGTGCTGCCCCTGCTGCTGGCCGTCGGCGTGGCCGAGAAGACCGGCATGCTCGCCGCGCTCGTGCGCATCACCTTCGGCTCCGCCCCGCGCTGGATGCTGCCCTACGCTGTCGCCTTCGTCGGCGTGAGCTTCTCCGTCATGGGCGACTCGGCCTTCATCATCATCCCCCCGCTGGCCGCCCTCGTCTTCAAAGCCGCCGGCCGTCACCCCGTCGCCGGCCTGCTCGGAGGCTTCGCCGCCACCGGCGCCGGCTACTCGACCTCCATCTTCCCGACCTCACTCGACGCGCTGTTCGCCGGCATCACCACCGCGGTGATGGAGTCCCTGCCCGGCCAGGACTACGCGGCGGTCAACCCGGTCTCGAACTACTTCTTCAACGTCTGCTCAGCCATCGTGCTCTCGCTCATCGCCGGCTTCATCATCGACAAGATCCTCGAACCCCAGCTCGAGCGCACCAAGACCCCGCGCGAGGAGACCGAGATCGACGAGGACGGCAGCGTCCACTCCCGCGACGACGAGCTCTCGCCTTACCTCGACGCCACCGAGAAGAAGGCGCTCATCGCCTCAGGCATCGCCACCGTGCTGCTGGCAGCCCTGCTGCTCTTCGCCTTCCTCACCCCGGCCTCGCCGTGGCGCAACGAAGAGGGCGGCTTCCTGCCGACCTCACCGCTGCTCGACTCGATCGTGTTCATCGTGTTCATCGTCTTCTTCACCAACGGCGTCGTCTACGGCATCGTTTCGAAGACGATCACGAAGATGAACGACATCGTCACGATGATGGGCCAGGCGCTGGGGGACATGATGTCCTTCCTCGTGCTGGCGTTCATCCTCGGGCAGTTCATCGCCCTGTTCAACTGGACCGGCATCGGCTCCTGGACCGCCGTCAAGGGAGCTGCGGCACTCGAAGCGATGGAGCTGACCGGCTTCGTGGCGATCATCGGCTTCGTCGCGCTCGCCTCCTGCCTCAACCTGCTCATCATCTCCGGGTCCTCGCTGTGGACGCTCATGGCCGCCGTCTTCGTCCCGATGTTCGCCCTCATCGGCTACGAGCCGGCCTTCACCCAGGCGGCCTTCCGCGTCGGCGACTCCGCCACCCAGATCATCACCCCGCTCAACCCGTACATGATCGTGCTGCTGGGACTCATGCGCCGCTACCAGCCCGACGCCGGCATCGGCACCCTGATGTCGCGCATGCTGCCCTTCGTCATCCCGTTCTGGCTCGCCTGGCTCGGCATGCTGGCCCTGTGGTTCTTCCTCGACCTGCCGCTGGGACCGGGCAACCCGATCCAGCTCTGATCCTCGCTTCCGAGGCGGTGGTGCCGGGGACGTCCCCGCCGCACCACCAGCTCGGGAGCCTGGGAAGACAGCCTGCGCGACCCGCTGCCGCTGGCAACCCCGGCGACACGAAGAGGAGAAGCACCGCCCATGTCCGACCCACACCCCGCACCCGGCAACCAGCCAACGGTCCCCGACCCCACCTACCTCAACGTGCTCAAAGCCGATATGGCCGCCCGCGCCGCTGCCGCCGACCCGCCGGGCAGCGCCTTCACCGGCGCCCCGGCCGAGGCGAGTGCTGACGTGCGTGCGGCCGTCGACGCGCTCGCCCCGCAGCTGCTGAGCCTGGCCGGTGACATCTACAGCTATGCGGAGCTCGCCTTCGAGGAGCACCGCTCCGCTGGCCGCATCGCCGACCAGGTCGAGGCCGCCGGCATCAAGGTCGAGCGCGGTGCCTACGGCCTCGACACCGCCCTGTGCGCCCGCTTCGGGCCGAGCGGCCGGCGCACGATCGGCATCTGCGCCGAATACGATGCCCTGCCCGATATCGGCCACGCCTGCGGGCACAACGTCATCGCCGCCACCGGTGCCGGAGCGTTCCTCGCCATCGCGCGTGCCTATGCCGGGCGTGAGGACGAGCTTCCCGGCCAGGTCGTGCTGCTCGGCACCCCGGCCGAGGAGGGCCACACCGGCAAGGAGTACATGGCCCAGGCAGGGGCCTTCGAGGATCTCGACGCCGCGATCATGCTGCATCCGGCCGGGTACGACGCCGCTGACGTGCTGTGGATCGGCCGGCGCCTCCTCGATGTCGAGTTCACCGGTGTCGCCGCCCACGCCTCCGCCCAGCCCTTCATGGGCCGCAACGCCCTTGACGCCGCCTCGCTGCTGTACCAGGGGATCGGGCTCCTGCGTCAGCAGATGCTGCCCATCGACCGGGTGCACGCCGCGATCCCCGAGGGAGGGGACCGGCCGTCGATCATCACCGAATCGGCGCGTGTGAGCATCTATGTCCGCTCTGCGGAGCCTGAGACCCTGATGGATCTCTCCCAGCGGGTCGAGGACATCGCCCGCGGGGCGGCGCTCATGACCGGCTGCGGGGTCGAGGTGCGGTGGGACAAGCACCCGCCGAGCATGCCGGTGCGGGCCAATCAGGCGCTCACCGGCCGCTGGTCGATCCGCCAGCAGGAGCGCGGCCGGGCCCCCCTGCCGCGCGGGGTCGTCAGCGACAGCCTGGCGGCGTCAACGGATTTCGGCAACGTCAGCTATCTCGTCCCCGGCATCCACCCGATGCTGCGGATCGCCGATGCAAAGACCGCCCTGCACACCCGCGGGTTCGCCGAGGCTGCCGCATCCGAGGCGGCCGAGACCGGGGTGGTCGACGGCGCCTATGGGCTCGCGGGAGTCGCGCTCGACTTCCTGTTCGACGATGCGCTCGCCGAAGCAGTCAGGCAGGAATTCGAGGACTCCGGGGGAGTGCTGCGGGTCTCAGAGATGTTCGGCTGAGACCTCTGGAGGCCCCAGGGCCCCGCGGTTTCAGGAGACCGGGCCAGTGAACTTCTCGCCGGGTCCCTGGCCGGGAGCGTCGGGGATCGCCGAGGCCTCACGGAAGGCCAGCTGCAGGCTGCGCAGCCCGTCGCGCAGCGGGCGGGCGTGGTGGTTGCCGATCTCCGGGGCGGCGGCGGTGACGAGGCCGGCCAGCGAGGTGATGAGCTTGCGGGCCTCATCGAGGTCGATGAGGTCGGCGGCTTTCTGGGTCTCGGTGTCCTCGCTCAGCCCGCACTTGATCGCCGCAGCACTCATGAGGTGCAGTGCGGCAGAGGAGATGATCTCCAGTGCTGGCACCTCGGCGATGTCGCGGGCAGCCTGCTCATGGGCAGACTCGGGCTGGAACTTGAAATGCGAAGATGCGTCGGTCATGCCCACCAGCTTCCCACACGGGCACCGGCCGACCAACATGAGCCCTCCCACAGAACAGCACGCCCACGCGCGTAAGCCGCTCGTCTGACACGCTGCATCCACAGCCCGATGTGCACTTCGCCGCAACGGGTAGTACACTGAACTTCGTGCAAAGTGGAGCTCAGCTCCCACCTGGATCATCATTGGTGATCGGGTTCGAATGACGGCTGGCACTGTGCTGGCCGATGCGGCGTTGTATCCGCAGTTCGTTCGTCTGGGCTCCTTTCGCATGCGCTGAAAGGGGCCTTTTCCCGTTCAGCGGTCGTGATCATCATCTGCTGAAGAAGGAGCGAGCACATCAGCGAGCCGCGTATCAATGATCGGATTCGGGTCCCCGAGGTCCGTCTCGTCGGACCCAACGGGGAACAGGTCGGAATCGTCGCCATCCGCAAGGCGCTCGACCTCGCCCGCGAAGCCGATCTCGACCTTGTGGAGGTTGCACCCCAGGCCAAGCCGCCTGTGGTCAAGCTCATGGACTACGGCAAGTTCAAGTACGAATCGGCGCAGAAGGCACGCGAGGCCCGGAAGAACCAGGCCAACACGGCTCTCAAGGAGATCCGGTTCCGACTGAAGATCGATGAGCACGACTATGAGACCAAGAAGGGCCATGTCTCCCGCTTCCTCAACGGCGGCGACAAGGTCAAGGTCATGATCATGTTCCGCGGACGTGAGCAGTCCCGCCCCGAGATGGGCATCAAACTGCTCAACCGGCTGGCTGAGGATGTTTCCGACCTCGGCACAGTCGAATCCGCCCCCCGGGTGGACGGCCGCAACATGGTGATGGTCATCGCGCCCGTGCGCTCCAAGGCAGATGCCAAGGCGGAATCCCGCAAGGCGTCCCGTGGAGCAAAGGGGGCCAGCGCCGAGGTGAAGTCCCGCCGCGAGCGCGAAGCACAGGCCAAGGCAGAGAGGCGCGACGCCGAGGCCGACGCGTAAGTTTGGTGCCTCTCAGCCCCACGGCCGGGAAGCACACCGTGCAGCGCCAGCCCCCACCTCGGGCCCGGCTGCGCTGGAGAACGATAAAGGAGACGGCACTATGCCGAAGCAGAAGACCCACAGCGGTGCCAAGAAGCGCATGCGCATCACCGGCAGCGGCAAGGTCATGCGCGAGCGCGTGAACAATCGCCACCTGGCCGAGCACAAGTCCTCGCGGCGCAAGCGCCGCCTGTCCGTCGACCAGGTCATGACCGGCGGCGATGCAGCCAAGGCTCGCAAGCTTCTGGGCAAGGCCTGACGACACCGGGCTCGCTGCTCGGGCGCACCGCTGTGCGCGCACCGATTTCATAAGGAGTACACGTGGCACGTGTGAAAAGGGCGATCAACGCCAAGAAGAAGCGCAAGGTCATTCTCGACCGTGCATCCGGCTACCGCGGTCAGCGCTCGCGCCTGTACCGCAAGGCCAAAGAACAGGTCATCCACTCGCTGGTCTACAGCTACCGTGACCGCCGGGCCCGCAAGGGCGACTTCCGTCGCCTCTGGATCCAGCGCATCAACGCTGGTGCCCGCGCCAACGGCATGACCTACAACCGCTTCATCCAGGGCCTCAAGGCTGCTGGAGTCGAGGTCGACCGCCGCATGCTCGCCGAGCTCGCGGTCAACGACGCAGCGACCTTCGCCTCGCTCGTCAAGGTCGCCACGGAGGCCCTGCCCTCCGACGTCAACGCCGCCAAGACCTCGGCAGCCTGACGCAGCTGAACTCAGCGGCCGGGCGACGGCCGCAGCGGTGACAGACCGCGCCCACTCAGCCCCGGGAATCCCCCGGGGCTGAGTGCTGTCTGCAGGTAGGGTGGAAGCATGGCTCCCACGCACCCCGGCTCCTCGCAGCCTGCCGATCTGCCTGTCCATCCCGGCCTCACCGGCCCCGTGCTCACCTCCGCGCAGTCCAAGCGGATCAAAGAGGCTGGCAAGCTCCTCAAACGCCAGTGGCGGAATAAGACCGGCCGCTTCCTCGTCGAAGGACCCCAGGCCGTCCGCGAGGCGCTGGCCGGGGATGCGCCGGTCGTCGACGCTTTCATGACCGCCGAGTCCGCTGACCGCAACCCGGATCTCATCGAACTGGCTGGCCAGCGGAGGGTGCGGCTGCGCCAGATCGCCGATGACCTGCCGCCGGTCATCTCCGACACCGTCGCCAGCCAGGGGGTGGTGCTCGTATGCGAACAGCGCACCGCAGAGCTGTCATCGGTGGTGACCGGGGAGTCGAAGCTGCTCGTTGTCCTCTCTCAGGTCCGTGACCCCGGCAATGCCGGCACCGTCATCCGGGTCGCCGATGCCGCCGGCGCTGACGGGATCATCATCACCTCCAACAGCGTCGATGCCTTCAACCCGAAGGTCGTCCGGTCGACGGCCGGATCGATCTTCCACCTGCCGATCGTCACCGGCGTCGGCCTGTCCGAGGTCACCGAGCTCGCCCGCGCCCGCGGTCAGCAGGTGCTCGCCGCCGATGCCCATCCGCCGGCCCATGACCTCCACGTGCCGTGGGACACCGGCCTCGACCTCAGCCGCCCGACCCTGTGGGTGTTCGGCAGCGAAGCCCACGGCCTGCCCGAATCCGACCGCGCGCTGTGCGATGCCGCAGTCGCGATTCCGCTCTACGGCCGGGCTGAGAGCCTCAACCTCGCCACAGCCGCAAGCATCTGCATCTACGAATCCGCTCGCAGCCAGCTGATGTGAGCCGGCATGGGAGCAGGCAGCTGGAACCACAACGTCCACTACCACCGGCGGATCCTCGCCTCCCTGCCGTCAGAGGCGCAGACGGTGCTCGACGCCGGCGCGGGAACCGGACAGCTCGCACGGACACTGGCCGTCGCCGGATATGACGTCACCGCCATCGACTGTGCCGCCGACCTCGCTGAGACCCCGCGCGTGCCGGGATTGACATGGATCACCGGTGATGTGCTCACCTACGACTTCGGCACCGCTTTCGACGCCGTCATCAGCGTGGCCGTCCTGCACCATCTGCCCGACCTCACCGCTGCGCTCAGACGGCTCGCCCGTCTCACCGCTGACGGCGGGACGCTCATCGTCATCGGCCTGGCCCGGCCGACCCGGCCGAGCGATCACCTCGTCCACGCCGCCGGTGCCGTCGTGCACCGCTTCCAGGTGATCCGCCACGGCTGGCAGACGGACCGTGCACCCACCTGTTGGCCGCCGCTGCACTCATACGCCCAGGTGCGCCACACAGCAGCCCGGCTGCTGCCGGGTGCAGAGTTCCGCCGGCTGCCGCTGTGGCGCTACGAGCTCAGATGGAGGAAGCCGCCTGCCGGTGCGGGCGTGCGTCCGCACACGTGACGGCTCCGCTCAGTCGCAGACCCCATCCAGCCCCCAGCCGGCCGGAAGCGTGCGCATCCGCCACCTGCAGGAGTACAAGCAGCAGGGCTCCAAGTGGGCGATGCTGGCCTCCTATGATCAGCTGAGCGCCGGGATCTTCGATGAAGCCGGCATCCCCGTCCTGCTCGCCGGCTGCGACCTCGGCGGCCAACAGCGTCTACGGCTACGAGACCACGCTGCCGGTCACCGTCGATGAGCTCATCCCCCTCGTGCGGGCCGTGGCCGGCAGCGCGCTGCGCGCGCTCGTCGCCGACCTGCGTTTCGGCTCCTACCAGGAATCACCCGAGCAGTGCTAAGCCACGTCTGCCCGCTTCATGAACGAAAGCCGGTGCGCATGCCGTCAAGCTCGAAGGCAGCACTGAGATGGCGCCCCAGATCGAGAAGCTCGCTGCCGACGGCATCCCCGTTATGGCCCACATCGGCTTCACCCCGCAGGCTGAGCATCAGCTCGGCGGCTACCGCGTGCAGGGCCGCGGCGATGCCGCCCAGGAACTCCCTGACACCGCACATGCGATCGGGGCCGCCGACGCCTTCGCCGTCGTCCTCGAAATGGTCGCCGGCGAGGCCGCTGCCGCGATCACCGAGGCGTTGTCGATCCCCACGATCGGGATCGGCGCCGGAGCCGACTGCGATACGCAGGTGCTCGTGTGGCAGGACATGGCCGGACTGCGCGGCGGGCAGATGCCGCGCCTCGTGAGACAGTGCGCCGACCTGCGCTCCGCTCTGCTCGAGGCCGCCCGCGCCTACGCCTCCGACGTCGAATCCGGGGCATTTCCGGCGACCGCTCCCCGCACCGCCCGGGTGACCGCCTACCGGCGCAGGTTCGGTGGCCGCCACAGCGCGACAAGACCGAGCGCGATGACCCCGGTGACGGCCATCGCGGCGATGAGCGGCTGCCAGCGGGCCGGCTCGAACTGCTCACCGACGATGAGCGCCATGATGACCATCGCGATGACCGCACCGAGGTAGCGGGTGAGCTGGAACAGCCCGGCAGCCACTCCGGCCGAGCCGCGCCGCGCTGAAGCGAACATGCCCTGATTGAGGCCGAGCGGAATGAGCCCATAGGGCATCCCGGCCGCAGCGAGGATAAGCACATCGAACATCGGGTGCCCATCGGTGCCCACCAGCCACATGAGCGCCAGTGCCGAGAACATCAGCGCGCAGCCGCCGAACACGAACGGTCGCAGTCCCAGCCGGGTGATGAGCCGGGTGGCCGGCATGACCGAGAGCGCGGACACGATCGCCAGCACCGCCATGAGCATCCCGACCTGAGCGACCGGGTAGCCGCGGGCGATCTCGTAGAACTGCGGGAACCCGAACAGCCACAGATAGAAGATGACGTTGAACGTCGCGAACTGCGCGAGCACGAGCAGCAGCGAGGTGTTCGCCTTGAGCTCGCGCAGGTCGAGCACCGGATGCGGGGCCCGCAGCTCCCACCACGCGAATGCCGCCCCGGTGACGACCGAGACCGCGATGAGCAGCAGCCTGAGCCCAGGCAGCGAATCGAGCAGTGCCAGGATGAGCGCACTCATCGCCACCGTGAGCCCGATGATGCCGGGCACGTCGATGAACAGCGCCAGGTCCGCTCGCTTGCGATCTGCTCCCGAGGCGGTCGCCGCCTTCTGACCGGCAGGCGGGGCGGTGCCGGGCCGGCTGTCATCGAGCTGCCCGGCGGTGAGCACATCAGCCGGGGCTGCGCGGGCGACGAGGATGAGGGCCAGCAGCGCCGGGGGCACATTGAGCCAGAACTGGGCATGCCACCCGAAGGCCGCCAGCAGCAGACCACCGGCGACCGGGCCGAGCGCCATGCCGAGGATGTTGACAACCTGGATCCGGCCGAGTGCCCGCACGGACTCCGGACCCGGTGGGATCCAGGCACCGAGCAGCGTCACTGCCGAGGGGTAGGCGCACGCAGTGCCGACGGCCAGCAGACCGCGGGCGATCGACAGGGAGACGATCCCGCTCGCGAGCATCGACCACACAGTGGCGATGAGCACGATGATCATCCCGGCAACGAAGATCTTCTTGGGCCCGAACCTGTCGGCACACCGGCCGAGCACCGGCTGGGCGGTGCAGGAGACGAGGTAGAAGACCGTCACCACCCAGCTGACCTGAGCGAACCCGACCCCGAAGTCCCGGGCGATCGCGATAAGCGCGACGGTGATCATCGTCGAGTTCATCGGATTGAGCCACGTTCCCATCGTCAGCCCCGTCATGAGGGCGCGATGATTCGGCAGCGATGACGACATGGGCTCACTCTAAGACCGCAGACGGCAGCCGTCATGCGCCTGTCACCAGGTGAGAACCGGCGCAGACCGCCTCAGGGCTTGTGGGCGGTGATGCGGAACTGCAGCGGCAGCCGCCCGGGGTTCTCCCGCAGCCGGTAGCCGTGCTCGCCCTCGATCATGAGCTCCGGCCACCGCGCCCACGCCGAGTGCCGCCTCTTCTCGACGGTATCGATGACGAGACCGGCCTGCAGCGGCGCGGTGAGGATCTCACCGAGCGAATGGTTCCACTGATGATTGCGGGTGTTCCGGATCGGCTCGGCGTCCGGTGCGTCGACACAGCTGGAATCGTCCTCTCACGTCATCGGCTGCACCTGCTGGAAGTACAGCTGCTCGACGCGCAGCCCGTCGCTGACGTCCTCGCCGATCATCATGAAGAACGGGTGGTCATCGCGGATGAGGAACCGGCCGCCGGAAGCCAGCAGCGAGGTCACGACCTGTGCCCAGGCGGTGACATCGGGCAGCCGCACAGCACCCCGAGGGTGGAGAAGACGACATCGAACTCGCCGTCGAAGGCAGCCCGGGCAGCGTAGACATTCGGCTCGACGTACTCGATGTCGGCCCTGCACTCGGTGACCAACTGCCTGGCCCGGTGCAGCGACTCACCGGAGAGGTCGACGCCGACGACCCGGCCGGCGCCCTGCCGTTTGAGCCCGATAGTGTCGGTGCCGAGGTGGCACTGCAGGTGGATGAGCGAGGCGCCGGTGAGGTCGCCGAGGTGCGGCAGGCCCGGTGCCAGCGTGTCGGGGATGGCCTGAGGGGCGTCGATGAGGTCCTGGATGCCGTAGCCGGATGCCACGTGCACGGCGGCCCGGTCATCCCAGTTGCGGCGGTTGTCGTCGAACCACTCAGGTGAGGCGGCCGCTGGCTGCGGATCGGCGGAGTCCATGCCTCGACACTAGGCCGGCGCACACGGCCGCCAACAGCTGCGGGATGCGGTCACGCACTGGTGCCCGGTTCGTTAGACTGGCTCGTGGTCTGCTCCTGCGCCAGGATGCGCGGGATGCGATGGAGAGTCCGCTAACAGAAAGAAGGCAGATGTCTGCGCCAGTCGATCCGCGCGATGAGTCCGCCGTCGCCGCCGCCGTTGAGGCCGCGCTGACGGCGTTCGATGCCGCCTCGAACCTCGATGAGCTCAAGACCGCCCGCCTGGCCCACATGGGCGACAAAGCGCCGCTGGCGCTGGCGAACCGGAAGATCGGCACGCTCGACAAGTCCGAGAAGGCAGCTGCCGGCAAGCTCGTCGGCCAGTCCCGCGGACAGGTGAAGAAGGCTCACGACGCACGCTTGGCCGCGCTCGAGGAGCAGCGCGACGCCGAGGTGCTCGTCGCCGAGGCGATCGACGTCACCCTGCCCTCGGCCCGCCGCCGAGGGGGTGCCCGCCACCCGCTGCAGCTCATCCAGGAGCGCATCGCCGACCACTTCATCGGCCACGGTTGGGAGGTCGCCGAAGGCCCCGAGGTCGAGTCCGAGTGGCTGAACTTCGACTCCCTGAACTTCGGCCCCGACCACCCGGCCCGCCAGATGCAGGATACCTTCTTCGTCGAGCCCGCCGAGGCCGGCCTCGTGCTGCGCACCCACACTTCTCCGGTGCAGTCGCGCTCGCTGCTCGAACGCGGCGCCCCGCTGTACGTCGTGTGCCCGGGCAAGACCTTCCGCACTGATGAGCTCGACGCCACCCACACCCCGGTGTTCCACCAGGTCGAGGGCATCGCGATCGACAAGAACCTCACGATGGCCCACCTCAAGGGCACCCTCGACGAATTCGCCCGCGCGATGTTCGGACCCGAATCGCGCACCCGCCTGCGGCCGAGCTTCTTCCCGTTCACCGAGCCGAGCGCGGAGATGGACTTCTGGTTCCCCAATAAGGTCGGCGGGCCCGGCTGGATCGAATGGGGCGGCTGCGGCATGGTCCACCCGAATGTGCTGCGCTCAGCCGGCATCGATCCCGACGTCTACCAGGGCTTTGCCTTCGGCATGGGCATCGAGCGCACGCTCATGCTCCAGGAGGGCATCAACGATATGCACGACATGGTCGAAGGCGACCTGCGGTTCTCAGCACGGTTTGGAGTGAATGCCTGATGCTCGTCCCACTCGAATGGCTAGCCGACTACGTCGACTTCTCCGTCGTCGACAACCCGCGGGTGCTCGCGGCCGAACTGGCCGGTATCGGCCTGGAGGAAGAGGACTTCATCGCCCCCGAGGTCACCGGCCCGCTCGTCGTCGGCCGGGTGCTCGAACTGGAGAAGGAGACCCACTCCAACGGCAAGACCGTCAACTGGTGCCAGGTCGACGTCGGCGAGGACGAACCGCGCGGCATCATCTGCGGTGCCCACAACTTCGAAGCCGGCGACCTCATCGCCGCAGCCCTGCCCGGCGCGGTGCTGCCCGGCGGTTTCGCCATCAGCGCCCGCAAGACCTACGGACACATCTCCGACGGCATGATCTGCTCATCGAAGGAGCTCGGCCTCGGCGAGGACCACGAGGGCATCATCGTCCTCACCCGGCTCGGGCTGACCGGCGAACCCGGTGACGACGCACTGGAACTGCTCGGCCTCGACCGAGTCACCCTCGACGTCAACGTCACCCCCGACCGCGGCTACCAACTGTCGATGCGCGGCATCGCCCGCGAATTCGCGATGCTCAAAGGCCAGGACTTCAACGATCCAGCCGACCAGCCGGCACCGGAGCCCACCGATGACGGATACCCGGTCGAACTGGCTGATGACGCACCGATCCACGGCGTGCCCGGCTGCGACCGGTTCACCGCCCTGCAGGTCACCGGTATCGACCCGAGCGCCCAGACCCCGTACTGGATGCAGCGCCGGCTCACCGAAGCCGGCATGCGCCCGATCAGCCTGAGTGTCGACGTCACCAACTACGTCATGCTCGAACTCGGCCAGCCGCTGCACGCCTACGACCGCGACGCTCTCGGTGAGAAGATCATCGTCCGCCGCGCGAAGGCAGGGGAGAAGCTCACCACCCTCGACGATGTCACCCGTACCCTCGATGCCGAGGATCTCCTCATCACCGATGAGGGCGGCGTGGCAGGCGAGAGCCGGATCATCGGCCTGGCCGGCGTCATGGGCGGGGCCGAGCTCGAAGTCGGCCCCGAGACCCGCAATATCCTCATCGAGGCCGCCCACTTCGACCCGATCTCGATCGCTCGCACCGCCCGTCGGCACCGGCTGCCGAGCGAGGCCGCCCGCCGCTTCGAACGCGGCGTCGACCCCGCCCTCGGGCCGGTCGCAGCCAAACGCTGCGCAGACCTGCTTGTCGAACTCGGCGGCGGCATCCTCGAACCGGCCGTCACCATCGCCGGGGACGCCCCGCAGGCCCGCACCGTCCGGCTTGCAGCCGATCTGCCCAACCGGCGGCTGGGCACCGAGGACAGCCGCGCGGACATCGTGCGGTTGCTCGGCGCCGTCGGCTGCCAGGTCACCGACCCTGAGGCCGAGGTCCTGGAGGTCACCGTCCCGACCTGGCGGGCCGACCTGACCGACGATGTCGACCTCGTCGAGGAGATCGCCCGGGCCGGCGGTTACGACCGGATCCCGTCGGTGCTGCCGGTGGCCCCCGGCGGCAAGGGCCTCAACGCCGCCCAGGCGGCACGCCGGCGGATCTCCAACCTGCTGACCGCACTGGGCTACTCCGAGGTGCTGACCTACCCGTTCACCTCGGATGCCCGCAGTGACGCCCTGCGGATCCCGGAAGGCGATGCGCGCCGTGCCAACATCCGGCTGGCCAACCCGATGGCCGAGGACCAGCCGCTCATGCGCACCCACTTGCTCGCCACCCTTGTCGATGCCGCTGCCCGCAACCTCGGCCGCGGTTTCAAGGACCTCGCGATCTTCGAAGCCGGGCTCGTGACCCAGCCGGAGACGACCGAGCTCTCAGCAGTTGAGTCTTATGCCCCGGGTTACCACCCGAGCGAGGACGAGCTTGAGGCGATCTTCGCCTCGGTGCCGGCCCAGCCGTACCACTTCGCCGGGATCATGGCTGGCTATGCCGAGGCACCGGGTGTGCTCGGCGCCGGCCGGAAGGCCGATGCTGCCGATGTCATCGACACGGTGCACCGGATCGCCGCCTCGTGCGGACTCGAGCTCACCGTGACGGCTGACCAGATCGCCCCGTACCATCCGGGACGCTGCGCACGCTTCGACTTCGCCGATGGCACCCACTTCGGCCACGCCGGCGAGCTGCACCCGAAGGTCTGCGAGACCCTCGACCTGCCCGCCCGCACGGTCGCCTTCGAGGTCAGCCTCGATGCGCTGCTGACCCAGTCCGACACCCGCGCCTGGGCCGGGGTGCTCTCGACCTACCCGGTCTCTCGGCAGGACGTCGCCCTCCTCGTCGACGAGTCGACCCCCGCCTCGGCGGTGGCCGACGCTCTGCGCGAAGAAGCGGGATCCGAACTGGAGAACGTCGAGATCTTCGACCTCTACGCAGGCGACCAGGTGCCCGAGGGCAAGAAGTCGCTGGCCTTCCGGCTGACCTTCCGCGCTCCGGACCGCACGATGACCGCCGACGAGGCCTCCGCGCTGCGCGAGGCCGCCACCGCTGTGGCCGCCGAGCGCTTCGGCGCCGAGGTGAGGAGCTGAGATGACTGATGTTGAGACCACCCGCCCGCTGACCCTCATCACCGGGGGATCACGCGGCATCGGCCGGATCCTGGCGACCGGGTTCGCTGAAGCCGGCTACCCGGTGGCGATCACCGCCACCGACGCCGACCGCGCCCAGGCGGCTGCCGCTGAGATCGCCGCCGAGACCTCGGGCACGGTCACCGGATTCGGCGTCGATGTCTCCCAGCCGGGATCCGTTGCCGCGTTGCGCGGTGACATCGAGGCACATGTCCAGGCCACCGGAGCGCGTCTCGGGGTGCTCATCAACAACGCCGGACGGGTCGAATCGAGCGAGGGCCCGCTGTGGGAAGCCGACCCGGCCTCCCTTGTCGGGGTGATCGGCACCAATGTCATCGGCCCGCTGCTCATGATCAACGCCTTCGCCCCGGTCCTCATCGCCACGGCCGAGGCGACCGGGCAGCCGGGCCGCATCATCGACCTCAACTCCGGATCCGGCGCGCAGGGCACCCCGGCCTACGGCGCGTACTCAGCATCGAAGGCCGCGCTGTTCCGGATCGCCGACTCCGTCGTCCACTTCGGCGACGAGCGCGGGCTGAAGATCTTCGAACTGGCCCCCGGCGTCATCCGCTCGGACATGACCGCCTCGATGCCGATGCACGACTGGCGCACGGACGAGGACTGGACCTCGCCTGCTGAGCTCGCCGCGCTCGCTCTTGCGGCAGCCTCCGGTGAGCTCGACGGGTGGACCGGCCGCTACATCCGGGCTGGTCACGACACTGCAGAAACGCTCAGCCAGCAGATTCCCGCAGCCTGCTCACAAGCCCGTAAGCTGATCACGGAGATGGACATCAGCTGAGGCTGGGCAGACGCGAGGAAGGCAGACGAACATGAACGTGCTCTACTCGATCCTCCTCGGTCTGCTCAATGCGGTCATCGTCGGCGTGCTCGTGCGCCGGACGATCACCGTCGGCACCGGGACGCTGCGCAACACGATCGTCTCGCTCGTCATGGGCATGTCGCTGTGGCCTATCACCCTGCAGGGCTACGAGCTGCTCGGCATCTCCCAGGGCGGGCAGATCCCGTGGATCGAGATGAGCTTCCCGGCCGTCATGGTCTTCCTGCTCATCTTCGCCTGGCTCATCGTCATCCAGATGTTCCTGCTGCTGGCGATCGAACTCGTGCTGCCGACCGGCACCTTCTCCTCGGTCATGCGTCAGATCGTGCGCCTGCCCGTGCTCTACCGGCGGGTCAGCCGCGTCTCCCAGATCCAGCGCATCCTGCTGCGTTACGGACTCGTCCGCTACCTGCGCCCGCGGATCCCGACCCTGAAGGTCTCGATGCGCGAGATCGCACGCACCACCGCTGAGGCGTTCGCCGCGGCAGGGGTCACCTTCGTCAAGCTCGGCCAGTTCGTCGCCACCCGCTCCGACGTTGTGCCCGTCGAGTTCGTCGAGGAGTTCTCCAAGCTGCAGTCCGATGTGCCGCCGGTCGACTTTGACCAGATCCGTCCGGTGCTCGAGCGCTCCTTCGGCAGACCCGTCGATGAGGTGTTCTCCACCTTCGACGAGACTCCGCTGGCTGCCGCTTCGGTAGCTCAGGTCCACGCCGCGAAGCTGCCGGACGGGACCCCAGTCGTCGTCAAAGTCCAGCGTCCGCACCTGCGCAAACAAGTCCGCGCCGATTCCGACATCATCCGCGCGCTGGCCGACCAGGCGCACAACCGGACAGGGTGGGCGAAGAAGATCGGCGTGCGCTCGATCGCGCACGGCTTCATCGAATCGCTCAATGAAGAGCTCGACTACGGCACCGAGGTGCGCAACACCCAGCTGCTGCGCGAGGCCGCCCAGCACCACGGCAACGGCTGGCCCCACGGGCCCGACGGGCAGCCGCTCGTCGACGTCCCCCGCGTGCACCCCGAACTCAGCAGCGAACGCGTCATCGTCCTCGAACGCGTCAATGGGATCCCGCTGTCGAAGGCAGGGGATCTGGTGGAGAAGCTGTCGATGATCGCCCGCCGCGAGGCAGCCGACCAGCTCTTCATGACCGTCGCCCGCCAGGTGCTGCACAAAGGGGTCTTCCACGCCGACCTGCATGCCGGCAACATCCTCATCGACCCGGCCGGGCGCCTCGGGCTCATCGACTTCGGCAATGTCGGCCGCCTCGACATGCGCGACCGCCGCGACATCGCCCTGCTGCTCATGGCCTTCGAACGGCAGAACTCCCAGGCCGCCACCACCGCGATCCTCGACCTGTTCGGGGCACCTGTCGGTGTTGACATCCGCCTGCTGCAGCGCGAGATCGGCCAGATCATGCTGCAGTTCGACGGCGGTTCCGGAAGCTCATCGGCGATGTTCTCCGAGCTCCTGTCCTTCGTCGTCGACAACGGCTTCGAACTGCCCACTGCTGTCGCCGATGCATTCCGGGCGATCTCCACACTGGAGGGCAGCCTCAAGAAGCTCGACCCGACGGTCGACCTGCTCGACCTCGTGCGCGCTCACAGCGACACGCTCATGCGCGGGGCAGTGAGCTTCCGGGACAGCCTCGGCCACGCTGACCTCTACGTCACCGCCAACGCTCCGATGCTCGCCTCGCTGCCGGCCCAGATCAGCCGAATCGCCCAGCACTTGGAGGACGGCACCCTCGACATCGGCACCAGCGGCCTCAACATCGACCTCCTCAAGAACCTCGTGCGCACGACGGTCGATCAGCTGGTCCAGGTCATCATCGCCACCGCACTCATCCTCGGGGGAGTCGTCATGATGTCAGCTGACTTCGGACCTCCGCTGGCTCCGGATCTCAAGCTGTTCACCTACTTCGGTGCCTGGGTGCTGCTCGGTGGGTTCGTCCTGGCAGCCGTGGTGCTGGCACCTGCGCTGGCGACCCGGCGATTCAAGTAGCGCGACCCCGGTTCGAGGCCAGGTTCACCAGCCGATTGACGGGTTGAACGTATCGGGACAGCGCACGATATCGCGACATGAGCCGGCGACGCCGAGACGATGATCGACGCCCTTCCCGAGGGCACCTCATAAGATCCCGCCGCGGGGAAGAGCAGTGCCCGGATCAGGGCTTGAGGATGACCTTGCCGGTTGTCTTGCGTCCCTCGAGAGCTCGATGCGCCTCGGCAGCCTCCGCGAGCGGGAACTCGTGGCCGACGCGGAAATCGAGCCAGCCGGTTGAGAGCCCGTCGAAGAGCATGCCCGAACGCTCGGCCAGCTCCTCGGGGCTGCGGACGAACCACTGCAGTGAAGGGCGGGAGAGGAACTGCCCGCCGGAGGAGTTGAGCCGTTGGATATCAAAGGGTTCGACCGGCCCGGAGGCTGCGCCGAAGAGCACGAGGGAACCGCGTACCTTGAGCGAGGCCAGGGAGGCATCGAAGGTGTCCCTGCCGACGCCGTCGTAGGCGACATCGACGCCCGCGCCGTCGGTGAGTTCGCGGACCGTGGCGGCGATGTCGACCCCGGGTCCGTAGAGGAACACCTCATCGGCACCAGCACTGCGGGACAGCTCGGCCTTCTCCTCAGTCGAGACCGTCGTGATGACGCGGGCGCCGAGGTGCTTGGCCAGCTGGGTGAGCAGCAGGCCGACCCCGCCGGCACCAGCGTGGATGAGTGCGGTCTGGCCCGGTTCGAGGCGGTGGGAACCGGTTGCCAGATACTGGGCGGTCAGACCCTGGAGCGGAATCGCGGCAGCGATCTCATCGGACACCCCCTCGGGCACGCGCAGCACTCCGTCAGCCGGGACGGCCACGCGGGAGGCGTAGGAGCCTGGCGCGTTGTGCCAGGCTACTCGGTCGCCGACTGAGAAACCGGTGACATCATCGGCAACCGCGATGACGCGACCGGCGCCTTCGCTGCCGACGACGTGCGGGAACTCCATCGGATACAGGCCGCTGCGCCGGTAGGTGTCGATGAAGTTGATGCCGGCAGCGGCGACCTCGACGAGGAGCTCGCCGGGTCCCGCCTGCGGGTCGTCGATTTCGGTGTAGCGCAGCACCTCCGGTCCGCCGGCTTCGATCGCCTGAACAACGTAGGCCACAACCCCTCCTGAATAAAGTTCGATGATGCGGTATGATTATGCATATGTCGCGAATGTCAGTCGCAGTCTCAGGCGCCACCGGCTATGCTGGCGGTGAGGTCCTCAGGCTGCTGAGCAGTCACCCGGAACTTCACGTTACAACGGTTTGCGGCCACTCGAGTGCCGGTGACCGGCTGGTGGTCCACCAGCCCCATCTGCTCGCCTACGGCGACATGATCGTCAAGCCCTCGACTGCTGAGGTGCTCGCCGGTCACGATGTCGTCGTCCTCGCCTTGCCGCACGGCGCCTCCGGCGAGATCGCCGCCGAACTCGCCGAGACCTCACCTGAGACCCTCATCATCGACCTGGCTGCCGACCACCGCCTCATCAGCCCGGCTGCCTGGGAGGATTTCTACGGCAGCCCGCATCCGGGCACCTGGACCTACGGCCTGCCGGAGATGCTGCTGGCTGACGGCACCAAGCAGCGCGAACAGCTGCGCAGCGCCCGCCGCATCGCAGTCCCCGGCTGCAATGTCACCGCCGTGACGCTCGGCCTTAGCCCGCTGCTGCAGGCCGGAATCATCGAGCCGACCGGGCTGAGCGCGGTGCTGGCCAACGGCGTCTCCGGGGCCGGCAAGGCACTCAAACCCCACCTGACGGCAGCTGAGATCCTCGGCAACGCCTCGCCTTACGGGGTGGCCGGCGCCCACCGGCACGTGCCTGAGATCGAACAGAACCTCAACCTCGCCATCGGCGCCGATGCTGCCGGTGGTCCGGTGCGCATCTCATTCACCCCGACGCTCATCCCCGTCAGTCGCGGCATCCTCGCCACCCTCTCAGCCGTCCCGGCCGGTGGCGCCCAGCTGACGCGCGAGGCTGTCGCCGAGGTGTATGCCGCCGCATATGCCGATGAGCCCTTTGTGCAGGTGCTCGTCGATGGGTTCTGGCCGCAGCTGTCGGCCACCACCGGGTCGAACACCGCCCACCTGCAGTTCGGCATCGACGAGCGCGCCGGCCGGATCGTCGTCGCCGTCGCCCTTGACAACCTCGTGCGCGGCACCGCCGGCCAGGCGCTGCAGTCAGCCCACCTCGCCCTTGGCCTGCCGGAGGAAACCGGTCTGCCGACCGGGGGACTGGCCCCCTGAGACGCGGTCAGGCGACCCGTCGGCCGTGATCTCCCTCACAATGACACCGCCTGATATGAATAAAGTTCGCAGGTAATGTATTGTTATGCATATTATGGCGGCGGCGGCCGCCACCACCGACTCGCCAGCCGAATGGAGTCGCATCATGAGCGTCACCTACCCGCGCGGCTTCCGCGCCGCAGGCACCACCGCCGGACTCAAGCCCAGCGGAAAAGCCGACCTCGCTGTCGTGGTCAATGACGGGCCAGCCGATGCGGTTGCTGCCGTCTACACCGCCAACCGCTGCAAGGCCAACCCAGTGCTGTGGAGCCAGCAGGCCTCAGCAGACGGCACCGCCCGGGCGGTTGTGCTGAATTCCGGTGGTGCGAACTGCTACACCGGCGACTACGGCTACGAGACCACCGAACTCACCGCCACCCGCACCGCCGAACTCCTCGACGCTGACCCGAGTGACGTCCTCGTCTGCTCGACCGGCCTCATCGGCGTCGGGGGACCGGAGTTCCGCGAGCCGATCCTCGACAGCCTCGCCGCTGCACTCGACGCTGCGAATGAGACCCCGGAGGCAGGTGCCGCTGCCGCCGAGGCGATCATGACGACCGACACCGTGGCCAAGACCGCCACCCGCGAGGGCACCGCTTACCGCATCGGCGGCATGGCCAAAGGTGCGGGCATGCTCGCACCGGGTCTGGCGACGATGCTCGTCGTCATCACCACCGATGCCGTCGTCGAATCGGCCGACCTCGACATCGCCCTGCGGGCAGCGACGCAGAAGACCTTCGACCGGCTCGACACCGACGGCTGCATGTCGACCAACGACACCGTCATCGTTATGAGCTCCGGGGCCTCCGAGCACCAGGCCGACCTCGTCGAATTCACCCGCCTGCTCACCGAGGTGTGCGCCGAGCTCACCGCCCAGCTGCACACCGACGCCGAGGGCGCCGGCCACGACATCACCATCACCACCCGCGGCGCCGTCTCCGAGCAGCAGGCCGTCGAGGTATCCCGCGCGGTTGCCCGCTCGAACCTGTTCAAAGCCGCCGTCTTCGGCGAAGACCCCAACTGGGGCCGCGTCGTCGCCCAGGTCGGGACCACCGACGCCG
Organism: Brevibacterium sp. p3-SID960; assembly: GCF_025144725.1. Taxonomy (GTDB): domain Bacteria; phylum Actinomycetota; class Actinomycetes; order Actinomycetales; family Brevibacteriaceae; genus Brevibacterium. The sequence continues at coordinate 10,618 of NZ_JALXKS010000016.1, read as the reverse complement.
AGTTCGACCCGCAAGCCATCGACGTCACCTTCAACGGCGTGCCTGTCTGCATCGGCTCCGCCCCGGCCGCCGACCCCACCGAGGTGCTCTTCGACCGCCGCGTCGTCGTCAAGGTCGACCTGCACGCCGGGAACTTCGAAGCCAGCGTGTGGACCTCGGATCTGACCCATGACTACGTCGAAGAGAACAGCGCCTACTCATCATGACTGAGACATCGCCTGCCCACCGGCTCGTCCAAGCCCAGGCCAAAGCCGAGACCCTGACCGAGGCGCTGCCCTGGATCAAGACCTTCAAAGGCGCGACCATCGTCATCAAGTACGGCGGCAACGCAATGGTCTCCCCGGAGCTGCAGCAGTCCTTCGCCGACGACATCGCCTTCCTGCGCTTCGCAGGTCTCCGCCCGATCGTCGTCCACGGCGGCGGACCGCACATCTCCCGGATGCTCGATCGCCTCGGCATCGACAGCGAGTTCCGCGCCGGCCAGCGGGTCACCAGCGAAGAGGCCGCAGAGGTCGTGCGGATGGTGCTCTCCGGGCAGGTCAACCGCGAAGTCGTCGCCCGCATCAACCAGAACGGCGACGCCGCCGTCGGTCTCTCCGGAGAGGATGGGGACCTGCTGCTGGCCAAGCGCATAACCGCCACCGTCGACGGTGAGGAGATCGACCTCGGCCGGGTCGGCGAGATCGTCTCGGTCAACACCGAGCTCATCAACGAGCTGCTGGCCGCCGGCCGCATCCCGGTCATCTGCTCGATCGCCGCCGAGGCAGGCGGAGCTGTCAACAAGCCGCTGAACATCAACGCCGACCTCGCAGCAGCCGCAATCGCCCGGCAGATCGGGGCCGACAAGCTCGTCATGCTCACTGACGTGCCCGGCCTCTACGCCGACTGGCCGGATAAGGACTCACTGCTCTCAGCGATCACACCGGCGCAGCTGCGCGAGCTGCTGCCGCGCCTGGACTCCGGGATGATCCCGAAGATGACCGCCGCTCTCGAGGCAGTCGAAGCTGGCGTGCGCCAGGCCCACATCATCGACGGCCGGATGGCCCACTCGCTGCTTCTGGAGGTCTTCACCACCGAAGGCATCGGCACGATGGTCCAGGACGACCACACGAAGGGAGGACAGGCATGAGCTGGCAGGATGACTACGCCCAGACGATGCTGCCGGTCTTCGGCGCCCCGAAGGCGAAGCTCGTGGCCGCCGACGGCTGCACCGTCACCGACGACGCTGGCAGGGACTACCTCGACCTGCTCGGCGGCATCGCCGTCAACACGCTTGGCCACGGCCACCGGGCCATCACCGAGGCGGTGGCCGGTCAGCTGTCGACGATCGACCACGTCTCGAACTTCTTCACCACCGACCCGCAGCTGAACCTGGCGTTGAAGCTGCTGGAGATCGCCGGCGCGCCAGCAGGCTCCCAGGTGTTCTTCGCCAACTCCGGCACCGAAGCCAATGAGGCCGCCATCAAACTCGCCCGCCGGGTGGATGCCCCTGATCCCGGCACCCCGGGGCGTTCACGCATCATCGCCGTCGACGGCGCCTTCCACGGCCGTACCATCGGCGCCCTGTCGCTGACGGCCAAGGAAGCCTACCGTGCGCCGTTCGCCCCGCTCATGCCCGAGGCCACCCATGTGCCCTTCGGCGACGTCGACGCGCTGAGAAGCGCTGTGGACGACACGGTCGCCGCCGTCATCATCGAACCGATCCAGGGAGAGCGCGGCGTGCGGCTGCACCCGCCCGGCTACCTGAGAGCCGTGCGCGAGGCGACGAGGGCAGCCGGTGCGCTCATGATCCTCGACGAAGTCCAGACCGGCATCGGCCGCACCGGCCACTGGTTCGCCTTCCAGCACCCGGAGATCGGCGAGGACATCATGCCCGATGCCATCACCGTGGCCAAAGGACTGGCCGGCGGCATCCCGATCGGCGCACTCATCACCATCGGCCAGAACGTCAGCGCGCTGCTGTCGGCAGGCCAGCACGGCACCACCTTCGGCGGCAATCCCGTCAGCGCCGCGGCCGCAGTCGCCGTACTCGACACCATCGAGACAGACGGACTGCTCGCCCATGTCCGCGCGACCGGCGACCAGCTGGCCGAGCAGCTCTCAGCCGTCCCCGGCGTGACCGCCGTGCGCGGGGCAGGGCTGCTGCGCTCGTTCGCCATCACCGACCCGCAGCACACAGACGCCGGCGTACTGCCGGTCGCCTCTGCACTGGCGGCCGCCGCACAGGAGGCCGGCTTCATCATCAACCCGGTCACCCCCGACCGAATCCGCCTGGCGCCCCCGCTCATCATCACCCCCACACAGCTGCACAGTTTCATCGAAGCGCTGCCAGCACTCATCGCCGACACCGTGAAGGCACAGTCATGACCCGACACTTCCTCACCGACACCGACCTCAGCCCCGGCGAACTGCTCGAAGTCCTCGACCTGGCAGCCGAACTCAAGACCGATCCCGGCACCCGGGTGCCCTTCGCAGGCCCGGGAACCGCCGCCTCGGGCACGGCCCGGCAGACCGTGGCCGTCATCTTCGACAAGACCTCCACCCGCACCCGCGTGTCCTTCGCCGCAGGCATCGCCGCGCTGGGCGGCAGCCCGCTCATCATCAACCCCGGCGAGGCGCAGCTCGGGCACAAGGAGTCGATCGCCGACACCGCACAGGTTATGTCGCGGATGGTCTCGATGATCGTCTGGCGCACCTACGCACAGGCCGGTCTGGAGGAGATGGCCGCCCATGCGTCCGTGCCGGTCATCAACGCCCTGTCCGATGACTACCACCCGTGCCAGCTGCTGGCCGACCTGCTCACCATCCGCGAGCACCGACCGACCGCGGCACCCGGGGGGCTGGCCGGCACGACGCTGTCGTACTTCGGTGACGGGGCGAACAATATGGCCAACTCCTACCTGCTCGCCGGCGCGAATGCCGGCATGCACGTGCGCATCGCAGCCCCTGCCAGCCACCAGCCGGCCACCGCGATCGTTCAGCGCGCGCAGGCCCTGGCCGCCGAGACCGGCGGGTCGATCGAGATCACCGCCGACGCCGCGGCGGCCGCAGCCGGCGCCGATGTGCTGGTGACCGACACGTGGGTGTCGATGGGCCACGACGCCGAAGGCCGCGACGGCGCCGACTCGCCGTTCCTGCCCTACCAGGTCAACGCCGCCCTGCTCGACGGCGCCGCCGACGGCGCGCTGGTCATGCACTGCCTGCCGGCCTACCGGGGACAGGAGATCACCGCCGAGGTCATCGACGGCCCCCAGTCGGTCGTCTTCGATGAGGCCGAGAACCGGCTGCACGCCCAGATGGGTCTCATGGCCTGGCTGGAGGCGCAGGCATGAGCGAACAGCTGACGCCGACGACTAAGGCCGCCCGACAGCAGCTCATCATCGAACTCATCCGCACCCACACGATCCACTCGCAGACCGAGCTCGCAGGGCTGCTGACCGGCCGCGGGTTCTCTGTGACCCAGGCGACCCTGTCACGCGACCTCGTCGACCTCGGCGCGGTCAAAGTGCGCACCGGGAAGGGCTCCGTCTACGCCGTGCCCGGTGAGGGCGGGGACCGCAGCCTGCAGTCCGCGCAGGCCGCTGACCTGCTCGACGCGAAGCTGCAGCGACTGCTCGAAGAGCTGCTCGTGACCGCCACCAGCTCCGGGCAGCTCGTCGTGCTGCGCACCCCGCCTGGGGCCGCCCAGTACCTGGCCTCGGCGCTCGACCGATCCGTCATCCCCGAGGTGCTCGGCACGATCGCCGGGGACGACACCGTGCTCGTCATCGCCGCTGAAGCGACTACCGGCGAGGCGCTAGCGGAGAAGCTGCACGAACTGGCCGGCGACACTTGAGCCGACTGCCGCCAGTGCACCACCGCGGGCGTCGGCCCGCCCCACCCCATAGTCTTGAATCAGATATGACATTGCTGAAAAGGAGCTTCATATGACTGAACGCATTGTGCTCGCCTACTCGGGAGGCCTCGACACCTCCGTGGCGATCGGCTGGATCCACGAGGCCACCGGCGCCGAGGTGGTGGCGATGGCCGTCGACGTCGGCCAGGGCGGCGAAGACCTCGAGACGATCCGCCAGCGCGCGCTCGACTGCGGTGCGGTCGAAGCCTATGTCGCCGACGCCCGCGACGAGTTCGCCAACGAATACTGCATGCCCGGGCTCAAAGCCAACACGCTGTACATGGACGCCTACCCGAACGTCTCAGCACTCTCACGTCCGGTCATCGTCAAGCACCTCGTGACCGCAGCCCGCAAGTTCGGCGCCTCCACCGTCGCCCACGGCTGCACCGGCAAGGGCAACGACCAAGTCCGCTTCGAAGTCGGGATCACCTCGCTGGCCCCGGACATGAAGTGCATCGCCCCGGTCCGCGATCTCGCACTCACTCGTGAGAAGGCCATCGAATACGCCGAACGCAACGAGCTGCCGATCGTGACGACGAAGTCCAATCCGTTCTCCATCGACCAGAACGTGTGGGGCCGGGCGGTGGAGACCGGGTTCCTCGAAGACATCTGGAATGGCCCCACCAAGGACGTCTACGACTACACCGACGACCCGACCTTCCCGCCGCCGGCCGACGAGGTCACCATCACCTTCGACAAGGGCATCCCGGTCGCAATCGACGGCCGCGACGTCACCCCGCTGCAGGCCATCGAGGAGCTCAATCAGCGGGCCGGTGCCCAGGGTATCGGCCGCATCGACATCGTCGAAGACCGCCTGGTGGGCATCAAGAGCCGCGAGATCTACGAAGCCCCCGGTGCGATGACGCTCATCGCCGCACATAAGGAACTGGAGAACATCACGCTCGAGCGCGAGCAGGCCCGGTTCAAGCGGATGGTCGACCAGCGCTGGACCGAGGTCGTCTACGATGGCCAGTGGTTCTCCGAGCTCAAAGGCTCGCTCGATGCGTTCATCGACGACACCCAGGAGTACGTCAGCGGTGAGATCCGGATGGAGCTCCACGGCGGCCGCGCCACCGTCACCGGACGCCGCTCGGAGTCCTCGCTGTACGACTTCGGCCTGGCCACCTACGACGAAGGCGACACCTTCGACCAGTCCTCGGCCCGCGGCTTCATCGACATCTACGGACTGTCCTCGAAGCAGGCCGCAGCCCGCGACCACAAGTTCGACAAGGGAAGCCGGCTGTGAGCCCGGCACCAGGAACCTCACCAGAGCACGCAACCGGTGTCGGGTCGGCGTCCGGGTCGGATGCCGCCCCCGGGTCCGAGGCGCCGAGGCGGCTGGCTCTGTGGGGCGGCCGGTTCGCCTCAGGGCCCTCAGACGCCGTGGTGCTGCTGTCGAAGTCGACGCACTTCGACTGGCGGCTGGCCGCCTACGATCTGGCCGGTTCCCGGGCCCACGCGAGGGTGCTCAACCGCGCCGGACTGCTCGATGAGAGCGAGCTCGAGGGCATGATCGAAGCCCTCGATGAGCTCGAGCGCCGCGTGACCTCCGGTGAGTTCACCGCAGCCGACTCCGATGAGGACGTCCATTCGGCACTCGAACGCGGCCTGCTGGAGATCGCTGGGCCGGAACTCGGCGGCAAGCTGCGTGCCGGGCGGTCGCGCAACGATCAGATCGCGACGATGGGCCGGATGTACATCCGCGACTCCGCCCGCATCATCGCCGGTCTCGTCCTCGATGTCGTTGAGGCGCTCATCACCCAGGCGAAGGCCCACCCGGAGGCGCCGATGCCGGGCCGAACGCATCTGCAGCATGCCCAGCCGGTGCTGCTGGCCCACCATCTGCTCGCCCACGCCTGGCCGCTCATGCGCGATGTCGATCGGCTGGTCGATCTCGATTCCCGGGCCGACGCCTCGGCCTACGGCTCCGGTGCGCTCGCCGGGTCCTCCCTCGGCCTCGACCCGCAGGCAGTCGCGGCTGAACTGGGGTTCTCCGATTCGGCGGAGAACTCCATCGACGGCACCGCCAGCCGCGACGTGTTCGCAGAGTTCACGTTCGTCTCGGCGATGACCGGCATCGACCTGTCGCGGCTGAGTGAGGAGATCATCGCCTGGGCGACTGCCGAGTTCTCCTTCATCACCCTCGATGATGCGTTCTCGACCGGTTCGTCGATCATGCCGCAGAAGAAGAACCCCGATGTCGCCGAGCTCGCCCGCGGCAAGGCCGGCCGCCTCATCGGCGACCTCACCGGTCTGCTCGCCACCCTCAAGGCGATGCCGCTGGCCTACAACCGCGATCTGCAGGAGGACAAGGAGCCGGTCTTCGACGCCGTCGACACCTTGGCCCTCGTGCTGCCGGCTTTCGCGGGGATGGTGCAGACGCTGACGTTCGACACCGAGCGGATGGCGCATCTGGCCCCGCGCGGCTTCGCGCTGGCCACCGATGTCGCCGAATGGCTCGTCCGCCAGGGCGTGCCCTTCCGAGTCGCCCACGAGCTCTCCGGCGCAGCCGTCGCGAAGGCCGAGTCGCGCGGTGTCGAGCTGTGGGATCTCTCCGATGAGGACTATGCGGAGATCTCCGCGCACTTCACACCCGAGATGCGCGAGGTGCTCACCACGCTCGGCTCGATCGACGCGCGGTCAGCCAAGGGCGGCACCGCCCGCAGTGCTGTCGCCCAGCAGCTGGCCAACGCCGAGGCGGAACTCAGCCGTCTGCGCGACTTCGCGGATTCCTCAACCCGCTGAACTGAGGCCGGGTTCGCCGATCGCCCGCCGCCCCGCCCGCCCTGGGCGGGACGGCGGGCGCGGGTTCGCCCTCGGCTGGACCGGCAGCCGCGGCCACGAGCGCAAAGCCGAATGCGGCGCCAGCACCGCCCACACCTCACCGCCTCGGACGCGGCGCTGCTGTCGAACAGCCCGCCCGTCACCCGGGAGCTGAGGGTGCGCCACGACCGGGCCGTCTACGAGGCACTCATACCAGCCGGCCGACGATGCCAGCGCGGTGGACTTCCTGTGTGCCTGCTTCCCGGGGAGCGATGACCGGGGCGCCGAAGGCGAGGGCGATGGAGATCATCGACGATCTCGAGGCCGGCCCGCGCGGCATCCACTCCGGTGCGTTCGACTACTTCTCACTGTCTGGTGCACTCGACCTGTCGATGGTCATCCGCACCCTCGTCATCACCATCGAGAGCTTCAGCTGCGGAGTCGGCGGTGCGATCACCGCGCTTTCCGACCCGGCAGCGGAGTTCGAGGAGACCGCGGTCAAGGCAGAGCTGCTGAGCCCAGTTCCCCTGACGGGATACGGACCCCGCCCCGGCGCACCTGCGTGTCTGAGTAAGATATGCACTGTGGTGCTGCCGGGAAGAATCGGCCCGGCACCAGCGCGGTGACTGCAACGGATTTCGGCGCCGCGCAGGCCCGATGAGAAAAGGTGAATCGTGACTGATATCTTCCGTGAGCTGAAGACCCGCGAACTGGTGGCGCTGTCCACCGATGAAGAGGCGCTGCAGCAGGCGCTCGGCGCAGGTCCGATCAGCTTCTATATCGGTTTCGACCCGACCGCACCCAGCCTGCACATGGGCAACCTCGTTCAGCTGCTCTTCGCCCGCCGGCTGCAGCTGGCCGGCCACAACCCGTACGCACTCGTCGGCGGCGCCACCGGCCTCATCGGCGACCCTCGGATGTCGGGGGAGCGGACGCTGAACGAACGCGATGTCGTCGAAGGCTGGGTGGAGAAGATCCGCGCACAGATCGAGCGCTTCCTCGACGTCGAGGGCCCGCATGCCGCCCAGCTGGTCAACAACCTCGACTGGACCGGTGAGATCTCGACCATCGACTTCCTGCGCGACATCGGCAAGCACTTCTCGGTCAACCGGATGCTGGCCAAGGAGACGGTCGCCGCCCGCCTGCAGAGCGAGCACGGCATCTCGTTCACCGAGTTCGCCTACCAGATCCTGCAGGGCAACGACTTCCTCGAGCTCTACCGCCGCTACGGCATCACGCTCCAGCACGGCGGCTCCGACCAGTGGGGCAACCTCACCGCTGGTGCTGACCTCATCCGCCGCGTCGAGCGGGTCAGCGTCCACGCGATGGCCACCCCGCTCATGACGAAGGCCGATGGCACGAAGTTCGGCAAGACCGAATCGGGCACCGTGTGGCTCGACCCAGAGCTGACCAGCCCGTACGCGTTCAGCCAGTTCTGGCTCAACGCCGATGACCGCGATGTCATGAAGTTCCTCAAGGTATTCTCGTTCCGCTCGCTTGAGGAGATCGACCAGATCGGTGAGGACTTCGCAGCCGCCCCGCACAAGCGGGTCGCCCAGCGGGCCCTGGCCGAGGACGTCACGACTCTCGTCCATGGCGAGCAGACGACCCGGCAGGTCTTCGCCGCCGCCGAGGCGCTCTTCGGTTCCGGCGAACTGGCAGCTCTCGACCCGGGAACCCTGGGCTCGGCGACTGCCGAGCTGCCCGGCACGCAGGTCCCAGCCGCTGAGGTCTCGGCCGGGATGCCGGTCGCTGACGCCTTCGCCGCCTCGGGCATCGTCAAGTCCAAGGGCGAGGCACGCCGGGCCATCAAGGACGGCGGCGCCTACGTCAACAACGTCAAGGTCACCGACGGCGAACAGACGATCACTACCGATGACGTCCTTGATGCTGGCGACCGCGGTGTCGTGCTGCTGCGCCGTGGCAAGAAGACACTCGGCGCACTGTCCGTCACCCACTGACAGTCCCCACCCGACGAACAGGGCTGGGATGCGAATCTGCACTCCGGCCCTGTTCGGCATTCACATCGGCTCACTCGCCGGTGTCGACGCCCTGCTCTTCGTAGCAGCGCTTGGCACCCGGATGCAACGGTTCTTCGTAGCAGCGCTTGGCACCGGGGTGCAACGGCACGTCTCCGCGGCAGAAGAGCGCATCCTCGAGTTTGATGAACCCCTTCTGCGCCAGCGAGATGCTCTCGGCGCGTGCGTCGATCGTCTTCGTGATCCCGGGGGAGTCGTCCTCCCTGACCTGGTTGAGCGAGGCGACGATGGATGCGAAGACGGCGACGGTGGTGATCGCCCGTCCGGAGTGAAAGAACCTCAATCAGGACGAGTATCTGCGGGAAGACCATGTCCGGGACCTTGATGCGCTGGATCCCGAACCCGGTGAGACAGCGATAGTGTGCTGAGGGACAAAGCAATTGAGAACAGGAGATTCAGTGACGGCTCCCCAGCCTGCATCCCCGCCCCGGGCCTCGTCGGCAGACCCGGCTTTCGGCTCCTGGCGCGCCATCATCATCTTCTGCCTTCTGGCATATGGTCTCGCCTGGTTTGCCGTGCTCCCGCTGTGGCTCAACTATGAGCTGTTCTTCGGCACCGACAGCCCTGCCAGTCAGCTCGTGAACGCCGATGCCGACAACCCGCCCACCGGTGAGGCGGTCATCGCTGCCATCGTGCCGGCCCTGCTCATGTCGCTCATGATGTTCACGCCTGCGATCAGCGCGCTTGTCGTCATGCGTGTGGTCGAGAAGGTGCCCTTCCGGCAGGCGTTCGCGGCGCTGGGCGCCGGGCCCCTGCGCGCGCCCGATGGCAGCCCTGCCGGACGCATCGGCCGTCTCCACCCCGCCCTCCGGGTGCTGCTGTTCAGCATGCTGGCGATCGGCATCGTCTTCGTCCTCACGATTCTCGCCGGCCTTGTGGCGATGCTGCTCGGCGGTTTCGAGCCGGACTGGCAGATGACAGCGGTTCGCGAGCAGCTCGAGGCGACGGGCCTGGCGATGCCGTTGGTGCTCTTCGTCCTGCTGCAGATCGTGCAGGTTGTTGTCGCTGCCGTCGTCCCCAACGGGGTGCTCGGTCTGGGTGAGGAGCTGGGATGGCGCGGATACCTTACGGCAGCTCTTCGCCGCCGAGGTCTGGGGACCGTTGCGATGACCGTCGTCTCTGGAGCGATCTGGGGCGCCTGGCATGCACCCGTGCTGCTGCTCGGGCACAATTTCGAGACGCGTTCGCCGATCTCGATCCCGGTCATGATGATCGGCTGCATCTGCGTGGGCGCAGTATTCGTGTGGCTGCGGGAGACATCCGGTTCGACCTGGCCGACTGCGATCGGTCATGGCGGCTTCAACGCCGCGGCCGGGATCAGCATCCTTGTTGCTGCCGGCGGGACGTGGTCGAAACCGATCATCGCGAACCCGCTGGGGGTCTCCGGGTGGATTGTCATCGGAGCGGGTGCCGTGGTGCTGTTCCTCGGCACCCGCCGACGGAGCCGCCACGGGGGCGCCGAGGCCGGTTCTGCGGCTTGAAATCAGCGGTGAGCCAGAACACAGCGCCCTCGAGTTGCAAAGCTCTGGAGACCCTGTGTAGGTTAGTACCTGTTGCTCGACGGAAACACCGAAGAGAGCAGGTTATCCCGGTCGCATACGAACCGCTGGATGCCTCGCTACCACTGGAACGGCAGTCGAGGACAGCTGACACTGAATCTTCACGATGACCGTCGTTCACGGCAGGTCCAGAGAGAAGAAGCGTGTGGCGCAGATCACGGAGAAGCGATTTGCAAAGCACGGAGGTGTAAGTCTAAAGTGAATAACCGATCGCGCCGCGGTGAACAAAGCGAAAACGGCTTTGACAGCTGCGGAGGGCGTCTGTTCTTTGAGAACTCAATAGCGTGTTTGTTTGTTTTTGTGATGCCAGAATGTTTTTTGTTTCTGGTTGAAGCAAGGATGTAATGACATTTGATGACCAT